>NZ_JBLKRS010000001.1:0-699911 GCF_047608425.1 Parvimonas oralis
GTTGCAGAAATGCAAGAGAGATTCGATACAGAAAATGTCGTAGATAGGTCAGAGGTGTAAAGGTGGCAACATCAAAGCTAACTGATACTAATAAATCGAAAGCTTGACCAGAAATATATACTCTTTAGTTGGAAGGGTATTAAACAGAAATATATTGAAAAGAAGAAGAAAAGTAAACAAGTATGGCTGTAAGGCTTAAGAGGCTACTCTGTTCCCATCTCGAACACAGAAGTTCATGACCTAACAGCAATCTGAGATTGCGTCGTAGGTCAGATGCTAAGAAACTCCATTTGTGAAACAAATGGTAAGTTTCGACAGTGAAAGCTCAGAGCTTAACGGCAAAGAAAAGTAAATAAATAAGTATGGCTGTGATGGCTAGGAGGATACACCTGTTCCCATCTCGAACACAGAAGTTAAGCTCTTAAACGTCGAAGGTACTAGTACATCTCGTATTGGGAGAATAGAAAACAGCCAAACTCCTAGGTAGCTCAATGGTGGAGCACCCGGCTGTTAACCGGTAGGTTGTGGGTTCGAGCCCCACCCTGGGAGCCAATTGTGCCGGGGTGGCGGAACTGGCAGACGCACAGGACTTAAAATCCTGCGATGTTAACTCATCGTACCGGTTCGATTCCGGTCCTCGGCACCAGTTGTTTTTTTATATCGCGGGATGGAGCAGTTTGGTAGCTCGTCGGGCTCATAACCCGAAGGTCGTAGGTTCAAATCCTGCTCCCGCAACCATAAGAATAATCGAAAGATTATTCTTTTTTTGTGTTTAAATTGGCTTAAACTTAATAAATATTTTATATACTATAATTGCTCAAGATTTGATTTTAAAGCATATTTGTGTTAAAATAAAACGGTAAGGAGGCAAATATGAAAGAGAATTATCAATTATTGTTAGACAATATAATAAAAGAAAATGAAAAAAATAATTATGCACCAACTCTTTTACTACATTCATGTTGTGGACCTTGTAGCAGTTATTGTCTTGAGTATTTGTCTAATTATTTTAGAATTACAATTTTCTATTATAATCCTAACATATATCCTAAGGAAGAATATTTTTTCAGGGTTGAAGAGCAAAGAAAATTGATTGAAAAAATTAATGGAAAATATCCAATAAATATGCTTGTAGGTAAGTATGATGTTGACAGATTTTATAAAATTGTAAAAGGGATGGAAAAAATGAAAGAAGGTTCCATTCGTTGCCATAATTGTTATGAATTACGATTAAGAGAAGCTGCATTATTAGCAAAATCTGAAAAATTTGACTATTTTACGACAACTTTAACAATAAGTCCACATAAAAATTCACAAATTTTAAATGAAATTGGTCAAAAAATTGCCGAAGAAATTGGAGTAAAACATCTTCCATCTGATTTTAAAAAGAGAAATGGATATAAAAGAAGTGTTGAACTTTCTTTGATGTTTGGGATGTATAGACAAGATTACTGTGGATGTATTTTTTCTAAGTTGGAAAGAGAAGAATTTAAAAAGTTAAAAGAAAGCTCATAGCCTTCTTTTCTTATGTTCTTGTAGTTAAATGGATATAACAGTCCCCTCCTAAGGGACCGTTGTGGGTTCGATTCCCGCCAAGAACGCCAAAAAGTACATTTATTAATGTACTTTTTCTTTATAAAAATATAGTAGAATAATATATAAATATTTATTTAGGAGAAAGAATGAAAAATTTTTTTAATTTTATTTTTAGTAGGATTTTTTTCATATTTTGTATGGTCTTAATTCAACTATTATTTTTAACAGTATTTTTGATATATTTTAATAGATATTTTATTTATTTATACAGTTTAAACTTAATTGTTGGAATGATTTTTACATTTATAATTATAAATGATAATATTAATCCAGCTTTTAAAATAGCATGGATATTAATTGTAGTAGTTATTCCATTTTTAGGTGGAATAATTTATCTGACTTTTGGAGAAAAAAGGCTTTTAAAATCTGTAAAAAAGAGACTTTATGGTTTTTCTATCAAATTTAAAGATTCTATGGATTTGTCAAAAGACTATGATGTAGAAAACTTAAATGATTCCGATATGAATGTCTATAGACAGGCTAAATATATCAACAGTGCAACTGGCAGTCCAATATTCTTTAATACTGAAACTAAATATTATGGTTCAGGGGAAGATAGTTTTGAAGATTATTTAAATGACTTAAAATCTGCAGAAAAATTTATTTTTATGGAATATTTTATTATTTCAGAAGGTTTTTTCTTAAATACTGTTTTAAAAATTTTGAAAGAAAAAGTTAATACAGGTGTTGAAGTTAGAATTATTGTTGATGATGTCGGAAGTATTTTGACTTTATCTAACAAAAAGTTAGCGGAGATTAGAAATTCAGGAATACAAGTTGTAGAATTTAATAAAGTAAAAGGTATTATTTTGCCAAAACATAATAATAGGACACATAGAAAAATGACAATTATAGATGGGAAAATAGCTTATACAGGAGGAATAAATATTGCAGATGAATATATAAATGTTATTGAAAAATATGGTTATTGGAAAGATTCTGTTTTAAGACTTGAAGGTCATGCGGTTTGGCAATTTATAAATATGTTTATTTCTCTTTGGGATTATTCAACAGGTGAAAACACTGATATTTCAATTTTATACGATAGAAATGATATTCAGAAGAATTCTACAATTAAAGAGGAACTAGGGGTTGTAATTCCTTTTTCTGAAACGCCAGTTATGGAATCCACTAGTGAAAATATGTATTTGAATATGATTAGACGTGCAAATAGATATATCTATATAACAACACCTTATCTAATTATAACTTGGGAAATGGAAAAAGCATTAATTAGTGCTGCAAAAACAGGGGTAGATGTTAGAATTATAACACCACATATTCCAGATAAGAAATATGTTCATTTACTTACAAGATCTTTTTATAAAAATCTTGTTGATAATGGAGTAAAGATATATGAATTTGAAAAGGGATTTATCCATGCAAAGAATTTTCTTTGTGACGATGGATTTGTTGTTATTGGAAGTATAAATTTGGATTATAGGAGTCTTTATCTTCACTTTGAATGTGCTGTTTGGACATTTGGAACTCTAATAGTAAATGATGTAAAGGCAGATTTTGAAAATACTTTAAAAGAATCTATAGAAATAACACCTGAATGGATAAAATCAAGAAAATTAATTACGAGAATTTTGCAATCATTATTAAAATTATTTGCGCCATTAATGTAAAACGGACTTTTGCTTTTTAGTAAAAGTTCTTTTTTATTTTTTAAAATTTATATAATATATTTTTAAAGTTGTATTTATTAACAACATTATGATAAAATAATAGTCTAGAATATTATAAAAATGGAGATATTTATGAGAAATATTATGCTCACAATTAGTTATGACGGGAGTTTGTTTTTTGGTTTTCAAAAGCAAGAAAATGTTGTAACTGTTCAGGGAGAGATAGAGAATGCCCTAAAGAAAATTACCGGAGAAAATATTAATATTATATCAGCAGGAAGAACGGATAGAGGAGTTCATTCTTTAAGACATATAATAAATTTTCATACTGAAAGTAATGTAGGAGTTTTGAATTTTAAAACAGCTTTAAATCATTTTTTACCTATTGGGGTTAGAGTTTTGGATTCTAAAGAAGTTTCTGAGGATTTTCATTCAAGATTTGATGCTACAATGAAAACATATAAATATATTTTAAATTTAGACGAGGTTATGGATCCTATTTACTATAATTATAAGGCTAATTTTCCGTATCCTTTAGATATTGAAAAGATGCAAAGGGCGAAAGAGCATTTCATTGGAAAAAAGAGCTTCAAGGCATTTATGGGACCTAGAACAGGTAATACTAATCCTGTTAGAGAGATTAAGTCCTTTGAAATATATAAAGAAAATAATGATTTGATTTTTTTGATTAAGGGACAAAGTTTTATCAGAAATCAAGTTCGAATAATGGTCGGAACTCTGGTCGATATTGGCAGAGGATTGATTGAAGAAGATGAGCTTGAAAAAATTTTAGATAGTGAAGACAGAACTAGGGCGGGAATAACTTTAAGTCCAAATGGTCTTTATTTAATGGAGATTTTATATGATAAATTTTAGGGATTTAGATTTTCTAGTTGAAAGTTTAAGAAAAGTAGATACTGGGAAAAATCATATTTTGATAACCGGGAATATCAAGGTGGGAAAAAGTACCCTTTTAAGAGCTTTTATTAAAAAATATTACCAAAATTCAAAGATTGACGGTATTATGACAGAGCTTGTTATTACTGATAAATTTAGAATAGAACTTTTTAGATATGGAACGGAAGAAAGATTTATCATTGGGGAAAGGGAAAAAGAAATGAAATTTTATGATGAATTTTTCTTAAAAAAAAGTTATGAATTTATGGAAGATTTTAAAGATACTGATATTCTAGTTTTTGATGAGATAGGGAATAAGGAGTTACATTTGGATGAATATTGCAATAAATTACTTTCTCTTTTCGAAAAAAATAGAATTTTTGCAGTACTTAAGAAAGGTGGGAATCCAATAGTTAAAAATTTGGATAAATTGAAAAATTTTGTAATTTTTGATTTGGATAATTTTTATGAATAGAGATGAATATTTTATGAAATTCGCTTTAAAAGAGGCGAAAAAGGCGTATGATAAGGGAGAAGTGCCAATCGGTTGTGTAATTGTTAAAGATGATAGGATAATCGCTAGAGGACATAATCAGGTTTTGAACAGAAAAAGCGGAATCTATCATGCAGAAATTATAGCGATTAAAAAAGCAGGAAAAAAACTTGGTGATTTTAGACTTGAGGGTACAGAGATTTTTATAACACTTGAGCCATGTTGTATGTGTGCGGGAGCAATTATAAATAGTAGGATAAAAAGAGTTGTGATTGGAGCTATGGATATAAAAAGAGGTTTTTGTGGTTCAATAGAGAATGTTTTAGATAGACAAGAACTTAATCATAAGTCAATTATAGAAACTGGAGTTTTAGAGAATGAATGTTTAGATATTTTACAAGAATTTTTTAAAAATTTGAGGAGTGAAAAGAAAAAATAAATGAAATTAGTAGTTTGTTTAGATGAAAATAATGGAATAAGGTTTTTTCATAAAAGACAAAGTCAAGATGAGTTACAGAGAAAAAATCTTTTTGAATTAATTGGAAATTCAAAACTTTTTGTAAGTGAATATAGCTATGATTTATATAAGGATTTTGAATTTAATTTTGAAATTATTGATGAAAAAACAAAAATTATAGAAAATTCTGTTTTTTTATATGAAGGGGATTTTTTAGAAAAATTTTTATCATTAGTAGATGAAATTATAGTCTATTTTTGGAATAGAAATTATCCTTTTGATGAAGTTTTTGAGGAATTTTTAAAAGACTGTTGGAAAGAAAAAGAAGTCTTTGAGTTTAAAGGAAAGAGCCATGATAAAATTACGAGAAAAATATTCGTAAAGGAGAACAAAGATGAATAATAAGTTAAGAATTGATAAGAAAAATATTCGTATTTTTGGATCTTTGTTACTTATTGTGCTAACATTGTTTATTTCATTTTTTACTTATAGATATATTGAAAATAAGAATAAGAATAGTAATATAATTGGTCTTGATATAAATAATTTACCGGAATATAAAGGAAAGCCTTATGTAGTAATAAATAATAATGAGCCAAATTTTGAAAAAAGTGAATTAGTTCCAAAATCTTTTGAAAAATATTCTGAGCTTGACTATCTAAAGAGATGTGGAGTTGCAGATTCAATAATAGGTAAGGATTTAATGCCAACTTCAAAGAGAGAAAGTATTTCTTCTGTAAAGCCTTCAGGATGGAAATCTATAAAATATAATGGAATCGATGGTGGAAACTTATATAATCGTTGCCATCTGATTGGTTTTCAGCTTGCAGGAGAAAATGCAAATAAGAGAAATTTAATAACCGGGACAAGATATTTGAATACTAAA
The DNA here is from genome assembly GCF_047608425.1 of Parvimonas oralis. Classification (NCBI taxonomy): domain Bacteria; kingdom Bacillati; phylum Bacillota; class Tissierellia; order Tissierellales; family Peptoniphilaceae; genus Parvimonas; species Parvimonas oralis. Next base: position 5,961 of record NZ_JBLKRS010000001.1, read on the forward strand.
GGGATGTTACCTTTTGAAAATATGGTTGCAGATTATGTAAAGGAAACTAATAACCACGTTAGATACAGAGTAACACCGATTTTTGTAGGTAACGAACTTGTCGCAAGAGGAGTTCAAATTGAAGCGATTTCTATTGAAGATAACGGGAAAGCAATTAAATTTAATGTATATTGTTTTAATGTTCAGCCAAATATAGAAATAGATTATAAAACAGGAAATTCAAGGAGAAAGTAAATTATGAAAAATTTTAAAAAATATTCAATTTTTATGATATTTTTATTATTGTTATCTTCTTGTGGAAATCAAAAAATTTCACTTCCAAAATCTAAAGATTTAGAGTATATTAAAGTAATTGAAGTTGACAAAAAAACAAAAAATGAAAAAGAAGTAATAAAGATTGAAAAAGATGATGATATAAAGAATTTTATAGATACTGTATCGTCAGCTACAAAGACTAAAAAAGAATCTATTTCAGACGAACCTACAAATATTGATAAATATTTTAAAGTAAGTTTTTATCATAAAGAAGCTAAAAATAGCCCATCAATAATGTATATTTATAAATTCAATGATTATAGTGAAGATAAATATTATTATTTTGAACAACCATATACAGGAGTATTTAGAATAAAAAAAGATAAAGTAAATAAGATAAATTGGTTAAATAATTAATGTTGATTTTTTGTCTAAAAATGTGATAAAATTAATTTGGAAAAGTTTTCAATTATTACAATTAAAACTTTTTAATATTTGATAAGGAGGTATTATAGAATGATTGAGTTTAAAAATGTATCAAAAGTTTTTTCTAAAGGTGTAAAAGCCGTAGATAATGTCAGCTTTACTATTGAAGAGGGAGAAATTTTTGGATTTCTAGGACCTAACGGAGCCGGTAAGAGTACAAGTCTAAAGATGATGGTTGGAATTTTGGAACAAACTGAAGGGAAAATCACAGTTAATGGAGTTGATACTCTAGAAAATTCTATAAAGGTTAAGGAAATGATTAGTTATGTTCCTGATAATCCGGATATTTATACTAAGATGACAGGAATAAAATATTTGAACTTTATTGCTGATATTTATGGGATAGATGAAAAAATTAGAAAAGAAAAAATTGAAGAGTATAATCAGAAATTAGCTTTAGGAGATGCAATTTACAGTACTATAGACAGCTATTCTCACGGTATGCGTCAAAAATTAGTTTTGATTGGAGCGTTGATTACTTCTCCTAAGGTTTTAATTCTTGATGAACCAATGGTTGGATTGGATGTAAAGACATCCTTTAATTTAAAAAATATTTTAAGAGAATTTGCAGATAGCGGAAATACTGTAATTTTTTCAACACATGTTATGGAAGTTGCAGAAAAAATTTGTGATAAATTAGTTATAATAAATAAAGGAAAAATTGCATTTTGTGGTAAATTATCTGAATTGAAAACAGAAGAACATTCAAATGAAGATTTAGAAAAAATATTCTTGGAGTTGACAGACAATGAAAAAATCTAAATTATGGACTTTAATAAAATATTTTGTTTCAATTGATTTTTTTGCAATTTTATCTATAAGACAAAATATAAAAACCAAAGGAAAAAGGGCAGCAAGTTTTCAAGGTGCAATGGGGATTATTTTCTTTGCTATAATGTTTATATGGGGAGCTCCTAAACTTGGAAAATTCCTTGCTAACAATTTTCAAACTGAATTTGGAAAAGCGACCTTAACTACTTTTTCTGTAGGTATATTTATAGTAACATTATTTTTATCTTTAGCAACGGCGTTTGTTTTTATAGAAAAAAACAATGAAACAGAAATATTATTATCTTTACCAATATCCGGTAGTGATATATTTTTATCTAGAATATACTCTCTAGCAATAACATTTTTCATATCTTTCTTTTTGATTTTTGTTATTGCATTTGGAGTAACAGGATATACACTTGGAAAGGGAATAGATTTTTATATTTTTACTTTTTTAGGTCTAATATTACTTAATTTGGAGGCAATCTTATTAACAGGAGTTATAATATTAATTTTTGGTAAATTGCTTAGAACAAGTAAGATATTCAACAGATTTCTAAAATTGATTTACGGATTATTTACAATAGGATTATTTGTAGTATATATGATATTTACTCAAGCTGCTTCAAATCCTGCTTTAGGAATCAACTTAGGAAAAATTGTTGTAGATTTTGACAAAAAGCTTTCATCAATATTTTTCTTTGTAGTTTGGATGAAGAAAATATTGATTTCTGATAGTATCATTATATCTATTACAAATTTAGGAATAGGCTTAATTATTTGTATAGTCCTTTCATTCTTATTGAAATATTTTGCAGATAGAAATTATCTTGAAATTTTAAGAAGTGTAAATGTAGTTTCAAAAGAAAGTAAAGCAGTTATTGAAAAGAGAAAAAAACAAGGTGTTGCTCATTCAAGACAATATAAATTAGTTGTTTTATTCAAAAAAGAATTTAACGAAATTATAACAACGCCGACATATTTTATGCAGGTAATTATGATAGACTTAATGGTTCTAATTGGAGGCGGTATTGCTGTATATTATGGACTAAAGTTCAAATCACAATTAACATTTGCTATTAATTATTTAGTATCTACTACATCAATAGGTTATTTACTTATTGCCGGATTTGGAGTAGGAGCAGGTTTAGGACTTTTTTGTGGACTTTCTTCACTTACAACAAGTTCTGTTTCCAGAGAAGGAAAATCTTTTTGGGTAATAGCTACTGCACCGATAGGAATTAATACACATATAATCTCAAGAATTTTTGCTTGCCAAGTATTACATTTTATTTCTGCTTTAATAATTATAGCATTGTCAATGATTTTATATATTTTCAATCCTCTTGTATATGTTGCCGTTATATTTGGAATGTTTTTAACTTTATTTACAAGTGGAAGTTTAAATATGATTTTAGGACTGATTAATCCATATTTTGATTGGAAAACACCAAAAGAAGCATTAAATGGTGGTGCAGGCGGAATGAATGTATTTGTTTCTATTTTAATTAATTATGGCTTATACGGATTAATCATTTTTACAACTATTAAGATGTTTAAATGGAACTACGATGTACCATATATTGTTTTAGCGGATGTGATTATAATTTTGTTGACAGCAATAATATCTTATTTGATAGACAGAAAATTATTTAGGAGATTATTAAAGAGATTATAAATAAAAATTTCATGATAATTCACGATAGGATTAGAATTAAATTTTATATAAAAAAACAGAGTGATTTAATCGCTCTGTTTTTTTGACTTTTTAGATATTTTAACTGTTTCTTTTAGTAAATTATTCTTTAGTTCCCATAAATCTTTGGAAAGATCAACCTTATAAATATGAGGATTATCAAATCTTTTAAATTCATCCCAAAGACTTTCAACTTCACTCGCACAATATTTTCTTATTTCTTCAATATCCGGAAGTTTGTAAATTAATTCTCCGTTTTTGAAAATTTGTTTTAACATAGGTCTTAGGATATAATCATCGTAAGTAGTTGTCTTCCAAGTGTAAATAGGGTGGAAAATTGAAATAGGTTTACTTTCATCAATTTTTTCATCAAATAATGTAATCAAATCAGCTTCTGCTTTATTTGTTTTTCTATCATATATTCTATATAGATTTTTAACTCCGGGTGTTGTAATTTTATCAACATTTTCTGAGACTTTTATCTTTGGAATAATCTTTCCGTCTTCTTCTATTGCTACTAATTTATAAACTCCACCAAAGACTGGATGAGTTTTTGAAGTTATAAGTCTTTCTCCGATTCCAAAGGAATTAATTTCCGCTCCTTGATGTAATAAATCTCTAATAGTATATTCATCAAGTGAGTTTGAAACTACTATTTGTGCATCTTCATATCCTGCATCATCCAACATTTTTCTAGCTTGTTTAGAAAGATATGCCAAATCTCCACTGTCAAGTCTGATTCCTTTTGGTCTTATTCCCATGGGTTTAAGAACTTCATCAAAAGTCTTTATTGCATTTGGCACACCTGATTGTAAGGTATTATAGGTATCGACAAGTAATACACAATTATTTGGGAAAGATTTTGCAAAGGCTTTAAAAGCATCCAATTCAGTATCAAACATTTGTACCCAAGAGTGAGCCATTGTTCCAAGAACCGGAATATTAAATAATTTTCCTGTTAAAACATTTGAAGTACCATCAATACCTGCAATATATGAAGCCTTTGCTCCATATACGGAAGCATCAATTCCTTGTGCACGTCTTGCACCGAATTCCATAACAGCTCTACCTTTTGCTGCTCTTTTAATTCTATTTGACTTTGTTGCGATTAAACTTTCGTGATTTATTATCAATAGAGCTATTGTTTCTATTAATTGTGCTTGAACAGCAGGTCCTCTTACAGTCATTATAGGTTCATTAGGGAAGATTACACTTCCTTCAGGAACTGACCAAATATCGCATTCAAACTTAAAGTTTTCTAAAAAATTTAAAAACTTATCATCAAAAGTATTCAAAGATTTAAAATATTCTATATCTTCCTTATTGAATTTCATTGAATTAAGAATTTCAGTTAAATGTTCTAAACCCGAAAAAATCGCATAACTTGCGTTGTCAGGATTATTTCTATAAAAAATATCAAAATATGTAATTTTATCATCCATATTTTCATTAAAATATCCTTGAGCCATAGTGTATTCATAAAAATCTGAAAGAATAGAAATATTGAATTCATTAAAATTTCTGTTCATAAAAAACCTCCATAGAAATTCTATTTATTTAATAAATATTCAAGGTCATGATCAAGAATAAAAATTCTATCATGTATTTGTTTTTGCCATTCTGTATCAAAATTACCTTCACTATTTACAAAAAAGTTGGAATCCATATAACGAATAATAATATATAGACTATTTTTTTGATCAAAACCGTTTCCCCAAGAAAAATCAATTCCATTTCCGGTATTTCTTGTAACAATTGCCTCAATTAGAGGTAAAGTAATTTCGTTACAAGGAATTCTCATATCAGGAATATTCCAGAATGTTTTTTTCTCCTTTTTGTATATTAAAAGGTTTGAAATTGTACCATTTGATGCACATTGTACTCTACGAATTTCATTAATATTTATGCTATGCTTTGCTCCGGAGATAACACCATTAGAAATACGAATAGCTTTTTCTCTCAAACTACGAGCTAAATCTATATCCAAAGTATCAAGATTATTTGGAAAATCTTTTGTAAGTTTGTATGCAGCATGAGCTAGAAGTATAGACTTAGTTTCTAAAATATTATGACAATCATTTATAATTGTAGTGTCTGATGTAAAATCAATCGGAGCTGACTTATCTTTCTTTTCAAATAATAAATTATAATTTGAATTAGAATTACAATAGCTAAGTGCTATTATATAGGAAATTTTATCAAATGAAATATCAAAACTCTTCTTTTCTTTTTTTGCATCTTCATAAGATACTCCATCTTTTCTTACAGTTAAAACACTTCCGTCTTTCCGAGTAAATTTCATATGTTGCTTTTCAAATAAAGTTTTCATAAATCCCCCTTAAATTTATTTATTATAACAATTTCTATTATAACACTTTTAATAATTTTTTTCTATTTATTTATATTATATCACATTTACATCAAATGGAAATAAAAACTATTCTTATTTATGGATTATTTTTTATTTTTGTGATACAATATTAATAATTAGAATTATTCTAATGAAATTTTAATTTTAAAAATTTCTCAAATGGGGGTACTATATGAAAAATATTTCAAAAAAAGTTTTTGGTTTAATTTTGGCAGGAACTGTGTTGATTACAGGTTGTACTGCGAAAACCGAAAAAAAAGATAATGGAGAGAATACAAAGAGTAAATTAAAGGTTGTAACTACAATTTTTCCTGAATATGATATAACAAGAGCAATTGCAAAGGATAAAATTGATTTGGAATTGATGGTAAAACCGGGAGTTGATGTTCATTCATTTAATCCGACTCCACAAGATATAAAAACAGTTGAAAATGCTGATATGTTTATCTATGGTGGAACAGATCATGATAAATGGGTTGAAACTTTGACTAAAAGTATAGATATGAAAAATAAAAAAGTCGTTAAGTTGGTTGACGGTATTAAACAGCTTGAAGAAGAAACAGTTGATGGAATGAAACATGAACATAATCATGATGAAAAAGAGCATGACCACGACCATGAACACGAAAAAGAAGAGAAACACAATCATAAAGATGAAGAAAAACATAGTCATAAAGATGAAAAGAATCATAATCATAAGCATAACGAAAAAGAAGAAAAAGAAGAACATGATAAGCATCATGAAAAAGAATTGGATCCACATTATTGGACATCACCTAAAAATGCGATTTTAATGGCGAAAAGTATAACTGATGCATTGGTTGAAAAAGATCCTGCTAATGCTGAGTTTTATAAAGAAAATGCTAAAAATTATATCAAGCAACTTGAAGATGTTGATAAAGAATTACACGATGTTGTAGATAAAGCAAAGACTAAAAAAGTTGTTATTGCAGATAGATTTCCTTTTAGATATTTATTTGCTGACTTAGGCTTAGAATATAGAGCGCTATTTTCAGCTTGTAGTGTTGAGGCAACAGCAAGTGCAGGACAAATAAAACAAATGGTTGATTATATAAAAGAAAATAAAATTCCGGTAGTATATCGTATCGAAATGGGTAAAGGTGAAATGGCTGAAACTGTTGCAAAAGATTCCGGAGCAAAGGTTAAACTTTTACATTCAATTCATACTGTAACTAAGGATGAGTTTGATAAGGGTATAACTTATATAGATCTTATGAAAAAGAATGTTGAAGCATTAAGAGAAGGACTTAATTAATGAGAGAAAAAATTTTAGTTTGTGAAAATTTAGAAATTTTTTACAAAAATAATAAAATAATTGATAATTTAAGTTTTTCCGTTGATGAGGGAGATTTCTTCCTCATCTTAGGAAAAAATGGAGTAGGAAAATCTACTCTAATGAAAGGAATTTTAGGCTTAAAAAATATTTCTTCAGGAGAAATAAAGAAAAATTTTAAAATTTGTGGATATATGTCTCAAGAAATTTTATTAAAAAAAGAATTCCCATCAACAATATGGGAATTTGTTTTATCTTCAAGAGCCGTTTATTCAAAATTTTTCTATACTTCAAAAGATAGGGAAATAGTTAAGGAGAATTTAAAAAAATTAAATATTTGGGATATTAAAGATAAGAGTATAAGCTCTCTTTCCATAGGACAAAGACAGAGAGTTTTACTTTGTAGATGTCTTTGTATATCTGAAAAAATTATATTTTTGGACGAGCCTACAAATTCTTTGGATATCAATGTTAGAAAAATGTTATATGATATTTTGGAAAAACTAAATAAAGAAGGACTTACTATTGTTATGATAAGTCATGATGAAGAGGCTTTTAAATATTCAAACAGAGCTTTGGTTTTAGGAAAAGAAAATAAAGTCATCGAAAATGTTTTGGAAAAATTTGAAAAGGGGGAAATTAAATTTGATTAGTATAATTTCAGAAATGTTAAGTTATCCCTTTATGGTAAAGGCAATAATCGTTGGACTTTTAATTTCAATAAGCTCTGCTCTACTTGGAATAACTTTAGTTTTAAAGAGATATGCAATGATAGGAGTAGGACTTTCAAATGTTTCCTTTGCCGCTCTATCAATCGCTCTTTCTTTTGATATTTCTCCAATGGAATTTTCTATGCCGATAGTAATTGTAGCGGGAATTATCCTTTTAAAATATGGAGAAAAATATAATATAAGTAGTGATACTGCGATTGCTCTTTTAAGCTGTGTTTCCGTTTCTATTGGGGTAACTTTTACTGCTGTAACCAAAGGACTAAATGTTGATGTATGTAATTACTTATTCGGAAGTATATTGATAATGAAAAGAAGTGATATGTACATCAGTTTTGTATTGGGAATTGTGGTTTTAATTTCATATATTTTATTGTATAATAAAATATATACTATTACTATTGATGAAGATTTTGCAAAGGCTAGTGGATTAAATGTAAATCTATACAATACTTTAGTTACAATTCTAATTTCTGTTACCATAGTTATTGGAATGAAATTTATGGGAAGTATGTTAATTTCATGTTTAATTATATTTCCTGCAATGACTTCTATGAGAATTTTTAAAAGCTATAAAATTGTAGTTATTTCATCAGTTATAATTTCAGTAATGGCATTATTTATAGGAATAACTCTATCATATATCTATTCTACACCGACAGGTGCGAGTGTGGTATTAGTTAATTTAGTTTTATTTATTTTATCCTGCATAGTAAGGAGGTTTATAAGTGAATAAAAAAATATTGAGTTTAGTATTATCTTGTCTATTATTATGTTCTTGTTCAAAATCTGACAGTAATAAATTTGTTACAAACAAAGAGAATAAAAATGATTTAAAAAGTGCTTTAAAGGATGACCCGGAAAATGCCGGAACCGATAAAGATAAAAAATCTACTGAAACTGATAAAAATCAAAATCCTGACGATTATAAAATAGAAAGACATAAAAATCAAGATAATTCTAATAATGAATACAAACAACCTGAAAAAAAAGATGAACTTACAAAAGACCAACTTAATGAAAAAAGAGATGCAGATTCAAAGGACGGAATAATAAATATTTCCGATGGAATATTTTTGGCTCTTGTAAATGATATTTATGTAAATAAAGATGAATATATAGGTAAAAAAGTTAGAATTTCAGGGCAAAATGTAAGATTTGAAGATAAAGATACAGGAGAGGTTATCTATGCTATTTTAAGAGAGGGACCGGGTTGTTGTTATAATGACAGCGTAATCGGATTTGAATATATTACTGATGGAAAATATCCTGAAAAGGATAAATGGTATGAAATGATTGGTGAAGTAATAGTAGATAAATATAAATCCGGAAAAGTTGTCAAACTCAAACTAATTGAGATAAAAGAAGTAGAACCGAAAGGAAAATTAATTCATTTTCAAAACTAATTGGGGATAATATCTCCAATTTTTTTGTAAATTGGGTATAAATATCAAAACAAAAAAATTAGATATAAAAAGCAATTTATGATATAATAATTATAGATTTATGCCTTATGATAAAGCTGTAATTATTTCATCATAATTACATTATTTTAATTATCAAAAAGAGATTATGATATAATAACAACAATGAATAAGTTTCTAAATAAGTTGTTATTTAAGAAAAAAACAAAAAGGATAAAAATATGGTATTAGATAATTTATATTTAATAGTTGCAATTACTGAAAAAAGTAATGCAATAGGTAAGGATAATAATTTATTGTATTTTCTAAAAGAAGATATGAATTTTTTTAAAGAAAAAACTTGTGGAAATTCTATAATTTGTGGGAGAAAAACTTTTGAAGGTTTTAAAATTAAACCTCTCCCAAAAAGAAAAAATATTGTTTTGACAAATAGTGATTTTTCTTTTGACGGAGTAATGACATTTAAAAATATAGAAGATTTGATTAATTTCATAAAAGAAAATCCAAGTGAAAAGTTTTTTGTTTGTGGAGGAATGAGTATTTATAAGCAATTAATTGGTTTTTGCTCAAGAATGTATATTACAAAATATGAAGAAAAAGAAATAATAGATGCGGATAGTCATTTTCCTGATATTGATGAAAGTATGTGGAAGATTACTGAAAAAAATGAAGGTAAAAATGAAAATCCAAAATTGACTTTCTATAATTATGAAAGGATTTAAAATATGAAAAATGAAGATATAAATATAAAAAAGGGTAGAAAAAAACAGAATAAAGCAAAAAAATGGTTTTGGAATATATTATTTGTAATATGTTTGGGAGTCTTTGCTTATTCTGCAGGACATATAATAAAAGATTATTATGGTTCATATAAGGCAGGGAAAGATTTAAACAGTTTAAAGGAAACTGTTTTTAAGGCGCCGTCGGCAAATTCAGGCGAAAAAGAAAAAAATACCGAAAAAGTTGTAAACTTGGAAGAATTAAAAAAATTAAATTCCGATTCGATAGGTTGGCTTGAAATTCCGGGAACAAATATAGATGAGCCTTTAGTTCAAGGCAAAGACAATGATTACTATTTATGGAGAGATTTTAAGAAAAACACTTATCCTGTAACAGGAACTTTATTTTTAGATATGTATAATAAGGCTGATTTTTCTGAAAGAATTACTTATATATTTGGACATAATATTTGGGATAAAACTAAATTTTATGACTTAAGAAAATTTGAAGATCAATCATTTTTAGAAAGTCATAAGACATTTTATGTTTATACAGAAAAAGGAAAGTTAGAATATGAAGTACTGGGAATTGACTTGGTGGATCCTGACACTTCACTTTATGAACTAAGTTCAAAGAGAAATGAAGATGTAAAGGCGATGAAAAAAGAATTGGCTAAACATATTCCAAAAGCTGAAGTTGATAAGATTGATGAAAATACAAAACTTCTAATGCTTGTAACTTGTAAGACACCGGATGATAATACTGCGAGAAGAATTTTGTTTGCAAAATTAAAAGAGAAGTAAATTTTTAAGGAGATTTTACATCTCCTTTGTTTTTTGTGAAAAATTGTAAATTTTAAGGATTTATAGTATAATTTGTATTGACATTAGAGTTTTTGGTCTTAATATAAAGGAGAATTATGGACAAGATAAGTATTATTGTACCTGTATATAATGTAGAAAAATATGTAAAAAAATGTTTGGAGTCAATTGCAAATCAAACATATAAGAATATAGAGATTATAATAGTAAATGATGGAGCGACAGACAATAGTGAAAATATATGTAGAGAATTTGTTCAAAGTGAAAACAGAGCAAAACTTTATACTAAAGAAAATGGCGGATTATCAAGTGCAAGAAATCATGGAATGAGGTTTGCAACTGGAAAATATGTATTATTTATAGATTCTGACGATTACATTGCAGAGGGAATGGTTGAAGAACTTTATAAAAATATAAAAAAAGAAGATGCTGATGTATCTGTTTGTGGAGTTTATAATGTCTATTCAGACAATCAATCTCCACAATGTAAGGAAGAAATTTATTTTTGTTGTGGAAAAGAAAGATTTTTAAAAGAGTATTTTATCGGAGAAAAAATTCCCGGAACTATCTGTAATAAACTCATATCCTATGAAATCGCAAGTAAGATTTTATTTCCAGTTGGAAAAATTTATGAGGATGCTTTTTATCAGTTTGAGCTTGTAAAATATGCTAAAAATTATGTTGTAACTACAAAGCCTTATTATTATTATTTTCATAGAGAAAATAGCATTACAACAAAGCCATATACTGTAAAAAATATGAATTGTATAGAGATTTATTCCAATTTTTATGACTATATAAATAGAGAAATTCCTTCTCTTTCAGAATATGCTTTTTTCAGGCTTTCCTACGCTCATTTTATGGTTTTTGATAAAATGTTATTGAGTAAAAAATATAAAGATATTTCAGAATATAATGAAGTTTTAGGATTTTTAAAGAAAAATTTTTGGAGAATTTACAAAAATAAAAATTTCAGAAAAGGTAGAAGAATTGCCGTGTTAATGCTAAAATTAAATATTAAATTATATAGATTTTTACTTTTAAAAGATTTAAAGAAAAAAGGGGTAAATGCTTAATGGAAAAAAAATATCTTTCTATGGATGAAATAAAATCCGTAGAACTTGAAATTTTAAAATATGTTCATAATTTTTGTGTTAAAAATGATATAAAATATTTTATAAATTATGGTACATTAATTGGAGCAGTAAGACATAAGGGATTTATTCCTTGGGATGATGATATAGATATTTGTATGTTTAGAAAAGACTATGAAAAGTTTATAGATTTATTTTCAAAAGATGATGGAATTTATAAGATTTTGTCTTTAGAAACTGATGACAAATACTATAATAATTTTATTAAAATTGTAAATTCAAAGACTAAAATTGAAGACGAAAGAAATTATAAAACTTATAATTCAGGAATTTTTATTGACATTTTTCCAATGGACTTTTTTGATGATTTAAGTTTAGTTGAAAAAACATATAAATTGGAAAGTTTTAAACTTCTATCTTTTTCAAAAAAAGAAAATATTCAGTATGGAGACAGCAAACTGAAAGATTTTATAAGATTGTTTTTCTGGACAATATTAAAACCTGCATCTCCAAGATTTTTTGCGAAAAAAATCAAAAAAGCTGTTGAAAGTTATTTCAAAGAAAATGGAAAGTATTTAGGAGTTGTAGGTTGTTCAAAGTGGAAATATGATGATGTGTTTGACTATAATCCGTTTGACGAACTGATAGAGATTGACTTTGAAGATTGTCATTTTTTTGCACCGAAGAAATATGATGAGATTTTGAGAAAATACTATGGGGATTATATGGAATTTCCACCTGCTGAAAAGAGAGTATATCCTCATGAAATTAAGGCTTATTATATAGATTAGGAGAATTAAGATGAAAGAAAGACTCACAGTTGATGAGCTAAAAAAATATGAATTAAATATTTTAAAGTTTATTGATTATGTTTGTAAAAAATATAATATAAAATATTTTGTAAGTTATGGAACTTTACTTGGAGCAGTTAGACATAAAGGCTTTATTCCTTGGGATGATGACATTGATGTTGCAATGTTTAGAGAAGATTATGAGAGATTTCAAAGAGCTGTTATTGAAGAAAATAATGAAAGATATACAATTCTATCCAAGGATAATAGTGATTGGTATTTTCAAAACTTTTTTGTAGTAATAGATAAACATACTCTTTTGGAAGATAGTGTAAAGAGAAATAGAAGAGATAGTAATGTTTTTGTTGATATATTTCCTATTGATAAATTTAATGACTTAAATTTTGTGAAAAAAGCTCATTTGATGGTAACTTTAAAACATATTTGTTTCATAAAGAAAAAATATATAATTCATAAAGATAGCAGAATAAAAGATTTTTGTAGAGTTGTCTTTTGGTATTTGTTGGCATTTGTAAATCCAAGATATTTCACAAAGAAAATTGATAAACTTGTTGAAAGATATTCTGATGATAATGGTATTTATGAGGCAGCTGTAGGAGTTGATAAAACAGGAATGAAGGAAGTTTTTGAAACAGGAACTTATGAAGAGCTGATAGAATTACCTTTTGAAGATATGATGGTACCAGCTCCTAAAAATTATGATAAGATTTTAACTCAATTTTATGGAGATTATATGCAAAAGCCTTCAGATGCGGAAATTGAATATAAATCACATCTATTAGATGCTTACAGAATAAAATAAGGGAGAAATAATTTTAGATATGGCAAAAAATATAAAGGTTAATGCTTTAACGAGTATTTTAGTTAGAGTTTTTAATATTCTGTTTCCTCTGATTACGGGACCATACCTTGCTAGAATTTTGAGTAAGGAGGCTTATGGGGAATTTAACGCTGCAAATTCTATATTAAATTTGTTTATTCCATTTGCTGCATTTGGAATTTATAGTTATGGAATTCGTTCGATAAGTAGAGTTAAAAATAATATGAAAGAAATAAGTAAAAATTTTACTGTTCTTTTTTCTATAAATGTAATTAGTTCTTTGAGTATTGGGATGTTGTATATTGGATATATGCTTTTAAATGTAAATTCCAATATGTATATGTTATATATCGCACTTAGTATTCAGATTTTTACACAATTTGTAACTATAGAGTGGATGAATGAGGCTTTTGAAAATTACGGTTTTATACTTTTTAAGACATTATTTATCCGTGTACTAATGCTTGTTTCGATTTTTGCATTTGTACGAAAAGCTGATGATATTGTTAATTATGCTTTTATTTTATCAATTACAAATCTTATAAATTATTTAATAAGTTTTTATTTTATAAAAAGAAAAGTAAAATTTGTAAAAATTGAATTACAAGATATCTTAGTTCATATAAAACCGTTGATTGGAATGTTGCTTTTAGCTAATTCATATATGTTATATACTGCATTAGATAGAGCTTTCCTTTCATTACTAGATGCAAAGATTTCAGTTTCATATTATACTTTTGCTTTGTCGATAGCTCAACTTATTACAAGCGTAGTTTATTCTATAATAGTAGTAAGTATTCCAAGGCTTTCATATTATCATGGAAATAGCGATGAAAAAAATTATTCAGAATTATTAAATCAAGTTGCCAAGACTTTTTTATTCTTGGTAATTCCTATGGGGATAGGATTAAGCTGTGTTGCCAATGAAGTAATGCTGATATATGCAGGTGAAAAATATTTAGAAGCTGGTTTTATTTTAAAACTGTTTTCTCTTAGAATAGTTATGTGGGCTTTGGATCAACTTCTTGCAAATCAAGTTTTATTTGTAAGGGGATATGAAAAAAATATAACTGCATTCTATTTTATAGGTGGATTTATGAACTTAATTTTAAATATAGTTTTATTTAAATTGAAAGTTGTTCAACCTGAATACTTTGTCTATACAACTTTATTTTCTGAAATTGTGGTATTGATAATTCAAGTTTACTTTATAACTAAGAGAAATATAATTTCTATAAATGGAATATTAAAATCTTATGTGAAATATGTATTATGTTCTATTCCGTTTTTTGCAATAACTTATGGAATAAATCATATTTTAAAATATTCATTGACATTGAATTTACAATTTTTTATAAGAGTTTTAGCCATTATTGTATCTTGCGTTCTATACTATTTTATAATTATGTTAATTACAAAGGACAAAATTTTATTTATTACAATTGATGGAATAAAAAGTAAATTCACAGTTAGAAAATATAAATTCAAAGCAAAAAATCATAATTCAGAGTAATAATTTTAAAGTTCTAAAATTAAATTTTTAGAACTTTTTTCTTGTTCATTTTTCTATTATATGATATAATTTATGAACAAGTTAATTAAGGAGGTATTTATGCTGACAATACAACAATTTGATATTTTAAATCTATTTTATAAAAATAAAAATAAAAAATTTACCCAAAGAGAAATATCAGATATTACAAAATTTTCTTTAGGAAAAGTTAATGAAACTTTAAAAGAATTAAAAAATAATGAATTTATAGATAAAGATTTAAATATTACTGATAAAGGGTTTGTGGCATTAGAGCCATATAAAGTTGATAATGCAATTATAATGGCTGCGGGAATGAGTTCAAGATTTGCTCCTCTTTGTTATGAGAATCCAAAAGGTCTTTTAAATGTTAAGGGAGAAAAATTAATTGAAAGAGAAATATTGCAACTAAAAGAAGCAGGAATTGAAGATATTACCTTAGTTGTAGGATATATGAAGGAAAAGATGTTTTATTTAGCTGAAAAATTTGGCATAAATATAGTAGTTAATGAAGATTATTACAGATTTAATAATACTTCTTCTCTAATTTTGGTTACTGAAAAATTAAAAAATACTTATATATGTTCTTCAGATAATTATTTTCCAAAAAATCCTTTTGAAAAATATGTTTATAGAGCATATTATTCAGCTGTTTATCAAGAAGGAGAAAGTGATGAATATTTTGCGGAATGTGATAAAAAGGGCAGAATAAAAGGAATAACAATTGGTGGAAAAGACGATTGGATAATGTTGGGACATGTATTTTTCGATAGAGAATTTAGTGATAAATTTGTAAAATTGTTAAAAGCAGAATATCACGAACCAATAGTTCGTGAGAATTTATGGGAAACTTTTTATATGCGTCATCTAAAAGAGCTTGATAATATGTATATCAGAAAATATGATGTAGAAGACATAAAAGAATTTGACTCTTTAGACGAATTAAGACTTTTTGACGAAAAATATGTTACTAATTCGGATTCTAAAATATTTCAAAATGTTTGTGGTGTTCTAAAATGTAATGAAGAAGAAATAAAGGATATTAAACCTATAAAGATGGGAATGACTAACACTTCTTTCAAATTTAGTTATAATGGGAATTCGTATGTTTATAGACATCCGGGTCCCGGAACAGAGTTAATTATAAATAGAAAAAGTGAGTTTGACTCAATGAAAATTGCAAAAGAGTTAGGTTTAGATGATACTTATATTTATATGGACGCAAATAGCGGATGGAAAATTTCGAAATTTATCGAAGATGTAAAAATTCTTGATTATGACGATAAAAAGAATGTAAAAAGGGCAATCTCTATGCTTAAGAAATTGCATACAAGTGGTAAAGAAACAGATTATAAATTTAATATCTTTGATGAAATTGAAAACTTTAAAATTAAAATAAAAAATTCACATCGTGATGATTTTGAAGATATTAATGTAATGAATGATAAAATTTATAGATTAAAATCCTTTATTGAAAAAGATGGTTTAAAAGAATGTCTTTGTCATTGCGATAGCTATGATTTGAATTTTTTAATGGACAATAGAGATGAAATGTACTTAATTGATTGGGAATATTCTGCAATGTCAGATCCCGCAGGAGATATTGGTTGTTTTATTACTTGCTCAACATACTCTTTTGATGAGGCTATGGATGTAATAAAAGAATATTTTGACGGAAATCCATCAGTTGAAGAATTAAGACATTATATTGCCTATGTCGCAGTAAGCTCATTTTATTGGTTCTTATGGGCAATTAATCAAGAAATTCAAGGAAAGAGCATTGGTGAATATTTATATATTTGGTATAACCATACTAAAGAATATGCTGACTATGCTTTGAAATTATATGAACAAGGAGAAAGTGATGAATAATCTATCTATTGAAAAAATTATTTATGAAGAAACAGAAAAAAGATTAGAAATAATGTCTAAAGAAGATTATGAATTTCCTAAAAAAATTACGAAAACAGATTGGATTCTTATTTGGGGAATTGTAATAATTTCTATATTTTTAGTTATATTATGCATGATAGGAGTAATTGAATAATGAGTGGAAAATTAAATTATATTCAACAGGAGACGGTAACAGGAGTTGTTCCTATGATGAATTCGGAAAGAAAGTATTCTTTCTTAGATTTATTTTTAACTACAAGCGGTTTTGCAATTGCAACTTGGTGTTATACGCAAGGAGCTTATGTTGCACAATTTTTAGGATTCAAACAGATGATTATAAATATTTTCTGTTTTAATCTAATATTTGTTATGATAGAATGTTTACCGGTTTTGTTTGCTGTGCGTTATGGAATAGATTTGTGGATATGGTTGAGAAGTGTTTTAGGAGAAAAAGGTGTTGCAATTTTATCGACAGTTATAAGTTTTGCCAACTTCGGTTGGTATGCGGTTGCGGCAAATCTCTTTGCATCATCTATGATTAATCTTGCATTAAGTTTTGGTGTTGAATTAAATCCTGTAATTTTTAAACCGTTACTTGGAACGGTATGTGTTGTTCTTGGAACTTTAATTGCGCTTGGAGGTCCTGAGGTTATTAAGTGGACAAACAGATTTTTAGTTATGGCTTTGCTTATAGTTGGAGTTATAATAGTTGCGATTTGTCTTTTTGCAGTTCCTCTTTCTGATATATTAAAAGTTAAACCTGTTTTAGCCGAAGGAACTACAAAATTACAAAACTTTATGTTATCTGCAGAAGGAAATATTGCATTTGCGTTTTCTTGGTCAACACAGGCTCTTGTACTGCCAAGACTTGCAAAATCTGAAAAAAGCGGATATTGGGCAACAAGTTTATCCTATGGAGCTGTAGCACCTTTCTTCGTAGCTACAGGAGGGGTTATGGCGTTGGCGATGTTTGTAAGAACAGGTGTATATGAAAGTGATCCTACAAAAATGTTATCTACTTTGGCAACTCCCGGATTTGCATTATTAAGTTTACTTTTAGTTGCTTTTGCTAATATTGGAACACAGGGAACAGGTTCTTATGTAAATTGTATGATAATAAAGAGCGGTATGCCTAAACTTAGCTACAAAAAATTAGTTATTATAGCCATGATTTATGTTAGCGGATTGACTATTTGGGGCGGAGTTGAAGAATATTTCGGTTCATTTATTTCATTGGCTGCATATATTCAAGGACCTATAATTGGAATGATAGTTGTAGATTATTTAATTGTAAGGAAAAGAATGTTATCTCTAAAATCCGCCTTTTTTATTAAGGGGCACGATGCATATAAGTTTACAAACGGATTTAACTTGGTGGGTCTTGGAGTTGTGATAATAACTTTTGCATTAGCAATGTTATTCGTTTATAATCCAATGACAGGAATGATTAAAAGCAATCTGTTCTTAGTTACAACAGGTAGTGGTTTTACGGCAATTTTTGGAGGACTTTTATATTGGATTGCAAGTTTAACTCCTTTAAAATGTTATATGTTAAAAGATAGAAATGATTTGGAAATACTATAGAATATTTTAAAGACAACTGTAAAAAAAGTTGTCTTTTTTGTCGGTTTTTTGGGTATTCAATAGTTGTTGTTATTGAAAAAAAGTATTGTTTATGTTATCATAAGTTGTTAGTGGGTGATGATTTTGAATGAAAAAATAATTGATATAAAAGATTTAAGATATGAATATATAGGAGAAGATGATAAAAAAAGTATTGCTTTAGACGGAGTTAGTTTTTCTGTAAATAAAGGAGAATTGATTTCTATTTTGGGACATAATGGAAGTGGGAAATCTACTTTAGCAAAACTTTTAAATGCACAGATTATTCCAACAGATGGGGAAATTGAAATTTTTGGAATTAATACAAAAGATGAAAATAGAATTTGGGATATTAGACAAAAATGTGCAATGGTTTTTCAAAATCCTGATAATCAACTTGTTGCGACTGTTGTTGAGGAGGATGTTGCTTTCGGCCCTGAAAATTTAGGTATTCCTTCAGAAGAAATAAGACAAAGAGTTGATGATGCTTTAAAAATTGTAGAGATGCAGGAGTATAAAAAACATTCTCCGCATATGCTTTCAGGGGGACAAAAGCAAAGAGTTGCAATAGCAGGTATTCTTTCAATGAAACCTGAAGTAATAATTTTTGATGAATCGACTGCAATGCTTGATCCTGTCGGAAGAAAAGATATTATGGATACTATTTTAAAATTAAATAGAGAAGAAAATAAAACTATTCTATATATAACTCATTATATGGAAGAGGCTGTTCTTGCTGATAGAGTTATCGTTTTAAATGAGGGAAAGATTGAGTTTGATGACAGTCCTAAAAAAGTTTTTTCAAATGTTGAAACTTTAAGGGAATTAGGACTTTCAGTACCACAGGTTACAGAGCTTGCTTATCTTTTAAAGAATGAAGGGATTGAAATTCCTTCTGATATTTTAACTAATGATGAAATGATAGAATTTTTGGAGAGAAAATTAAAATAATGGATATAAATTTTAAAAATGTAAGTTTTGTCTATGGAGAAAAAACTCCTTTTGAAAAACTTGCTTTGGATAATATAGATTTAACTATAAAAAAGGGTGAATTTGTTGGTATTATAGGGCATACAGGAAGTGGAAAGTCAACATTAATTCAACATTTTAATGGAATTTTAAAGCCGACAAGCGGAGATGTTTTTATAGGGGATATGAATACTAAAGATAAGACACTTGCTAAAAGTGGTTTGAGATATAAGATTGGATTGGTTTTTCAATATCCTGAATATCAACTTTTTGAAGAGACAATTGAAAAGGATATTGCTTTTGGTCCTAAAAATATGGGGCTTAGTGAAGCTGAAGTTACAGAAAGAGTAAAAGAAGCTATGGAGCTTGTTGGTCTTGACTATGAAGCTAAAAAGGATAAATCTCCTTTTGAAATTTCAGGAGGACAAAAGAGAAGGGTTGCGATAGCAGGAATTTTGGCTATGAAACCTGATATTCTGATTTTAGATGAACCAACTGCAGGACTTGATCCTAAAGGTAGAGATGAATTGTTTTTTCAAATTAAAAGACTTTACGAAAAAAATAATATTACAATAGTTTTGATTTCTCATAGCATGGAGGATGTTGCAAAACTTGTAAATAGAATAATTATAATGAAAAACGGACAGATTCATTTAGATAAGAGTACAAAAGAAGCTTTTAGTGATGTTGATGATTTGAAAAAAGTTGGACTTAATGTTCCGCAAATTACAGAACTTATGGATATTTTAAGAAAAAAGGGACATCATTTTAGTAAAAATATTTTAACAGTTGACGAGGCTTTTAGCGAAATAAAAAGAGAATTGAGGAAAAATTAATGGTAAAAAATATATCAATAGGTAGATTTTTTCCGGGAGACAGTATTGTTCACAGATTGGATCCCAGACTTAAACTATATTTTATTTTTATGTTTATACTTTCTATATTTTTTATAAAAAGTTTTCTTGTTTTTATACCACTTGCGATTTTTTTGTTTTCAATTATAAAAATAGCAAAGTTACCGATTTTAATGGTTTTAAAAGGTTTAAGGGGAATTTTTTATATTGTTTTATTTACAGTAATTTTAAATTTACTTTTAACACCTGGAGAGGTTTTATTTAGAATATGGATTATAAATATAACCAAAGAAGGAATTAAATTAAGTGCTTTTATGAGTGTTAGAATAATACTTTTGGTTATAGGAACAAGTCTTTTAACTCTTACTACAAGTCCTATTGTGCTTACAGATGCTTTGGAATATGTTATGAAACCTTTTGAAAAAATAAAGTTCCCTGCACATTCCGTTGCAATGATGATGACAATAGCTCTTAGATTTATACCGACAATTTTAGATGAGATGGATAAAATTACAAAGGCACAAACTGCAAGAGGAGCAGATTTCGAAACAGGAAGTATTGTAACAAGAGCTAAAAGTTTGATTCCTTTACTTGTTCCACTTTTTGTAAATGCTCTAAAACGTGCAGATGAACTTGCTGTTGCTATGGAGGCTAGATGTTATAGAGGTGGAGAAGGTAGAACCAGAATGAATGTTCTAAAATATACGAGAACAGATTATTTAGTTATGGCTTTTCTAACTGTAGTTTTTGGGCTTGTGATAGCATCAAGATATTTCTTGAATATTTGGATTTTTAAATAGAAATAAAGGAAAGAAAAATGAGTTTTGATGGAATTTTTACAAAAGCGGTTGTAGATGAAATATATCCGCTTTTATTAAATGGAAAAATAAATAAAATAAACCAACCGGATAAAAATGAAATAAATATACAGATTTACAACAAGGATAATTATAAATTACTACTTTCTTGTGCGAATAATCTTTCAAGAATTCATTTGAGTGAAAAAAGCAAAAAGAATCCGATAACAGCATATAATTTTTGTATGTTACTCAGGAAACATTTAGTTGGAGGTACTATTAAAAATATATATCAACATAAAATGGATAGGGTTGTTTGCTTTGAAATTGAAAACTTAAATGAATTAAAAGAACTTAGTAAAAAACTTTTAATCATTGAAATAATGGGGAAACATTCAAATATAATTCTTGTTGATAAGGAGAGCAATAAAATTATTGATGCAATTAAGCATATAGACTCCAGACAAAGTAGTATAAGAGAGGTTTTTCCTAATAAGGATTACTTTTTTGTAAAGGACGAAAAAGAGAATATTTTAGATGAAAATTATAAATTACCTTCTGAAATTTTGAAAAATTCAGAGCCAATTTCAATGAAAAAGTTCTTTTACTCAAATTATTTAGGATTTTCTCCAATTATTTCATACGAATTATTACATAATTCAAATGTTGATTCGGATATGAGTTCTTCTAACTTAAACGAAGAAAGTATAAAAAGAATTGATGAAAATTTTGTAAAATTAGTAGAAAATATAAAAAACAAAAATTATTTTCCGATTTTTATTAAAGATGAAATAAATAACAATAAAGATTTTTATTGTTTTGATTTGAATTTATATGAAAACAAAGAAAAAATAGATAGTTTATCCGAATTAGTAGAAAATTTTTATCATAATAATTCCTTAAGGGATAGGATAAATCAAAAGGCATCTGGATTTAAAAAGATTTTAACTACAAAGTTAAATAGACTCACAAATAAATATATTGCAATGAATGATGAACTTTTGAATAATAAAAGTAAAGAAGATTTAAAAATTTTTGCTGATTTACTTTCCATAAATATCTATAAGATAGAAAAAGGAATGAAAAAAATATCTGTAGAAAATATTTATGATAATATGAAAGAGATTGAAATTTCACTTGATGAAAGGAAATCTCCAAGAGAAAATATTGAAGCATATTACAAAAAATATAAAAAATTAAAAACTGCCGATGAAATAATAAAGGCTGAATTGCCGAAAATTGAAGAAGAAATAAAGTATATAAAACAAATTTTAGAAACTATTGAAATTATAACAGAATTAAACGAGCTTTCTGAAATTGAAGAGGAACTTATTTCTTTGGGTTATATTAGGAAAAGTAAGAAAAATAAACAAAAACTTGAAAAGTCAAAGCCCTATGTCTTTGAAACCGAGTCAGGAGCATTGATTTATGTTGGAAAGAATAATTTACAAAATGAAAATTTAACATTAAAATTTGCAAATAAAAATGATATATTTTTTCATGCACAAGATGTTCCGGGAAGCCATGTAATCTTAAGAGGTACAAACTTAACAGAAGATGACTATAAAATTGCAGGATTTTTAGCAGGATATTATAGTTATTTTAAAAATGAAGGATATGCAAATGTAGATTACACAGAAAAAAAACATATCCGAAAAGCAAAGGGAACAGGACTTGGAATGGTCTATTATGATAATTACAAAACACTATTTATAGACTTTAAAGATAAATTGTATGATAAATATAAAAAATAGAATGGTAAAAAACCATTCTATTTTTTGTTTTTCTATTTTTTTAAAACTATTAACCAACCTTCTTTGTCAAGTTTATCAAAAGATAAAATTTCATGATTATGTTCTTGACAATATAAAGGTAAAGTTCCTACAGCTTCTGGACATGTAAATTCCAATTCAATAATTTGCCCAACCTGAGCATCACTCAAAGCTTTTTTAAGCTCTACAAGTGGAAGAGGTCAATCAAGTCCATGTGTATTTACTTTTATTACGTCCATCTTAACTCCTTTGCTTAGTAACTAAAAATATTCTTGCACTTATCCAAATTCCTATCATTAAAAATATAAATGCAAACCAACCTTTCATAGATAGTTGAGCAGTGAAAACAAATCCATTTGAAATGATACATCCTTGTCCCCAAATAGCTCCAAGTGCCATTAATGCACTACCTATAATTGTGTAAAGTATTGTTTTTTTATTCGGCATAATGATTGAAAATTCTTTACTAATAAAAGATGTAAAGAAAGAGCCGAGTATAATTCCTAAAACAAACATACTTCCCCAGCCAAGACCTTGGCCATCAACGCCTCATCCTATGCCTGCAGTTTCAATTGGACAAATTTTATCTGCCCAAGTTAAAATTGGAGTTGAAATTCCAAAACTACCAACACGTCCTGTAAGGCTACTAAAATAGAAAGCAAATCCCATTAAAAGTCCTATTAAAACAACAGTAAGTTCTTTTGACCACATTTTTTCACAAAATACATGGCGAAGACCTGTAGATCTACTAGGTAACTTAAATTTTAATTTATGTGATTTATAATGTCTGAACATTAGGAAGTATAATACTAAAACTATAATTGCACATAATATAATTGGTGAAAAAGGTAATTTATCTAAAAATTCATCCGGTAAAGTCAATTTTCCTGATTCAAAATACTTTGAAATTGGCTTTAATGGTCCTTTTACAGCAATATAAGATGTGATTGTGAAGGTTACAAGAGAAATTAATCCAATAACTCTACCATCACCGCTTTTTATAAGAGTGCTTGTTAAACATCCATTACACATAATTGCACCAAAGCCGAATACAAAGCTACCAAGCG
Source organism: Parvimonas oralis (assembly GCF_047608425.1). Lineage (NCBI taxonomy): Bacteria > Bacillati > Bacillota > Tissierellia > Tissierellales > Peptoniphilaceae > Parvimonas > Parvimonas oralis. Next base: position 29,738 of record NZ_JBLKRS010000001.1, read on the forward strand.
CAATTCCGATTACTGGAAATTCCGCAAAGAATGTCATAGGAACAAGATCAAAATAACGTAGTATATGATATATCAAAGCATTAGTAAAAATAATTGCTAAGAGTAAAACTAGGTTATAATATCTCTTTTCAAGATAAATATCACGAATAGTTCCTGTTGGACAAAATCTTGATCTCTTTAATAAAAAGCCAAAAAGAAAACCAAAAAGTAATCCTGTATAAATCATATTATCCTCCTTTTTTAAATATCGTCAAGTACAATTTTAACAAATTTCTGCTAAAAGGTCAATTAAATTTACTTATGGATTTACTACTTTACTTAAGTGAAATTTAGGTATATTTTACGTCATATAAACAAAAAAATATATTAAATTATCATAATAAGTCCTAATAATAAAATAATTAATACTTTGTTATTAATTGAATATATATTAATTAAGTTTTGAATTTTATTTTGTATTTTTACAGAAAAAATAGGGGTAAAGTAAAAAAAATGAGCACAAAGCCCATTTAATTTATAAAATTATATTAAAAGATTATTTCATTACATCCTTAATCACTTTTCCACTTTTTACTTCAACTATAGTTTTACTTTTATCTGTTGGCTGTAAAATTTTAACTACTATGTCGTCGTTAATATTTTTGGAAATCGTCAAAGCTGTTCCGGTAACTTCTCTTTCTCATAATTCACGAATATTATCATTAGCTCTGCCATCATTTTTAGAATCAATCATTCCTGATACATCTGAAGCAGCTTGTTCAACTAATTCAATATTAACTGTATTATTCTTTTCATCAAATGTAGCTTTCGCAAAATGTTCATTGGAATTATTAAATTCTTGTAAATATTTATTAATTTTTGCAATAGATTCACTTGAAAGAGTTTCATTTTCTGAATTTTTAATTTTTTCATTTAATTCTTTATTTTCTTTTTCCAGAGAATTATTTTTACCTTGTAACTCGTTGTTTTTCTTTTCCAAAGAATCTTTTTGCTCTTGTAACTGTTTAACAACTTTATTTTCTTCATTATTTTTATTAGAACAACTAACTAACATAATACTTATTAATAGCATAATAACAATTTTTTTCATAATAAAATCTCCCCAGTAAATTATTTCATTATATCCTTAATTACATTTCCGTCTTTTACTTCAACTATGGTTTTAGTTTTATCTAATGGTTGTAATATTTTTACTGTAACATTAATATTTTTTAAATTATTTGATGCTTCTATGGCAGTTCCAGTAATTTCTGTTTCCCATAAATCAAGAACATTTTTATTAACTTTTCCATTATTTTTATACCCAATCATTCTGGAAACATCTGATGCAGCTTGTTCAAGTAGTTGGATATTAAAAGAATTAGTTTTTTCATTGAATGTAGCAGTAGCAAACATTGTACTATTTGTATATTTAGCAGTGAAATCCTCTATATATTTGTTAATTTTAGATAATCTTTCATATTCCTTTTGAATTTCTTCCAGTTTTTTTACTTTGTCTTCCAATTCGACGTTCTTTTGTTCTAAGTTCTCTACTTTTGTTTGTAGTTCTTTTTCTTTTTGGAAATTAGAACATCCGGATAAAAATAGACAGGTAAAAACTAAAGCTAAAAATTTTTTCTTCATAATAAAATCTCCTTTAATAAATAAAAGTTCTCCTTTTCTATATTATAAACTTAAATGTAAACAAAGGCAAATATTATTAATAATATTTAGTGTAAGTATAATAGATTACATAATTTTTTAAAAATGGTATAATATAAATAGTAATATATTGATTATATAATTAAAGATACATAATATAATTAAAAGGAGAAAATAAAATAATGTTAAAATTTAACAAAATATTAGGCTATTATCGCTCGGGTGCAGTTGCTTTTTTACTTGAAGATGGGAGATATGCAATGACAAATGTTCACCATTATTCTAAAGCTTCAGGTGGTAGGGTTGAAATATCATCTACTAGTATATGTTTTCTTAGAGGAAAAGAAATTACAAATAATATTCCTGATGGTTATGAAGATAAAATTAGAGAAATTTTAAATAATCCGAATACAAAACTTAGTTTTGAATATGTAGGTGGACCTATCATAAGTCCTATTACAGTAAAAGAATATTTAAAAGATTCAAATATGAAAGATAAAGTAAAATTTAGGAGATAATTATGGATAAATTCAAAATATTATCAATGACAACGACAAAAAATAACATTGATTTAGATAAATATAAAAAAGCAGTTTTAGAAAATTTAAAAAATGAATTTAAAAATGCAAATGCAGAATTTGTTGAAAGATTAAATAAATATATAAAAACACAAGAATTTAAAGAAGATGTGCAACGTGATTATGACAACGGAGCGACAGTGAGTGCTTGTATTTACAATATATATATGTATGTTTAAAAAGGTATTATTTACTAATATAGTACCTTTTTTTATTGGACTATATACAGCTTTAATTTAACTACAAAGGCACTTTAAAAGGTGACTTTTTTAGTACATTTTTAAATTGATAATTGTAAACTTAGACAAGTTTGATCATTTGTCTTTTTTATTGTCCGTAATAACTTTAAACTACTTGGACTATGCACCTTAAACATTGAAGGTAAAGAATTTGCTTTTAACGAACGTGGAGCGTTGATAAAGGATAAAATTACTAGTAAAGATGGTGTTATAGAATAAAATAAGGGAGCCTTGTTGCTCCCTTTTTTTATTGTTTAGGTTGCCATTGGTGTGCCATTTTATATAATTTTATATAAAGTTATATAATGTTATGTAAAAACAGAATAAAAAAGTTCTTGAAAATAAGCCATTTTATAAACTTATATAACAAGAACTAATGTTTGGTGGAGATGGTGGGTGTCGAACCCACGTCCGAAAAAGCATTCATATCACTTTCTCCGAATACAGTCAATTTTTAACTTCCCAATAACCTATAAATTAACAAAATCAGTTAAAGGTATCTTATAAATACAATTACAAATCTAAGAACTTTTGTAAAGGTTGCCCACGAATTTAATGATAGAGTTTAGACTTTTGTGGGGAAAGAATAGACTCCAAATAGCTGACTAGGCAGCTAATGCAAAATTATTATTTTCTGCGTTTATATTTAATTTACCACTTTTTATGTTGATTGGATACAACAATTCGCTTATGATACTGCAACTTCCCCGTCGAAGCCAGTTCATCCCCATAATTAATAAAAGTAGCTTTATAAAGCTACTTTTATTATACCCAGATTTTATAATTATGTCAAATTTGAAATACATTTATTTATTTAATTTTTTAAACATTTTTGAAATTAATACAAAAATTATAATTACTGAAATAATTGCAAGGATAAGTAAAATTATTGTTAGTGTATCTTGATATAATCTTTTATATTTTTTGAAAAATTCAAAAACTCTAAAAATAAAAAATAAGATTATTCCTATATTTATCACTAAGAAATATTTGGTATTTCTTGTTATCAGTATTATTATAAATATAAATATAAAAATTAGAGAAATAACTAGCAAAAAGTTTTTAAATATTGTTGGATTGTGCATATATGGTTGATCGGAAGGATAACTACCTGCTGATAATTCTAAGGTTATTAGATAAAATAAAAATATTAAAAAACTAAATATTGAGTAAATTTTTTCTTTTAGTAATTTCATAGTATCCCCCTTTTTATATAAATATTAACAATTTACAACTTTATTATAAGATTTTAAAGTTTTTTTGTAAAGTATTTTTTATGAAAAATATATTTTTAAAGAAAATTATTAAATTTTCGTAACAAAGTATTGTAAAATTTTTTTGTTCGATTTATAATTTATTAATATAAAAATAATATAAATGTTTAAGGAGAAAAAGATGTTAAAATCAATGACCGGTTATGGTAGAAGTGAGTTCGTTGATGAAAATTATGATTTGTCTTTTGAGATGAAAGCTGTAAATCATAAATTTTTAGATATTCAAGTTAAACTACCATATTTTTTAAATTTTTGTGAAGAAGATATAAAAAAAGTTGTAAGAAAAAAATTGTCAAGAGGACGAGTTGATATTTTTATAAGAGGAAAACAAAAGTTTTCTGAAAGTAATTCTGCTTTAGATGTTAATTATGATTTAGCTTCTGCTTATTTTGAGGCTTATAAAAACATTTCTGAAAAACTTGGAATTGAAAGTTCTGTAAGTATAGGGCATATTGTTAGAAATGAGAATGTAGTTGATGTTAAAACTTCTGAAATAGACGAAGATTATTTGAAAAAGAATGTTTTAGAGTCTGTTGAAAAGGCGGTTGATGAGCTTGTTTCAATGAGAATTGTTGAGGGAGAAAATCTTAATAAGGATTTGTTGGACAATCTTTTGGCTTTTGAAAATTATTTAGAGAATATCAAAGAAAGAAAAGAAGATGTTTTAAATAATCAAATTGATAGATTAAAATTAAAACTTAATGAATTTTCCGGAGAATTGTCTGAAAGTGAACTTAATAGATTAAATCTTGAAGTAATTTTTTATACTGATAAACTTGATATAAGTGAAGAAATTACAAGACTTCATTCACATATTCAAAATTTTAAGAAGTTTTTAAATTTAGAAAGTCAAGTTGGTAAAAAAATTGAATTTTTATTACAAGAGATGAATAGAGAAATCAATACAATAGCAAGTAAATCAAATAATTATGCAATTTCAACTTATGTTATTGAAATGAAGGTTATTATAGAGAAACTTAGAGAACAAATTCAAAATGTTGAATAGTTTTGGAGGTAATATGAAAAAGGGATTTTTGATGGTTGTTTCAGGTCCGTCAGGAGTTGGGAAAGGTACTATTTGTGATATTTTATTAAGAGATAATAAAGATATTAAGTATTCAATTTCTGCAACGAGTAGAAATAAAAGACCTAATGAAGAACATGGAAAAAACTATTTTTTCGTCTCAAATGATGAGTTTGAAAAGATGATAGCAGATAAAAAACTTTTAGAGTACGCAAGAGTTCATGGGAATTATTATGGAACTCCTAAGGATTTTGTTTTAAATTCTATTAATCAAGGGGATGTCGTAATTTTAGAGATTGACGTTCAAGGTGCACTTCAAGTTAAGAAAAATTATCCTGATGCAGTTTTGGTTTTTGTTTTGCCACCAGATTTTGAAGAGTTAAAGAGAAGACTTGTGGAACGTGGAACGGAAGATGAAGAAACTGTAAATTTAAGAATGAATAATGCAAAAAAAGAAGTTGAATTTTTAAATGAATATAATTATTCCATAGTGAATGATTTTATAGATGAAAGTGTAGATAAAATGAAGGCGATTATTGAAGCCGAAAGATTAAAGATTAAGAAATAGGAGGAATGAAAGATGATAAATCCATCATTTAAAGAATTAGAAAAAATTGATAAGAGTAGATATGCTCTTGTTGTAATGACAAGTAAAAGAGCTAGAAGAATTGTAAACGGATCTAAAAATTTAATGGAAACAGATGCACAAAAACCAATTACTCAAGCACTTCAAGAAATAGTAGCTCAAAAGGTAACTAAAAAAGAAAAGGAAGATTAAGATGAAAAAAAATATTTTAGTTGGAGTAACTTCTGGAATTGCAATTTACAAGTCTTTAGACTTAGTAAGTATGCTAGTTAAGGCAGGATATGAAGTTAATGTTGTTATGACTGAAAACGCAACTAAACTTATAAATCCTTTGATTTTTGAAACAATGAGTCAAAATAAGGTTTATAGTGATGTTTTTGAAAGAGATATGGATAGTGAGGTTAAGCATATAAAACTTGCAAAAAATGCAGATTGTTTTGTTATTGCGCCACTTACTGCAAATACTATGGCTAAAATTGTTCACGGAATTGCAGATAATTTGATTACAAATATAGTACTTGCACATACTAAAAAAATGATTTTAGTGCCATCTATGAATGTTAATATGTACGAAAATCCTGTAACTCAAAAAAATATTGAAACTCTAAAAGAAAGACATATTGTTTTAAGTCCTGATTATGGTCGTCTTGCTTGTGGTGATTATGGAAAAGGAAAATTTCCTACAACAGAAAGAATTTTTGAGGAAATTGAAAGTTATTTTGTAAAAAAAGATTTGCTTGGGAAAAAGGTGTTAATAGGAAATGGTGCAACAGTTGAAGATATTGATCCGGTTAGATACATTTCAAATTACAGTAGTGGAAAAATGGGAAATGAATTGGCTTTATGTGCTAGAAGACGTGGAGCTGATGTAAAAGTAGTATGCGGAAAAGTTAATAGTGATTACAGAAAATTTGGAATTGAATATATTGATGTAAAAACTAATAAAGATATGTATAACTCAATAAAAGAAAATTTTGACGAAGCAGATATTTTAATTATGCCTGCTGCACCAGTTGATTTTAAGGTTAAAAACAAAAAAGATTTTAAAATCAAAAAGACAGAAAATTTTGAAAATATTGAGCTTGAAAATAATATTGATATTTTAAAAAGTATTTCAGAATATAAAAAATCACAATTTGTTGTAGGCTTTGCAGCCGAAACAAATTCAGTTAAAGATTATGCAATTTCAAAGATGAATAATAAAAATTTGGATATGATAGTTGCAAATGATGTTTCATTAAAAGATAGAGGATTTGGTTCTGATTTTAATAAGGTTACTATTATTACTAAAGATAGTGAGCTTGAAACAGAAGTTTTAACTAAGAGAGAAATTGCAGATAAAATCTTAGATGCTATTTTGGAGAAAATATGTTAGCAGAAGTTGTTGTTAAGTCTTTTTTACTATCAAGGGCTGAAAATATTTTTACTTATAAAATACCTAAAAATCTTGAAGAAGAAATACAAATAGGTAAGAGGGTAATTGTTCCTTTTGGTAAAGGAAATAAGGGAACAGTTGGACTTGTTATAAATATTTTAAATGAAAAAGATGTTGAAACAGATATAAAGTTCAAAGAAATTAATATGCTTATAGATAAAAAGGAAATTGTAAGTAAAACACAGATAAAACTTGCAAAGTTTATGAGTGAAAAATACATTACAAATCTTTCTTATTGTCTAAATTGTGTTTTACCTCCCGGAGATTGGAGTAAAATTGAAGAATTTTTTGTTTTAAATAAAGAAAAATCCAATGAATTTTCAACTGTTGAGGCTGAATTTTTTTCAAAGAGAAAAAATATTTTGGAAATTAGAGAATTTTATAATGATGATAATAGAGTAAATTATCTAATTGAAAACGAAATTTTAGTAAAAAAGTATAAATATAACAACTCAGAAAATAAATTTTTAGAAAAATTTGTTAAACTAAATGAAGATTTTGATTTTTCAAAAATTAGAAAAAATGCAGTAAAACAATCAGAACTTTTGAATTTTTTAAAGGGAAAAGACTTTGTAAGTGTTAAAGAATTAAGAGAAAATAATTTTACAAAAACTGTAATAGATTCTTTAATTTCAATGGAAGCACTTTTTTTAACTGAAAATAAAATTTATACAAATTCCGTTGAAGGAATAAAGAATTATGAAAAATTAAAGCTAAATAAAGAACAACAGGAAGTTTTAGATAGTATTTTAAATTCTGAAAATGATAAATTTTTAATTCACGGAATAACAGGAAGTGGAAAGACTGAAATATACTTGCAACTTGTTGAAAAGATGTTAGAACATGGAAAAAGCAGTATAATTTTAGTTCCTGAAATTAGTCTTACACCACAGACCATAGAGAGATTTTCAGGACGTTTTGGGAATGATATTGCAATTATTCATTCCAGACTTACAATGATTGAAAAATTAAATCAATGGAAACAAATTCAAGACAAGGATATAAAAATTGTAGTTGGTGCTAGATCTGCAATTTTTTCTCCTATTAAAAACTTGGGACTTGTAATAATTGATGAAGAGCATGAATCAAGTTATATTAGTGATCAAAATCCAAAATATTACACTCATGAAGTTGCAGAGTATTTAGTTGGATTGACTGGAGCAAAACTCGTATTAGGTTCTGCAACTCCGTCAGTAAATATTTATGAGAGGACAAATAGTGATGATATAAAGCTCTTGGAGTTAAAAAACAGAGCTACCAAAAATTCCTTACCCGAAGTTGAAATTGTTGATATGCGTGAGGAACTTTTACTTGGAAATAAAAGTATTTTAAGCAATAGCCTTTATGAAGCAATTCAAAAAACTTTGGATAGAAAAGAACAGGTAATTTTATTTTTAAATAAGCGTGGAAGAAGCTCTTTTGTTTTTTGTAGAAGTTGTGGTTATGTTCAAAAATGCGATTATTGTGATATTTCTATGACCTATCACAAAGATAATAGAAAAGATGTTTGTATTTGTCATATGTGCGGAAGAACTAAGCCAAAACCTAAAATATGTCCAAATTGTTTTAAACAATCCATAAAAGAATTCGGCTTTGGAACTGAAGCATTGGAAGAATATATTAAAAATACTTTTAAAGATGCTAAAGTTTGTAGAATAGACGCAGATACTTCAAAGGAAAAAGGAGTCTATGAAGAAGTTTATCAAAAGATGAAAAATAAGGAAATTGATATTTTAATCGGTACTCAGATGATTTCAAAAGGACTCGACTTTCCAAATGTAACTTTGGTAGGAGTTGTACTTGCTGATATAAGTTTAAATATACCATCATTTAGATCTGCTGAAAAAACTTTTCAGCTTTTGACACAGGTTGCAGGTCGTTCAGGTCGTGGAGAAAAAGAAGGAAAAGTTATAATACAGACATATAAACCAAGTCATTACAGCATTGTTAATTCTTCTGATCATAATTATGAAGAGTTTTTTAAAGAGGAAATTAATTTTAGAAGAAGTTTTCTGTATCCTCCAAAGGCTCATATTGTGAATTTTCAATTTAGAAGTAAAAGTGTTGAAAATTGTATGGAAGAATTAAAGAAGATAAGAGATTTAATTTTTGATAAATTTAAAAAAGAAATAAATTTAAAAAATATAATTATTCTAGGACCTAATCCAGATGCGATAAAATGGGTAAATATGGTGTATAGATATAATTTGACTATAAAAGTTCTAGAAGACTATGAGGTCTTTAGACAATTTTTAACAGAATTAATTTTTAATAAAAAGTATTCATTTAATACTGAAAAAAATGGGAAATTAATTTTGACGATAGATTAAGGAGGAAAAATGGCATTAAGAAATGTTAGAATTGACGACGATCCTGTTCTTAGAAAAAAGGCAAGGAAAGTTGAAGTTATTGACGATAAAATAAAAGATCTGCTTGAAGATATGGCAGAAACAATGTATAATTCAGACGGAGTTGGACTTGCATGTCCTCAAATTGGAATTTTAAAAAGACTTGTAACAATAGATGTCGGAGATGAACATGGATTACTTAAAATGGTAAATCCTGAAATTTTAGAAAGTTCCGGAGAACAAGTTGGACCTGAAGGCTGTCTTTCAATTCCTGATGTTAGAGGTTTTGTAAAGAGACCTGAAAAAGTAAAATTCAAATATACAGATATAGATGGAAATGAACAAATTATTGATGCAACAGGATTATTAGCTGTTTGCATTTGTCACGAAATAGATCACTTAAATGGAATTTTATTTACAGATTTAACTTTAGAAGGAGAAGAAGCTGAAATGTATGAAAAATTGTATTATGGTGAGGCAGAATAATGAAAAAAATAATTTTTATGGGAACTCCGGATTTCGCAGTCCCACCTTTAGAAACTTTGAATGAAAATTTTGAAGTTTCTTTAGTTGTTTCTCAAAAAGACAAACTTAGAAACAGAAAAAAATTATTACCAACTCCCGTAAAGCAAAGAGCATTGGAGCTTGGACTTGAAGTTGTAACTCCTGATAGTGTAAAGAGTGATGAATTTTTTGAAATTGTAAAAAAAATAAATCCTGATTTTATTGTCGTGGTAGCATTTGGACAGATAATTGATAAAAGATTAATCGACTTTATGCAAGGAAAAATTTTAAATATTCACGCTTCAATTTTACCTGAATTAAGAGGCTCTGCACCAATAAATTGGGCTATTGTAAACGGTCTAAAAAAGACAGGTGTTAGTATTATGTCTATAGATGTTGGACTTGATACGGGAGATGTTTTAGATATCGAAGAAACTGAAATTTCTGATTTAGATAATGCTGAAACTCTTTATGAAAGACTTTCAAAAATGGGTTCGAGTTTGATTGTTAAAACTATCAATGACTTTGAAAATAAATATGAAAATAGAGTTAAACAGGGAGATATTTTTTCTTATGCTCCAATGATAAAAAAGGAAATGGGAAAACTTAATTTTAACGATACTTCAATAAATATTTTCAACAAAATAAGAGGTTTTTACAATTGGCCTAGTACATTTTGCGAATATTTGGGAGAAAATATAAAAATTCATAGAGCTGAAATTTCTAAAGAAAATCCGAATGAAAATGTCGGAACAATTTTTAAAGTTTCAGATGATGCAATTTTTGTTAAAACTATAGACGGAAGTATAAAACTTTTAGAAATTCAATTTTCTGGTAAAAAGAGAGTTTTAGTTAAAGACTATCTTCGTGGCAATTCTATTAAAGTTGGAGAAATTTTAAAATAATGAGAAAATTTGCAGTTGAAATTCTTTGTGAAATCAAAGATGAAAATTCAAATTCAACAAATTTATTAAATAAAAAAACAAAAAATATTTCTGATTTAGATAGCAAATTTTTAAGAGAAATTGTATATGGAACTTTGGAAAATAGAATTTATCTTGATTATATAATTAAGAAACTATGTAAACTAAGAATTAAAAAGTTCAATCCATATATATTAAATATTCTAAGAATTTCTATCTATCAGATTATTTTTATGGATAAAATTCCTGAGTTTGCAATAATAAATGAGGCTGTTAATCTTACAAAAGTTTTTAAACTTAAAAAATTTTCTTCTTTTGTTAATGGATCTTTAAGAAACTTTTTAAGAAATAAAGAAGACTTTATAAAGATTGAAGCTGACTGCGTAGAGGAAGCTATCTCTGTAAAATATTCTGCAAATATTAATATTGTAAAAATATTAATTGGAGATTATGGTAGAGAAGAAACTATAAAAATTCTTGAAAATTCAATGTTCAAACCTCATTTTGCAATAAGAATTTCATCTTTTGAAAAGACGGAAGAAAAAGTTGTTAAAGATTTGGAAAAAGACGGATATAAGCTTAAAAAATCTGAAATTTCAAAACTTACTTATTTTGTAGAAAATCCTACTAACATATTGGAGACTGAAAGTTTTAAAAGAGGAGATTTTACAGTTCAAGATGTTGGTAGTATTTTAACAGGAGAAGTTTTAGCACCAAAAGAAAATTCAAAAGTTTTAGATATTTGTTCTGCACCGGGTGGAAAAACTTGTCATCTAGCTTTTCAGATGAAAAATAGTGGAGAAATCTTTGCGAACGATATTGTAAAGAGTAAATTAAAAAAGATAGAAGAAAATTGTAAAAGACTTAATATAAAAAATGTAAAATTACTAAATTTTGACGCTTCAATTTACAAAGAGGAATATAAAGAACAATTTGACTATATACTCTGTGATGTAATTTGTTCAGGAATTGGAGTTATGGATAGAAAACCTGAAATAAAATTATTCAGAAGTCAAGAAACTATTGATGAAATAATTGAATTACAGAGAAAAATTTTTGATAATGCAGTAGAATATCTAAAAGATAAAGGAGAGATAGTTTACAGCACTTGCTCTGTTTTGAAATGTGAAAATGAAGAAAATGTCAAATATTTTTTAGAAAAACATAAAAATTTAAAAATAAAAGATGTTGAATTTTTGGGTAAATCAGAAAAATTTATAAAATTATTACCTGAAAAACAAAAACATAATGGATTTTTTATAATAAAATTTGTTAAAGAGAATTAAGGGATTGAAGAGTAGTCTTCAATCTTTTTTTATAAGAAAATCGACTTGAGCAAAAATTAGTAAAGCGGAAGGAAATGAGCCAAGATGATGAACTATTTAAGGATAAAATAAGTCAAAAGAGAAATAACCTTAAAAATCTTGTACTATTTTATAGTGGATTAAAAAATATAGTTAGAAAAATGAATATTCAGCTTGATTGAATGACAAATATGGGGGGAAAGTGGTATAATAAAATGAATGAAAAATTGACAAATTAGAATTTTATGAGGAGTTTATATGGAGTTTAATAGTTTGATTCCTGAATTATCAGTTTTTGATATTGTTCAGACTAAAAATTTTTATGAAGAATTAGGATTTAAAATAGAGTACGAACGACCGGAAGTGAAATTTGTTTTTATGTCTTTTCAAGATAGTCAGTTTATGTTTGAACAAATTCATGATGATGGCTGGAATACAGGGGAACTAATCTATCCTTTAGGAAGAGGAATAAATTTTTCAATATCAGTTGATGATATTGAGAAACTATATGAATTAGTGAAAAACAAACAATTAGAGATTTACAGAGAACTGATTAGAAGTGTATATAGGGTTAACGGAATTGAAGAAATACAAATGGAGTTCCTGATTCAAGATCCTAATGGATATTTATTGAGGTTTACAAACTGATGACTCTTGATTTGAAGGGTAGGTAAACTCAGACTTGTCGCGCTAAAACAATTAAATAAAATGACAAAAAGAAAGTGCGGATATTCAACTTAAATCGAAATAATATAAAATTACGAGGAGATTATAAGATGAACAATTATATAAAATTAAATGAAGATAGATGGAATAATGTAAAAAATGACTATACTGAGCCATTGACACATGAAGAATTAGAAGAAGTTAGAAATAATCCAATTTCTGTTGCATTAACTGTTGGGAAAAAAGTTCCAAAAGAATGGTTTGAAAAAGCAAACGGAAAAAAGATATTAGGTTTAGCTTGTGGTGGTGGACAGCAGGGTCCAGTTTTTGCTATAAAAGGTTATGATGTAACCATAATGGATTTTTCTAAATCACAATTACAAAGAGATGATATGGTTGCTAAAAGAGAAGGCTTAAAAATCAACACAGTTCAAGGCGATATGACAAAACCATTTCCATTTGAAAATGAAACTTTTGATATTATTTTTAATCCGGTTTCAAATGTATATATAGAAGATTTAGAAAACATGTATAAAGAAGCCTCTCGAGTATTGAAGAAGGGGGGATTGTTAATGGTCGGATTTATGAATCCTTGGATATACATGTATGATGCTGACATCGTATGGGACAAACCCGATGAGGAATTACTTTTAAAGTTTTCAATACCTTTTAATTCAAAAGAGCTTGAAGAGGAAGGCAAGATAACCATAAATTCAGAATATGGATATGAATTTAGCCATACCTTAGAAACTCAGATTAGAGGACAACTTAAAAATGGTTTCGCTATGATAGATTTTTATGAATCATGTGATAAAAGAAATAGATTATCACGTTATGGAAATGACTATATAGCTACACTCTGCATTAAACTATAATATTATAGAACATACTTCAGGAGAATAGCCCGTTTTATTTTCCGTAAGGGTTAAAATCTAAATCTCAGTTTGTCGAAGTAAAACTATTAAATAATATCCTTAATAGAAAAGAAAATATCGGATACTTCAATAAAAATGAACTGAAACAATATAATATAAGCTGACAACAATAATGCTTGAAGTTATGTAGAAAAATGAACGAAAAGAGATAGTTTTGATTAAAAATACTTAAAAAGTAGCAATAGGAGTGATAAATTTGAATTTTATATTTAAAAAATTAAAAAAATTTATATTTTTAAGAATTTTTTTCCATTTTGTTTACATATTGGCAATAGCGAGTTTGCCGACTGTTATAAAATATATGATTGATGATAGTTACAGTAATGGAATTTATGATATTGTTAAATTAACAGGTATATTTGTTCTTCTTATTGTTATTGGAATGGGGGCACAATATATAAGTCAAAGAAGTGCTTGGAGGCTTGAAAAAGAATTTAATCTGTATTTTAGAGAAAATTTGTTTTCTGTAATAATCTGTAAAGAACCTACTGATTTTAATAAAAACAGTATAGGAGATTATAATTCAAGATTAAATAATGATATTGCTTCCTGTGCTGAATATTTAGAATATACTATGATGATATTTGAATCTTTGATTTCTTTTATTATTTATGCAATTTATATCTTTATATTAAATTATAAAATTGCAATTATAATATATTTAGTTGCTTTGATTGTCTTGTATTTACCAAATTTAACAGCCAATAAATTTTCAAAAAAGAAGAAAAAGTTGCTTGACGATACAGCTTTTTACAATTCAAAAATTATAGACTTATTAAGCGGTTATGCATTTATAAATTGTTTTACATACAAAAATATAAATAAGAATTACGAAATTTCTCTTAGTAAATTGGAAGAAAGCAGATATAATTTTGGGAAATTTAAAGCTTTTGTAAATGTTTTAAATGGGCTGGTTATGTATATGATTAATATTTCTTCATTTGGAATTATGGCGTTTTTATTATATAAAGGAGAAATTACAGCCGGAGTTGCTACTGCTACTATTGCATATATTCAAAACTTTATGTTTCCACTTCGTACTGTGATTGATGCAATAAGTCTTCGTAAATCAGTAGAAACTGTTATGAAGAATATACTTTTGGAAATTTCAGAAAATAAAAATTTGAAAGTGGAAAATGTAAAATTTACTAATAATATAAAATGCGATAAAGTAAGTTTTAAATATGATGATTATATAATTAAAAATTTTTCTTATACTTTTGAGAAAAATAAAAAATATGCAATTATCGGAGAAAGCGGAAAGGGAAAATCTACACTTTTAAATCTTATAAATGGAAATCTTTCTTGTACAGACGGTCGTATTACAATAGATGATATAGAAGTTTCTTATAGATTTTGTAATCAGTTGATAATGTATTTAACTCAAAAATCTCATATATTTTCTGAAAATTTTTGGGACAATGTAAGTATCTTTGACAGTTTTGATAAAACTATTTTGGAAATGGATAATAGATATATTCCGCGAAATAAAGTTGATATTTTATTAAAATCAAAAAACAACAACGAATTAAGTGGAGGAGAAAAACAATTAGTAAATTATTTGAGAGCAATTTTATCCGGTAAAGAAATATTACTTTTAGATGAGCCTTTCTCCGCAATGGATAAAAATATGGAAAAGTATGTTTGTAGTAAGTTATTGGAAATGGAAGATAAGACAATAATTATGATTACTCATAATGTGGAAAAAGACTTCTTGGATAAATTTGATAATATAATTTATATTTAAGATTATATAAAAATTATATAATAAACTTAAATTATTCGTACTTGAGATTATGATACAATAATTGATGAATTGTTTTGGAGAAAATTTATGGAATTTAATAAGGATAAATGGATAAAAGACGGTAAGATTCTAAATATGCCAAAAAAACAGAAAGATAAATATGAACTTTTTGTTTATTTAGCTTCTATTTGTTTTGACAAAAGAAAATATACGGAAAAAGAGATTAATGAAATTTTAAAGAAATATTATGCAGATTATTGTTATTTGAGAAGATATATGGTTGACTTTAAACTTTTAAAAAGGACTGATGATGGAAGTGAGTATTTCTTTGATAAGTCGGTATTGGATTTAATTTAGTAGGATGGTTATGATAGATATTAGAGAAATTTCTGTTAATGAAACAAATGTGTTTTGGGATAAACATATCAAGTATTTAATAGAAGATGAAATTGTTACAGATAAGGAAGAAATAGAATATTTTTCAAGTAGTGAGTATATAGATTTTTTAGAAAATCGTATGAATAATGATAAGGATAGACATTATATTGCATATTTTTTTGAAAATGATATAGAAATTGGAGCAGTTCAATTTACAATTTATAATAACAAAGATGGAAAATATTTCGGAGAATGTTTTATAATGGATTTTTGGATATATCCTGAGTTTAGAAATAAATCAAAAGGTTTGGAATGTTTTAAAAAATTGGAAAAATATACAAAACCACTTGGAGCAACACATTATGTTTTAAATTCAATGAAAGATAATTCAATCCGTTTTTGGAAAAATTTAGGATTTGTAGAAAATGGAGTTGATGAATGGGGTATGAAATTGTTTAGATTGTATTAAAGTTTACAATATAATTTATATTTAATCTATGATACAGTACTTATAATAAATAAAAAGGGGAGATAGAATGTAGAGATTATTAAATTTTTAAGATTAAAATTTAATATATGTGAGGTAAAGGATGAAAAATTTTAGAAATAAACTATTATGCTTAAAAGGTTATTACTTTTTTTCGGCTTTAGTTTTTTATGCTCCTGTAGCTCTTTTTATTAGAACTTCAAGAGGAGTAAGTATATCGGAATTTTTTATTTTACAAGCAATTTTATCCTTTTGTATTTTCATTTTTGAAATACCTTTTGGAATGATTACGGATAAAATAGGCTATAAAAATTCTATCATTATTTCACATTTCTCTATGTTGTTAGCAAGAATTATACTTTTGTTTTCTTTTTGCTTTGAGTTTTTTGTGCTTGAATCGATACTTGAGGCAGTTAGTATGGCGTTTGAGTCCGGAACTATGTCAGGTTATGAGTATGAAATCATAGGAGAAGAAAATTTTGTGGAAAAAACTTCTGTGCTTGGAAATTATTCGACTATCGGTTTTATAATTTCTACAATTAGTTTTTATTTTGTTAATAACTATTTTGGGCAGAATTTTTTAATAATTTTTACAATTATTTCTACTTTTATTTCTTTATTATTTACTTTGTTTTTTGAAAAGGAAAATAACGTTGAAAAATACGATAATAAATTTAGCTTTAAAAGTATTTTAAATACAAATCTAATTGTATTTATGATATTTAATGGAATAATAAGTATAACTTTTATTTTAATAAATTTCTTTTATGTCGTTATTTTGCAGAATATAAAATTAAGTGAAAATTATATGACTTTTATTATTTTATTATATTCTGCGGTTGGACTTTTAAGTCCAAAGATTATAAAAATTTTTGGAGAAATTAAACTAAAGAGGAATTTGTTTATATTTTTAAGTGCAAGTTCTATTTTATTTATATCGTTGATTTCAATTAAAAGCATTTTTGTAATAATACCAATGTGTTGTTTACCAATGTTAATAGGTGTTATTGAAACGTATTTTTTAAAAGTGGAAAATCAATATGTTGATAATTTAAACGAGAAAAATCGTGCTACAATTTTGTCTACATTCAGTATGGGGGCAAATTTTGTAGATGTAGGGTTTTTGTTAGTATCTTCAAAATTATCTGAAACAAGTTTGGATTATAGCTTTATTTTTATAAGTATATTACTTTTAATATTTAGTCTATTTTTTATTACGACTAAATTTACAAAAGAAAATTAATAGAGAAATGTTAAAGGAGCTTTTTATAAAGCTCCTTTGTCCTTTTTGTAGTTTATTCCTTGATATGAATTTCTTTGTTTTAGAATTTTACTAATTTCTCCAATTGTTTTAATTTTATCTTTTGACCAAAGGGGAGCAACAAGTTTTTCTTTGTCGCCATCTCCTGTGAGCCTATGAATTATTATATCTTTGTCTAAATTTTCTATTGCTATAATTAAAGCATCTATATATTCATTCCAAGTTATTACTTTGAAGCTATTTTTTAGATATTCTTTATATAGTTCACAATCGTTCTGAATATAAAGGCTGTGAATTTTAATGCCCCAAGGTTTTTGAGTATTTACATAATCAATAGTATTTTTATAATCTTTTGCTGTTTCATTTGGAAGACCGAAAATTATATGAAATATAGTTTTTATATTTAATTCTTCTAATTTCTTTACACAATTTTCAAAAGTTTCCGTACTGTAACCGATATTCATATTATTTCTTGTATTTTCATTCGAGCTTTGTAGTCCAAGTTCAATCCAGACTTCAATTTTTTTGTTAAGATCTGCAAGTAAATTATAAATATCTTTATTAAAACAATCAGCTCTTGTAGCAATGGATAGCACTTTAACATTTGGAAAATTTATTGCCTCATAGTACATTTTCCTTAGTTGTTCTACAGGTAAAAATGTATTTGTATAACTTTGAAAATAGGCTATGTATCCGCCATTCTTATCTTTTTCTTTTAAAAAGCTGATTTGGGCATTTAATTGTTCAGTTATTGACTTTCTTTTTGTTGTAAATTCTCCGCTTCCACTTTCGGAACAGAATTTACAGCCACTTTTTCCATTTTTTCTATTTGGACAAGAAAACCCTCCATCAATGGAGAGTTTTAAAAGTTTTGAACCGAATTTTTTCTTTAGATAAGAACTTAAATCATTATATCTTTGCATATTATCTCTTTCTTAATTGTTCTTTTTGTTCTAAAACATGACGTTTTAATTCGTCTAAATATTCTATTTCATCATTTGAGAAATCAACATTTTTCAAAAATCTTCCTGCACCTTTTATTACCATTAATTCAGGATTTTCCGGATTTAATACTTCTAAATGTGTTCTATCTGTTATTAATTCAACAAGTCCTGGAATTTGAGAAGTGCCTCCTGTTAAAATTAAACCTTTTTCAGAAATATCAGCAATTAATTCAGGCGGAGTTTTTTCTAAAGTTTCTGTTATTGCATTTAAA
This sequence comes from Parvimonas oralis, assembly GCF_047608425.1. Classification (NCBI taxonomy): domain Bacteria; kingdom Bacillati; phylum Bacillota; class Tissierellia; order Tissierellales; family Peptoniphilaceae; genus Parvimonas; species Parvimonas oralis. The sequence continues at coordinate 48,284 of NZ_JBLKRS010000001.1, forward strand.
ATTTTGTTTAAAGTCATCCCGATTGCATGAGAAATATCTGAATCATTTACAAAAATATGCATTGGAAGTCCATTCATTACATTTCTTCCTTTAATTTCATACATTGAACCGTCATTTGTAGGATATGCTCTTGCTGCTGATAACTTGATAAGTTCTGCAGTGTTTTCTCCAATCAACATATTATACCTTGTACGAATAAAGTCTGCTATTGCTTGATCAATAGAATTTCCACCGATATTTAAACTTTTTGCAATTATTATTTCTCCATTTGAAATTACAGAAATATCAGTTTTTCCTGCTCCGATATCTACAACCATAGTACCTGATGTCTCATTTACATTAATTCCACAGCCTATTGCAGCAGTTATAGTTTCTTCTAAAAGGACAACATTATTTGCTCCTGCAAGTTTTACTGCTTGAGTAATGGCTCTTTTTTGTACTTGTGTCAATTCACTTGCAATACAAACTAGTACATTTGGTCTAAAGAAATTCTTTCCGATAGATTTCTTAATGGCTCTTTTTATAATGGCTTCAGTTACATTAAAATCTACAATATTCCCAGCTATTACCGGTCTTTTTGCAACTACATTACCGGGAGTACGTCCTAATAATTTTTTTGCGGTTTCTCCATAAGATAATATTTTATTTTTATATGTATCCATAGTAACGACTGATGGTTCATTCACAACGATACCTTTATTTTCAACGAAAGTAACTACCTTTGATGTTCCAAAATCAATGGCAAGAGTTTTTCTAAAATATTTCATAAAAATCTCCTAAAATTTTTCTATATATTTTCCTTAAAAAATTACCCATAATAAAAACAAGGATAATTCTATTTTTAAATTTAATTTAAACATAATTTCCTTGATTAATCAATCTAAACGAAATTAATCTATTATAATTTTACACTAAAAATTACAGATAGTAAAGGGAAAATTGCATATTAAAAAAATTTGATAAAATTTATATGTTGTAGTAAAATAAGAATAATAAAATTAAAATTAATATGGAGGACTTTTATGTTTAGAATGAAAAACAAACTTAATAATTTATATAATGCAAATAAAGAAGTTAAGTTTGCCATTGTTGGAGCAGGAAAAATGGGAAAAGGACTTGTTAATCAGCTTTCAAGAATTAAAGGGCTTACAAGTTCTGTTGTAATTGATGAAAAACCTGAAAAAGCTATGGAAGCTCTTATTTCATCTGGAGTTAGAAAGTCGGATATTACTACAAGTGATAATATAAAAATAATTGAAAATTCTATAAAAAATGGGATGTATGTCGTTTCTGACGATTATTCCATTGCTTGTAAATTACAGGACATTAAAGGTATTGTTGATGCAACTGGCAATCCTCCTTTTGGAGCAATTTTAGCAACAGAAACTATTGAAAATAGAAAGCATATGATTATGCTAAATGTTGAATGTGATGCGGTTATCGGACCTTATTTATATAATTTAGCTAAAAAGAAAAATGTAATTTATACAGGCTCTGCAGGAGATGAACCGGGAGCAATTATGGAACTTGCTGATTTTGCTTTAGGAGCGGGATTTAAACTACTTGCGGTAGGAAAAGGAAAAAATAATCCTCTTAATCATTATATTACTGAAGATGATGTTAGGGAAGAAGCAATTTCAAAAGGACTTTATCCTAAAATACTTGCAGGTTTCATTGACGGAACAAATACTATGATTGAACTTACAAGTGCTGCAAATGCTTTAGGTTTTACTCCTGACGTTATCGGATGTCATGGTCCAAACGCTACACCTAAAGAACTTGGTAAAATATTCTCTTTAAAGGAACAGGGAGGAATTTTAAATAATTATAAGACTGTAGATTTTGCTTTTGGGGTAGCTCCGGGTGTTTTCGCTATCGTTACAAGTGATAGTGATGAAGTTCACGATTTAATGAAATATTTAAAAATGGGTGACGGACCGAATTATGCGATTTATAGACCTTATCATTTAACAAGTTTGGAAACTCCAATTACAATTTATAATGCAATTGTTGAAAAAGAATCAACTATTGTTCCTGCTTGTGGACAAGTTTCTGATACAATTACAGTTGCAAAGAGGGACTTAAAAGCAGGAGAAATTTTGGATGGAATTGGCGGGAAATCCGTTTTTGGAAAGATAACAAGCCATGCGTATCAAAAAAGGAAAAATCTTTTACCTATTGCTATGATTACCAAGAAAACGAAGTTAAAAGTTGATGTAAAAAAAGATGAGCTTATAACTCTTGATATGGTGGAATTAGATGAAAATCATATTATAACAAAACTTAGAAGAAAACAAGATAAATTAGGTCTTTAGGAGAAAATATGGAAATTATTTCTAAATATAAAAATAAAATTGCAATCGTAATTTCTGTTGTTGCAGTTTTTCTGTTTGTTATATTTTTAAGTTTGAAATTCTCAGGTAATGCTAATAAAGAAGTTACTTTTGATTTTTCAAAACCCTATAATAAAATAGAATTTGTAAAAGATGAAATGTTTGTTTTTGAGAAAAACAAATTTTCTCGATACAATAAAAACGGGAAATTGAAAATAGAAAAAGAAATTGTGAATAATGGTAAAATTAGAATTTCAAATGACGTAATTTATTCACTTATGCCTAATGAATTAATTATGTATAGTAAGAATTTTGATGAGATAAAAAAAATATCATTAGAAAAAGAGAGTTTAGATTTTTTTGTTGAAAATAATAAATTAATATTGGTAAATAATGCAAGTTTTAGAATTTTTGATGAAAATTTGACGGAAATATATTCGAATGATGATGTTCAAAATCCGGGATATGTAAAATTTTCAAAAAGTAATAATAATTTTGTATATTCTGATTATTTAAAATCTGAAAATGTTATTAAATCAAGGTTTCATATATTAAATGTAAAAGATAAATCGTCTATTTGTGATTTTACATTTTTTAATGAGTTTATAATAGATTTTGGATTTGTAAATGATTCAGATGATAAACTCTATGTGGTAACAAATGAAAAATTATATCTTTTTGAAAAAAATATCATTAAAAATCAATATTATATTAAAAATTTAAAGAATATTATTTATAGTTCAGGAAAAATATATTTATATTCTGAGGATTTGAAAGTTTTTAATGCTAAGGATTTAAAACTTGAAAAAACTATAGATACTGGAAATGACTATGTAAAAATGTATAATTTGACTGGAGAGATTCTTTTGGTGAAAAAAACGGGGTATGTATTAGTGGACAAATCTAGTTTTAGTATGAAAGAATTTTCTGAAGATATAATAGATTCAATAAAGAGCGAAGATTCAGTCTATTTGATATTAAAAGATAGATATAAAAAGATAAAATAGGAGGGATATTTTGAACGAAAAATATTTATTAATGACTTTTAATTCAGTTAATCATACAATGCAATTGGAAAAAGAACTTAAAAATTTAGAAAAGAAATTTAAAACAATTCCTACGCCAAGGGAAGTAAGCCGTTCTTGCGGTTTGGCTATTTTACTTGATCCAAATGAGCTTGAAACAGTTAAATCTTTAAAAAAGGCTGGAAAAAATGTTGATTATCTTTGGTTTTTTGAAAAGACACAAGATAGAGGAAATGTTGTAACGGAGATAAATATTAATGAATAAATTTTTTGAAAATTTGATTTATTCGGACTCGCTCAGAAGTTTAATTATAAAAATAGTTTTATCGGTCATAGTTTTTTTGGTTGCAAAAATTATTATTTATATTTTTACAAAGGCTTTGACGAATTTAGTTAAAACATATAAAAAGAATGATTTTAGTAATTCGAAAAAAGTAAATTCTATTGTTTCCATCTCATCAAGTGTATTGAAATATATAATTTATTTTATTGTAATAGTTATAATTTTAAGTATTTTTGATGTAAATACTTTATCTTTGATAGCTACTGCCGGAGTTGGTGGTATTATCATTGCCTTTGGAGTTCAAAGTATTATTAAAGATTTATTCAGTGGAGTTTTTATTTTATTGGATGATCAATATAATATTGGAGATGATGTAATAATAAATGGAATTTCAGGAAATGTTATTGCTATAAATATGAGAAATACTCAGATACAAGGTTATGATGGAAGTGTAAATACCATTTCAAACGGAAGTATAACAACTGTTACAAATTTAAGTAAAAATAATCAAAGATCTGTTGTTACTTTTTGTTTTCCAACTGATGTAGATGTTGAAAAAGTTAAGAAAATCATAAATGATTTTTCTCCAGAATTTTCAAAAAAATATAAAAGTGTAATTAAAGATCCGGTATTTTTTGGAGTTACTGAAACTGAAAAATATTATGTAAAGATTGCTATTGCAATTTGGAGTAAACACTCTACGCAATGGCAAAACGAAAAAAATTTAAGAGAAGAATTGTATAAAAAATTTAAAGAAAAAAATATTGAATTTTTGAAACTTGAAAAGGGTGATAAAATTGTATAAATACAAAGTATCGGACATTGTAGTGCTAAAAAAAGAACATCCCTGTGGCACAAATAGATGGGAGATTTTAAAAACGGGAATTGAAATAAAATTGAAATGTCTAGGTTGTGAAAGGGAAGTTTGGATTAAAAGAATTGATTTTGAAAAAAGACTAAGAAAAGTTGAAATCGACGGAAAACTTTTCAAAGTTGCAAATCTATAAAGGAGGTAATTATGGATTTTTTAGAATTGGCAAAAAAGAGATATTCAGTAAGAGATTTTTCAAGTAAAAAGGTTGAAAAAGAAAAGATTTTAAAAATTTTAGAAGCTGGAAAAATTGCACCAACTGCAAAAAATAGCCAACCGATAAAAATATACTATTGTACTGATGATGAAAAATTAAAACTTTTAAATGAGTCATCTCCTTGTGAATATAATTCACAACTTATGTTTGTTATAACATACAATTTGGATGAATGTTGGAACTATGAAGATGGAGTTTCAAGTGGAGTTGTTGATTCTGCAATTGTTGCAACACATATGGTTCTTGAAGCTGAAGATTTAGGATTAGGTTCAGTTATTATCAAAGCATTTAAATCTGAAATAGTTAAGGAAAAATTTGATATTCCTGAACAAAACAAAGTAGAATTACTTTTATTCATGGGATATAAATCTGATAATGCTATGCCTTCACCAATGCATGAAACTTATAAATCAGACGAAGAATTATTTGAGGAATTAAAAATAAGATAATCGGAAAGGAAAATATATGGATAAAATATTGAATGATTTATTTTCTTTTCAAGATATCGAATATAAAAATTTTAATGCTAAACTTATTCCAACAGTAGATAAAGACTTAATAATTGGAGTTAGAACTCCTGATTTAAGAAATTATGCAAAAAAATTATTTAAAGAAGATGAAAAAAGAACTTTTGAATTTTTAAATAATATTCCGCATAAATACTATGAAGAAAATAATTTACATGGATGTTTAATTGAGCAAATAAAAGATTTTGATTTAGCAATGGAATATACAGAAAAATTTATTCCTTTTATTGATAATTGGGCAACTTGCGACTTATTTTCTCCGAAAGTTTTTAAGAAATATCCAAATGAGACATATAGATATATTTTAGATTGGATTAAAGATAAAAAAACTTATGTTATAAGATATGGGGTAGGTCTTTTGCTTTCAAATTATTTGGATGAAAATTTTAAAGAAGAACATTTGAAGATTGTTTCAAAAATAAAGTCCGAAGAGTATTATGTAAATATGATGATTGCATGGTATTTTGCAACTGCCCTTGCTAAACAACAAAAGTATGCTATAAAGTTTATAGAAGATAAAACACTTGATGATTGGACTCATAATAAAGCCATTCAAAAGGCAATAGAAAGCAGAAGAATTACCGAAGAAGAAAAAGCATATCTAAGAAGTTTAAAAGTAAAAATAGTGAAGTAGAATGAAAAGAGAGAACAGCTCTTTTTCATTTAATTTAAAAATATACTTTAAAATTTGTACCTACATTATAGGGTAGTACAATCTAAAAATTGTTAAACTATATCTAGAAAGGGGAAATCAAATGAGTATAATAAAATCTTTTAATAGTACGATAGATTATATAGAAACTGTTTTAGAAGATGAAATTGATGAAAAGAAAATAACTCATTTATCCGGATATTCTTATGCGATGTTTAGTCGATTATTTTCTATTCTGACTGAAACAACACTTTCAGAATATTTGAGAGGAAGAAAATTAACAGAGGCTGCGATTGCTTTAAGAGATACGGATGAAAAAGTAATTGAAATTGCATTTAGATTTGGATATGAGTCATCAGACTCTTTTGGAACAGCTTTCAAGAATTTTCATGGATTTACTCCTTCTGAAGTAAGAAATGGAAAACCATTCAAATTGGTTTCCAGAATTCAATTAGCTTTAACAGTTAAAGGAGGAAGAAGTATGAATGTTACAATTCAAAAGAAAGGTTCATTTACAGTTGCAGGTTTCAATGAAGAAAATATTAATTCATCATTATGTCCAAAAGTTTGGAATAAATTATATGAAAAATATAGCCATGAAGAACTTGCAAGTCTAGGAGATGGAGAAAGTGTAGGTATTTGTCATGACGTAGAAAGTCCAAATGTAATAAATTACATGGCAGGATATATTGTTACGGATGTAGATAAAGCAAAAAGTATGGGACTTGATATCCTAGAAGTAGAAGAGGCTGAATATGCTATTGTTGAACTAAAAGGAGTAGTTCCTGAATGTATTCACAATGGTTGGAAGTATGTAATGGAAGTGTTTTTTCCGGAACATGGATATGTTCATTCGGGAACTCCTGACTTTGAATATTACTATGAAGGGGATATGGATAGTAAAGATTATAAAATGGAATTATGGATTCCAATTGTAAAAGCATAATATATTAAAAATAAATTAGAGCCATTGGCTCTTTTTTGTACCCTTGATCTCACATAAATTTTATCATAACACTTCCCAATTTTTTTATTGATAATTTATACGCAATAAAAATATGTTATAATATAGTTATTAAATTATGTTATAGATTTTAAAAATATTTATTTGGGAGGTTTGTATTTATATATGAATAATTTTTTTGAAGCATTGATAGGAGAAAAATCAGAAAGCAAAAATATATTTTCTCCTCTAATTGGAGAATGGGAAATTGAATGGGTTGATGGAAAAGGAACTGAAAAAGAAAGGCATGTAATAGGAGAATGGTTGTTTTCAGAGATATTGAATGGTCAAGGAATTCAAGATGTTTTCATTTGTCCTTCAAGAGTAGAAAGAGCTGTAAATCCACAACCGGATGCTGAATATGGTACAACTATAAGAATATATAACCCTAAAAAGAAAAAATGGGATATTTGCTATTCTTGTTTAGGAAAAATGGTTTGTTTGGAAGCAGAAAAAATAGATGATAAAATTGTACTAGTGAATAAAGAGAAAACAGAGGGTCTTAATCAATGGATATTTTCAAATATTACTCTCGATACATTTCATTGGGAAAGCAAGACGTCTTTTGATAATGGCAAGAGTTGGGTTACAAATGGTGAAGTATTTGCAAAGAGAAAATATTGAATATATAGATTGAATTTAATATGAAAGGTAGTGTAAAAAATTTTTTTATCTTAACACACTACCTTTTTTGTTGGACTTGACGAAAATATCTCAATAGTATAAAATTAACCGTAATTATATTTTCATTATTGAAAGTGTAGTTAATTCTATTTTTAAAATTTTTTAAAATTAGAAATGAAGTATTTTATTGTTGTCGTTGGAGGCAGTACATGATGTATTTATTTAAAGGTAAATATAAAAAACATTTTATTTTATATTTTGTTGTATGTATTTTTCTTGCATTATTAATAGTTGGAGACTCTTTTTTATTGCAATTTATTGTTGCAAATTCTTTCAATGGTTCTAAAAATTTTAGTACTATTGTATTTTTTGTTGCCATTTTTATTATTTTACAAGCTTTTGGTTATTTTTTACAAGGTTATATGAGTGAAAAAATAATTAAATTGATTAGTTCAAATTTGAGTGAAAATATATTTATAAATATATTTGATACTAAAGGGTTAACAAATACAGATGATGATATTTCACAAGAAATAGTAGCATTGACTACACAATTAGAAACTTTTGAGGTCAGTTATTTAAATACAATTTTATGGGGGGAATATTTATTTTGTCAATTTTTACTAGCAGTTATTGCAAGTTTAATAATAAAACCGGTATTTGTTATAATTATCTTAATTTTGAGTGTCCCTTCTTTATCTGTAGCTATTCTTTCAAAGAAAGCAATTTCTGAATGTAGAAAAGATGTTATTTTAAATCAAGAAAAATTTATTTCTAGTACTGTTGATTTTATTCAAGGGAGTAGAAATATAATATATTTTAATTCTAAAGATGAGATATATAAAAAATTTATTAGAAATAAAGAAAATATGTTAAAATCACAATTAAAAGGTGCTAAAGTTAATGCAAAAACGGATATGTTTAATAAATTTTCCAGTGCAATATTGTATTATGGAATATGGTTAGTCGGTTCATATTTTATAATAATCGGAAATATGAATTTAGCACAGATTATAGCATTTACACAATTAGTTAGCAGTATATCATTTCCTTTGCATATGGTTTTGGGGCTAACGAGTGATTATTATAACGGAAAGGAAGTTAAAAAATATTTAGAAAAATATATAAATTTCAATTTTGAAAGAAGAAAAAATAGCAATGAGATTGAATTTAAAGAAATTGCTATAAAAAATTTAAACTTTTCTGTAAATGATGTAAAACTTTTAAATAATGTCAATTTGTCTTTACAATTTAACAGAAAGTATGTATTATTGGGAGAATCCGGATCAGGAAAATCAACTTTCGTAAATTTATTATTTAATAATAAATCTGATTTTACAGGCGAAATTCTTATTGATGATATAGACATAAGAAAAATAGATAGAAGTCAATTATTCGATAACATTGGATATTTTCCACAAAAAAATTATATTTTTAATAATAGTATTAGAGAAAACTTAACTGTTTTTAATAATAAGATTAAAGATGAAGACTTAATTTTAGCTATAAGAAATGTAGGATTGTCAGAATGGTTTTTAAATAAAAGTTTAGATGATGTAATTAGTGAGAATTCATTTAATTTATCCGGTGGAGAAAGGCAGAGATTTTTACTTGCTAGACTATTGTTAAGAAGATATAAATTTTTGATATTGGATGAGATATTTACAGGATTAGACAAAGAGAATATATTATATATTGAAGAATTGCTGTCAAAATTAGATATAGGATTTTTAGTGATAACTCACAATAGCAAAAATTTGTTAAATTTTGTAGATGATATTTTAGAAATAAGAAAAAATAATATATTAAAAATAAATTAGAGCCATTGGCTCTTTTTTGTTGGACTTGACGAAAATATCTTAATAGTATAAAATTAACTGTAATTATATTTTTATTATTGAATTTAATTAACTCTATTTTTAAATAAAAAAGATTATATTTTATTGTTGTCGTTGGGGGAGAGATGGAAAATTTAAGCACAGTAGTCGAAAGATTAAAAAAACTGCAACAAAATTTATCAGAAATTGGTGATTCACTTTGACATTTCAAAGTTAGAGGAAGATTACAGAGATTTTGAGACTCAAACTTTCGAAGAAGATTTTTGGAATGATTCTAAAAAGGCAAAGTTAATTTTAGATAATATGAAAAATTTAAAATGTAAAATTGAAACTTTTACTTGTCTAAGTCAAAAAATTGTAGATTCTATAGAATTTTTAGAAATTTTATCTGACGAAGAATTTATGGAATATGAAAAAGAAGCGTTAAAAAATATTTATAATATCGAAAAGGAATATTTATCTTTAAAGTTAAATACCTTAATGGTTGGAGAATATGATTCAAACAATGCTATTTTAGAAATTCATGCTGGAGCTGGTGGTACAGATGCTCAGGATTGGACTGAAATGTTACAACGTCTTTATACAAGATGGATTAACAGTAAAGGTTTTTCATTTTCAATTTTGGATTATAATTCTGATACTGAAGGAGGAATTAAATCTGTTACTTTAAAAGTTGATGGCAAAAATGCTTATGGATTTTTAAAAGGGGAAAAAGGAGTTCATAGACTTGTTAGAATTTCTCCTTATGATTCGTCTAATAAAAGGCATACAAGTTTTGCAAGTGTAGATGTTTTTCCGGAGATTGAAGAAATTACCGATATTGAAATAAATCCTAAAGATTTACGGATTGATACTTATAGATCCGGAGGAGCAGGAGGACAACATGTAAATAAAACAGATTCTGCAGTTAGAATAACACATATTCCAACGGGAGTAACTGTTTCTTGTCAATCCGAAAGAAGCCAAATGTTTAATAGAGATACGGCTATGAGACAGCTTATTGCAAAACTTTTGATTATAAAGCAGGAAGAAAATAGAGAAAAAATAGAAGATATTCAAGGAAAGTATTCCCAAATTGCATGGGGTTCACAGATAAGATCTTATGTTTTTCAACCCTATACACTTGTCAAAGATCATCGTACAGGTTATGAAACAGGAAATGTCGAGTCTGTTATGAATGGGAATATTGACGAGTTTATCAACCAATATTTATGTGAGTTAGTTAAAAAAAGCAGGTGATTTTATGAAAAGAGAAACAGCAACTAGAATCGTTGCACTTGTATTGGCTTTAATGATGGTAGTTGGAGTAATACCGGCAATTATAGGGCTATTTAAGTAATGCAAGTTGTAAATATAAATTATAGTAAATCTAAAGAAGTTTTTGAAGTAGTTTTTGAAGATGAAACAAAACTTCTTTTGAATTATAATATTTTTGAAAAGTATAAAGTTTCAGTTGATATGTATTTTTCAGAAGATGAAATTTTAGAAATGAAGTATTTTTCAGATATTGAAAGAGCAAAGTCAAGAGCAATTAATTATATTTCTGGAAAATTGAAAACAAAATATGAAGTGAGATTAAAACTTAAAGAGAATGGCTTTGCAGAAGATATTATAGACGAAGTTTTGGATATTTTAGAAAAAGAGGAATATCTAAATGATAAAGTCTATTGTGAGATATTTATTGAAGATAAAAAAAAATTAAATGGATATGGGAAAAATAAAATCAAATCTTTATTAATTCAAAAAGGAATTTCTAAGAATATTTTTGAAGATTTTTTGAATGAGTTTGAATACGATGAAGAATTTGATAATGCTCTTAAAATGGGTATAAAAAAGTTGAATCTACTGTCAAATGAAGAAGATAATTTTAAAAAAAAGCAAAAGATTATAAATTATTTGACTTATAGAGGTTTCGGTTTTGATGTAATAAATGATGTTTTAAGGGAAATTTTATGATGACTTATGTTTATATGTTGGAGTGTAAGGACGGAAGTTTTTATACAGGTTATACTACTGATTTAAGAGCCAGATATGAGAAACATAATTCAGGTTGCGGTGCAAAATATACGAGAGGGAGAACTCCTGTAAAACTCGTTTATTTTGAAATTTTTGAAACAAAGTCTGAAGCACTTAAGAGAGAAATTAAGATAAAAAAGATGAATAGGTTAAGAAAAGAAAAATTAGTATTAAATTTTAATAAAAGCAAATTTTCTACTTATATGGAAGGTGATGTTTTATGATTAATGAAAATTTATATAATCAATATAATGATTTAAGAGAAAATTTAGCGGAATTATTACTTTTAAAAGAAGAAATTATTTCAATTAGAAATGATTTGGTTTTAGAAGATGAGGAAAAGTTTAAACTTTTATATAAAAAAAATATGGAAAGCCTTATAAAAATTCAAAAAACACTTGAAAGAGATGTTATGAATCTTTTTAGGGCAGGAGAAATTTTAAAAACACTTGAATTTGCTGATAATTTTGTAGATGTGAGTCAAGTTTATACAATTATAAATTTGGAAAATAGAAACAGCAAAAAATTTAATTCAAATGAGGTTAAAAATTTTGTAGGATTGTTTGATGAGCTTGACACTGATGAAAACAATACTTGTAATGATGTTTTTAAGGCCATTGCAAAGGAAATTTCTCCACAAATAAATAGTAAAAATTGGGATAAAGAACTTTGGAAAAAAACGCTAAAAGCTAAAGCTGATGACAGCAAAAGAACGATGAATAAAATTTTTAAGACGATTGAAGAAGAAAGATTGATAAAAAATCCGATAGATTTTAATGTTGATGAGTATTCAGAAAATATTCGAATTTTGGAAAATAATTTGGAATTTTTACAAAGAGAAGTGAAAAATCTTGGAGAGTCTTGTAAAGATACTCTTGATGAAAAAAAAGTAGAAAAAATGCAGAGATTATTGAAAAAAGTTGAAACTAAAAAGGCAGATATAAATCATTCAATTGAAATTTTAACAAAAATAAAAAATGGTTTGATGGACGGTTTTATTGCATCTTTACCTACAAATAAAAATGGAATGTTAAATTAGGAGGAGAATATGGAATTAAAGTATGAAATTACAGAGGAATTAGGTATCTTATCCGAAAATGAAAAAGGATGGAGGAAAGAGTTAAATTTAGTAAGCTGGAATGAAAGAGAAGCTAAGTATGATATAAGAGATTGGAATCCGACTCATGAGAGAATGTCTAAAGGGATAACTCTTACAAAGGAAGAAGCAAAAGCTCTTTATGAAATCTTAAAGGAAGAATTTGGAGAATAGTGTGAAAAAACTTTTTGGAAAATTTATTATAGGATTATCAAAATTTTTAGATAAAATTTTAGGAGCAGTAGTAAACGGTTTATCTTATATTGTAAATTTATTGAGCAGTATTTCAGTATTTTTAGTATTGATAGGAATCGGATTTCTAACTTTAGGTTCGTTTTTGCTACCTTTAGTGCTTATATTTTTGCTTTCCAGTCCGTTTTTTTGGCTAATTATATTCGTGTTTTTCATAGTTCCATTTTTAGGAAAGAAATTTATTTCTTTTCTAAGATATATTAATTATTCATTATGTGAATATTTGAATGATTATGGGAATTTTTTGTTAGGAAACAACAAGGGTTATTCATCATTTAAAGAATATAAAAGAAAATATGAAAGAGCTCAAGAAGAACAATATGAAAGAGAAAGAGAAGAAAGACAAAGAAGAGAACAGGAAGAATGGGAAAGAAGATTTAAAGCTTTTAATGAATATTTTTCAAATCAAGGCGGATACTATGGGGGATACCAAGGATATCAGGGCTATGGCTATCAAAATGCAGGTACAACTTACGATCCATATAGCGATTTTAAAAACAAATTTGAAAATGCTTGTAGGGTTTTAGAGTTTAATACTTATGATATAGATTTTTATCAAGTTAAGTTACAATATAGGAAACTTGCTAAAAAATATCATCCGGATTTGAATAGAGATAGAGATACCACAGAAAAATTTCAAGAAATTAATTCAGCTTTTGAATTTTTAACAGAAGAAAATATAAAAAGATATAATCAGATGAAAAGATAGCAGAAGATAATCGCTATCTTTTTTTAATTTTAAAAATGTGGTAAAATATATATATAATAAAATATTTGGAGGTAGTTATGAATATAGTAGATCGTTTTGTGGAATATGCAAAAATGGACACTCAATCAAATCCTAAGTCTGAAACTGTTCCTTCAACAGAGAAACAAAAAAACTTGGGAAATTTACTTGTGAAACAATTAAAGGAAATGGGAATTGAAAATGCCCATATTGATGAAAAGGGTTACGTTTATGCACATTTAAAATCAAATGTAGAAAAAAATCTTAAAAAAGTCGGTTTTATTGCACATATGGATACTGCAACAGAACTTACCGGAGCAAATGTAAATCCGCAATTTGTTGATTACAAGGGTGGAGATATAAAATTAAATGATGAATTTACTATGTCCGTAAAAGAATTTCCTTGTTTAAATGAAGTTGTAGGAGAAAGACTTATAACAACTGATGGAAATACTTTATTGGGTGCTGATGATAAGTCAGGAATTGCAATTATTATGGATGCAATTCAAAAAATTATATCAAATAATTTACCACATGGAGATATTTCAATAGGCTTTACTCCTGATGAAGAAATTGGACGTGGAGCTGACCATTTTGATGTTAAGAAATTTGGTGCAGATTTTGCTTATACAATTGACGGTGGACCTATTGGAGAACTTGAATATGAAAGTTTCAATGCTTGTAGTGCAGTTGTAGATATTAAAGGAAAAAATGTTCATCCGGGTTCAGCAAAGGATATTATGAGAAATTCACTTATGGTTGCTCATAATCTTTTATCAATGTTACCTGCAAATGAAAGACCTGAACATACTGAAGGATATGACGGTTTCTATCATTTATTGGAAATGAACGGAGATACTGAAAATACTCATATGGAATTTATCATAAGAGATTTTGATAGAGAAAAATTTGAATATAAAAAAGAATATATGAAAAAAATAGTTGAAGTTTTGAATTTCAGATATGATAATTCAATTACTTTAGAACTTAAAGATTCATATTACAATATGAGAGAAAAATTGGAAGATAGAAAAGATATAATCGACCTTGCTTATAATTCAATGGTTGAAATCGGAATTACTCCAAAAATTCAAGCAATTAGAGGAGGTACTGACGGCTCAAGACTATCTTATATGGGACTTCCTTGTCCGAATATTTTTGCAGGTGGATTTAACTTCCATGGCAGATTTGAATTTGTTCCTGTTTCATATATGGAAAAAGGATCAGAATTATTAGTTAAAATTGTAGAAAATATCGTAAAAGGAGAATAATATGAATTTAAAACCGGAAAGAGTTTTTCACTATTTTAGAGAACTTTCAGATATTCCTCGTGAATCACATAATGAAAAGGCAGTATCTGATTACATCTATAATTTTGGTAAAAAATTAGGACTTGAAACAAAGCAAGATGATATTCTTAATGTCTATATAAGAAAACCTGCTACAAAAGGTTATGAAAACAAACCGGGAATAATCCTACAAGGACATATGGATATGGTTTGTGAAAAAGCTACAAGTTCAAAACATAATTTTGCAACAGATAAAATCGAATGGGTAATTAAAGATGATTTACTTTTTGCAAATAATACTACTCTTGGAGCAGATGATGGAATTGCAGTTGCAATGGCAATGGCAATTTTGGAAGATGAAACTCTAGTTCATCCTGAACTTGAAGTGCTTATTACAGTTACAGAAGAAACTACAATGGCAGGAGCTTTAGGACTTGAAAAAGGTCTATTAAAAGGAAAATACTTTTTTAATATCGACTCTGAAGAAGAAGGTATTTTGACTCTTGGTTCCGCTGGTGGTACTTTATTTAAAACAAATTTGGAATTAAAATTTGAAAATAAGGAAGTAGAGCTTGTTAAACTTCATTTTGACGGATATCTAGGCGGACATTCAGGAATGGAAATTGGCAAGAATAGAAGAAATATGATTAAAACAATTGCTGAATTTATAAAAGAGAGCGGACTTTCAATCTCCAGTGTAAACTGTGGAAATAAAGATAATGCAATTCCTAGAGTTGGAGAAATTGTAATTGAAAATTCACCAAAATTGGATGAATTAATTGCTAAATTTACAGAAAAATACAATGGGGAAGAACAACTTACAATAGATAAAAAAGAAGTTTTCATTGGGAAGGTTTTGACAAATGCATTAAGAGATACATTAGTTGAAATTTTAGAAGAATTGCCAACAGGTGTTAATACAAAGGATGAAACTGGAATTATAAGTTCATCAAACCTTGCAATAGTTCAAACTACAGAAAATGAAATTATAATCCGCGACTCTATTCGTTCATCTTCATTGAGTATTTTAGCAGATATGAAGTCATCTTTTAGTAAAATCGGAGAAAAATTTGGCTTGAATTATGAATTTTCAGGTGGTTATCCTTCATGGGAAAAGAAAGAAAATTCAACACTACAAAAATATGCAAACAAAGTTTATAAAGAGTTAACTGGAAAAGAATTTGAAAATATTATAGTTCATGCAGGACTTGAATGTGGAGCAATTTATGAAAAATATCCAAATCTTGAATTGATTTCATTTGGACCTGACATCAGAGGAGCACATACTCCACAAGAGAATCTTTCAATTCCTTCAACAGAAAGAGTTTATGACTTTACACTAAAATTAATTGAAGAAATTGCAAAAAATTAATTTTAAATATTTAATCAAAAAAATCAGCTAATAACTTAGCTGGTTTTTTGTTGATATTTTAAGGTTTATTTAATATAATTAATATATAATAAATAAAATATTTTATATGGGGGTCTTTATGAGTGATATTGAATTTAAGTTTGCGAGTAAGTCAATCAAAAATGGAGAAAGTACAAAGTTATGTTCAATTTTAAATGTGACACCAGATTCTTTTTCAGATGGTGGAAAATACTTTGATTTGGAAAATGCTGTTAAGAGAGCAAAAGAGCTTGTTTCAAAAGGGGCATATATGCTTGACATAGGCGGAGAGTCCACAAGACCTGGAAGTAAATTAATTTCCGTAGAAGAAGAGATTGAAAGAATTGTTCCGATTATCAAAGCGATTAAGTCTGAAATGGATGTTGTTATTTCCGTAGATACTTGGAAATCTGAAGTTGCTAAGGCAGCAATAGATGCAGGTGCGGATATTATTAACGATATTACAGGTTTACTCGGTGATGAAAAAATGGTTGATGTCATTGCAAATTCAAATGTTGGATATATTATGATGTTTAATCCCGTAATCATAAGGCCAGAACATGAAGGTTCTAAAATTTTTCCAAAGTTTGGCAAAAATGCTTTTATAACGGATAAAGATTTGGAATATTTACAAAGTTTAGATATTTTAGACATGATGGAAGAATGTTTTAATAAAACTTTAAAGATTGCCATTTCAAAGGGGATAGATAAATCAAGAATTTGTTTAGATCCCGGTATCGGTTTTGCTCTTACAAAAAGAGAAAACTTAGAATTGATTAAGGGAATAGATAGAATTCATGATATGGGATATTTATCCTTTTTAGGAGTTTCCAGAAAGAGATTTGTAGTAAATATTTTAACTGAAAATAATATTGACTCAGATATAAAAACAGAAGAAGGACTTTCTAATGTAGATTTGGCATCTGCATATTTAAGTGCGATTGCATCTTTTAAAGGTGTAAATATACTAAGAGCTCATGATTTTGATAAACATTTTTCAGCAATTTTAATTGGAGATGCAATTAGAATGGCAGATAAAAGCGAAGATATTAATTTTGAAGCATATAAAAAATAGGAGGACTTATGAGTAAAGTTTGGATTGCTTTAGGTAGTAATATGGGAGAAGGTCGGAAAAATCTTGATTTAGCAATTAAGATGATGAACGAAAGAGGAGTTTTAGTTGAAAAAGTTTCAACTTATATAGAAACTGAGCCTTATGGTTATACAGAACAGGATAACTTTGTAAATGCAGTTTGTATAGCTGAGACAAAGCTTAGTCCTAGAGAGCTTTTAGAAGTTCTTTTGAAAATAGAGCTTGATATGGGACGAGTTAGAATAATCAAATGGGGGCCAAGAATTATTGACTTAGATATTTTATTCTATGAAGATTTAATAATTGATGAAGAAGATTTAAAAGTTCCACATATTGAAATACAAAAAAGATCTTTTGTTTTAGAGCCTATGAATGAGATAAGTCCGGATAAAATTCATCCTGTATTTAAAAAGACTGTTCATCAATTATTGTTGGATTTAAACTCTTGTGATATTTAGAATTTAGGCTATTATTCTTGAAAAAATAGAGTTTTTATGTTAATATTATGTAAGATAAAAGATAATTAAGGAGGTTTTTTATGACGCCACATAATAGAGCTATAGAAGGAGAAATTGCAGAAACTGTCTTAATGCCAGGAGATCCTTTAAGAGCGAAGTTTATTGCAGAAAATTTTTTAGAAGATGTTACATTATTTAATGATGTAAGAGGAATGTTAGGTTATACAGGAACTTATAAGGGTAAAAAAGTTTCAGTAATGGGAAGCGGAATGGGTGTTCCATCAATTGGAATTTATTCTTATGAATTAATCCATTTTTATGGAGTTAAGAATTTAATCAGAATCGGTTCTTGTGGAGCTTATAGCGATAAACTTAAATTATATGATGTAGTTGTAGGAATGGCTGCTTCAACAGATTCAAATTTTGCTCATCAATATAAATTAGATGGAATATATTCAGCAAACTGTTCTTGGGAACTTTTAAGAAAAACTTATGAAGTATCAAAAGAACAAAATATTGATATCAATGTAGGCAATATTTTCTGTTCAGACATTTTTTATAATGCTTCACCTGAAGATTGGAAAAAATGGGCACAAATGGGAGTTCTAGCAGTAGATATGGAAAGTTATGCTCTTTATTGTAATGCTAATTATGCAGGGGTTAATGCAATTACAATATTAACTGTTTCAGACTCATTCCATTTTAAAGAAATTACAACACCGGAAGAAAGACAAAACAGTTTTACAACTATGATGAAATTAGCATTGGAGATAGCATAATGGAATTAAATAGATATATGGATCATACTGCATTAAAGGCAGATACTACTTATGAAATGATAGACAAACTTTGTGAAGAGGCTAAAAAATATGACTTTTTCTCTGTTTGTGTAAATGGTTGTCATGTAAAAAGATGTGCTGAAAACTTAAAAGGTTCAAATACTAAAGTTTGTACTGTTGTAGGATTTCCACTAGGAGCAATGACAACAGAAAGTAAAGTTTTTGAAACTGAAAATGCAATCAAAAATGGTGCAAATGAAATTGATATGGTAATCAATATAGGAGCATTAAAATCAAATGATTTAGACTTTGTATTTAATGATATAAAGGCGCTTGTAGATGCCACAAGAGGAAAAGCACTTTTAAAA
Source organism: Parvimonas oralis (assembly GCF_047608425.1). Taxonomy (NCBI): domain Bacteria; kingdom Bacillati; phylum Bacillota; class Tissierellia; order Tissierellales; family Peptoniphilaceae; genus Parvimonas; species Parvimonas oralis. The sequence continues at coordinate 67,125 of NZ_JBLKRS010000001.1, forward strand.
GTTATTATAGAAACTTGTCTTTTAACTGATGAAGAAATTGTAAAAGTTTCTGAACTTTGTGTTAAGGCAGGAGCAGAATTTGTAAAAACTTCAACAGGATTTAGCACTTCAGGTGCAAATGAACATGTTGTTGCACTTATGAAAAAAACTGTAGGAGAAAATGCTAAAGTTAAAGCTAGTGGAGGAATTAGAGATAAGGCTACTGCTTTAAAAATGATTGAATTAGGTGCTGACAGATTGGGTGTAAGTGCAAGTGTGAAAATAATTTCAGAATAATTTGTGGAAGTTGGAAACAACTTCCTTTTTTTTTATAATTACGATTTTTTAAATACATTTGATTGTTATTATCTTTTGGAGGGTATATTTTTTATAAAATCAGAAAGGGGATGATTTTTATGAAAAAAGTTGTAATACCTTTTATTATAGTTTGTTTTATAGTGATTGGAATTGCAATAAGATTTATGGGAAATGGTAAAAAAGGAGAGAAAGTTATGGAAAAACCAAAAGTTGATTTAAGTTCAATTAAAAATAAGGGAGAAATTTATTTAGCAGGAGGTTGTTTCTGGGGTGTTGAAGGATATTTTTCAAAAATAGAAGGCATTGCAGATACAACTGTTGGATATGCAAATGGAAATGGTTCAGAAACTAGTTATGAGAAAATTAAAAGTACTGATCACGCAGAAACGGTGCATATAGTTTATGATAAAGATAAAATTTCACTTGAAGAAATTTTGCAACATTATTTTAGAATAATTGAGCCTACAAGTGTTAATAGACAAGGAAATGATAGTGGAAGACAATATAGAACAGGTGTGTATTTTACTGATGAAAATGACAAATCAGTTATAGAAAAATTTATTGATGGACAGAGGGCAAATTTTGATAAACCTATAACCGTAGAAGTTGAAAAACTTAAAAATTTTGTAGTTGCCGAAGAATATCATCAAGATTATTTAAAGAAACATCCAAACGGATATTGTCATATTGACTTAGGTCTTGCTGATAAGCCTCTTGAAAGAAAAGACGGAAAATATAAAAAACCAAGTGAAGAAGAATTAAAAAATAAATTGAGTGACTTAGAATATAATGTTACTCAAAATGGAGCAACTGAAAGACCATTTTCAAGCAAATATGATAAATTTGACAAAAAGGGAATATATGTTGATATTGTTACAGGAGAACCACTTTTTTCTTCAAGAGATAAATATGACGCCGGCTGTGGTTGGCCAAGTTTTACAAAGCCAATAGATGATAATATAAACTTCAAAAAAGATGATAGTCACGGTCTTAAGAGAATTGAAGTAAAAAGTAAAGGAGGAGATTCTCATTTAGGTCATGTTTTTGATGATGGCCCAAAAGATAAGGGTGGAAAGAGATATTGTATTAATGGAGCTTCCTTAAGATTTATTCCTTTAGAAGACATGGAAAAAGAAGGATATGGAAAATATATTGATAAAGTTAAATAAAAATATTTTTGAGATTTAGTTGGGAAAAGGTATATAATTATGTTATTTTAATTTTATACCTTTTTTGTTTTAAAATAATATGCTTCTAAAATATTAATATTATGCAAATTGTTGAAAAAATAGACGATTTTAATCTTGTTTATCAATGATAAAATTGTAGCAAAAACTTAAAAGTTTTCCCAAAACATATTGACTTATAAATTAATAAAAGGTATAATACAAGTGACTAATTTTATAGGAGGTATTATATGAACTTATTATCTAGTTTCGTATTACTAGACGGTTCAAATCTTGTTGATACTATCAACAAAATAAACGATTTTATCGCTGGTAATATACTTATGTATGGTTTGTTATTTGCGGGATTATTCCTTTCATTTATTTTGGGCTTCCCACAAATCACAAAATTAGGAAAGGCTTTTAAATTAGTTTTTGGAGGACTTTTCAAAAAGAAAGAAGGACCTAAAGAAGAAGGTTCAATGTCTTCATTCCAAGCATTGGCAACAGCAGTAGCCGCTCAAGTAGGAACAGGTAATGTTGCAGGGGTTGCAACTGCTATTACTGCAGGTGGACCTGGAGCAATTTTCTGGATGTGGTTATCAGCATTCTTTGGAATGGGAACAATTTTCGTAGAAGCAGTTTTAGCTCAAAAGTACAGATCTAAAATTGATGGCGAATTTGTAGGAGGACCTGCATATTACATATCAAAAGGTCTTAAGAAAACCGGAGTATTTGCTAAAATTTTAGCCGGATTTTTTGCTATCGCTATAGTATTAGCTTTAGGATTTATGGGTAATGCCGTTCAATCAAACTCAATAGCATCAGGTATTAGAGGTATTCAAGGACTTGAAAATATTAATCCAGCTATTATCGGTGTTGTTATTGCTATTTTAGCAGCTTTAATTTTCATCGGTGGTATTGACAGAATTGCAAAATTTGCTGAACTTGTAGTTCCTGTAATGGCAGTAGTTTACATTTTAGGAAGTATAGTTATATTGGTTATGTTTGCAGGTGAAATTGGACCTACTTTTGCATGGATTTTCAAGAGTGCATTTAATGGAACTGCAGTAGCCGGTGGTATCGCTGGGGCAGCAGTTAAAGTTGCTGTTCAAAAAGGGGTTGCAAGAGGTTTATTCTCTAACGAAGCCGGTATGGGTTCTACACCTCATGCTCACGCAGTTGCAAATGTAAAACACCCTGCTGAACAAGGTTTAACAGCTATTATTGGTGTATTCATTGATACAGTATTAGTATGTTCTGCAACAGCACTTGCAATATTAGTAACAGGTGCTTACAATGTTAAGGGAGCTGACGGAAAATTCTTAGCTGGAGCACAATTAACTCAACAAGCATTCAGAACTGCATTTGGTTCAGGTGGAGCTATTTTCTTAGCAGTATGTTTATCATTCTTTGCATTTACTACTATCGTTGGTTGGTATTATTTCGGAGAATCAAATATTAAATATTTATTCGGTAAAGCAGGACTTTTACCATATAGAGCTATAGTTCTTATTTGTATCGTAGCCGGTTCTCTTGGAGAAGTTGCTATTGTTTGGTCATTAGCAGATATCTTCAACAGCTTAATGGTATTACCAAACTTAATTGCTATTCTTTGGTTATCATTTGAAGCTAGAGCTATTATGAAAGATTACAATCAATGTCTATTAAATAATGATATACATTATGATTATGAAGTAAAATAGTAGATTTGATTAAGATTTAAGGAGAGATTTTATCTCTCCTTTTTTTATTATAAAAATTAAGTCTTAAAATTTTGTAACAGTTTTGTAATAATTTTGTAATTTTTGTTGCTTATTTTTAGCTATTTATTGATGTTGTATGAAAAATATGATAAAATTATTAACATCAGATGGTAAATTTAAAATATTTATTAGGAGGTATTTATGAAAATAAGCAAGAAAATTTTAATTTTTTCGATGTTATTATTAAGTGTACTGATTATTAAAAATTCATACAGTAATGAAAAAAAAGTTGAAGCTGCAGAGTATAAAAATAAAATTTTTTATGGAGACGATGGAAAACCTGCAAATTGGTGGTATAACGATGGAGAAGATTGGTATTTTTTCCAAGAAGGAAAGAAATATAATGGCTATGGAAAAGATGCATCAGGAAAGAAATACTTTGATAATGGAAAATATGCAAATTGGTGGTCTGATGACGGAGAAGATTGGTACTTTTTTCAAAACGGTGTAAAGCATACAGGGTATGGGAAAGATGCATCAGGAAAGAAATACTTTGACAATGGAAAATATGCGAATTGGTGGTGTAATGATGGTAAAGATTGGTATTTTTTCCAAGAAGGAAAGAAACATAATGGATATGGGAAAGATGCATCAGGAAAGAAATATTTTGACAATGGAAAATATGCAAACTGGTGGTCTGATGATAGCAAAGGATGGTATTTTTTCCAAAACGGTGTAAAGTATACAGGCTATGGAGAAGATGCATCAGGAAAGAAATATTTTGACAATGGAAAATATGCAAATTGGTGGTATAATGACGGAAAAGACTGGTATTTTTTCCAAGAAGGAAAGAAATATACAGGCTATGGAAAAGATGCATCAGGAAAGAAATACTTTGATAATGGAAAATATGCAAATTGGTGGTCTGATGACGGAGAAGATTGGTACTTTTTCCAAGATGGAAAAAAATTTACCGGACGAGCAAAAGATGAGTCAGGATATAGAGATTTTATAAATGGAAAATATGCAAAAACAGAAAATGGCTATATAGATGGAGTATTTTATACTAAAAATGGTGAATTAGCTAATGGATGGTATGATGACGGATATGATTGGTACTTTTTCCAAGATGGAAAAAAATATAGCGGATATGGAATAGATGGCAATGGAAAAAGATATTTTTATGAAGGAAAATATACAAATGGTTGGTATGAAATTTCTAAAGTATGGTACTTTTTCCAAGATGGAGTTAAACATACTGGTTATGGAATAGATGGTAATGGAAGAAAATACTTCTATAACGGAAAATATACTAATGGATGGTATGATGATGGATATGATTGGTACTTTTTTCAAGATGGAGAAAAATTTACCGGACGAGCAAAAGATGAGTCAGGATATAGAGATTTTGTAAATGGAAAATATAAGAGAAAAACATATCAATCCGAGTTTATAGATAAGATTTCTCCTGGAGTTTTAAAATCTATTAAGGGTAAAGGATTATTCCCTTCAATAGCAGTTGCTCAAGCTTGTTTGGAAACAGGTTATGGAACTGACAGTTTATCTCCTCCACCTATCTATAATCTTTTTGGAATAAAAGCTGCTAAAGATACTCCTCCTTCAAGATATTATGAAATAAGAACTGCGGAATATAAAAACGGCAAAAAATATTATATAATAGCTAAATTTATGAAATTTACTGGATATGATGAAGCATTTGAATATTATGCAAAGTTATTTACAAAAAACAAATGGCTTACTGAATATTATTCAGGTGTTTTAGCTGCGAAAACTCCTGAAGAAGCTGCAAGGGCATTAACAGGAACTTATGCTACTGATCCAGGATATGGACAAAAGTTACTCAATATTATTGATAAACATGGATTAAGAGAATTAGATAAGCAAATTTTTCCGAACGGAGTAAAACCTTAGATGAAAAAAATTAAGAACGAATTTATTGGGCTTTCATCAGGCTTTATCTGGGCAGTAAATGGTATGGTACTATCTCTGCTTATGAAAAGCGAACTGATTAAAAACTATAATGGGAAAATTATATTTTTTCTACCTTTAGTTTTTGCGGGATTTAACGATTTATTTGCAGGATTATTTGTTCTTGGATACAATGGAATTTTAAGGAAATTGAAAATGATATTACCCGCTTTAAAAACAAATACCGGAAAATGGGTTTGCTTTGCGGGATTAATTGGAGGGCCTGTTGGACAATGCTCATATATTATGGGCATTTCTCTAGCAGGTCCTGCTTATGCGATTCCAATTTCCGCATTATGTCCAATGTTTGGAACAATTTTATCTTTCATATTTTTGAAAGAAAAAATAAATTTAAAAACATTTATATGTATTGTATGTTGTATTGTAGGAACATTTATTCTTTCATATACAAAACCTACAGGAAATTATCCATATTTTTATCTTGGAGTTTTATTTTCTTTACTTGCAAGTTTTAGTTGGGGAATTGAAGCCACTATTGTAAGTTTTGCAACTAAAGAGGAACTTGAGGAAGAAATTATTTTAAATATTAGGGAATTAATTTCTGGATTAAGTATATTATTTATAGTTTTACCTGTATCAGGTTTATTTGGTGGTTTTATTACAACAATACAAAGTTTGAATGTAATAAAATATCTGCTTTTTGCAGGATTTTTTGCTGGATTAAGTTACTTGCTTTATTATAAAGCAATGAAATTAAATGGAGTTCCAAAAGGAATGGCTCTAAATAGCACTTTTAGTTTATGGAGTGTTGTATTATCAGTAATATTTTTATCTACACCACTTACTGTAACTTTATTGATAGGTGTTGCTATTGTAACCATATCAGTAATTGCTTTATCATTTAGTGGTTAGAGATTATGCAAAAATAGATAAATTATTTTAATAATTTGATGATAAAGTATTTATTTAAAACTGAAAATGTAGTATAATAAATATATATGAAAAATAAAAGGAGGAAATTTGTATGCATCCAATGTTACAAAAAAGTGTAGACTCAGGTTATATGAAAGAAGAACATGGTCTATATATCGAAGAAGCTATTGCTAAAGGAGAAACTTTAATTATTTCAGGACATAGATCTGCCGGAATAAGACCATTTATGGCAGCTATAATGGCTGTTGCTAAAGGTTCACATAAGACTGCTCAAGTTAAAGATGAAGCTGGAATCGAAGCTGCAAGTGATGTAGATTATATTTTAATTCCTGCACTTACAGAAGAAAACTGTGAATCAATGGTTCAAGCTGCTTTCAATAAAAAAGGTATGGGAACTATTACTTTCAAAGAAACTGAACTTAAATATTCAATGATGAAAATTATGAAAGTTCAAGCTAAAGAAGTTGGTGATTTAGGTAAAGTTGTTCATTTAATTGAATGTAGAAAATTAGATGGTATTCCACATTTAATTAACTTTAGTAAAATGACTTATGATGAAAAAGGAAAAGTTAAGAGAGAAGATTTACTAAGCTGTGAAGATTACGAATAAGATTAAGAAGCAAGAATTTGATTCTTGCTTTTTTTGTGCAAAAAATACTTTATGAGAAAATTCTAAAATAATCTTAATTGAAAAAATATGTATTTTATGTTATCATATTTGATAGTATTGGAGGATTTTTTGTGATTATTTTTGGATTAGACCCCGGAATTGCAATTGTTGGGTACGGAATTATAGAGGCTATCGGAAATAGAGTGAGACTTATTGATTATGGAGTAATTGAAACAAAAGCAGGTATTCCACTTCCTGATAGACTTAAAATTATTGATGAAGAATTGAATAAATTAATTGATTTGCATAATGTTGATGAACTTGCAATCGAAGAGTTATTCTTTAATAAAAATGTTAAAACTGTAATCAATGTTGCACAGGCAAGGGGGGTTGAAATATTATCTTTTATAAAGAAAAATATTTTAGCTTATGAATATACTCCTTTACAAGTTAAGCAGGCTATTACAGGCTATGGTAGGGCGGATAAAAAGCAAATGCAGGAGAGTATTAAGATGATTTTTAAACTTAAATCTGTTCCTAAACCTGATGATGCTGCAGATGCGTTGGCTATTGCACTTTGCCATTTTTTTAGCTTAAAATTTAAAGAACAATTTAGAATGAAATAGGTGTTTTATGTACGAATATATTAGTGGAGAACTTAAATTTATTTATAATGATTATATTGTTATAGATAATGGTGGAATAGGTTATAAGATTTTTACTTCCAACAATACATTATTTAATGTATCAGTTGGAGATTTTTATACAATTTATACAGATTACATAGTTAAAGAAGATTATGTTGCTCTTTTCGGTTTTAAAACAATGGATGAGCTTTCAATGTTTAAATTACTTGTAAGCGTAAATAGCATTGGTCCAAAGGTTGCATGTGGAATATTATCCTCGATGTCTGTTGATAGTTTGAAATTGACTATTGTAAATGGAGATGCAGTTGCTCTTTCTACAGCCAAAGGTGTGGGCAAGAAAACAGCACAAAAAATAATCTTGGAATTAAAGGACAAAATTTCAATTGATAGTATCAGTAGTAAAGATATTACAGGAATGGAAACAACTGTAGATAGTGGAAAAGACTTGGAAAAGAGAGAACTTATTTCAGATGCTTTAATAAATTTAGGATTTATGAAAAATGATATTGAGAGATTTCTTTCAAGTATAAATATTGATGAAATGGAAATAGAAGATATAATTAAACTTAGTATGAAAAAATTATAGGTGTTAGTATGTTTGAAGATTATGAAGATAGAATTATAGGTACGGGTTTTTCAAGAGAAGATATTGAAATAGAGACCAGTTTAAGACCGAAATGGATTGATGAATATATTGGTCAAGAAAAAGCAAAAGAAAGACTTAAAATTTTTATTGAGGCTGCAAAAACAAGAAATGAGCCTCTTGACCATAGTTTGCTTTATGGTCCTCCAGGACTTGGAAAAACAACTCTTGCAAATATCATTGCAAATGAAATGGGCGTTAATATCAGAGTTACTTCAGGTCCAGCCATAGAAAAGCCAAGCGACCTTGCAAGTATTTTGACAAATTTAAGTAAAGATGATGTTTTGTTTATAGATGAAATTCACAGAATAAATAGAAGTGTTGAAGAAATTTTATATCCTGCAATGGAAGACTATGCACTTGATATAATAATTGGAAAGGGTCCAAGTGCGAGAAGCCTTAGAATTGACCTTGAAAAATTTACTTTGATAGGGGCAACGACAAGAACAGGACAACTTACAGGGCCACTTCGTGACAGATTTGGAATTATGTTGAGTCTTGAATTATACAGTATTGAAAACTTACAAAAGATAATTACAAGATCTGCAGGAATTTTGGGAATTGAAATTGAACCTGATGGAGCGCTAGAAATCGCAAGACGTTCCAGAGGAACACCTAGAATTGCAAACAGACTTTTAAAAAGAGTTAGAGACTTTGCTCAGGTTAAGAGAAATGGAAAAATTGATTTACAAACCAGTAAAGACGGACTTGATATTTTAGAAGTGGATTCTCTTGGACTTGACACAATAGACAGAAAAATAATAACTACAATAATAGATAATTTCTCAGGAGGTCCTGTTGGAATTGATACAATAGCTGCTTCCACAGGCGAGGAGAGAATTACAATTGAGGATGTCTATGAACCTTACTTGCTACAAATAGGATTTTTAAGTAGAACAAGTAGAGGAAGAATTGTAACTGAAAAAGCATATAAGCATTTTGGAAGGATAAAAAAGTAACGATTATTTGATTGTTACTTTTTTGTGTTTAAGAAGATGTAAATAAATTTATTTTAAAAATGGTTGTTTACTTTAAAAAAATTTGAAAAATATTGAAAAACAATATATAATATAAGCTTGTAGATGTATTTTATAATTTAATAAAAGGAAGAGTGTTAATGAATAGTTTAAAAACTGATGATTTTGATTTTGAGCTTGATGAGTCTTTGATTGCTCAGTTTCCGCTTAAGGATAGATCAAGTTCAAAACTTTTAGTTGTAAATAGAGAAAATTTTGATTTAGAACATAAAAATTTTAAAAATATTGTTGATTATATAAAAAAAGATGATGTTTTAGTAATCAATGATACTAAAGTTATTCCTGCAAGACTTTTTGGAGCAAGACCCGGTAAAGACGAGGCTATTGAAGTTTTGCTTTTGAAAAAGCACGAGGATAATACTTGGGAAACTTTGGTTAAGCCCGGAAAGAAAATGAAAATAGGCTCAAAAGTTGAGTTTGGGAATGGAAAATTACTTGGAGAAGTTGTAGGTATAAGTGAGGAGGGAGAGAGATTTGTAAAATTTTCTTATGATGGAATTTTTGAAGAAATTTTGGACGAACTTGGAACAATGCCACTTCCTCCATATATTCACGAAAAATTGGAAGAAAAAGACAGATACCAAACTGTTTATGCAAAGCATAATGGCTCGGCTGCAGCACCGACTGCAGGACTTCATTTTACAGATGAGCTTTTAAAAGAGCTTAAAGAAAAGGGAGTTAAGATTGCAAGAGTTACTCTTCATGTCGGACTTGGAACTTTTAGACCTGTTAAGGTTGATAATGTTTTGGAACATAAGATGCATGATGAATATTACGAAATTTCAGAAGAAAGTGTTGAAGTAATTAATTCTGCAAAGGAAAAAGGAAATAGAATTTTTGCGGTTGGAACAACAAGTGTAAGAACTTTGGAAACAGTTTATAAAAAATATGGAAAACTTGTAGCTTGTAAGGGGAATACAGATATTTTCATATATCCGGGTTTTGAGTTTAAGGTTGTTGATTGCCTTATTACAAATTTTCATTTGCCAAAATCAACATTAATTATGCTTGTCAGTGCTTTTGCATCAAAAGAGATAATAATGAATGCATATAATGAAGCTACGAAAAATAAATACAGATTTTTCAGTTTTGGCGACGCAATGCTTATTAAAAAGGAGAAATAATGGAATTAAAATACGAATTGATAAAAAAGTCTTCGGATTGTAATGCAAGACTTGGAAAAATATATACAAATAGGGGTGTTATCGAAACTCCGATTTTTATGCCCGTAGGAACGAGAGCGACTGTTAAGGCGATGAATGTTGATGAGTTAAAAGAGATAGGCTCACAGATAATTTTAGGAAATACTTACCATTTGTATTTAAAACCAGGTCAAGAAATTATTAGAATGGCTGGTGGACTTCATAAGTTTATGAATTGGGACAAACCGATTTTAACAGATAGTGGCGGTTTTCAAGTTTTCAGTCTTGGAGATATTAGAAAGATAACTGAAGAGGGTGTAGAGTTCAGATCTCATATTGATGGTTCAAAGCATTTTATTTCTCCTGAAAAATCAATGGAAATTCAAAATGATTTAGGTTCTGATATTATGATGGCTTTTGACGAATGTGCACCATATCCTGCAAGTTATGATTATGTAAAAAATTCTATGGAAAGAACTTTACGTTGGTTAAAGAGATGTAAGGATTATCATAAAAATACAGATAATCAGGCACTTTTTGGAATTATTCAAGGTGGAATGTTCAAAGATTTAAGAAGAGAGTCTGCACTTGCTACAATAGATATGGATTTACCGGGATATGCTATTGGTGGACTTAGTGTAGGAGAACCTAAAGAAATTATGGTTGAATATCTAAATTATACAACACAATTTATGCCTGAAAATAAGCCTAGATATTTAATGGGAGTAGGAACTCCGGATTATTTATTTGAAGCTGTTGAAGCGGGGATTGATATGGCTGACTGTGTTCTTCCTACAAGAATTGCAAGAAATGGAACTGCAATGACTTCAAAGGGTAAACTAGTTATAAAAAATGCAAAATACGCAAAGGACTTTGCTCCACTTGATGATGAATGTGATTGCTATGCTTGTAAAAATCACACAAGAGCTTATATAAGACATTTGATAAATGTTGATGAAATATTAGGGGCAAGACTTCTTTCAATCCATAATTTAAGATTTTTACTTAAAACAATGGAAAATATAAGACAAGCAATTAGAGAAGATAGATTTTTAGAATATAAAAAAGAATTCTATAAAAAGTATGGATATGAGGATTAGAAATGAATAAATTTTTAAAATTATTGTTAATTTTAGCGATTACACCTATAATTTTGGCAACAGCAGGTTTTGCTGTACTACCGTCATCAGTTTTTGCTTATATTAAAGACGGTAAAGAAGTTTTTATAGGCTCCTTTATGATTTATACATTTGCTTTGGTAAATGTAGTATTATCATTCTTTGGAATAACATATTTAAGAAGAGTTAGAAAGAAATTTAATGATGAAAATTACCCAACAGGAGTAACTGTTGTAGCTTTTGTAAATCTGCTTATTTCTATTATGTGTAATTACTTTACATTTTCAGTTTTAAAACTTATGTTAAGAAATTCAAAAATGGAAATTCCTTTTTATGTAATTAGATTAGTTTTCACTTTAATTGCAATTTTGACTACAATATATGGAATTTATTTAAGAAGAGTAAATAAAGAAAGTGAATTTGCAATAAGAAATAAATGGACAATGAATAATGATATAGTTTTCGGATTTGCAAATAAATTTTCAGGAATTGTCTTTATTGCAGGTGGAATATTTCTTTCAATAGTATCTTGGATTATTGGAAATCAAAGTAAATTATATATAACAACTTTATTTACTCTAATAATTTGTGCAATATCATCAAACTATATAAGTAGAACAATAGGTATGAAATACAAAATGATGTATAAGGAAAAAGACAAGAAAATATAAATAAAAAAAGAAGTCGTTTAAGCGACTTCTTTTAATTTATATCTTTTTATGAATATTCCTAGTAGTGTATAAAATACTATGAATACAACTTGTGATGCAACAAATAGTAAAAATTTTTCAAAATTTATTTCTTCTAAAAACTTTACAAAATAATATTGTGGCATAAATTTAGAAACATTAATTAGGGCTTGTGGTAAGAATTTCATTGGTAAAAATACTCCTGATGAAAATGCCATTATTAATGTGAAAGCTGAATTTACACCGTTTACTACTTTTACATCTTTAGAGATTGATACAAATAATTGTCCAAGTGAAATTGCAGTAAATGAAAATATAAATACTGCTAAACTCATATATACTAAATCAATTTTAGCTATTGATTCATTCACTCTTGAAATTGAAACAACTAAATAAAAACTTGATATTAATATAGATATTATTATCTGAGCTAAAAATTGTTGTAAAGTTTGAGATTTTTGACTATAAGGGGACAAAGCCATTCTTTTTAAAAGGCTTTCTTTTTTAAATTCAGCATCAATATTTATAATTATTGAAATTATACTCATAAAAACTATATAACTTAGGATTAAAAAAGTAGTTTTAAAGGCTTCTTTTCCTTTTTCTTGATTATATAATTTAGTATCTATTATCTTTACATCAATCTCTTTCTTTAATGTATTTATTACCTCTTGTTGATCAACATTTGAATTTATTGCAGACAATGTGTAATTGAGATAACTTTTTAAATCTATTTTTAAAAAGGTTATATATGAAGTTTTTGTTGGTGCTAAAATTGAAATTGCTTTTTTATTATTTAACAAATTTTGTTTAAAATCTTTATTAATTACCATATAAGCTATAATTTTATCCTCAACAATTTGTTTTCTTGCTTCACTTTCTGTAATTTTTTCTTCTTTTACATTATGTTTTTCTTTTAGATAATTTATTAAGGCTTTTGATTCTTCGCTTTTATCTTCATCATTTATCATTAAGTCCAGCTTCATAGGTTTAAATTCGACATTATTATCTTTTGAGCTGGTAAATATAATCAACATAACCATAAAAATTATGAAAGAAAATAAAACTGCTTTTATATTTTTTATAAATATTTTCATATAATTTTTAAATATCATTATACTTATGCCTCCTCAAATATATTAATGCAATTCCAAATAGAACTATAGTAAATGGAATTATAAATTTAGCCATTGTAATTAAGTAGCTATTGTCATTTGCGATATTTACACCTAATAGTGCATTTTCCATATAGAATGTTGGATTTATCTTTTTTATTATAGGGAAAGCTGAAGTTATAGCATTTGTAACACTTGAGCCCATCATTCCTGAAGTATAATTCATTAGAAGAATACATCCAAGTCCAACCATTGTTTTAGTTTCGGTTTTTGCCTTTAAAGCAACTGCAAGGAACATTCCCATAGTTATTCCAAAAATCATAATTAAAAGTATAGTGATAATTGAAGCAAAATAGTTTGTTATTAAGGTTATCCCAAATACTAGTTTCAAATAAATAATCAATATTGTAGTATTTAAACCTGAGAGTATAAGTGAAGATAATATCCCATTTATTAAATAAGTTAATTTTTTTATTGGAGAAACTAACATTCTTACCGCAAAATCAGACGAATCATATAATATATTATCTATATAGATAACGCCATCAAACATAGTATATAGACTTGTCAAGATAATTATTGAAAAAAGTATGGGTTCGACACCTGTAACACCATGGTTCTTATCTTCTATAAAGTCTTTATCTATATTTTTTATAATTTCTTCCTGATTAATTTTAGTTTCATACATTTGTTTTATTTGGTCAAGGATATTTTTAACAACCATAACTTCTGAATTAGATGATATTATTTTTAAAGATAAATCATCTTCTATAAAGGCTTTATATTCTTTGTTTTTTAGGTCTGTTTGAACATCTTCTTTTACTTCTTTAAGATTAAGATATGGTATTTGTTTTAAAATGTATTCATGGGGATTGTTTTTGTTAATTCCAACATTTACTTTATCGAAATTTTTGCCCATATTAGGAATTATAAGACAAAAAAACGTAGCTAAAATTATAGGGAAAAAAGTATTCCAAAATAAACCTAGTTTATCTCTTGTTAAATTTAACAAATTTACTTTTAAAGCAGATATAATTCCCATTATTCTCTAAGCTCCTTTCCAGTCATTTCTAAGAAAATATCTTCCAGTTTTGGTTTCTTTGAAAAAATTTCTTCATAAACTACATTATTTTCATCAAGTAGGTAGATTAATTTTTTAATATTTCCTGTATCAGTTGAATAGTTAAAAGTTACTTGATTTTCCTTTGTTTCAATATCAATTACTTCGTCTTGTTTTTCCAAAATAGAAATAATTTCGGGTTTTATAAAACCTACAACTGTAATCTTTTCTTTTACACTTACTCCATTAATTAAAGTTTGCATATCTCCGGTTAAGATATTTTTTCCATTATCCATAATAGAAATTTTATTGCAAAGATATTCAGCTTCATCTAAATAGTGAGTAGTATAAAGAATTGATGATCCATTTTCAGCTAAATTTTTAATTCCGTCTAAGATAAACTTTCTGCTTTGAGCATCTACTGCAACTGTTGGCTCGTCTAAAATTACAAGTTCAGGCTTATGTGAAATACCACAAGCGATATTTAAACGTCTTTTAAGACCACCTGATAGCTTCTTTTCCAACATTTTTTCGTGACTTTGAAGTCCTGTAAATTCAATAGCTTCATTTACAAGTCTTTTTCTTTCGTTTTTATTAGATACATATAGACCACAAAAATAGTCGATATTTTCTTTTACAGTTAAATTATTAAAAACTGCAAGTTCTTGAGGAACAATTCCAATTTTTTTCTTAATTTCATATTCATTTGAAATATCTTTTTTGCCAAAAACTTCAATAGTACCGCTGTCATATTTCAAAAGCGATAGCATACACATAATTGAGGTTGTCTTTCCACAACCGTTTGGACCTATTAGCCCAAGTACATCTCCTTTTTCAAGAGATAAATTAAAATGGTCTAAAACAATTTTTTCTTTAAATTTTTTTATTAAATCTTCTATTTTTATAATCATAATTATCACCTCACCAATATTATATCAACAAATTTTTTAAAAAATTAGTGTATTATGTAATTTTATCAATATGACAAATGTAATTTTTTGAAAAATATGGTAAAATAGTTATAATAGTTTTTAAATGATTATTGTTTTATTTATTTTAAATTAGATGGAGATATTATGGTATTTTTAAAGTATTTTTTATTAAATTTTTTGTTTTTATTTTCAGAAAAAATGAGTTTTGCTAATGTTGCAATTTTTAGCTTGATTTCATTAATCTTTGTGCTTATAGTTGAAATTAATGAAAATATATATTATAGTTTAGCTTTGTCAGTAATTTTCTTGATAATAATTTACTATTTTCCGGAGTTTAGATTTTTTATGTTCTCTTTCGTTTATGCAATTTATAGCAAGTCAATATACAATATTCCAATATTTTTTGTATTTTTAATTACAAAAGAAGTTGACTTTTTAACATTGTCTTTACTAATTGTTTGTCTATCTCAATATGATAGGGAGCTATATGAAAGAAAAGTTTTTTACCATAGAGAATTTTTAAATTTTTATAAGACAAATTATAAATTACAAAAGAACTTAAAAAGTATGTATCTTGAAGAAGAAAAAAAGAATTATGAGAGCATCTTAAAAGAAAGAGAAAAAATTTCAAAAGAATTGCATAATTCAATAGGACATACAATTTCAGCTTCTATTTTGGAACTTAGAGCATTGGAATTAATATGTGATGATGAAGAGATAAAAACTTCAGTTATAAGAATTAGGGAGAATTTATCAGGTGGATTAGTTGATATAAGAAAAATAATTCATAATATGTATAAATCTGCTTTTGACTTAGAAAGCTCTATTGAAAAAATTATAGATGTTCCAAATGTAAAGTCAAAATTAATATATAGAGTTAAAACAAAGATGAATGAAAATTTAAGTTTTGACATTTTAAGCATTGTAAAAGAGGCTTTTGCTAATTTTACCAGACATTCAAACGGAGATAGTTTTACCGTAAGAATAATAGAAAATGAAAATTCATATATCATTACGATTTTTGATAATGGAACAAATATTAATATAGAAAAAAATGACGGTCTTGGTATTTTATCAATGGAAGAAATAGCAAAAAAATATAATGGGCTATTCAATGTTATTACAGATGATGGATTTAAGATAAATATTGCAATAGATAAGGGAGAGAATAATGAAAATTTTAATGGTTGATGATGATTTATTAGTATTAAATGCTTTAAGTACCATATTGGGAAAAAGTGGTTATGAAATTGTACTTGCAACAACGGATTCTAAAAAAGCAATTGAGACTTATAAAGAAAATAAAATTGATGTAGTCATTTTGGATATCAGAATGAAAGATGTAAATGGGGTTGATGTTGCAATAGAAATTTTAGATTTTGACAAAGATGCTAAGATAATGCTACTAACAACTTTTAACGATAGGGATGATATAATTAGAGCCTTGAATAAGGGAGTTTTGGGAGTTATTTTAAAGGACAATGTTGCATCGCTAATTCCTGCAATAGAATCTGTAAGTCTTGGAAATAAAATTTTAGATAATGAACTGAATTTAAAAAATCTTTTTAATACTACAAAAAAAGATTTTGAACTCTTAACACAAAAAGAAATTGAGATTTTAGAACAAATTGCAAAGGGATTATCTAATAAAGAAATTTCTGAAAAATTATTTTTAAGTGAGGGAACAGTGAGAAATTATATTTCAGGAATTTTAGAAAAGTTAGAACTTAGAGATAGAACTCAACTTGCAATATATTATTATACGAAGTAAATAAACAAGCACACAAAAAGCCAACATTTTGTTGGCTTTTTGTCTTGAAACAAGGAGGTTTCAGATTTTTGTTATATAAAACATATAGTAAATTGCAAATTAATCATTATGTTTTGAATAATCTAATTCTTTTTCTGAATGAGCAACAACAACTGAGCAAGTTATATCTCCTAGTATATTAATTGCTGTTCTAATCATATCAAAAATTCTGTCAATTCCTGCTACCAATGCGATTCCTTCAATAGGAAGGCCAACACTTTGCAGAACCATTGTAAGCATAATTACTCCTGCTCCTGGGACTCCAGCTGTTCCAACCGAGGCAAGTGTTGTAGTAAGTACAATTACAAATTGTTGTTGCATTGATAAATTTATTCCATAAACCTGTGCTATAAATAGTGCACATACACCTTGATATATTGCAGTTCCATCCATATTTATAGTTGCACCTAAAGGCAGAACGAAACTTGCGATTGGTTTTGAAACACCCATTTCTTCTTCTGCAGTTTCCATAGAAACAGGAAGTGTTCCTGCAGATGAAGCGGTTGAAAATGCTACAAAAAATGGAGTTGACACTTTTTTAAAAAAAGTTCTAACTTTCATCTTTGTAAAGATTTTTATAGATGATGAATACACTAAAAGTGCATGAATTATACTAGCTAAATAAACTATAAAAATTACTTTAATTAAAGGTATTATAACTTTTGGACCATTATTTGCAATAACCGGAGTAATTAAACCTAATACCCCAATTGGAGCTAGTTTCATTATTCCATTTGTAATGGAAATCATAGCATTTGAAATTCCGTCAAAAAATGCAAATACAGGTCTTGATTTTGCTTCTCCTAAAGAGAGAAGTCCACTGCCAAGTATTAATGCAAATACTATAATTTGTAACATATTCCCATCGACGATTGATTTCATAGGATTTGAAGGAATTATATTGATTAGAGTATCTACAAAGTTAGGTGCTTCATTTACTTTTACTTCTTTTAAAGTTGTAGGTAGGGTGAACCCTGAACCGGGTTTTAAAATATTAGTAAATGCTAAACCTAGAATAATGGCAAAGGTAGTTGTTAAAAAATAAAATATAAAAGTTTTTAAACCAATTTTTCCAAGTTTTTTTATATCCTTTAATTCAGCAACTCCGACAACCAAAGATGAAAATACTAAAGGAACTATTACCAATTTAATTAAATTAAGAAATATTGTCCCTATAGGTTTTAGATAAGTATCAGCAACCTTTGGGTTTGATTGTAAACACAGACCTAAAGCTACACCAATGAAAAGTGCGATTATAATCTGTAAGGGTAACGAGATTTTCTTTCTTGTTTTCATGGTTATTCCTCCTATAAATAATTTATCACTATAATACAATGCACTTATATTATAACATATATTAAATCAAAATAAAATATATTTATTAATAAAATTTTCGTGATAAATTGTTTTCCTGTAATTTTTAATGAAATTTTTATAAAAAAACCAGCATATTTTTTAAAATATATAAAATTGTATAAAAATTTTTACCAAAATATTTTAATGAATATTACCTTATCTTTTTAAGCATTATAGATTAGTAAAAATATTTTATAAATACTTATTTTTAATTGAATAAATTTACAAATTTTGTTATAATACATATTAAGTGGAGGTGTATTAATTATGACAAAGAGTAAATTTGAAAACGGCAGTATTAAGATATCAAATGATATTTTCTATATGATTGCTGCAATGGCAACTAAAGAAGTTGAAGGGGTAAAATCAATTGTTGGTATTCCTGTTGAAGCTGAAAAAATTAATGCAAAAAATTCTAAGAAGGGAATTGAAATAGAATTTTTAGAAAATGGAATTCAAGTTTGTGTTAGAATTTCTGTAGAATATGGACAAAAATTTGAAGAAATAGTTAAAAAAATTCAAGAAAATATAAAATTAAAAATAGAAGTGATGACAAGTATTAAGGTTTTAGGTGTGAATATTTGTATTGAGTCTATTGAAAAGTAGAGTGTTTGTATGACTAGAAGTGAAGCACGTGAGTGGTGTATGAAGCTGATTTATCAACTTAGCATACAGAACAGTTTTAAATCTGATGAAATAGAAAGTTTTATAGAATATTTTGATTTACCTAGTAATGAGCTAAAATATATTAGGAAAAATTGCAAATCTATAATAGATCATATTGATGAAATTGATAATATAATAAAAGAAAATTTAGAAGGATGTTGGAATTACAATAGAATAGCTAAAATAGATTTGGCAATTCTTAGAGTTGCAGTTAATGAAATTTATTATTTAGACGATATTCCTGAAAGTGTTGCAATTAATGAAGCTATAGAAATTGCAAATAAGTATTCTACTGATGCTTCATATAAATTTGTAAATGGAATTTTAGGGACTATAGTTAGAGCAAAAAATAAATAATTCATTTTAGGAGGTAGTTATAATGTTAATTAATACTTTATTGTTAATTGTATTTGTTGGTATTGTTTTTTCAGGATTAGCGGTTTCAACTTATTTAGTTGGAACTGAAGGGACAAAAAGATGGATAGTTTATCCGGTTTTTAGTGCTATTTGTATTGGTATATTTTTGTTTTTTAAATATACAATGCATATAAACTTTCTACCATGGAGAAATGCATATTTGATTATTACATTCTATGTTCCTGTAGTTTGTACTCTAATGGCATTTATAGCTATTCCTAAAACATCTTTAAAAGCATTAAAAGAAAGTATATTTCCTGCAGTAAGTATATTTACAATTGGTGGTATTCTTTTAATGTTATTCTAAAATAGGAGAATTTTGATGACAACATTTAAGGTTAAAGAAGTTAGTAAGTACATTGCAAATGTACTTAGGAGGGATTCTTTTTTATCCAATATCAGTGTTGAAGGCGAAGTATCTAATTTTAAAAAATCGGGCGGACATAGTTATTTTAGTATAAAAGATGATGAAGCTATGCTTAAATGTGTAGTTTTTAAAACTGTACCGATTGCACAAAACTTAAATCTTACTGACGGACAAAAGGTTGTCGTAACAGGGACTGTTATGACTTATGAAAAAGGAAGCTACTATCAGATTCTTTGTAAAAATGTTGAAGAGGTTGGACGTGGAAATTTATATGAGCAATTTTTAGCTCTTAAAGAAAAACTTTCAAAAGAAGGCCTTTTTAATGTTGAATTTAAAAAGCCCATTCCTAGATTTCCAAAAAATATCGGAGTTGTTACAGCTAAAAACGGTGCTGCAATTCGTGATATTTTAAATACTTTGAGAAGAAGATACAGGATTGCAAATATATATTTTTATCCTGCAAAAGTTCAAGGAATTGGAGCAAGTGAAGAAATAGCTGAAGGTGTAAGATATTTAGATTCACTTGATTTTATTGATACAATTATAGTTGGTAGAGGTGGTGGTTCTTTTGAAGATTTGAATGCGTTTAATGATGAAAATCTCGTTAGAACCATTTTTAATTGTAAAAAACCTATTATATCAGCAGTAGGACATGAGATAGATACTATGCTTACGGATTTTGTTGCAGATAGAAGGGCAGCTACTCCTACAGCGGGAGCAGAGCTTTCATCTGTAAGTATGGATGAGTTAAAAGAATTTTTAAATCAAGCTGAGAAAAAACTTAATAAAAATATTTTAGAAGAAATTTCTGCTGAAAAAATCCAGTTAGAACATTTCAAAAAAGAATTGGAATATTACAATCCGGTTAATAGAATAACTACATTGAAAGAAAATCTTGATAATTTACGAAAATCTTTAGATGAAAAAATTACATCAGTTTTTAAATATAATAAACAATTACTTGATTTTAAAAGACAGTCTTTGGAGATTATAAATCCTACAAGTATTTTAGATAGAGGTTATAGCATAATTTATAACGAAAAAAATGAAATTGTAAAGGATATTAAGAATGTAAATGTAGGAGATTCTTTGAAACTTAAAGTTTCTAATGGAGAGATTATTTCCGATGTTAAGGAGATTATAGATGGCAATTAAGTTGGAAAATTATGATAAGGGAATTGAAGAACTTATAAAAATAGTAAATGCTTTAGAAAAAGAACAATTAAGTCTTGAAAAAAGTATTGAATTATATAAAAAGGGAATGAAACTTCATAAAGAATTAGTTGAAATTTTAGAAAAAGAAGAAGGCAGATTATTCTTATTTGATGAAAAAGCAGAAGATGAAGACCAAAAATTTGTAGAAAAAACATTAGAAGATGGACAAGTGAGTTTAGAGTTATAATGAGAGATTTTAAAGAATTAATTCTTAATGATAAAAGCATAATTGAGGCAAGATTAAATAAAGTTTATTCAGATAATAATGAGTTTGAAAAAATGTGTGCTTATTCTTTTTCCGTTGGTGGAAAGAGAATAAGAGCAATTTTGCTTTTAGAGGCTTTTAAAATTTATCGTGATATTTCGGATATAGCGATAGACTTTTCGATTGCTATTGAGCTTATTCATAACTATTCATTGGTGCATGATGATTTACCTGAAATGGATAATGATAAATTCAGAAGAGGCGTTTTATCTGTCTATGGTAAATATGGACAGTCAAATGCGGTTTTAGTTGGAGATGAACTTTTAAATAATGCAAATTTAATTATGTTTAAAGCTATTAAACAACTTGAAAATATTGATGAAATAAAAAACGCTATTTCTGCGAGTGAAATAATTTTAAATTCAAGCGGAATAAATGGAATGATTTACGGACAATTCTTAGATCTTGAGAATAATATAGAAAATTTAAGTGACATTGAAAAGATAAATGCTTTAAAAACTGGCGAGCTTTTTAAGGCATCAATTCTAGCAGGTGCAAAACTCGCAGGAGCAAGTGATAAAGATTTGAAGCATTTAGAAATCTATGCTAAAAATTTAGGACTTGTTTTCCAACTTCAAGATGATTTATTTGACTATGATGAGGATATTAGACTAAAGAAAAAAACTTTTGCAACAGTTTTAGGAAAGAGTGAAGTTGAAAAGAAAATTCAAGAATTAAATGGAATTTCTTTTCAAGAGATTAATAAAATTTCAGGACAAAAAGAGTTTTTTGTGGATTTTATAGATTATATGGCAAAAAGGACTTACTAATGGAAAGAGTGGATATTTGTATAGTAAATCTTGGTCTTGCAAAGTCAAGAACTCATGCTAAAAGGATTATTACAGAAAGAAGAGCCTTTTATGACGGAAAAGTTATAGAAAAAGTTTCTATGATTATTGAAAATCCGAGCTTAATAACTATAAATTCAACTTTTGAAGATAGTTATGTTGGAAGAGGAGCTATAAAATTAGACTCTGCAATTAAAAACTTTAAGCTTGATTTGAATAATTTGGTTTGTATGGATATTGGAGCATCAACCGGTGGATTTACACAAATTATGTTAAATGAAAATGCGAAAAAAGTATATGCTATAGATGTAGGTACAGACCAACTTGCAAAGAGTTTACTAAATGATGATAGAGTAGTAAGTTTGGAAAATACAAATTTTAGATATTTAGATTTTGAGGAAATTGGAGAAAAAGTTGATTTTGTTTCAATAGATGTTTCCTTTATTTCTTTAAGATACATTTTTGAAAATTTGTATAAATTTTTAAAAGAAGATAGTAAAATTGTGGCATTAATAAAACCACAATTTGAATGTGAAGGAAAAAGTTTAAATAAAAAGGGCATAGTTAAATCTGAAAAAGTTATAGAAAATGTAATTGATAAAGTAAGACTATATGCTCTTGGGAATAAACTTGAAATAATTTCCATAATTGATTCTCCGATACTTGGAGGAGATGGAAATAAGGAAAAATTAGCACTTATTAAAAGGATTTTTTAAGAGGTTTTATGAAAAAATATACAAGACAGAGAATTATTTTAGATTTAGTTGAAAATAATGAAATAAAAACACAGGAAGAGCTTTCAGAATGTTTGGAAAAAAAGGGAATTCGTTCCACACAAGCCACAGTTTCTAGAGATATAAAGGAATTAAAAATTTTAAAGGTACAAACTAAGAATGGCGAATATAAGTATAAGGTTGTTGATTCCATTTATGATTCTTTAGATGAAAGATTAAATAAAATATGTAAACTTGCAATTTTATCTATAAAGCATAATGGGGATATAGTTCTTGTAAAGACAATTCCACATACTGCCGGTATTTGCGGTTCATATATAGAAAATGCCAAGATAAAAATGGTTAGCGGAATTGTAACGGGAAATGATACTATTTTTATTGCAGTAGATGACAAAGAGTATTTAGATTCTGTTGTTGAGGATATAAGAAAACTTGTAAGGTAGGGATTTTATGTTATCTGAATTATATATAAGAAATTTAGCAATTGTTGATGAAATAAAAATTTCCTTTACTGAAGGACTTAATATTTTAACAGGAGAAACGGGAACCGGTAAATCTATTATTATCGGTGCTATTTCTTTGCTTTGTGGAGGAAGAGCAAATACTTCATCTATTGGTAAACGTAGTGATAATGCTTATGTTGAAGGAGTTTTTTTTCTTTCTGATTATGATGAAAAAATTTTAAGAGATAAATTTGAATTGCTGGATTTAGATATAGAAATTGAAGATAATATGTTGATTATTTCAAGAACAATAAGCAAAAATGGAAGATCAGTTTCAAAGATAAATAATAAAACTGTAAATAATTCTATTTTATCAGATATTATGTTAAATATTTTAAATGTATGTGGGCAACACGACAGTTATACTCTATTTAACAGAACTGATTTTGTTGGAATTTTGGACAGTTTTTGTGATGATAATTTTAGAAATAAACTTAAAGAATTAGAAACACTCTATGGACAAATAAAAAAGACAAGTTACAACTTAAAAAAATTAAAGAATAGAGTAAGTAATTTTGATGAAAATGTTGAAGAAATAAAAGCAGAAATTGAAGAGCTTAACAGTTTGGAATTAGAAACTTTGGATGAAGAATATATCGAAAATGAAATTGATAAGTTTAATAACAGCCAAACAATTTTAGGATGTTGTGGAAACTTAGTTGAGCTTTTTGACGGAGAAAATTCAGAAGTAAATGCATTTTCTATTTTAAATGAGATAAATAGAAATATTTTGCTATTGGAAGAAAATGATAAGAATGTAAAATTAAGTGAAGATTTTGAAAATATTTCTTTTGGATTAAAGGAAATTTTTAGTAAAATCCAAGGTTACTATTCTAATATTTATATTGATGAAGAAAGTTTGGATATTTTACAGGAAAAATTTAATCTTTTAAATGATTTTAAAAGAAAGCATAAAACAGATAAAAAAGGGCTAATAAAATATAAAAATTCATTAGAAGAAGATTTGTATTTACTTGAACATTCAAAAGATTTGTTATATGAGGAAAATAATAAACTTAAAAATTTAAGTGAAGATTATAAAAAACTTGCTACAGAAATTTCTAATTTAAGAAAAGAAGTCGCAAAGAGGATAGAAAAATTAATTGAAAAAGAACTTTTAGATTTGGATTTAAAGAATTCAATCTTTAAAATAGATATTAAAACTAATAATAAAATTACCAATAATGGTTTTGATGAAGTTACTTTTTTAATTTCTACAAATAAGGGCGAAAAGCTTCAAGAAATTTATAAAATAGCTTCAGGTGGAGAGCTTAGCAGAATTATGTTAGGTTTTAAAAAAGTTTTATCCGATAGAGATAAGATAGCAACTCTTGTTTTCGATGAAATTGATACGGGTATAAGTGGAGTAACTGCTCAAATTGTTGGAGAAAAACTTGCAGAAATTTCAAAAAATCATCAACTTCTTGTAATTTCTCATTTGCCACAAATTTCTGTATTATCCGATACTCATTTTATAATAAGCAAAGAAACTGTTGGAGATGTAACTTTATCAAAAGTTTTGTGTGCAAATTATGATGAAAAAGTTATGGAAATTTCAAGACTTATAGGTGGAGCAAATATTAATGAAACAACTATAAGACAATCTAAGGAAATGATTGAAATTGCAAATGAAAAAAAGGAAAGATTAAGATGTATAGAAAAGTAAAATCAGAAGAAATTTTTGAAGGTAAAATCTTAAATTTAAAACTTGAATACTTTGAAAAAGATGATAAAATTTTAAAAAGAGAAATTGTAGAGCATAAGGATGCTGTTGCAATTTTTCCTATAGATGAAGATGGATATATATATTTAGTTAAACAATACAGATTTCCAATTCAGGAATATTTTTTAGAAATACCTGCAGGACTTGTAGAAGCAGGAGAAAATTATAAAGAGACAGCTCTTCGAGAACTACAGGAAGAAATTGGATTTAGTTCAAATAATTTGGAGAAAATTTTTGAAGGCTATACAAGTGTAGGATTTTGTAATGAAAAAATAGTAATCTATAGAGCTGATAGCTTATTTTTTTCAAAATTACCTGAAGATGAGGATGAAAATTTGAGTATAGTTAAAATTCATTTTGACGATTTAAAAAGGATGTATTTTAATGGAGAAATAAAAGATTTTAAAACAGCTATAGCTATTTTAAATGAAATAAATAGGGGGTAGTATGGACTTTTTAATGGAACATTTAATGGTCGGAATTGCAGTAATGTTTGTAATTATAGTTTGTAGAGTTTTTCAAGCAAATGTTGCTTTAGCTTTGGGAGACGACACACCGAAATTAAATGGATCAACCAGCTTAAATCCTGTAAATCATATTGATTTAATGGGTTTTATTTGTTTTTTGGTTTTTAAATTCGGTTGGGCAAAACCTTTAGAAGTAAATGTATCTAAGTTTAAAAATAGATTTTGGGGTAAAATAATTTATTCTTTATCCAATGCTTTTATGTGCTTTTTAATAGCACTAATTTCAGCAATGATATATATACTTATAGGTTCTAATAGTGGCTTATTATTTATACTTTTTAGAGATATATTTACAATCAGTATAGTTTTTGGAATTATAGGATTGATGCCTTTGCCACCATTTGACGGTGCAATTTTCATAAGTGCTTTTTTATCAAGAGAAGTAGAATATGAATATTTTAAACTTTCAAATTATACTACTCTTATTTTACTTGCATTGATACTTACAAGAACTTTTGGAACATTTTTATCACCAATAGTTAGTACAGTTGGACAATTTATAATTAGAATTGCATATATGTTGGTGATGTAATGCAATTAATAGTAAATTTAGATACCTATTCAGGACCTTTGGATTTGTTGCTTGACTTAATTTCAAAACAAAAAGTTGATATTTATGATATTGAAATTAGCCAAATTACAAAACATTATCTTGAAGTAATAGAAAATTCTATTCACAGTGAAGATACAGATATTTCTGCTTTTTTGCTAATGTCGAGTACATTAGTCGAAATAAAATCCAGAAGTTTGATTCCAAAAAATACTGATGAAGATGACGATGAAATAGTTACAAAAGAGCAGTTAATTGAAAGACTTATTGAATATAGAAAGTTTAAAAAAGTTGGAGAGTACTTTAAAAACTTGGAAGCGGAAGGAAGTAAAGCATATTCAAAAATGCAGTCCGATATAACTGAATATATGGTAGAAGATAAGGAAATTATTTTAAATACGGATGTTGATGTTTTAGTTAATTTAATGGAAAATATTATAAATCAGTATCAAAACAAAAGTGATGATAATTCTTTTGATAAAATCATAGAAAAGGACTTATTTCCGATAGAAAAATATATTTCAATGATAAAGGACAAAATCTATGAAAAAAAAGAACTTTATTTTGAGGATTTAATTTTTCAAAATGGAACAAAAAGTGAGCTTATAACAATTTTTATATCTATTTTAGAGCTTGTAAAAAATAATGTTATTAAGATTTTTCAGGATAAAGATAAAAATATTAAACTTAATTTAGTGGGTGATGAAGTTGAATAGTAGAGAATATAAACAAGTTATTGAACAGTTATTGTTCGTTTACGGAGATCCTTTAAAGATTGATGATATCGCAAAAGTTTTAGATATTCCTGTAAAAGATGCTACTGTTTTAGCTGATGAACTTGTGGAAGAGTTTGAATTTCAAAAAAGAGGTCTTATTATTCAAAAAATTTCCAATCATTATCAGATAAAAACGAGAAAAGAATATCACGATATTATTTCTAAACTTTTTGAAAAAGTTACGATGAAACATTTAACTAATTCAACTTTAGAAACTTTGGCTATTATTGCTTATAAGCAACCAATTACAAGACAGGAAATTGAAGAGATAAGAGGAGTTAAATGTAACAGCTCTATTGAAACTTTGATTTCAAAGGACTTCATAGCAGAGGCTGGTAGGCTTGATAGAATTGGTAAACCTATTATTTATAAGACAACTTTAAATTTTTTAAATCAATTTAATTTAAAATCTTTAAAAGATTTACCTGATATTGAAAAATTTATTTCAGATGAAGAAAAAAATCAAATAGTTGAAGATGAAAATAATGTGGAAATAGAAAATGAGAATAAATAAATTTATTGCAAATTCTGGATATTGTTCAAGAAGAAATGCTGATTTGCTTTTAGAACAGAAAAAAGTCCTTGTAAATGGAAAAATAGCAACCAAAGGAATTGATATTTCAGAAACTGATGAAATTTTAATTGATGGTAAAAAAATCAGATTAGAAGAAGCTAAAAAATATTATCTTTTAAATAAGCCTGTTGGATATTCCAGTACAGCTAAAGCTCAATTTCAAGAAAAAATTGTTTTGGATTTAATAGATTCTAAAGAGAGAATTTATCCTGTAGGACGTTTGGATAAGGACAGCTTTGGACTTTTACTTTTAACAAATGACGGGGACTTAGCTTTTAAGCTGACTCATCCAAGTCATAATGTTGAAAAAGAGTATATAGTAAAGGTTGATAAAACTTTAAAAGAAAGTGATTTAAAAAAATTATCTTCTGGGATAATGCTTGAGGGAAGATTTACAAGAGAAGCAAGATTTGAAATTTTTGACTTTAAAAATAATATTGTAAAAGTTTTTCTAAAAGAAGGAAGAAATAGACAGATAAGAAAAATGTTTAAAACTTTAGGTTATAATGTTATTTCACTGGAAAGAGTTGCCTTTGGTAAAATTAAACTTGGAAAATTAAAATTAGGAAGTTATAGAGAACTTTGTAAAGAGGAGATAGAATATTTAAGGAGTTTATAATGATAGGTTTAAAAAATGCCACTCCTGAAGAATTTGAAGAACTATATGTCAAATATGGAATAGGTGGAAGTATGGATTTATCCATTCCAACTTTTTATTTCAGTTTAGTTATGGAAGAAGATATAATCGGATATGTAAAATTAACTTTTAGATATGAAGATTATTACTTGGAAGAAATAAAATATGATGAAGGAATGGAAAGATTTAATAGATTTTTCATAAAATGTATTGCTTATAAAGTATATACCAAGAAAAAGAAGAGTTTCTATTCTAGATTATTTTTTAAAGGAATTTCAGGAGTAACTAAAATAGAAGATGATTTATACATTTATGATGTTGAAGAAATTTTAGAACAAGGAAAGTGTTGTAGTGGCTGTAATAAATAATACAAAAAATTTAATAGAATTTTTTATGCGTAATTATGTCAAAGATGTTAAAATCGCAGTTGATATGACAGTTGGAAATGGATTTGACTCTAAAAATATTTTAGAAATTTTAAAACCGGAAAAACTATATTGCTTTGATATACAACAAGAAGCTTTGGATAATTCTAAAAAATTACTTGAGCAATATTCTAATTATGAATTGATTTTAGAAAATCATAAAAATTTTGATAAATTTGTAAAAGAAAACATTGATTTTGCAATATATAATTTGGGTTATTTACCTAAAGGGGATAAGTTTATAACAACAAATGCAATTGATGTAGAAGAAAGTTTGAAAAAATTACTGGAAAAATTAAATTCTAAAGGAACTATTTTTATAACTTTTTACATAGGTCATTTATCCGGGCAAATGGAGAGTTTGGAATTATCAAAGTTTTTGGAAAGTTTGAACCAAAAAGAATATACAATTCTTAAATTCACATTTGAAAATCAAAAAAATAATCCACCTTATGTGGTGATGATACAAAAAAATTAAAAAAACAATTTTATATTGACTAATACTTAAAAATACATTATAATATATTGGTATCTTGGAGAGCTGTCCGAGTGGTCGAAGGAGCACGATTGGAAATCGTGTAAACGTCAAAAGCGTTTCGAGGGTTCAAATCCCTCGCTCTCCGCCAGGCACTAGGCGGGGTGTTAGCAGTACCTTGTAACCTGTAATCTGCTATAGCAGGGCTGAATTCCCAAGTTAGATTTTCAAGGGGTGTAGCCGACTTTTGTAAGTGGTGTTGACAAGTGGGTCCTTACGCAATAGAGCTTTACGAATCTGGTCAGGTCTTGACGGAAGCAGCCATAAGTAAAGTACTCTATGTGCCGTAAGATTGCTTACTTAGAGCTAACTGCAAAGGCACCGTGCATTTCTTGTTAAGCGACCTTGGGTGTGCTTACATATTAAAGAGTTATCTGTAAAGATAGCTCTTTTTTTGTGAGAATCTATTTGATTTATGTTTAATTTATGATAAAATATAGTCAAGAGGTATAGCTATGATAGTAAAGGATAGTATTAAGGAATTAGTAGGTCTTAAGACCGAAATATCAGAAATAGAATATTCCAAGCATGGATTGAAACGGCATCTAGAAAAAAGAAAGCATTATGATGTTTTAAAATATTTAAACCATATTAAAGAGATAATAGAAAATCCGGATTATGTTGGACTTAATACAAATGGAAATAAAATGGCTTTAGAATATGTAAAATGTTATAAAAAGAATATTCTACTTGTTTTGAAGATTAATAAAACTAAGGATAAGTTTTTTATTATAAGTATGTACAGCATAAATGATTATAAATTAAATAGTAGAAAATTTAGTGGAAGGCTAAAAAAGGTTGACAAAAAGTAAAAAATTGGGTATACTATAGTTAAGTAAAGAGGTAGTTGAGGGCAGAAATGGTTCCTGCCGCACCTTCAACAAGGTATCTGAGATGTTGGATACACCGACCAACCGACTACTTAATTGAACTTTATGAGAGTTGGAGAAGTCTAACTCTTTTTTTGTAGGCAAATAATTTTAAACCATAGTTTAGTTTTTGAACTTTGTATTTTGAAAATTGTTTTATAAGTTGTAGAAACTACATATTAAAATTAGGAGGTAAATATGAAAAATATTAAACTTTATAATGTATTTTTTCCAATTTGGTTTTTACTGTTGTTTCCTGTAACTTGGCTTATTGCTATGCCTGTAAATTTTGTTATAGACTCAATTGTAATCCTATTATCTTTAAAATTTTTAAAGATAGATGATGCTTTTCAAAAGTATAAAAAAGTAATTCTAAAAGTATTTTTATTTGGATTTTTTGCAGATTTTGTTGGTGCAATTTTCTTGTTTTTAATGGTAACCTTGGTTGGAATGGGATATAAGACTTCCGGATTTTTTAAATGGATTAACAATAGTATTATTGAGATTATGATGGAAAATCCTTTTGGAAATATATATGCATTTGTATTAATGACAATAGCAATTGCAATATCCGGATTATGTATCTATTACTTAAACTTAAAGGTAAGTTTTAAAAATGTAGATATGGAAGAAAAAGACAAGAAAAAATTAGCATTATATATGGCAATCTTTACAGCTCCATATTTATTCTACACTCCAACAGCAATAGTTCACAAGTTTTTGGGTTAGTGCTTAAAAATAAAATATAAACATTTCCAAACAGAGTTAGACAATCTAACTCTGTTTTTGAATTTTAGATATAAATTTATAAACATTGACAAAAAGTATTAATAGCTTTATAATCTAATTGTTTTGTAATAAAAGGTTTTCTTTAAGAATATTATCAATTTGTTATTGGATGATATTTATCCAATAAAAAAACTCACTTTCGTGAGTTGACCTAAACGACTTAGGTTAGCTATCGTCAAAGCAATAGCGTTTTGAATAAATTTTTATTTGAACTCGTAATGTAATCTACATAGGTACTAATATGCCATAATATATCAAAATAAAACATTTAAGTTTAGCGATGATGCTTTATTATATAACGAGTATATGGAAGAAAATATAACAAATAGGAGCTATCAGCGCTATATCTTTATTAAAAATATCGTAAAAATTAAATAATCAAGTCTAAAAGTAGGACTTATGAGATGTAGAAATATTTAGTGTTTATATATCGACCTTTCTAGTGCTAAGATATTATATGCATATTTGTTAGAAATTTCAAACTTATCATTCAAATTGATTGAGTTTACAAGTAATTTAAATTTTACATTATGTTTACTTTTTAAGAAATCATGGATATATTAAATAAGTTCAATAAAACCGCAATAAAGATTCTAAATAGTTATGAAGAAGATAAAAAGATAATTGTATTGATTGAGATAAAATGGTATGAACTTGGAAAGTCAAATATTATTAATGATAAATACTTTATGAATATGTTTTTATTAAAGTGTAGAAATACATCTTAAAAGTGAAGAATATATGTACTAGTAATATTTAATATAAATAACATTTATTATAGAAATGGGCAAACTCATCATAGAACATTTCAAAATTTTTTCTTATGGAAAAAGAAATAAAAGAATTGAAATAAATATTAGACTATTTAGTGAGCTTATAAACTAAGGAGATAGAATAGTGTGGGAAAGTATTCTTTAGAATATGATGAAGGCATTGAGTATATAGAAACGAAGAATCAATTCATATTTACTATGTCGAGATGGTAAAATTGAACAAAGTTATAGTGGAAATAGAAAGATTTTTTATAATCAAAGTATAGTATACGTACTTATAAATAAGATAATATAATATGAACAAATCGTTAACAACTGTGGACTATTGTCAGAACAAGTGTTATAATAAAATAGATTATGATTGAGGAGGAATACTATGGATTTGATGTTAATATTAACTGCAATAGGAACTGTTGCAACTGTGATTTCAACTATTATTGCTATAAAATCAAAAAATGAAGCAAAGGATATTTTAAAGCAAATAATAGAAGAACGTAACAGAAATATTGATAACAAAGGTAATATAAAGGTAAAAAATAACGGAAACAATTCTGGAATTATGAGTGGAATTAATTCAGGAGAAATATATAGATGAAAAATAATGAATTTAAAGCTGAAAATAGTGGAGACAACCGCGGAATAATTGTAGGACAAAATAGCGGGACTATTAATTTATCAATGCAAAGTGTTTGTAAGCTTTCTTCTTTGATAGCTAATTTAGTTAAGGAATTTGGTGAAATGTGTAATGAAATGGATTATAACGTTAATGAAGATAATCTTCAAGAATATAAACTTGATATAAAATTAGATTATAATTCTGTAGTTAAATATAAGGAAATTATCAAAGAGTTTTCTGCATATTATTCAATTTGTGAGGATTGTTTGAACGTTTATGACAACTCAAATATAGGTAGTAAAGCTAAGATTTTAAAATGTATTCACCTCTGGTATTTAGAAGAAAAAGGAGAAATACTTTCAAAAAAAAAGCAAACTGGGGAAATTGATATAGATGTAGTTAAACACAATTCAGACGAAATTATTAACAAGGTAATGATAAAAATTAGAAAAGTAGTTGAAGAATCACCAGAATTTGGTAATTTGTATAGAGAAGATATAGAGATAGGAATAGTGTGTTTTACTTGTTTTTGTTTTATGGAATGTAAGATATTGGAGAGACCTATATGATTTTAAATATTCAAAGACATCCAGATTTTTCATTGTACTCTTTAGGTGGAATATTGTTAGAAATTTTAGAGCAGGTAAAAGTTATACCCATTGAAAAATTGTTGGAAGAAGTACAGCAACGTGTAAAGAAAAGAGTACATGTTGATTTCATTTATTATGCATTAGATTGGTTGTATTTATTAGAACTTGTTAAAATTGAGGAAGGAGAGGTGTATTATGAAAATAAAAAAATTAATAGTAAGCAAAAAGATACCTTATGACGAAGTTATACGTGAAATTTCGTTTAATGAGAATGGGCTGAACTTAATTGTAGATGATACTCCAGAGAATCTTCATGAAAGTGGCAATAGTGTAGGGAAATCTACTGCAATAAAAATAATAGATTTATGTTTGGGAGCAAAATCTGTTCGTGAATTATATTATGATTCAGATACAAGCAGTGAAAATGTGGATATAAAGGAATTTCTAAAAGAACATAAAGTTCAAGCTGAGTTGATTTTGATAGATAATAATAAAAAAGAATATTCAATAAGGAGAGATTTGTTTTCAAGAGGGAAAAGATATATTTTTGACGAATCTTGTATTGAAAAGGAGTTTTGGGATAAATTAAAGAAAATAATTTTTGATTTGAACGAACCAAGACCTACATTTAGACAGCTAATACCTAAATTTGTAAGAGTAGAGAGTACAGCTGAAGATAGAATGATTAATTTTTTACCAATGATGACAGGAAATGACACTTATGATACAATATATTGTTTTTTATTTCAGATATATAGTGATGAATTGTTAAGTAAAAAGGAAGAAATTAAAGAAAGGTTATCAGAATGTCAAAAAACAATTCAAGCATTGGAAAAGAGCAAGAGTATACCTTCTTTAAGTGTTTTGAAACAATCTTTAAAGATAATTAATTCAGATTTAAATGATTTATATGGTAAGAGAACTAAATTTTCTTATATGGATGAATATAGAGAAGAATTAGATTCGAAGAGAAAACTTACTTTGAAGATTTACAATTTACAAGAAAAGATGGAATTAGTTGAGTTCGAAATTGAGAACATCAAAAATAGTATATTGAAGTTATCAAAGGAACAGTCGGAAATTGATATTCAAATACTACAGTCAATCTATCAAGAAGCTAAAAGTTATATTCCAGAATTGCATAAAAGTTTTGAAGATATGATTGATTTTCATAATGCCATGATTCAAAATAGAATTGATTTCATAAAAGAACAAATGGATGTAAAAAAAGAATTATTAGAGCAGTATTCCTCACAATTGGCGAATGTTTTAGAGCAAAAAGAAAAGATAACAATTGAGGTATTAGATGAAGGGTTATTAGATGAATTAAATATGCTTAATCGTAAAATTGAAGATTTATCATTAAAGAAAGGAGAGATACAACAGTCTATTCAGTTGCTAGAAGAACAAGAAATAGTTAGACAGGATTTAAATGAAGATTTATTAGATATTCAAAATAGGATGAAAAATGATGGTATAGAAGAAAAAGTAAATAAGTTCAATCGATTCTTTTCTGATTATTGTGATAGACTATATGGCGAGAAATATTTGTTAGCATATAATAAAAATTGGAATGAAGAGAAAAAATTTCCGGTTAGTATTGCTTTGCTTGGCGGAAATGTTGGAACAGGAAAAAAGAAAGCTGTTATTGTGGCGTTTGATTTAGCATATATGCAATACAGTATTCGTATGGGAATAAAAGTTCCTCAATTTGTAATCCATGATAAGATGGAAAATACTCATATTAATCAGATAAAGACTATTTTTGAAATATGTGAAGAGATTGACGGACAGTATATAATTCCTATTTTAAGGGAAAGAATTGATAAAGTGGATCAAAAATATGTAGAAAAAGCAACAATTTTGAAATTAAGTACAAATAATAAGTTTTTTGGAATATAGGCAATATAGAAAATTCAATTGGATTTCAGTAACATTAAAATTAATCGGTTTTATGTTTTTAGCTATAATGTAGGAAATTTTAAAGTAACAACGAGTAGCACAAATAAATTGTTAGCTGTGATAGTTATCTTAGTTTTGTATTAGTTTGAAGAAATAAGCTATATATAACAAAAAGTTAAAAGTGTCGCTAGACAAATAATATTAGTCAAATAGAGTCAAAATATTGAGCTATAATATAAATAGTTTTTTAAAATATGAGTACAATCTAAAAATGTATTTAGGTACTTTTTAACTCTTTTTTGTAAATTATATTGTTTGAGAGTAATATAATCTGAATTGATACTAAAATATAAATTACTATTTATTTTCTCTAAAAGAGTTGACTTTTTTGTGATTTGTGGTATTATATAGT
The DNA here is from genome assembly GCF_047608425.1 of Parvimonas oralis. Classification (NCBI taxonomy): domain Bacteria; kingdom Bacillati; phylum Bacillota; class Tissierellia; order Tissierellales; family Peptoniphilaceae; genus Parvimonas; species Parvimonas oralis. The sequence continues at coordinate 101,989 of NZ_JBLKRS010000001.1, forward strand.
TGAGATTATAATTCTTTAGAGGTCGAATTCATCTCACATAATAGAATGTAAATAAAAAAGCAAGGTTGGCAGACCTTGCTTTTTATGTTGATTATTTAAAATTCTTTAGCAATTTTAATAACGCAATCAACAACGTTAATAAAATTATAGCATCAATAGAGGTCAATAGCTTCACCTCCTTACATATAGAATGCAAAATAATTATATAATAATATAAAGTTTAAGTAAACAGTTAAAAACAGAGTTATACAATCTAACTCTGTTTTTTATTGAATATAAGATAAAAATTATAAATATTGACAAAAAGTATGTATAGATTTATAATTTAGTTGTGTTACTATATTAAAATTGATTTAATTTTTACAATAGTATTATAATTGGAGGTTAACATTGTGAGAGGATTAAGTAGATTAATTGCTAACTCAATAGCAAATAGCATAGAAAATAGTAAATATAGAGATCATATTTGGTTTGCTTTTTCTATTGTTGTGTCTTTGATTCTTATTTATACAATTTATTATAATTTTACTAATGGTGAAATGGATACTACTAAAATTATAGGAATTGTACTATGCAGTTTTATTTTAATTATAATGTTATTAGGTGCTTTTGTTTTTTTAAAAAAGATTAGAGAAAAATAGTTTAATACTGTAATTATGATTTCAAAAAATTTAGGGAGGGAGATAGAGTTCTTACCTCCTTACTTATATACTATTAAATATTTTAACAATTAATATATTTTGATTTATAAATTTGGAGGAAATAATGAATATAAATTGGTATCCGGGTCATATGAAAAAGACTATGGATAATATAAGAGTGTCATTGAAATTGGTTGATATTGTTGGAGAGATTATTGATTCAAGAATTCCGATAAGTAGTAAAAATCCTGTTATTGATGATGTTTTAAAGGATAAGCCTAGAATTATGATTTTAAATAAATCGGATATGGCTGATGAAAATGAGACTAAGAAGTGGCTTAGTTATTATAGGAAAAAAGGTTATGGAGCTGTTGTCGTAGATGCACTTCATTCAAAGGGTTTAGATAAGATTTATTCAGTTGCTAAAGAGATGTTGGCTGATAAATTTAAAAAGCTTGAAGAAAAAAATCTTTCTTCAAAGACAATTAGAATGATGATTGTAGGAATTCCTAATGTAGGAAAATCTACTTTTATTAATTCCATTTCAAAGAGAAAGAGTGCAAAAATAGGAGATAGACCCGGTGTTACAAAACAGGTGCAATGGATTAAGACAAAGAATGATTTAGAGCTTTTAGATACTCCGGGAGTTCTTTGGCCTAAGTTTGAAGATGAAAGAATCGGTTTGCACTTGGCTTTTACCGGGGCAATTAAGGATGAGATTATGGATATTGAAAATTTAGCTTTTCGTTTTATTGATGAGTTAAATAAAAGAGATGTAAATATTCTTAAAAATAGATATAATCTATCTGAAGATTCTTATGAGGATACATTGTATTTAATGGATGAAATCGGAAGAAATAGAGGAGCAATTTTAAAGAAGAATGAAATTGATTACTTTAAGGTTGCAAATTTAGTTTTAGATGATTTTAGAAAAGTAAAACTTGGAAGAATAACTTTAGAAACTGTGGAAGATATTGAAAAATTTGAGGAAGATAATGGAAATTAGAGAAGAACTGGAAAATATCTACAAAAAATATAATTTAATTATCGGTGTTGATGAAGTTGGAAGAGGCTGTCTTGCCGGTCCTGTCGTTTCTTGTGCAATTATTATGAAAAAATATAGTAAGATTGAGGGAGTAACGGACAGTAAGAAACTTTCTAAAAAGAAAAGACTGGCACTTTATGATAAAATTTTAGAAGAATGTGTAGGCTATGGAATTGGAATTGTAGATAATGTAAAAATTGATGAAATAAATATAAAACAGGCAAGTAGGCTTGCTATGAGGATTGCCATTTCAAATATAAAGGATTTAGACGGAAATAAAGTTTCCGGCGATTTTTTGATAACTGATGCAGAAAAAGTTGATGTTGATATTCCACAGATTAATTTGATTCACGGAGATGAGCTTTCTTATGTGGTTTCCTGTGCTTCAATAATCGCAAAGGAATACAGAGATAGTATGTTCGTTGAGTATGAGAAAAAGTATCCGAACTATAATTTTATAAAGAATGTAGGATATGGAACAAAGGCTCATTATAAGGGAATTGATGAAAATGGGGTTACTCCTATTCATAGAGTAACATTTTTGAAGAAATATTTTGAAAAGAAAAAAGATTATGAAAGCTAAAGATATTGGGAATTTAGGGGAAGATATAGCTGTTAAATTTCTTTTAGAAAAGGGCTATGAAATTATTGAGAGGAATTTTTTAAAACCTTTTGGAGAGATTGATATAATAGCAAAGGATAAAGATTTTTTAGTTTTTATTGAGGTTAAGGCTAGAAAAAATGTAAATTTCGGCTTTCCAAGAGAATTTGTAAATGGAAGTAAAATAAAAAAGATACAAGACGTTGCTCAGATTTATATGATGGAGAAAAATTTATTTGGAGCAAAAATTCGATTTGATGTTATAGAAATAATTTTTGACAATCATAAAATTACACATATAGAAAATGCTTTTTAGGAGGATTTATGTTTACTGCTTATGTAATTACCGTTTCTGACAAGGGGTCAGTCGGAGAGAGAGTTGATACTTCAGGAGAAGTAATTGTTGAGATATTAAAAGAAAATAATTATGAAGTTATTGATAAGATTATTATTCCGGATGATCAAGCAACAATAGAAAAAAAGTTAAAATATGCCTGTGATATTTTAGAAGCTGATTTAATTTTAACAACAGGTGGAACAGGCTTTAGTAAGAGAGATGTTACACCTGAAGCAACTTTGAATGTTGCAACTAAAAACGCATTTGGAATTTGTGATTCTATTAGACAATACAGTTTGACAATCACTAAGAGGGCAATGCTTTCAAGAGCTGTTTCAGTTATTAGAAACGACAGCTTAATTATAAATTTACCCGGTAGTCCAAAAGCTGTTAGAGAATCTTTGGAGTATATTATAGATTCTGTAGAGCATGGACTTCAAATACTTTTGGGAACGGCATCCGAATGTGCTAGAAAGTAGGTAAGATATGTATTCAAAGACTAAGACTTGTGTGTTAAATGGATTAAATGGTTATGATATTGATGTTGAAGCAGATTTATCAAGTGGACTTCAGGCTTTTAATATTGTAGGGCTTCCTGATTTATCTATAAAAGAATCTAAGGAAAGAGTAAAATCTGCAATTTCAAATAGTGGATTTTCAATTCCACCAGGGAGAGTTACAATAAATTTAGCTCCTGCAAATTTAAAAAAAGACGGCTCTCAAATTGATTTGGCAATAGCTGTGAGTATGTTACTTGCTATTGGAGTTATTGAGTATTTACCTGATGAAAAAACTGTTTTTTTAGGTGAGCTTTCTCTTGACGGAAGAGTTATAACTTTTGACGGAGCTTTACCTATGATTATCTCTTTAAAAGAACTTGGTTTTAAAAAGTTCTTTATTCCTAATGCTATTAAAAATGAAGTTAATATAGTTCAAGGAATAGAGATTTATCCAATTTCACATTTAAAAGAATTAGTTGATTGTTTAAATGGAGTTATCGAAATAAAAAAAGAAGAAATAGCAAAGGTAAATTTAGATGAGGAAATAAAGTATGATATAGATTTTTCAGATATAAAAGGTCAGGAAAATTTAAAGAGAGCAATGGAAATTTCTGCTGCGGGAGGACATAATTTGCTGATGGTTGGCCCTCCAGGGAGCGGAAAAACTATGATTGCCAAAAGATTACCGACAATTTTACCCAAATTAACTTTTGATGAATGTATTGAATGTACAAAAATATATTCAATAGCTGGAAAACTTAAAAATAATAAATTGGTTACTCAAAGACCTTTCAGGTCTCCACATCATACAAGTAGTCCTATTTCTCTTGTTGGTGGGGGTAAAATTCCAAAACCCGGGGAAGTTTCTCTTGCACATAATGGAGTTTTGTTTTTAGATGAATTTCCTGAGTTTTCAAAACAGGCTATTGAAGTTTTAAGACAGCCTATGGAAGATGGAAAAGTTACTATTTCAAGGGCTAATTCATCAATTACTTATTATTCAAATTTTGTAACTATTTGTGCATTAAATCCTTGCCCTTGTGGGAATTATGGATCACAAACCGAAAAATGCACTTGTTCACAGTTACAAATCCAAAGATATTTGAGCAAAATTTCAGGTCCAATACTTGATAGAATTGATATTCAAGTTGAAGTTGAACCTGTGAAATATGACGATTTATCTTCAAAAGAAGTTTTAGAAACTTCTTTTGAAATTAGAAAAAGAGTTGAAAAAGCTAGAAAAATTCAACTTGAAAGATATAAAAATGAAAAAATATATAATAATGCAAATCTTTCAGCTAGACAGATTAAGAAATATATTATTTTAGATGAAAAACTTGAAAAAATTATAGAATTTGCTTTTAAAAAGTTTAAGTTTTCAGCAAGATCTTTTAATAAAATTTTGAAGTTGACAAGAACAATTGCAGACTTGGATGGAAGTGAAGAAATCAAGGAAGAACATCTGTTAGAAGCTATCAGATATAGAAGTTTGAGTAATAAATATTGGAGTTAGTTATGAGAAATGAAGATGCTTTGTTATTTTTAAGTTATTTGAATTTTGATTATAAAATTAAAGATGAATTATTAAATCATTTTACTTTGGAACATATTGAGGAGATTTTTGATTTATCCGGAGACTATTTTAAAGAAAATAAACTTTTAACTAAGAATAATATTGAAAAATTAGTTGAAGAGAGAGAAAAATTTAATTCAGATGCTTATAGAGATTATTTAGAGAAAAAGAAGGTTAATTATGTAAGTATTTTGAGTGAAAATTATCCAATTAATCTAAAAGATATTGAATATATTCCACAAGTTATTTACTATAAGGGAGATATTTTACCTGAAGATGAATTTGCTCTCTCAATTGTAGGCTCTAGGAAATGTACCAATTATGGAGCTTGGGCAACTGAATATTTTGCAAGGTCAATTTCAGAACTTGGAATAAGAATTGTTTCAGGAATGGCTTTGGGTATTGATTCCATTTCACATAGAGCTGCTTTAAAATCAGGGGGGAGAACTATAGCCGTTTTAGGTTGTGGAGTTGATATAGCCTATCCTAAAACTAATTACAGATTGTATGACGAAATTATAGAAAATGGTGCAATTATGAGTGAATTTCCTATAGGAATGCCACCTTTAGCTCATAATTTTCCTGTTAGAAACAGAATTATTTCAGGACTTTCAAAAGCATTATTGGTTATCGAGGCACAAGATCGTTCAGGTACACTTATAACTTCAAGATTTGCAAATGAACAGTCAAAAGAAATTTTTGCACTTCCTGGAAATATTAACAGCCTATATAGTAAAGGAACGAATAAATTGATAAAAGATGGAGCATTGATTGCTACGGATTATCAGGATATTATAGATGGAGTTATTGATTTTTCCGAATTTATTTTGAATAAAAATAAAGAGGAAAAAGATTTGGATATTTTGGATGCAAAAGAACTTTTAATTTATAATTTAATAAATGAAGAACCGAAATCTCAAAATAAAATTTCAACTATAACAGGTTTTTCAATCATAGAAACAAATACAATTTTAACTGCATTGGAACTAAAGGGATTTATAAAGGAGCTTAATGGAGGAATTTTTGTAGTTGATTAGTTTTAAGAGATGATGTTCATCTTTTTTTGATGAGGTAATTATGAATATAGATAGAGAATATGCTATGATTTTATTGAATGAAGCCAATAAATTAAATTGTGGTAGGTGGTTTGAACATTCTTTAAATGTTGCAAAATGTGCGGAGATTATCGCAAAAAATACTGAATATTTAGATTCTGAAAAAGCATTTGTACTGGGATTGTTACATGATATTGGTAGAAGATTTGGATTTTCACATATAAAACATGTATATGATGGAATGATTTTTTTGGATGAAAAAAATTTTTATGAAGGTGCAAGAATTTGTTTAACACATTCATTTCCTATTAAAACTATATATTGCTATAATGGAAAATTAGATTTACCCAAAGAAAAGTTGGATTTTCTTGAAAACAAATTGAAAGAAATTATTTATGATGATTATGATAGATTGATTCAACTCTGTGATGCTTTAGGAGCTGCTGAAGGATTTGTAAGATTGGAAATTAGGCTGTTTGATGTTGCAATCAGAAATGGAATAAACGAGTATACTATTGAAAAATGGAAAAAGTTTTTAGAACTAAAAAGATATTTTGATGAAAAATGTAATATTGATATATACAAACTTTTAAATATAGAATAGGTGAATTATGAATTATATAGTTTTTAACAGTCCAATTGGAGAAATAAAAGTTGTTGAAGATCAGGAGAAAATAATTGAGATAAAATTTGTAAAAGATGAAAAAGTTATTAATCCTGAAACTGAAATTTTAAAATTGGCAAAAAAAGAATTGGAAGAATATTTTTGTGGGAAAAGAAAAAACTTTACGTTCACATTTAAAGTGGATGGAAGCGAGTTTGCATTAAAGGTATATAAGGCTTTAACGGAAATTCCTTATGGAGAAACTTGTAGTTATAAAGATATTGCAAGAAAAATTGGAAATGAAAATTCGCAAAGAGCAGTAGGCGGAGCGAATAATAAAAATAAATTACCGATTGTAATTCCATGTCATAGAGTTATAGGAAGTAATGGAAAACTTGTGGGCTATGCTGATGGAATTGAAATAAAACAAAAACTTTTGGAGTTGGAAAGAAAAAATTTAAAATAAAATATTTTAAAATCATAAATTTAGTATAAAAAAACAATAAAAATTCAAAAAAATGTAAAAAAATTCAAAAAAATCGCAAAAAAAGTGAAAAAAATTGAAAAAAGTTTAAAAAAAGTGTTGACAAATGTATTTTTATGGGGTATAATATATTTAACAAACAAGATAACGCGTTAAATAGTTTGAAGACTGGAGGTAAGACCAATGAAAGTATTAAAAACAATTTCATCAGAGTTGCTGAATCATTGGTTTTTAGAAAAGACTTACGATTCCAGCAACTTGAACAGCAGATAATATATTTTGTGAATGTAAAGATTGGAAAATAGTATAATTAACTTTATTTACTTTTATTAAAAACTAATTGAAAAAAATCACTGTATTAAGTTGTATGATAGGATAATATAAAATTAAGTATAATTAAATATAAGGATATCAGATAATTTAAATATTTATAAAATTAAGTTTGAAGATATTGGAGTATTCAAATATTTATAAAATTAAATATAAGAGAATTGAAATATTTAAATATTTATAAAGTTAAATCTAAAAGTATTAAGTTGTTTGAATATTTATAAGATTAAATATAAGAGAATTGAGATATTTGAGTAGTTACAATATAAAATCTAAAATCGTTAAAGTATTGTTATATTTGTTGAATTAGATATGATAATATAAGATATAGATATTTGTACGGAATGCTTAGATGTTAAGAAATTTGCATATTTATAAAATTAGATATAATAATATAAAACTTTTAAGAATTTATAAAATTAAATATAAGAGTATTAAGAAATTTGCATATTTATATAATTAAATATAAGAGTATTGAAATCTTTGATTATTAATAAGATTAAATATAATAATGTAGGGATATTTAAGTATTTAAAAAATATATTAATTTTAAAATCGTATAGACTGATACTAAAGATTAAAGATTAGTGAAATTAGATTATACTAAAGATACAATGTGAAGTAATATAGAACACAAAAGATATTACACGCAATGTGGTTGTAAATTTATCATAAGATTGTATGTATATAGTATGGAAAGACAGAGAAGGTTATTGATATAAAAGTTTATCGGTGATTAGCTAGTTTATGCTAAAGTATTATTAAATTGATAGATTTACAAAAACTAAAATTGGAGTTCAAGTGTAAAGAAATTTGGATTTCGCTAAAACTAAAATTAAATATTTAGATATAAAAAGTGCATCATTTTATAATTTGATGCACTTTTATTGCGTATCAACAAGGTTCACGGGTACCCACCCGATGCGAAGCATCGTGGAAGGGTGGAGTTCTTATTTTTATATTTTACCTATCATCTTTAGAGCGTTATATTTACAAATTTTTTCAGCTTCTTCTTGTGAAAAATCCATTTGTTCCAATATTTCAAAATATTTATCATAAATTTCGTTTGGTTTTAAGCATCTGCTGTCAGGATAATCTGAAGCAAAAATTAATTTATCCACACCGAATGATCGTAATATCCTATTCGTTTTTTCTATTCCTAATTTATTAACCATATCGGGCAAAATTGCTGACATATTAAAATACGCATTTAGCCCAATTAATTCTTCATATTGAAAACCGCCTAAATGTGCTATTGATAGTCTTAAATTCGGATATTTACTAAGAATATTTTTTATTCTGCTTGGAGAACATACATCATCTGACAAATGGTCTCTGGGATAAGAATGAATTTCTATTAAAATATTATTTTTACTTGCGTATTCAAATATTTTTTCATAATAAAAACCATCAACAGGGTAATAAGTATTCGTTGAGTGAATTTTTATCCCTATAAATTCTTCAAGTTTTAAGACTTTTTCTATTTCTTTAATTGTGTCTTTTATATTTTTTCTAATGTCAATATCAGCAAAACAATAAAATTTTGAATTCTTATCTTTTATCATTTTTGAAAGATTTTTATGAGACGTTTCTACTGTGAAATCCATAGATAACATATATGGGTCATTGAATGGCATAATAAAAGCGCATTCTATATTATATTTTTTCATTATTTCAATATAATCATCAATAGAACCGTTTGTAATAAATACATCGTCATATTCGATATTTGCATCTATTACATCTTGTGGAGTTAGATGAATATGAGCATCAATTTTGGGAAGCTGTTTCCAATTAATTATATTTTCTCCTTTGTAAAATTTTTAATTCGTCAAACTTATCATTTGTTATTTTTATAAATTTCATATTATCCATACTTTATTTTCCTGAAAAAATAATTATCCGATTTATCTATTATTTGCTTTTTGTTTTAATTCTCTTAAATATGTTACTGTATCTCTATCCAATTCTTTGGCATAGTCAAATCTTAAATTAATTGCTATTTGAAGAGAAATTTTTCTGAAAAGTCCACAGATATTAAATAGGGCAACCCATAGAGAATCTAATTCCAATTTTGAATAACAATTTAGATACATTTCAAAAATTTCAGTATCAACATAATTAAATACTAATTTATTTTCTTTTCCTAATTCTATAAGGTATTTGTTTTCAGATAGAACATAGTGTTTTAAATGATCGTCTAGTAAAGACAAAACTTTTCTATATTCTTGCGATATATTCAAAAATTCTTTTGTGTATAGTTTGTTTCCGAATTTTAAAATATTCCAGAAAAATTCACAAGTGTTTACTAAAAATTCATCTTCAGTAAGTTTATTTATTTTTCTGTCAATATATACTCCACTTTTTTTGTTTTCATCTTTATTAAGTACACAAATATATTTTTCTTCAAGTTCTTCTAAAACATCTATTGATTTTTTAGATACAATTCTAAAAATACCTTGAGTAAAGTTTTCATAAATTATTCTATATTCTATTACATTTTCATTTTCTGTGTTTTCAAACATAGTTAAAACATCACCAAAATGTTCGATGAATTCAAATGAAGCATCATCAAAAGATAAATCTTTTACTAAATATAAAATATTAAAAAAGTTTACATCACTTGACATGCTTTGTGTTTCAAGTTGTTCTATGTAAAGTTTTTCAACTCTATCATCATCCATTGCGATTTTTTTTGCTATTTCTTTAAGTTCATTAAATGTTAAAATATTTTTCAAAATAAACCCCTCCTAAATCTCTTGTACTCTAAATCCTCTACCTTTAACTTCATAAGCGTCGGAAATTATTAAAAATGCAGCCGGATCGACTTCGTTCAATATTCTCTTAATAGTTACTACTTGTCTAGTACTAACAATACAATATATAACATTTTGTTGTTTATGTGTAAAAGCCCCCTCTCCATGAAGAAGTGTAACACCTCTATGAAGATCGGATAAAATTTTGTCTGTAACTTCTCTTTGCTTTGCTGTCATTATCATGATTTGTTTTGTATCTCCAAAACCCATTTGTATTTTATCAAGCATTTTGTATGCTACATACATTGCTACAATGGTTAAAAGACCTCTCTCAAGACTGAAGATATAAGATGCAACTCCTATTATAAGTGCATTTATAGCCATTAAAGATGATCCAATATTTACATTAAGTTTTGTTTTAAAGATAGTAGCTAAAATATCAAGTCCACCTTGACAAGCACCATGCTTGAATAGAACTCCCATTCCAAGACCATTAATAAATCCACCAAAAACTGCATATAACATATTATTTTCAAGATTGAAATTAATAGGGATTTGACGCATAGCAATTAATATAAATGAATAAATGAAAGTTGATAAAAAAGCATAAGTCATAAATTTTTTATTTAAGAAAAATGCCCCAACAATCATCATAGGTAAATTCAAGACAAATACTGAAACCCCTGTAGGAAGTCCTGTTAAGTATTCTATCATAAGTCCTATACCACCAAGTCCACCGGAAAGTAGTCCGGCAGGAACTAAAAATTTAACTACTGCAAATGAGCAAATTAAATCACCTAAAAGGATATAAAAAATAGTTCTAAAGAAGTACTTTTTATCTCCAAAAAAAGATTCTAACATAAACACCAACCTCTTCTAATGTATTTAGTTAATAATAACAATATAATTATATCATAATTTTACTTTATATGATATAATTATATTGATTATATCAGATTTTTCTTATAAATAATTAAATTAAGATAATTAAAGTTTTAGGAGATGAGTATATGTATTTGTTTTTGTTTGTTTTAATAATATCAATTTATATTTTATTGCAATTTTCATGTTTTAAAAAAGAAAAAAAGGCAAGGAAAATTTTTAAAAATGGTGATTTCCCACTTGTTTTTGCACATAGAGGATCAAGTAATTTATTTCCTGAAAATACAGAATTGGCTTTTATAAAATCTTTTGAAATGGGTGTTGATGCTTTTGAAACAGATATAAGACTTACAAAAGACGGGAAAATAATAACTCAACACAATGAGGATATTGATGAAACAACTGACGGAACAGGAAAGGTAATAGACTATACCTTTGAAGAAATTAAAGAGTTTAATTTCGGATATAGATTTAAAGATATTTATGGGAATTATCCTTATGCTGAAAATAGAGTAAAGGGATTATATCCGATGGAAGTTTCTTCACTTTTTGAAAAATTTGGTGATTCTGTTATTTACAGTATAGATGTTAAGGACGATGGAGAAGTAGGCTTAAAGTCTGCAGAACTTTTGTATAAATGTGTAAAAGAATATAAGCTTGAAAAAAATGTAATTTTTTCAAGTTTCAATGAAGAAAATCTTAAATATTTAAGAAAAATAAGTAATGGAGAAATAATTATATCCGGTTCTATGGAGAAGACTAAAGAAGTTGTATTTGCATCATATTTTGGATATGACAGTTTTAAAAAGTTTAATACTCATGCAATGATGATTCCAAGATTTGAAAAACTTCCTTTAGATACAAAATACTTAATTTATAAATTCCATAAGCATAATATTTCTGTTTGTTATTGGACAATAAATACTGAAAAAGATATGAGACAACTTATAAATAAAAAAGTTGATGGGATTATAACTGATAGAGTTGACTTGCTTTTAAAAATAAAAGAAGAAAAGTCTAATTAAAATATTGACTTTTTCTTAATAATTTAGTATCCTATTATAAATGAATATATATGTTGAAAAGGAAGAGAAACAACGATTTGTAGAGAGATGTTGTCTGGTGAAAAACATCAAGTTGAAGGTGCATCCTTGGAGTATTGTTTGCTACTTTATAGCAATTTAAGTGGATTTTTTCAATTAGAGTGGAACCGCGGAATTTTTTCGTCTCTTGTTTTTTCAAGAGGCGTTTTGTTTTATATTAAATAATCTAAGTAGTAAAATACTATGAAAATTAAAAATAAGAGAGGTGTAATATGAAGATTTACAACACATTAACAAGAAAAAAAGAAGAATTTAAACCTATACAACCGGGCAAGGCGTTGATTTATGTTTGTGGTCCAACAGTTTATAATTATATTCATATTGGTAATTCAAGGCCAATGATTGTTTACGATACTTTAAGAAGATATCTTTTATACATTGGTTATGACGTAAAATTTGTAAGTAATTTTACAGATATTGACGATAAAATTATAAATAGAGCAAAAGAAGAAAATGTTCCTTTTACAGATATTACAAAAAAATATATTGAGGCCTATCTTGAAGACAGTTATGGTTTAAATCTTTTTGAAAGTCATACAATTCATCCAAAGGCTACTGAATGTATTGATGAGATGATTGAATTTGTAAAGATACTAGAAGAAAAAGGCATTGCATACAATGTTGACGGTAATGTATATTTTGATATTACAAAAGCCAAAGATTATGGAAAATTATCCAGAAAAAATATTGATGATTTAAGAGCCGGAGCAAGAATTGATATTTCTGATGAAAAGAAAAATCCGCTTGATTTTGCACTTTGGAAAAAAAGAAAAGATGAAAGTGAACCAGCTTGGGAAAGTCCTTGGGGAATGGGTAGACCGGGTTGGCATCTTGAATGTTCTGTAATGGCAAAGAAATTCTTAGGAGATACAATAGATATTCATGCGGGTGGAGAAGATTTGCAATTTCCACATCATGAAAATGAAATAGCTCAGTCCGAATGTTGCAATGATAAAGTTTTTGCTAATTACTGGATGCATAATGGAATGATTAATGTTGACAATGAAAAGATGAGTAAATCAAAAGGAAATTTCTTTACAGTTAAAGATATTCAAAAAGAATATAACTTGGAAGTGATTAGACTTTGGATTTTATCAACTCATTATAGAAATCCATTAAATTTCAGTCGAGAAGTTATGGAACAAACTAAAAACGGGCTTGAAAGAATGTATAATGGAAAGGAACATTTGGAAAGACTTCTAGAAATTTGTGAAGAAAGAGAAGATGGAGATATTTCTAGATTAGTTGAGCTAAAAAAAGAATTTTTAGAGTCTATGGATGATGATTTGAATACTGCAGATGCAATTTCTAAAGTTTATGAGCTTATTCGTTATACAAATACATTTGATGAAAATACTGATTTGAAAGTTGTAAAAGGAGCTGTTAAGTTGCTATCTGATTTTGCTTCAGTTTTAGGACTTCTTTATAAAGAGGAAGATGATAATTTAGATGAAAAAGTTGAAAAACTTATTGAAGAAAGAGAAGAAGCAAGAAAGAATAAAGATTTTAAAAGAGCGGATGAAATTCGTGATATTTTAAAAGAAATGAATATTGAATTAAAAGACACTAGAAATGGTGTTGTTTGGAAAAGGGTGTAATATGAGCGACTATATATTCGGAAGAAATGCTGTATTAGAGGCATTAGAAAGCGATAGAAAAGTAGAGAAAATATATATTTTAAAAGGTGATTTAAAGGGCTCAATAAATAAAATAATAGGAAAAGCAAAGGCAAATGGTATTTTAATTTCAGAAATTGATAAAAACAAATTGGAAAATATGGCTGACGGAGTTGTTCATCAAGGAGTTTGTGCCTTAATTTCAAGTTTTGAGTATTCAACTATTGAAGAAATATTACAAAGTGCAAAAGATAAAAATGAAGATTTGTTTTTAGTAATTCTGGATGAGATTGAAGATCCACATAATTTTGGAGCAATAATTCGTACTTGTGAAGCTGTTGGTGTTCATGGAATTATAGTTTCAAAGAGAAATCAAGCACCTGTTACATCAATTGTTCAAAAATCATCTGCCGGAGCTGTAAATCATATTAAAATAGCAAAAGTTGCAAATATTGCAGATACAATTTTAAAATTACAAAAAGAAAATGTATGGGTTTATGGCGCTTGTGGAGAGGCTGAAAAAATTTATACAGATATGGATTTTAAAGGAAATATTGCAATAGTAATTGGAAATGAAGGAAATGGAATAGGTCAACTTATAAGAAAGAGATGTGACTTTTTAACCAAACTTCCAATGAAAGGTAAAGTTTCAAGCCTTAACGCATCAAATGCTTGTGCAATTTTAGTTTATGAGGCATTAAGACAGAGAGATGAAAACTAAAAAATTAATTATAATTGACGGTTACAATATTTTAAATGCTTGGGAAAAATACAAACCATTTTTAAATTTGAGTTTTGAAAATGCAAGACATGAGCTAATATATGATATGGGAGAATATTCAAAACTTGTTGGAATAGATTTGCTACTTGTCTTTGATGCATATAAGATTAACTTCAAAGGTACTTCAGAAGTTATAAAGGGAATTGAAGTTGTCTATACAAAACAGAATGAAACCGCAGACCAATATATTGAAAAAAAATTGGATGAAATTGGAAGAAAAATTTTGGTTTCTGTCGGAACAGACGACACTCTTATTCAAAAACTCGTAACACAAAGAGGTGGAATTGTACTAACCGCAAAAGAATTATTGTATCGTTACGAAAATTTGAAAAACAAAAGTAATCGTTATGAAACTAAAAACAGAATTACAAACAAAAGCTATTTCAACACTCTAGATGACAAAGCAATAAATCAACTAGATGAAATAGAGAAAAAATTATTTGGAAAGTAGGATAAAGTTTTGAGTGAAATTTTTGACAATAACGCAAAACCATTTTTAAAATGGGCAGGCGGGAAAACTCAAATTTTAAATGAAATAAGAAAATATTATATTTTTGACAGTAATATAACAAAATATGTTGAGCCATTTATAGGTGGAGGAGCTGTTTTATTTGATATTTTGAATCAATATGATTTAAAAGAAGTTTATATTAGTGATATAAATGCAGATCTTATAAATGCATATTCTTGTATAAAGAATAACGTTGAAGAATTGATTTTAATTTTAGAAAATATAGAAAAAGAATTTTTGAAATTAGATATTGAAAATAGAAAAGAATATTATTTATCAAAAAGGGAAGAGTTTAATAACATTGAAATTAGTTCTTATAAACATATTGTAAAAAAATCAGTATTGATGATTTTTTTAAATAAAACTTGTTTTAATGGACTATTTAGAGTAAATAAATCTAATAAATTTAATGTGCCTTTTGGAGATTATAAGAACCCTAAAATATGCGATACTGTTAATTTAATGAATATTTCAAAAAAATTAAAAAATGTAAATATAGTTTGTGATGATTATAAAAAATCATTTAATGTTATAGATAGTAATACATTTGTATATATTGATCCACCATATAGACCAATATCGTTGACATCAAGTTTTACATCGTATAGTAAAGATTCTTTTGACGATAAAGATCAGATAGAGCTTTCAGAGTTTATAAATCAGATAAATAAGATTGGTGCAAAATTCTTATTGAGCAACTCTGATCCAAGAAATAATAATTCTAATGATAATTTTTTTGATGATTTATATTCTAACTATAATATTAATAGAATATTTGCAAATAGAAGTATTAACTCAAAAGGTAGTTTAAGAAATAAAATAACAGAACTTTTAATTTCAAATTTTTAGGAGAAAAAGTATGGAACGTAATTTTAAAGAATGGATATCAAATTTAAGAGCTAATATAGTAGACTATAGTTATTATACAGATTTTAAAAAAGTCTATAAAAATGTTGATGAACTAAAGGTTGAATTAAATATTTTAAATTCATTGATAGGTTCAAAAAATATAGAGACAGATTTTGAAAATATATTAAGAAAGTATCCTGAAGTTTTGAAATGTATTCCGATATTAATTGCAGTAAGAAAAAAAGAAATTTATGCTATTGATGAAGAGGGAGAATTTAACTATTCTTTTAAGAAAACAAATGTACCAATAGAACAATATAGTGTTTTTATGAGAAAAACTGGATTGTTTGATTTAATTCAAAATCATATAATTACAAATTTAGTAGATTATGTAACTGGAGTGGAAACAGGGTTAGACTCAAATGCGAGAAAAAATCGTGGAGGTCATGTTATGGAAAATATAGTTGAAAAATTTATCATAAATGCTGGATTTGTTAAAGATATTAATTATTTTAAAGAAATGTATATAAGTGATATTACTAAGAGATGGAATATTGATTTATCTGCAATTTCCAATGCTGGGAAAACGGAAAAAAGATTTGATTTTGTAGTTAAAACTGAGCGTGTGATTTATGTTATAGAAACAAACTTTTATAGTAGTGGAGGAAGTAAACTTAATGAAACAGCTCGTAGTTACAAAAATTTAGCAATAGAATCTAATAATATAAAAGGACTGAGATTTGTATGGTTTACTGATGGAAAAGGTTGGGATAGTGCAAGACATAACCTTGAGGAAACTTTTGATATTATGGAACATTTATATAATTTAAATGATTTAGAAAACAATGTTATGAAAGAAATTTTTATTTAGATAAAAGGATATCGCTATGAAAAAAGAAAAAAAGTGGGAGCCTGAAGATTTTGAATTAGAAATGACTACACATTGGTCTTTTCCAAATAGGGGAAATTGGGCAACTCATGATGCAAAGTGGAGAGGAAACTGGTCACCTTATATACCAAGAAATATAATTCTTAGATATTCAAAAGAAGGAGATATTGTTTTGGATCAATTTGCTGGAGGTGGGACAACTCTTGTTGAAGCAAAATTATTAAATAGAAATATAATTGGTGTTGATGTTAGTGATATAGCATTACAAAGATGTCAAGAAAAAGTAAATTTTGATTATAATAAATCCAATAGTAAAATTATAATAAAAAAAGGAGATGCTAGGGACTTGTTTTTTCTTGGAAATGAAAGTATAGATTTGATATGTACACATCCTCCTTATGCTAACATCATAAAATATAGCGAAGATATTGAAAATGATTTATCTAGATTAAATATAAAAGATTTTTTAATACAAATGGAAAGAGTTGCAAATGAAAGTTATAGAGTGCTTAAAAAAGGAAAATTTTGTGCTATATTAATGGGGGACACAAGGCAAAAGGGTAATATGATACCAATGTCTTTTAAAGCTATGGAAATTTTTAAAAAATCTGGATTTACTTTAAAAGAAATTATAATAAAAGAACAACATAATTGCAGAGCTACCGGATTTTGGAAAACTAATAGTGTAAAATATAACTTTTTATTAATAGCACATGAATACTTATTTATTTTTAAAAAATAAATAACTATTAAAATGATTAAATAGTGAAAGTAGGAGGGAATATGAGAAAACCTTGGAACGAATATTTTATGGATTTGGCGAAAATGGTCGCAACTAGAGGAACTTGTGATAGGGCTTATGTTGGTTGTGTTTTAGTTAATAAGGATAATAGAATTATCTCAACGGGATATAACGGTTCAATTTCAGGAAATCCTCAATGTGATGAAATAGGGCATACAATGAGAGATGGACATTGCATTGCTACAATCCATGCAGAACAAAATGCACTTTTATATTGTGCAAGAGAAGGTATAAAAGTAAAGGGCTGTACTTGTTATGTAACTCATTTTCCTTGTTTAAATTGTACCAAGGCATTAATTCAAGCAGGAATTTCAAAGATTTACTATGAAAATAGTTATAGAATGGATGAATATGCGATAGAATTGTTGGAAAGAAATAAAGTAGAATATATTAAAATTGGAGAATAAATTATAAAAATTTATCAATTGAACAAAAAAATAGAGTTGGTTTCAACTCTATTTTTTAATTCTTATAATAATTGCTCAATATATTCAAATTGAATATCTTCGTCTTTTTTAGCATAAGCCATATCTCTTTCTTTTGTAACTGCAATATCATCTACAAAAAATGGTTTAACAGTTTCAGTATTAGTTTCTTCATTTACTATTTTTACCTTTACAATCTCAGATAGAGTATAACTGTCTACAATAATACCTTTACCTTCGTTTGTTATTACATAAGTTCCACAAGGTGGTATTTTTTTTAACTTTTCTTCATAGACATTTTGTTCATATTTCAAACAACACATAAGTCTTCCACAAGTTCCTGAAATTTTATTTTGATTTAAAGATAAGGACTGATCTCTTGCCATTTTGATTGTTACAGGAGCAAATTCTCCTAAAAATCTTTTACAACAGCATACTTGACCACAAGAGCCAATAGCACCAATAATTTTTGCATGGTCTCTAACTCCTATTTGTCTAAGCTCTATTCTGTTTTTAAATATATATGCAAGATCTTTAACTAATTCTCTAAAATCAATTCTATTATCAGAAACAAAGTAAAAAATTACTTTTTGATTGTCAAATGTATATTCACAATCAACTAATTTCATATCTAAGCCGTGTTCATTTGCTTTTATTTTGCAAATTTCGATAGCATCTTTAGCCTTTTTCTTGTTTTCTTGATGGATATAATTATCCATACTGTCGGCAATTCTCAAAACAGGTTTTAATGAGGAAACGAGTTTTGATTCTTCAACTTCTCTCGGTTCGATGGCTACATTTCCATACTCTATTCCACGAGAAGTTTCCACGATTACATTGTCATTTTTATTTATACTAAAATTGCAGGGATCGAAGTAATATATTTTTCCGGCTTCTTTAAATCTTATCCCAACTACTTTTTTCATAGTTCCTCCTAAAAATTATACAACCATATTATATCATAATTTTCTGCTGAATACTAGATATATAGACTTAATAAAGGGAAAACCGTTGGGACAAAATATTCAAAAAAATAACGGACAAAAAGTCCGTCAATTTTTTAAAATTAGGATACTTGACTTATGCTAAGTATCATATAAGGTTTTGTATTTCTATTCTCTGTTTTTTAAAACTTCACTGAAATTCATTTTTGATATTCTATAAAATTGTAATGTACTTACAAATATATATGTTGTAATAGTAATTAGAATTGATAATATTACTATTTTTGGAGAGATATAAAGCTCTAAATATCCTGAAAATTTAAGCATAGAGTAGTACATTATTTCTTTTACCGCATATAATTCAAGAGGAATTAAACCTAGCAAACTTATTAAGACTGTTATAGTTATCGGTCTTATATAAATTTTTGAAATTTCTCTATTAGTATATCCGAAGATTTTTAAATAGGCTATTTGTATAGTATTTTTATCAGTTATTATTTTCATAAGGCTATATATAAAACCCGCCAAAAATACTGCAGATAAAAATATAAAAGTATTTATAAGAGGTTCCATAATTTCAGATAATTGTTTGGAAACATCGGTCATTGAATTTTCATCAATTGTAGTTGCGATGTATTTTTCATCAATATCTAATTTTTCCTTGCTGAAATATCCATTAAAGAATTCCTTTTTTTGTTCTATTTCTTCGTTTAGGAATTCTTTTTTTACAAAAGCTGAAAGAGTAGAAGATTTTTTGTAAATACCAACTATTTTATAAGTTTTTTCTTTATCTAACAATTTGCTTTTTATAGTTATTTCATCTCCTACATATTTTCTAAGTTTTTTTGAAAGATATTCACTTACAATGATTTCATTTTTATTTTCCGGCAGTTTTGTATTTTGAAAATACTTTGAATTTTCACTAATTCCTAATAACAATATATCATCATCTGCTTTTCTTATAGGGTGATAAACACTTGCAGATATTGTTGTATATTTTTCAGCCGTTTTATCTTCTATTTCTATGGGTGCTTTTAAGACATATTGATACTTGCAAAACAAATTCTCCTTTAAGTTATTTCCATAGTTGTCAAATGTTGGCTTTGCAGAAAAACCGAAAATAAATAAGATTGAAGTAATAAAAATTCCAAGTATTATAGCTACATAATCACCTCTATTGGATTTTATAATAGATTTTCTAAAAGACCCCAAAAAATTTTTCTTTATCTTCAATTCACTTTCAGATTTTAATTTTCTTTTATTTTTATAATGTTTTAAATTTTTTCTCAAAAAATCTAAAGGTGTAAAATTTAATTTCCTATAGATATATAAATAATTAAAAATTAAAATTATAGAAATTGGAATTATAGTTGTAATTATCAGCGCTTCAAAGTTGAAATTAGGGGTAAAGTTAGGCAAGTTAAATGATTTGTAGTAAACATCTTTGAATGAATCTGTAAAATATGTGTAACCTAAAATATTACCTAAAACTGCCGCCAAAAAAGTTATTATTACTGAATTTGCAATATAATTTAAAACGAGTTCCGATTTTTTATATCCGTTTGCAAGTAGTATTCCGATTATTTCAGATTCTTCCTGTATTTTACTTACAATTGAAAGTGCGAATATAAAACTTAGTAAAATTACCATAAGACATAGCATTACAATCATCATAGGTCTATCTCCACCCATATCGTCTATCAAATAACTTATAGCATTATTGTCTTTTTTTGTAATCTGCTCCAAAACTGTTTTTGATTTATTTGCTGATTTTACTATATCTTTATTCTTTTCGTCAATTTCTTTTTCACTTAAGTTCCTATCATTAAATCTATAAGAAACTTGATATTTTAATTTGCTTTCATTAAAAATATCTTTTTCTTCTTCAGATATCAATCCTGTTCCGAAATCTGTTGCATTAAATATTAAATCGCTATGTTTTTGAAAGGATGAATTATAATCCGGAAGAGTGGCAAATCCGACTATTTTAAAAGTATGTTCCTTATTGTCTTTAAAAAATTCTTTTTGAAATGTTATAGTATCGCCGATTTTTAAATTATTTTTTTCAGCGAATAATTTGTTTATGGTGATTTCACCCTTTTTTGTCGCAAGAACACCTTCATTTATAACTGGAAGATTTATATTTTTTCTATTTGTATAAAGCCTAATTGTCCTTTCGTCTTTATTATACTTATTTTCCTTAATTTTTGCATCAACATAAGTAGCTTTTTCGACTTTTACATTTTCATCTTCAATAGATTTTATAATTTCATCTGTAGGGTCAAAGGCAAATAATAATTTTCCGTCTTCTACAATTCCTTTAGACATAAGTTCATAATATATAGTTTTTATACTTCCTGATGCAACTAACATACCTGAAGTTATGGAAATCATAGAACACATAAGGATAAAAAGCAATAAATTTTTTGACCATTGAGTTTTTAAACTTCGAAAAATTCTTTTATTTAAGTTTCTCATACTACCACTCCAATTCTTGTGCATCCAATACCTTTTCGTTTTCTATTTCTTGAGATATAATACCGTCCTTAAGTCTTATAATTATATTAGACATCTTCGTTATTTCTTCATTATGAGTTGCAAGAATGATTGTAGTTTCATACTCTTTGTTTATTCTTTGAAGTAGGGATAAAATATCTTTTGAAGTTTTGTAATCAAGAGCACCTGTAGGTTCATCACAAAGCAGTATTTCAGGCTTTTTTATTAAAGCACGTCCTATTGCACATCTCTGCTGTTGTCCACCTGATAATTGTCTTGGATATTTATTTTTGTGTTCCCATAAACCTAAATCTTTTATTAATTTTTCAATATCCATAGGGTCATTGTGTATAAAAGAACCCACTTGAATATTTTCCGTTACGGTTAAGTCCGGAATTAAATTGTAAAATTGAAAAATAAAGCCTAAATATTTTCTTCTAAAATTTGAAAGAGCATTTTGTTTTAAACTGGAAATTTCACATTCATTTATTATGATAGATCCGCTGTCAATTTTTTCAAGTCCGCCAATAGCATTAAGTAAAGTTGACTTTCCAGAACCTGAAGGTCCCAATAGAGTACAAAGTGCTCCTTTTTCTAAAGAAAAATTTATATCTTTTAAAACGGAAATTTTATTTTCATTTGTTCCATAAGATTTGTTTAAATTTTTTACAACTAAAAACATAAATACCTCCATAAAAATTTATTTAACTATAAACCAATTATAGCACTTTTGATATACATTATCAACAATAAAATTTTATAACAGAAAGTATTTTTTAATTTGATTATTAAATAAATTTTTGCGGTATATTAGTTATGTTATAGATGAAAAATATAGTATAATATAGATGAATTATTTTTAATATAAAAAATTTTATTTAATATATAAATTGGAGTACATTATGGAGTTTGTTTTAAATTCAAAATTTAAGCCTACGGGAGATCAACCTGAGGCTATTGAAAAAATTTCGGAATCGATTAAAAAAGGAAATAAAGAAATAATTTTAAAGGGCGTTACGGGTAGCGGAAAGACTTTTACAATGGCAAATATTATAGAAAAAGTTCAAAAGCCAACACTTGTGATTGCGCATAATAAGACTTTGGCTTATCAGCTTGCGAGTGAATTTAAAGAATTTTTTCCTAACAATGCTGTTGAGTTTTTTGTGTCCTATTATGATTATTATCAACCTGAAGCCTATGTTCCACAATCCGATACTTATATAGAAAAAGACAGCTCAATAAATGATGAGATAGATAAACTTAGACACTCCGCTACAATGTCTCTTTTTGAAAGACGAGATGTAATCATTGTTGCTTCCGTTTCTTGTATTTACGGTTTAGGTGATCCAATAGACTATGAAAATTTAGTTGTTTCATTAAGACCGGGAATGATAAAAGATAGAGATGAAGTTATAAGAAAACTTGTGGATATTCAATATGTAAGAAATGATATTAATTTTATTCGTGGTACTTTTCGTGTAAGGGGAGACAGTTTAGAAATATTTCCGGTTTCTTCTTCTGAAAATAGTATTAGAGTAGAATTTTTTGGAGATGAAATAGATAAAATTTCAGAAATTGATGCCTTAACAGGAAATGTTATCGGAACTCGTGAGCATGTTGCAATTTATCCTGCTTCTCACTTTGCTACAAGTGCGGAAAAAATAGAAAGAGCTGTTGGTACAATTTCAAAAGAATTGGAAGAAAGACTTTTAGTTTTAAATCAAGAAAATAAATTAGTTGAAGCGCAAAGACTTGAACAGAGAACAAAATATGATTTGGAAATGTTACAAGAAATTGGATTTTGTAGTGGAGTAGAAAATTATTCTGCTCATTTAAGCGGTAGAGAAAGAGGTTCAAGACCTTATACTTTGATTGATTATTTTCCTGATGACTTTTTAATTATTGTAGATGAAAGTCATGTTACTGTTCCACAAATTGGTGCAATGTATGAAGGAGATAGAAGTAGAAAACAAAATTTGGTAGATTACGGTTTTAGATTGCCTTCTGCTTTGGATAACAGACCATTAAAATTTACAGAATTTGAAAGTATGGTAAATCAAATCTTATATGTATCTGCAACTCCTGGCAAGTACGAAAAAAGTCATAATTTAGAAGAAGTTGAACAAATTATAAGACCTACAGGACTTTTGGATCCTTTAATTGAAGTTAGAAAGACAGAAGGACAAATTGATGATATAATTGGGGAAGTGAATTCAGTTATTAAAAAAGGTGAACGTGTTTTAATTACAACTTTGACTAAAAAAATGGCTGAAAACTTAACGGACTATTTAAAAAATGTAGGAATAAAAACAACTTATTTGCATAGCGATATTGATACGATTGAACGTATGGAAATAATTAGAGATTTGCGTGTTGGAAAGTTTGACGTTTTGGTTGGAATAAACTTGTTAAGAGAAGGACTTGACTTGCCTGAGGTAAGTATGGTTATAATTATGGATGCAGATAAGGAAGGTTTTTTGCGTTCTGAAACTTCTATGATACAAACAATCGGACGTGCTGCAAGAAATGTAAACGGAAGAGTTATTATGTATGCAGATAGAATTACAAAGTCAATGGATGTGGCAATTAAGGAAACAAATAGAAGACGTGAAATTCAAAATAAATACAATATAGAGCATAATATTACTCCGAAGAGTGTTAAGAAAGATATTAGAGAGATTATTCAAGCTACAAAGGTTGCTGAGGATAATGTGGATTATAAAACAGAAGATGTTGAAATTACAGATTATGAAAGTTTCATTGAAGATTTGAAAAATGAAATGTTATCTGCTGCTGATTCTTTAGATTTTGAAAGAGCAGCATCAATTAGGGATGAAATAAAGAGATTAAAGGAAATGTGGGGATTAGATGTCTAAAAATACAATTAGAATTAAAGGAGCAAAAGTAAATAATTTAAAGAATATAGATTTGGAAATTCCAAGAGATAAAATGGTTGTTTTTACAGGACTTAGTGGAAGTGGAAAATCATCTTTAGCTTTTGATACAATTTATGCCGAAGGGCAAAGAAGATATGTTGAGAGCTTATCAAGTTATGCAAGACAATTTTTAGGTCAAATGGATAAACCTGATGTTGAATATATTGATGGACTAAGTCCGGCAATTTCTATTGATCAAAAAACTACAAATAGAAATCCAAGATCTACAGTTGGAACAGTTACAGAAATTTATGATTATTTGAGATTGCTTTTTGCAAAAATTGGAATTCCAAAATGTCCAATATGTGGAACCGAGATAAAAAGTCAAAGTATCGACCAAATGGTTGATAGAGTTATGAAACTTGAAGAGAGAAGTAAGATATTTGTGTTAGCTCCTGTAATTCGTGGAAAAAAGGGAGAGCATAAAAAACTTTTAGAAAATATAAAAATTCAAGGTTTTGTTCGTGTAATTATCGATGATAAAGAATTTGAACTTACAGAAGAAATTGAATTAGATAAAAATAAAAAACATAATATTGATATTGTAGTTGATAGACTTGTTGTAAAAGAAGGGATTGAGTCAAGACTTACAGAGAGTTTAGAAACCGCTTTTAAATTTAGTGATAGTATTGTAAAAGTTAAAGTTGTTGATGGAGAAGAAATTTTATTTTCTGAAAAAATGTCCTGTCCTAACGGGCATATTTCATTTGATGAAATTGAACCTAGAACTTTTTCTTTTAACAGTCCTTTTGGAATGTGTCATGATTGTAATGGACTTGGAAGCCATAAAATTATAGATCCGGATTTAGTGATTCCTGATAAGAATAAATCACTCTTAGATGGAGCTATTGAATGCTACAATATGACTACCGGAGAAGATGGATACTATTATAAAATATTTCACGAAATCATAAAATATAACGGTTTTGATGAAAATACTCCTTTTAAAGATTTAAGTAAAGAAACTATAGATGAACTTCTTTATGGGACAGGATCAAGAAATATAAAATTTAGGTTTGAAAGTAAGTTCACAAATGAAAATAAAACTTTTAATAAACCATTTGAAGGAATAGTAAAGAATTTGGAAAGAAGATATGCTTCTTCTCCAATGTCTTCTATGAGAGAAAAAATTGAAACAGTGATGTCTGAAATGGAATGTGAAACTTGTAAAGGAAAAAGACTTAATGAAAAAGCTCTTTCAATTTTTATAAGAGATAAAAATATTTCAGATGTTACTGCAATGTCCGTTCAAAAATTAAATGAATGGTTTAATGATTTAGAATTAACAGAAACTGAAAGTATTATTGGTGAAAGAATTTTAAAGGAAATTAAAGAAAGACTTAAATTTTTAAAAGATGTAGGTCTTGAATATTTAACTTTGGCAAGAAGTGCAGGAACTCTTTCAGGAGGAGAAAGTCAAAGAATTAGACTTGCAACTCAAATTGGTTCTGGGCTTGTTGGAGTTGTTTATGTTTTGGATGAACCAAGTATAGGTTTACATCAAAGAGATAATGAAAAACTTTTAAATGCTTTAAGAAATTTAACAAATCTTGGAAATACATTGATTGTAGTAGAACATGATGAAGATACTATTCGTTGTGCCGACCATATTGTAGATATTGGACCAAGAGCAGGTATTCATGGTGGAGAGGTTGTTGCACAGGGAACTCTTAAAGATATTATGAAGAGTAAAAAATCTATTACAGGTGCATATCTTTCAGGAAAAAGTAAAATAGAAGTTCCTAAACAAAGAAGAAAATACACAGATACAATTAAAGTTTTTGGAGCAAGAGAAAATAATTTAAAAAATATTGATGTTGAATTTCCTATCGGTGTTTTTACTTGTGTAACTGGTGTTTCCGGAAGTGGAAAGAGCAGTTTGGTAAATTCAATTTTAAATAAAGAATTGTCAAACAAATTAAATAGGAGCAAACAAAAAACAGGAAAATTTGATAGGATTGAGGGCTATGAAAAGCTTGATAAAGTTATTGAAATTGACCAAAGTCCAATAGGTAGAACTCCGCGTTCAAATCCTGCAACTTATACTAAACTTTTTGATAATATAAGAGATGTCTTTGCTATGACTACAAAGGCAAAAATGAAAGGATATAGTAAAGGTAGATTTAGTTTTAATGTTCATGGTGGCCGTTGTGAAGCTTGTAAAGGAGACGGAACAATAAAGGTTGAAATGCACTTTTTACCTGATGTATATGTACCTTGTGAAGTTTGTGGTGGTAAAAGATACAATAGAGAAACTTTGGAAGTAACATATAATGGAAAAAATATTTCAGATATTTTGGAAATGACTGTTGAAGATGGACTTAAATTCTTTGAAAATCATCCTTCAATAAAAAGAAAATTACAAACTTTATATGATGTAGGATTGGATTATATTAAGATTGGTCAAAGCTCAACAGAACTTTCAGGTGGAGAGGCTCAAAGAGTTAAACTTGCATCTGAACTTGCTAAACGTGGAACGGGACAAACTGTTTATATTTTAGATGAACCAACTACAGGATTACACATTGATGATATAAAAAAATTGATTGAAGTTTTAAATACCTTAGTTGAACAAGGAAATACTGTTATTGTAATAGAACATAATTTAGATATGATAAAAATTGCAGATCATATAATTGATTTAGGTGTTGAAGGTGGCGACGGTGGAGGAACTATTGTCGTAACAGGAACTCCGGAGGAAGTTGCAAAATGTGAGAAGTCATATACGGGTCAATTTTTAAGAAAAATATTAGGAGGGCAAAATGGATAAATATATTTTAATTTTAACAGATACTTTTGAAGAAGTTGAAGCGCTCACTCAAGTTGATTATCTTAGAAGAGCGGATATTAAGGTCGATATGATTTCAATTACAGGAAAACTTCAAGTTACAAGTAATAGAGGAATAACTGTTTTAGCTGATGATTTGATTGAAAATATAAATTTAAAAGAATATGCAGGTATTATTATTCCTGGTGGACTTCCTGCTGCTTTTGACATCAGAGAGGATAAAAGAGTTTTAGAAATAATAAAGAAATTTGACGAAGAGCATAAATTGATTTCTGCAATTTGTGCAGGACCTTCAGTTCTTGCAAAAGCAGGTGTTTTATCTGGAAGAAATGCAGTAATTTATCCTGGAATGGAAGATGAATTGCTTGATGCAAATGTTAAAGAAGATGCAATTTGTGTTGACGACAATATAATTACGGCAAGAGGAGCAGGACTTGCAGGAGAACTTGCTTATACATTGATTAGAAAAATAAAAGGGAAAGTTCAAGAAAAACAAGTTCGTTTTATGTCTGTTGATTATTTGTTGAGGGATTTTATTCTAAAGGAAGAAAAGAATGAAAAATAAAAAAATAGAATTTAACTCTTTGAAAATTGAAGAGCTTGAAGATTTATTTTTGAGTTTGGGAGAAAAGAAGTTTAGGGCTGAACAATTTTTTAGATTTATGCACCAAAAGAAAAACTTTGAAATAGAAAATTGCAAACAACTGCCTAAAGTTTTAATTGAAAAACTAAAGGAAATAGGATATATAAATACTTCTTCAATTTATACAAAATATGAATCAAAGCTGGATAATACAAAAAAATATTTGATTAAATTATATGATAATAGAATAATTGAAACTGTATTTATGGACTATGGAAGTTATTGTACTGTTTGTATTTCAAGTCAAGTAGGCTGTAGAATGGGCTGTACATTTTGTGCGTCAACAAAAGAAAATTTCAAAAGAAATTTAACTTCTGCTGAAATGTTAAATCAAATTTATCTGATAGAGAATGATTTGAATTTAACTATAAATAATGTTGTTATTATGGGTATTGGAGAACCACTTGATAATTATAATAATGTAATAGGATTTTTGAAAATTATAAATTCTGAAAAAGGTAAAAATTTAAGTCTTAGGAATATTACAATTTCAACATGTGGGCTTGTCCATAATATTTATAAATTAGCTGATGAAAAATTACCCGTAACACTTACAATTTCGCTACATAATCCATTCCAAAAGGAAAGAAGAGAGATAATGCCTATTTCCGACAATTTTTCAATTGATGAAATATTAAAGGCTTGTAAATATTATTTTGATAAAACTTCAAGAAGAGTGAGTTTTGAATATACAATAATCAAAGGACAAAACGATTCAAGAGAACATGCATTAGAGCTTAAAAATATTCTAAAGGGCTTAAATTGCCATATTAATATAA
This sequence comes from Parvimonas oralis, assembly GCF_047608425.1. Lineage (NCBI taxonomy): Bacteria > Bacillati > Bacillota > Tissierellia > Tissierellales > Peptoniphilaceae > Parvimonas > Parvimonas oralis. The sequence goes on from NZ_JBLKRS010000001.1 coordinate 130,359, forward strand.
TTCCTTTAAATTCAATAAAAGAGTTTGATGGAGTTGCACCAAGTACAAAGTATATTTACTCTTTTAAGTCAATGCTTGAAAATTATGGAATAAATGCCACGATAAGAAAGAAACAGGGCGATGATATAAACGGAGCTTGTGGGCAACTTAGACAAGGTGTATTAGAAGAGGAGAATTAACTGACTGTGAAGTCAGTTTTTTATTGTAAAACAACAAGGTTCTCTGGACCCCACCCGATGCGAAGCATCGTGGAAGGGTTGGGTTCTTATTAAAAAAATTTCTAATAAAATATTTAGAACAATCAATATTCATTATTAAAAGTTTTTATAATTTGATAATTTTATTATTTGTAAATTTCAATATTTACTAAAATTAATTATATAAAAAATTTATATATATGTATTTTATATAATAAGTAATATTTATTGATAAACGCTTATAAATATTGAAATTTCAATAAATTATAAAATAAGAAAAAATTATTTAGACTATCAAATCAAATTTTTAAAAATGATTATTATTATGCTATAATGGGCAAACATTTAATAATCTTTAATGATTATAAAGATTGTTTATATTTTAAAATTGGAGGTTAGTATGAGTAAGTTTTATGAAGATGCATTATTATTTGCTAAGGAACATATTTTGCCTTATGCAAAAGAGATTGATGAAAAGATGGAATTTCCTGTTGAATCTTTTAAAGAAATGGGAAAAGCTGGATATTTCAAATTGATGATTCCTACTGAACTTGGGGGATTAGGAAAAGGAATGACAGAGCATTCTGAAGCATGTATGGCTTTTGCTAAAAGTAGTGCAACAGCCGGACTTTGTTATATGATGCATAATGTTTGTTTAAGTATTGTTTTGAAATATGCTAGCGATGAGCTAAAAAGCAAAATTGTTAAAGATGTTGTTGAAAATAATAAGTTTTTAGGATTTGCTTATTCAGAGTTTGGATCAGGGACAAATTTTTATCGACCTGATATTAAAGCTGAGTTTAATGATAAAGAAGTAATTTTAAATGGAACAAAGAGTATGGTTACATCTGCTGGACAAGCTTCTTATTATCTATTGCTTTCTTCTTCAGAATCAGGTGAAGGAATTGATAACTGGATTGTTCCTATTGAAACTGAAGGTGTTGAATTTAAGCAAAGCGAATGGCAAGGTTTAGGAATGAGAGGAAATGTTTCTTGTCCTATGGAATTTGTAGATGCTCATTTGTCGAAATCATATAGAATAGGTAAAATTGGAGATGCTATGACTCATATTTTTGAAGTTGTTGCACCTTTCTTTATTACAGGTTTAGCTTCAGTTTATACAGGTGTTTGTGAAGCTGTTCTTTCAGAAGCGTTAAGTCATGCAACAAATAGGAAACATACTTTTGGTTCTAAACTTGCAGAATATGAAACTGTACAAACACATATTTCAAGAATATATTCTCAAACTAATGCTGCAATCTTAGGAACAAAAGAAGCAGCCAGAGCTGCTGATGCTGGAGAAAGTGATGCTATAGTGAAAATTATATCAGCTAGAATTTTTGCGTCAGAGGCCGCTATTGAAGTTGCAAGATTAGGAATGAGAGTTGGAGGTGGAAAAGCTTATAATAAAATGGGAATAATGGAAAGACTTTTAAGAGATTCTTATGCCGGACAAATTATGGCACCAAGTGTTGATGTTTTAATTCTTTGGTTGGGAAGAGCTCTTTTGGGACTACCTTTAATCTAAATTTCAATTTTTTAATAAATAGGCTTTTTTGCTTAAATTTATCTTAAATATTTACAAAATAGGAGGAACATATATGAATAAATTAAAAGTTGGAGCAGTAGTTTATGCACCTAGAGTTACTGTTATTTGGGGGATAATTGCCGATTTCTTCAAAGAAGAAGGTTTTGAAATTGAACCGATTTACTACAAAGACTATAGATCACAAGTTGACGGACTTATGAAAGGAGAAATTGATGTTGCTTGGAATTCTCCTCTTGCGTGGTTAGATGCTAATTTAAGAACTAATGGGAAAGCACTAAATGGTTCTATGAGAGATACAGATAATGATCGTTCAACTTATTTGGTTGTAAAAAAATCTTCAAATATAAAATCTATAGAAGATTTAAAGGGAAAAATGATAGGATTTGGTGCTATTGATTCTCCTCAAGCCAGACTTATACCTATATATAATTTATATCAACATGGTCTTGAATTTAATAAAGATTATGTTGAAAAAAGATTTGATATAGGAATTGGACTTCATGGAGATCATGTCGGTGGAGAATTGGATTCAGCAAAAGCTATGCTTAATGGCGAAGTTGATGCTACTTGGATGTTGGATTTGAATTATGATGCATGGATACAAGACGGAACTATTGATAAAAATCAAGTTGATATAATTTATAAAACTCCGTTTTTTGATCATTGCATTTTTTCAGGAAGACCTGATCTTAAAGTTGAAAAATTTGAAATGTTTGCAAAAATTTTACACAAAATGGATTACAATAACCCTGAACATAAAGAAATGATGGATATGGAAGGGCTAAAAAAATGGGTTATTGGTCGAACAACAGGATTTGAACAAATTAAAAATGCAAATGAATATATTAATTTTTTAGAAACTTTTTATAAGTAGGTATGAGATGAAAAAAACTTTTAAACCATTTACAACTTCTCTTATAGGAAGTCTGCCAAGAAGTAAAGAGATAATGGCTTTGAAGAGAAGATTAAAATCTGATGTAGATTTCAAAAAGAAATATGATGAATTAATAAAAATCGAAACGGAAAAATTGGTTAAACTTCAAGAAAAATATTCAATAGATATAATAACTAATGGAGAATTGGCAAGAGATAATTATGTTTCTTTTGTAGCAGATAGGATAGATGGAGTTGTTATGATGAATATGGGTGATATGCTTGAATATATAGACGATAAACAGGCGTTCGAACAAATCTTGGAAACACTTGATGTTCCATCTGTTAGTATAAAAAATGCTATTTGTAACGGTGTTTTGAAATATAATAAAAGTTTAGTTTCCGATGAGATAAAATTCTTGAAAAAAATTACAACTTCTTCTGTAAAAGCAACACTTCCGGGTCCCTATCTTATGACAAGATCTATGTGGCTTCCTGCTCTTAGTAAAAAATTTTATAATAGCAAAGAAGAATTAGGTAAAGATGTAGTAAAAATTTTAAAACAAGAGATTGACAATTTAATAGAAGCTGGTGTTGATATAATCCAGTTCGATGAGCCTGTACTTACAGAAGTTGTTTTTTCTGAAGGAAAAACAAGATCTTTTATGTGTGCTGCTCTTTCTGAAAGAAAGGATCCTACAGAGGAATTAATATTTGCTACTAATTTAATAAAATGTGTTATGGATTATATGAAGGATAAACCTGTACTTAGTTCACTTCATGTTTGTAGAGGAAACTGGAGTAAGGATGAGAGTATTTTGCTTAAAGGACCATATACACCTCTTGTTCCTCTTTTTGAAGAAACATCTCCAAATATTTTGACGCTTGAATTTTCAACTCCTCGTGCAGGAGAGCTTGATTCTCTATTATCAAGTGAAAAAATTAAAGAAAATTCAATTCTTGCGCTTGGAGTTATAAATCCTAGAACGGATGTTATTGAAACAGCACAATCAATAATTGACAGAGCTAGAGAAGCGTTGAAATTTATATCTAAAGAAAGACTTTGGTTAAATCCTGATTGTGGCTTTGCTACTTTTTCAAATAGACCTGTAAGTACATTTGAAATAATTGAAAAGAAGTTTGAACAATTACAAATAGCTAAAAATGCTTTAAGAGAAATGTATGAGTAGTTTATATGAATCATATAATTATGACGCTTCCTACAGAGCAGTTTTAAGTTCTAATGATGTTGTAAAAGTTTTTACAGAAAAAGACTTTATTGAAGTGAATTCTCAGATAAGTTTTGATATAGAAGATAGCAATAAAACTTCTTTTAATTATTTTGCAAGCTCAATTATTTCAGGGATAATTCATAATTTAATTTTTGTTTCAAAAAAACTTAATATAAAATTAGAGGATATTGAAGGGAAAATTAAAATAAAACTAAAAAATCCGCTGACAGTATTAGCTGTTAAAGGCTATTCTGAAGAAGCAAAAATTGATAGTTGTGATATCACAGTATATTTGTTTTCAGATCTTGAAGATGATGAATTAATTGAATTTTGCAAAAAATCTTTGAATAGTTGTTTTATTTATAACACACTTAAGGATTTAATGGATATTAATATAAAATTTATTCCAATATTATAAAACTTTTATTTATAGACCTAAATTATTAATTGAAAAGTTAATGATTTTAGGTCTATTTTTATATATTTTCCAAGACTGACAGAAATACTAAAATATTTTTAAAAAGGTATTGAATTGTTTTCATAATAATGGTAAAATATAATTGGTTTAGATATTAATATAATTTAGGAGGCGTATTATGGTAGAAAAAAACGTTATAATAAAAAATGAAACGGGATTACACGCAAGACCTGCTGCATCTTTAGTTCAGTTTGTTAAGAAATTTGATGAAAGCATTGAAATTATTTTGGATAACAAAGTGGCTGATGCGAAAAGTATTTTTAATGTTATGAGTTTAGGCATTTCTAAAGGAACTGAAGTAACATTGAGAGTTGATGGAGAAAATGAAGAAAAAACTTTAGGAGAAGTTGTAAACTTCATAGAAAATTTAGCTGATTAATTTTAAGGATAGCTTCTCGAAAGAGGAGCTTTTTTGGTGTGTTATTATGAGAATATATAATGGTTTTTCTGTTTCGGACGGAATTGCATATGGCAAAGCTATAACTTTGTTTTATGAAAAGAATTTTATTAAAGATAATATATCTGATGATGAAAAAGAAAAGGAAATAAAAAGATTTGAAAATTTGTTTTCAACTTATTTAGATGCTGATAGAATTAAAGCAGAAGATGAAAAACTTGAAAACTTACTAAATGTTCATACTGAATTGATTGATGATCCATTTTTAAAAGATACAATAAAGAATAAAATATTAAAAGAAAATAAGTCTTTAGAAAAAGCAATAGAGGAAACTTTTGCTCATATTTGTTATGAGTTAAATAATCTTGACTCCGACTATATGAGAGATAGAATTTATGATTATATTTCAATTCAAGAAGAATTTATGAAAACTTTAAATTCTGTTGAGGATGTTAAAATTTTTGAAAATAAATTTATACTTTTTACAGAAAATTTATCTCCAAAGATTATTGATAAATATAAAGAACAATTAGTGGGAATTGTTTCAAAAAATGGGGGAAAAACTTCTCATGCTTCTTTATATGCAAAAAATTTGCAAATTCCGTATATTATCTGTGATTCTTTAGATTTGGAAGAATTAAAAGATAAAAACTTTGATTGTATTTTAGACTGTGTTGAAGAAAAATTAATTTTAAGTCCTGATGAAGAAATGATTAATTCGTATAAAAAATTATTAAAGTCTTCACAAAAAGAGTTTTTAGATAATAGTATAGTAAGGACAAAAAATAATAGATATATAAGAGTCTGCAGTAATATCTCAAGTTTTGAAGAATTTGAAGTTTCTCTAAAGAACGGAACGGATGGTTGTGGATTGTTTAGAACTGAATTTTTATATATGTCCGATGATTCGCCAACTGAAGAATATCAATTTGAAGTTTTTAAAAAACTAGCAGAGAGTACAGATAAGCCTATTATAATTAGAACTTTTGATATAGGAGCAGATAAAAAGTCAAAATTTTTCAGATTGGATGAGGAAAAAAATCCATTTTTGGGACTTCGTGGATTTAGAATTTATAAAGAATTCCATAAAGAGTTAAGAAAGCATCTAAGAGCCATTTTAAAAGCTTCAGCTTATGGAAATATAAAAATTATGATTCCAATGATAACAACATTAGATGAGGTATTATGGATTAAAAATGAAATTTTGAAAATTAAAGATGAATTGAGAGAGGAAAGAATAGATTTTGATGAAAATATTGAATTTGGAATAATGATAGAAACTCCCGCTTCAGTTTTTCTTTTTGATATTTTAGTTAAAGAGGTTGATTTTGTAAGTATAGGGACAAATGATTTAGTTCAATATATGTTGGCTTGTGATAGAGAAAATTCCAAAATGCAACAACTTTATGACTGCTATAGTCCGTCAGTTATTCGTTCTATTCATCGTGTAGTGGATATTGCACATAGAAATGGAAAAGTAGTTTCAATGTGTGGTAATTTCGCTAGTGAATTAGACGCAGTTGAATTATTAATTTTACTTGGAATTGATGAATTTAGCGTTACTAATGATGTATTGCAAAGAATAAAGAAAAGAATAAAATTATTTGACCATAATAATTATTTAGACTTTTTTGATAATATAAATAAATTTAAAACCGGTAGATCAGTTATAAATTATTTTGATAACAAATAGAAAAAGATAAATGTTAATTTTTTGTAATATTATTGTAATTATTTTGTAACTTTTTATGCTTTTTTTACTACATTTTGTAAATTTTATGTTATAATAGTCCTGATAGTTATATATAATAATAATTGAGGTGATAATTTGTTAGAATTTATAGAAGTAAATAAAGTTTATAAAAACGATGTTTGTGCTTTGAAGGATCTTAGTTTCAAGGTTGAAGACGGAGAGTTCGTCTTTTTAATAGGAGCCAGTGGCGCCGGTAAAACAAGTATTATAAAAATGCTTTTAAGAGAAATAAAACCTACAACAGGTGAAATAATCGTTGATAATGTAAATATAGTCAAGTTAAGAAATAGAAAAATTCCTCAACTTAGAAAAACAATGGGCATTGTATTTCAAGATTTTAGATTATTAGAAGGAAAAACAGTTTTTGATAATATAAAATATCCATTACAAATTTTAGGAGTTTCTAAAAAAGAGATAAATAAAAGAGTTAAAGAAATTTTGGAATTAGTAGGATTGTCTGATAGGGCAGATTCTTTTCCAAACCAATTATCCGGTGGAGAACAACAAAGAGTTTGTATTGCAAGGGCTCTAATAAATAGACCGAAATATTTAATTGCAGATGAACCTACAGGAAATTTAGATCCGAATACTTCAGAGGAAATTATGAAGCTACTTTTAGATGTAAATGCTAAAGGTACTACAGTTATAGTTTCTACTCATGATAAAGATATAGTTAATAAACTTAAGAAGAGAGTTATTAGTATGGATCATGGTGCAATGATTAATGATGAGGAACGTGGAGGTTATTTCGATGAGTTCAATTAGAAGATTTTTTTCTGCAATAGGAGAAGGCTTAGTTGGTCTTTGGAGAAACAAATCTATGGGTGTTGCTTCAATTGTTTCTATTTGCTCAATGCTTTTAATTCTTGGAGGAATTACTTTTGGGGTTTTTGTAGCAAATAATGTAGTAGAAGATATGAAGACAAAGGTTGACCAAATTGATGTTATTTTGGAACCGGAAGTTACATCAGAAAGAGTTTTTAAAATTAAAGAAGAGTTAAAAAGAATTGAAAATGTAAAAGAAGTAAATTATGTTTCAAAGGAAAAAGCTTTAGAAAAAATGAAAGAACAGTGGAAGGAGAATTCATTTTTATTAGACGGAATGGAATCAGCACTTCCTGAAAGTTATGAATTAAAAGTTGAAAATATTGAAAATTCAAATACAGTTGCATCTAATATATATAATATTAAAGGTGTTGAAAAAGTTGTATATTATAAAGATATAGTTGATAAAATAACAAAGATGTCAGAAATGGTTAAATATGTAGGAATTACATTAGTTGGTGTTTTGTTATTGGTAAGTTTCTTTATAATGTCAATAACTATTAAACTGACAGTTATTGCAAGAAGAAAAGAAATAAGCATAAAGAAATATATAGGGGCGACAAATATGAGTATCACGGGACCTTTCATTGTAGAGGGTATGGTTCTCGGGTTGCTTGGTGCAGGGATATCTTTTGCGATGATATTCTTTGCTTATAAATATGTTTATAATAGCTTTGCTTGGGGAGTAAATAATTTATTTTCTAATTATCTTTTACCTGTTAATGTTTTCGGGTTTTATGTTGCAGTAGCATATTTTGGAATAGGTATTGGAATTGGAATTTTAGCATCAATATTCTCAAGTAGAAAATATATGAAGGTTTAGGTGGTTTTGTATGAAAAAAAGAAGATTTATAGCGTTAATACTTTTGTTTTCAATGTTAGGTTCAGGAATGATTTCTCATGCTGACAAAGTTGATGATTTGAAGAAAGAAAAACAAAATCAAGAACAAAACTTAGAAAGCAAGAAAAAATCTATTAAAGATATGACTACTCAAAAAGATTCAGCTTTTAAGGAAATTGTTGAAAAGCAAAAAATTATTGATCAGTTAGATAAAGATCTTACCGATTTAGAAGATTTAATTACTAAACTATCTGAAGAAATTCAAGCTTCAAAAGAAAAAATAACAATTTTAGAAGATAGAATCTACGAAAAACAAGAACTTTTTAAGAAGAGAGTTCGTGTAATGTATGGTAATAAAGATTTGAATTCTATTGAAGTATTATTCTCTGCATCAGATATAAGAGATTTTATATCAAGATATTTTATGATGCAATCAATTGCTGATTATGATAAAAAGTTAATTACAAGTTTAAAAAACGATAAGCTTGCTTTAGTAAAAGAAAAAGAACAACTTGAAGCAAGAAAAGAAGAAAAAGTAGTTAAGAAAAAAGAAATGGAAGTAAAATATCAAGCTTATACTGAAGAAGTTGAAAAGAATAAACAACGTATTGCAAAATTGGAAGAAAGCATAGAGTTTACAAAATCAGAAGTTGATAAATTACAAAATAAAGTTAAGAATTTAGACGCAAATATAAGTTTTGAAGAAAAAGTAAAAGCGGATATTTTAAGAGGAATGAACGAAAAGAAGATTCAAAAAGATATTGATGACGGTAAAATAGATGCTCGTCCATCAAATGGAGAAATGATGTGGCCACTTAAAGGTTACCATAGAATTTCCAGTCCATTTGGTTGGAGAAATGCACCGATTGGTAGTGGTGGAGAAAGACATAGGGGAATTGACATTCCTGCTCCTACGGGTACTCCTGTGTATTCTGCAACTGATGGTGTTGTAATTTCATCAGGTTGGAATGGAAGTTACGGTAATGCTGTTATGATAAAATATACAAATAATATTGTTATTGTATATGGACATAATTCTAGTTTAGTTGTTTCAGCAGGACAAAGAGTAAGTAAGGGACAAGTTATTTCTTTAGTAGGTTCTACAGGAAATTCAACAGGACCACATTTACATTTTGAAGTAAGATATAATGGATATCCAGTTGATCCTCTAAAATATTTGAATCACTAGGAGCAATAATTTATGATAAAAAACAAAAAAATTACGATTTTTTTAGTCTTGATGATATTTTTAAGTTCATTTATATCATTCAAGGCTGGACAGAATTCTTCAGTTGTAACAATACAGAATACAAAGAGTGGAGAAACTGCTGATTATGGTAGTTTTAAATCATTTGTAGATGCAATAAAAGATAAATATTATTTCGATATTGATTATGAAAAAATGAATACTGAAATAAAAAAAGCAATATTTTCTTCTTTAGGAGATCCTTATACTCAATATATGACTGAAAAGGATATGAAGGAACTTCAAAAGACTAGTACTGGAAAATTCATTGGGATAGGTGTTCAGGTTAGTGTTAATGATAAAGGAGAAGTAGTTGTAGTAGCTCCTATAAAAGGAGGTCCAAGTCAAAAGGCGGGTATTCAGTCTGAGGATGTTATAGTAAAAATTAATGACGAAGAGTTAAATAAAAATGATTTAGAATCAGCTGTTAAACTTATGAGAGGAAATGAGCAAATAGGTTCAGAGGTTAAGGTTACAATTAAAAGAGTTGTAGATTCTGAAGAAAAGATTATTGATTTTACTATAAAAAGAGAAGAAATAACTACTGAATCTGTAATTTCAAAACTTTTAGATAATGGAATATTATATGTTCAAATTACTAATTTTGCTGAAAAAACGGGAGCGGATTTTGAAAAAGCTATAGATGAAGGTCTAAGTAAAGGAGCAAAATCTTTAATAATTGACCTTAGAAATAATCCGGGAGGATTGTTAACAGCGGTTAAACAAGTTGCAGACAAACTTTTACCTGATTCTACAATTATGAAAATTGTAGATAGCAAAGGAAAAGAAACTGTTGAAAAGGCAAGTGGAAAAGGAATTGATATTCCTATAGTAGTTTTGATTAATAGAGGCTCAGCTTCTGCATCTGAAGTATTAAGTGTTGCACTTCATGATAATAAGAAAGCTACATTAGTTGGAGAAAAGTCTTTCGGAAAAGGAATTATTCAATCAATCTTTCCTATAAGTAATGGTGGAAAGACTGAAGGAATAAAAATGACTGTTGCTGAATATTTTGGACCTAATGGAACAAAAATTCATAAAGTCGGATTGGAACCTGATTATAAGGTTGAACAAAGTAATAATTCTAAAATTGGAATAGAACATTTAGATACAGATTCACAATTGAAAAAGGCAATAGAATTGTTGAAGTAATATTTTGGATTTTAAAAAAGCAACTGTAATTTTTTATAGTTGCTTTTTTGTACAAAAATAAAGTAAAATTTATAAAATAATTATATTGATGTTTTTAGTTAATTTTTTATAAATTATTAATTTTTTAGCGTTGATAGAAAAATTATTTCAAAAAATTTTAAATAAAGATATTGAAATATCAACATTAAAAAATTCAAACTTGACTTATTGAAATATTTAGAATATAATATTTTTATGGAAACTAGATGTTTTCATATAGTTTTTTTAAGGAGTGTTTTATGTCTTTTTATATGAATTCAGATAAAGGAAATGTTAGAAAAAATAATGAAGACAGTTTTCTTTTTGAACAGTTTGAAAAATTGAATATATTAATTCTAGCTGATGGTGTAGGAGGACATGAACATGGAGAAGTAGCATCAGAAAAAGCAGTTAATGTAGTTATGAAATACATAAAAGATAATTATAAACTGTATTCTAATTATTCTCATTTATTAGTAGACGCATTTTGCGAGGCTAATAAAATTATATATGAACTTAATTTAGAAAAAATTTCCGGAGAAGATGAAATTTCTAAAAGACTTATGGGGACTACGCTAGAAACACTTCTAATAGATGGGGATACTTTGTATTTTGCTCATGTTGGGGATAGTAGAATATATATAAAAGATGTAGATTTTAGAATGTTAACAAAGGATCACTCCTTGGTTCAATATTTATATTCAAGTGGAGCATTGACAGAAGAGGAAGTAAAAAATTATAATGATAAAAATTCCATATTAAGAGCAATTGGAATTGAAAAATATGTAGAAGTTGATGTTGACTCAATTAGAATTAAGCCAAGAGATATTTTGCTTGTTTGTTCTGATGGGCTTACAAACGAACTGGATGATGAAGAAATTTCAAAAATGTTAGATTTTAAATATAGTGCAAAAGAAATGGTAGATAATATTATATTTACTGTTAAGAATGGTTTAGCAAGAGATAATGTTACTGTAGGAATTTTTAAAAATGATGAGGAGATTTTATGTTAGGATCAATTTTAAATGGCAGATATGAAATAATTGAAAAAGTTGGAATTGGCGGAATGGCCATTGTATATAAAGCTAAAGATATTTATTTAAAAAGAATTGTTGCTGTTAAGGTTTTAAAGGAACAATATCTTGAAGATAAAGAATTTATCAAAAAATTTGTTATAGAAGCTCAATCTGTTGCTAATTTAAATAATCAAAATATTGTTAAAATTTATGATGTAGGACAACATATAGAAGATGGTAAAACACATAACTATATTGTTATGGAATATATAAAAGGAAAAACTTTAAATGAATTAATAAAGGACAAAGGTAGATTAAATTCCAATGCTGTGGTTTCTATTTCTAAACAAATAGCAAATGCTTTAGATTGTGCACATAAACATCATATAATACATAGGGATATAAAGCCACATAATATTATTATAGATGAAAATTTGAATGTTAAAGTTACTGATTTTGGAATTGCAAGAATTGCTACAAGTTCAACTATAACTTACACTTCATCAGTGCTTGGAACTGTACATTATATTTCACCTGAACAGGCAAAGGGGAAATTTATTGATGAAAAATCAGATATTTATTCTCTAGGTGTTGTTATGTATGAAATGGTGACAGGTAAAGTTCCTTTTGATACTGATAATGCTGTTGGAATAGCGATGCAACATATAAATGAACCACTGGTTGAGCCGATTAAGTTTGTGCCAAATTTAGAGTCTTGGTTGAATGCAATTATTGTTAAATGTATGGAAAAAAATCCGGAAAATAGATTTGAAAGTGCTGAAAGTTTAATCAAAGCATTAGATGATAAGCGTATTGAAAATAATCAAAAGGTTACTTTTAATGATAATTCTAATAGAGCACTATATAAGGAGTCTGTTTATAAAACAAGTAAAAATAAAGATGTTAATAAACCGATTATAAAAAATAATAATAAAAATAGAGAACAGTTAAATAAGAAAAAAGGAATTTTTGACTATACTGTAACTTATGTTGTTCTAGCTTTATTAATAATTGCTTCTGTATTCTTTATTTACAGATTAGCAGTTTCCAACAAAGCTACAAACACTGTAAAAGTACCGGCAGTTATTGGTTTGGATAAAGATGAAGCTATAAAATTATTAAAAGAAAAGAAGCTTAATGGATTAATCGTAAAGACTGTTAATGATGACTCTGTTGAAGCCGGAAAGATTGTTCAACAATCTCCTAATCCTAATGCCGAAGCAAAAGAGGGAACTAATGTTGAATTAACTGTAAGTGTAGGAAAAAATAAAACGATAGTTCCAAACCTATCAAATGTTGAGTTTGAAAAAGTTGAAGAACTGTTGAAGAAGAGTGATTTGACATTGGGTAAAGTTGAAAGAAAATATGATGATAAAGTAGATGAAAATAAAGTAGTAAGCCAAAGTGTAAACTATGGTGAAGAAGTTGAAAAAGGAACTAAAATTGATATTGTAGTAAGTAGAGGTAAAGAAGATAAAAAGGTAGAAGTGCCTGATTTAATTGGAAAAACTGAAGCAGAGGCAATTAAGGCTCTTTATGATAGCGGTTTAGCTGTTGGTAGAACTGAAAAGAAAGCAGATTCCCAAAAAGCAGGAACTGTAATTTGGCAATCTTATGGAAAAGGAGTAAAGGTTGATGCAGAAACTAAGATTGACATCGTTGTAAGTTCAGGAAAATCAAATACTGATAATGTATTAAATTTAACTTCTTATAGCGAATCAGATTCTGTTACAAAAAAATATACTATAAATGAGCCAAGTAAGAATTATCTTTTATTAGTTACTAAAAACACTGAAAATGGTGAAACTAAGTTATATGAGAAAACAATGGTTACCGGTGGAGGAAAGCTGACAATAAATATAAAGGCTAAATCTACCGATAAATTCAATGTTTATGTAAACGGAGAACTTATTTTATCAGGTGAGAATTAATATGTTTGAAATAGGAGTGATATTTGATATTTCAAAAGATTTATATTATGTAAAAACTTATAGTGGAAAGTATATGTCAAAGGCTAGAGGAGTTTTTAGAAACAAAAAATTATCTCCAATGGTTGGGGATAATGTTAAGATTGAAATCTTTGAAGATGATACAGCTTATATAGTAGAGGTGTTTGAAAGGAAAAATGAAATCTTAAGACCACCGGTTGTAAATGTTGATCAAGCTATTATAGTTTTTTCAATGAAAGAACCTGAAATTTCATATAAAATTATCGATAGATATATAATGTATTATGAAATAATGAAAATTCCAATAGTTTTGTGTTTGAATAAATGTGATTTGATTGATAAAGAATTGGAAATAGATTTTAAAAATACTTATGAAAAACTTGGATATAAAATAATTTTTAATAGCATAAGTTTGGATAACAAAAAATTGTTTGAAGAAATTTGTAAGGATAAAATTTCAGTTATTACAGGACCGTCTGGTGTTGGTAAAAGTACAATTTTAAATTTTCTTAATCCTAAATATAATATATGGGTTGGAGAGATAAGTAATAAGACAAAAAGAGGTAAACATACTACAAGAGCGGCAACTTTATATGAATTTTTTGATAATTCATTTATTATAGATACTGCGGGTTTTACTTCTCTTGACTTGACAAAGTTTATAGATAACGAAACTCAGATTAGGGATGCCTTTGTGGAGTTTGAGTTAGGTTCTAAATGTAAGTTTTCTGATTGTAAGCATATAAATGAACCGAATTGTTTTGTAAAAAATGAATTAGAAAAAGGAAATATAAGTAAAAGTAGATATGACAGTTATATATTTTATTTAAATGAGTATTTAAAAAACAGGAGGTATTAAATGTTAGAATTATCACCATCATTGTTATCAGCTGATTTTACAAATTTGAAATCAGATATTGAAGTTTTAGATAAAAACGGAGTTAAATATTTACATTTAGATGTAATGGATGGAATGTTTGTTCCAAATATTTCTTTTGGGCCTATGATAATTAAACAGTTGAGACCTTTAACGGATATGGTTTTTGATGTTCATTTAATGATAGAAGATCCTGATAGATATATTCAAAACTTTAAAGATGCTGGAGCTGATATTTTAACTGTTCATTATGAAGCTTGTAAGCATCTTCATAGAACTATTTCTTATATCAAATCATTGGGAATGAAAGCCGGAGTTTCATTAAATCCTGCAACTAATATTGACGTTTTGGATTATGTGTTGGAAGATTTAGATTTAGTTTTAATTATGAGTGTAAATCCCGGATTTGGTGGACAAAGTTTTATTCCTTCTGCTCTTGATAAAATAAAAAATTTAAAGAAAAAAATAGAAGAAAAAAATTTGAATGTTATAGTTGAAGTTGACGGTGGAGTAAAAACTACAAATGTTAAAGATGTAATTGAAGCTGGAGCGGAATTGATAGTTTCAGGTTCAGATATTTTTGCTGATAAAGAAAATAGAATTAAGGCTTATAAAGATATTTTTAAAAGTTTTGAAAAATAATTATGAGCTATAATAAAAAAGATTGAGTTCTCAATCTTTTTTGTAATTAAGAAAGAAAAAGAGGTAAATATGTTTATAGATATTGCAAAAATAGAATTAAGAGCAGGAAAAGGTGGAGATGGCTGTGTTTCTTTTAGAAGAGAAAAATACGAACCGGATGGGGGACCTTATGGTGGCGACGGCGGAGATGGAGGAAGTGTAATTTTTATATCCGATGAGGGAGTAAGAACTCTTATGGATTTTAGATATAAAAAACACTACTTTGCTCAAAATGGAGAAAATGGGAAAACTAAAAGACAATATGGTAAAAAAGGTGAAGATTTAATCGTAAAAGTACCCGTTGGAACATTAATTAAGGATTTTGAAACTAATAGGGTTATTCACGATTTTAAAGTTAAGGATGATAAATTTATAGTTGCTAAAGGAGGTAGAGGTGGTAAGGGAAATGCAAGATTTGCTACTAGTACAAGACAAGCACCTCGTTTTGCACAACCCGGAACAAAGGGAGAAGAAAGAACAATAAAATTGGAATTAAAACTGATTGCTGATGTTGGACTTGTTGGACTGCCAAATGTTGGGAAATCATCTTTGCTTTCTGTTTTGAGTGATGCAAAACCTAAAATTGCAAATTATCATTTTACAACTTTAGAGCCGAATTTAGGAGTTTGTAGAGTTGAAGAAAATAAATCCTTTGTAATAGCTGATATTCCAGGTTTAATTGAAGGAGCAAGTGAGGGAATAGGACTTGGTTTTGAATTTTTAAAACATGTCGAAAGAACTAGACTTTTAGTTCATGTCTTAGATGTTTCAGGAATAGAAGGAAGAGATCCGATAGAAGATTACAATACAATTTATAAGGAATTAGAGCTCTATAATGAAAATATTAAAAATAAGAAAGAAATAATTGTTGCTAATAAAATAGATTTATTAACTTCTGATGAAAATTTAAAAAGAGTAAAAGAATACTTCAAAGATAGAACTGTATTAGAAATTTCAGCAGTGACTCAAAAGGGAGTAAAGGAATTAAAATATAAAATATTTGAAGAATTATCAAAAATTGAAATAGATTATGAAACTTTTGATGAAGAATATGAATATATAGAAGAAGTTGAAAAAGAGGCATATGAAATTTATAGTGAAGATGGAACATTCTATGTTGAAGGACCTCTTATTGACTATTTAGTTTATATAACTAATTTTGAAGATTATGACTCATTAAAATATTTCCAAAAAGTTTTAACTGATAAGGGTGTAATTGAAGATTTAAAACAAAGAGGAGTAGAAGAAGGACAAACAATTGTTATAGGAGAAATGGAATTTGAATTTTTTGAATAATAAGGAGATAATATGATAAACCCAAAACAAAGAGCTTTTTTAAAGTCTTTAGCTCATAATATGGAACCTGTTATGAATATTGGAAAATATGGTGTAAACGATGAAACTATAAGACAATTAGATTTAGCTTTAGAGAAAAGAGAACTTATAAAAATAAAAATATTAAATAATAATTTAGATGACAATAAAGAAATAGTTGACCTAGTTTTACAAAAAACTAGAGCAGAATTTGTTCAACATATAGGAAATAAATTTGTTATCTATAGAAGAAAAAGAAAAGATGAAAATAGAATAGAGTTGCCATAAAATGAAAAAAATTGGAATTTTAGGTGGAAGTTTTTCACCTATTCATAATGGACATTTACAAATTGCCGAGGACTGCTTATTGGAAATGGGACTTGATAAAATTATTTTTCTTCCGAATTCAAATCCGCCACATAGATTTGTTGAAAAATTTTCTTTTGATACGAGAGTTGAAATGTTAAAATTAGCATTAGAAGATAATGAGAATTTTGAAATTTCACTTGTTGAAAGTGATTCAAACAAGGTTCATTATTCGTATAATACAATTAGAGATAATTTTTGTAATTGTGAAGATAAATTTTATTTTATTATGGGAGATGATGAATTCTTAAGTATTAAGTCTTGGAATGAATATGAAAAATTTTTAGAGATTACTTCAATTATAGTTTTTTTAAGAAAATTTGATTTAAATTATATTTTAGAGAAAAATAGTGAAATAATAGAAAAATATGATATAAATATTATTAAAAATTCTGTTATTCCTATTTCTTCAACAGATATTAGAAATAGAATGAAAGAAAAAAAATCTATAAGATATCTTGTTCCTAATAAGGTAAGTAAATATATTTATGAAGAGCTTAATTACTTTGATATAAAAGGTATAAAAAAAGATTTAAAAGATAAACTTTCAAAAAACAGATATGAACATTCCTTAAGAGTCGCTGACTACTGTAAAAGACTTGCTAAAATATATAATGCTGATGAAAATAAGGCTTATTTATCAGGTCTTGTTCACGATTGTGCAAAGAATTTGGAAGAGTATTATATGTTGAATAAAAATCTTAATTCTGATATAATATTTGATGATGATGAAAAGAATAGTAAAAATATTCAACATGCACCGATAGGTGCGGCTGTTTGTAAAAATTTGTATGGTATTTCTGACGATGAAGTAATTTCAGCAGTTCGTTATCATACGACAGCAAGAGAAAATATGTCTTTAATCGAAAAGATTTTATTTATATCAGATAAAATTGAGCCTAACAGAAAGTATGATACAGTTGAGGAACTTAGGAAAATTGCAGATTATGATATTGACAAGGCTATAATTAAGTTTTTAAATGATAGTTTTGAATATTTAGAAAAAAAATCTCAAAAAATTCATCCTTTATCTGTTAAAGCAAGAGATTATTTGGAAAATATGAGGTGATTTTATGGAAAAACTTGACGTTATTTTAAAAGCATTAGATGATAAGATTGCAGAAAATGTTGTAAGCATTGATTTAAGAGGAAAGTCCTCAATCGCTGAATATTTTGTTATTGCAACAGGAAATGTAGTTAATCATAATCAAGCTATTTGTGATGAAATTGAATTCCAATTAAAAGAGAATGATATGGACTTTTTAAGTACAGAAGGATATAAAGAAGGAAATTGGATTTTATTGGACTGTGGAGATATTATAGTTCATATTATGACAAAAGATTATAGAAGCTATTACAATCTTGAAAGATTGTGGGCATAGATTTAGGAGGGAAAAAATGAGCGTAGAATTTTTAAAAACTGATAAGGCTCCTGCAGCAATCGGACCTTATTCACAAGCTGGAAAAGTTGGTAATTTAATATTTGTTTCAGGACAATTACCAATAACAAACGGAGAATTACAAACTGAAATAAAGGCAGCAACACTTGCAAGTTTAACAAATGTTTTAGAAATTATTAAAGCAGGTGGTGGATGTTTAGAAAGTATTGTAAAAGTTAATGTTTTTGTAAAAGATATGAATGACTTTGAAGCAATTAACGGAGTTTATGCAGAATTCTTTGGTGATCATAAGCCAGCAAGAGCATTGGTTCAAGTTGCTAAATTACCAAAAGATGCTTTAATTGAAATTGAAGCAGTAGCTGCTGTTTAAAAATTTTTATACTGATGTTTAAATACATCAGTATTTTTTTGTCTAAAAATGAGTTGATTATAAGTAATCTTTAATTATTTTAATAAATATTTAACAGATTTGTGTTTTATATGTATTTTTGGGGTTTTATTTTTACTGTAATTTTGTTATAATATAATTCGTAAAATTATAAAATTATAATAGAAAATAAGTTATTATTTATTTTAGTTTTATTTAAAGTTTATGTTTTAAAATATAATGGTCCTATTATGTTTCATTTTGTATTAAATTATTTTAATAATAAATTAATTTCATTAAAATAGGATAAAGTTTAGTATAAATAAATTTATAAAATATTTAATGATTGGGAGGATTTTTTGTGAAGTATTTAGAAACATTTAATAGTTATAAAAATTCAGAAAAAATTGCTTATATTTGTAATGAAAGCTCTATTACATATAGAGAACTTATGCTATATTCAGATAGACTTGCAAAATATATTTTGCAAAATTTTGGAATCGGTAATAAAGATGCGATTGCCGTTTATGGACATAAGGATTTTTTAATGTTAGTAAGCTTTTTAGCTTGTACAAAGTCAGGACATCCTTATTGTCCTATGGATATTTCTTTTACTAAAAATAGAGTTGAAGATGTATTGAGTATAACAGATTCAAAATTTTCAATATTTACAGAAGATTTGACAGTTGATGACAAATTTAATATATTGGATAAAAAAGAAATTTTAGATATTATTTATAATGAAAAATATGATGATATTTCTAATGAAGGACTATATGAAATTGAACCTGAAGATATTGTATATATAATCTTCACTTCAGGAAGTACCGGAAAGCCTAAAGGGGTTCAAATAACATATGACAATTTGAATAATTATATTGATTGGATACATAATGTAGTAGGAAATGGAAAGAATAAAGTTTACTTAAATCAAGCTCCTTTTTCTTTTGATTTATCTGTGATGGATTTGTATTTATCTTTGTATTCTGAATCCACTTTATTTGCGATAACTAAGGAAGATCAACAAGATTTTGCTAAACTTTATGAAAATTTAGAAAAATCAGGTATTACAAATTGGGTTTCTACACCGTCATTTGCGGATATGTGTTTGTCTATGAAGGAATTTAATTCTGAAAATATTAAAAATATAGAGTATTTCTTATTTTGCGGAGAAGTTTTGACAAAGAAGACTGCTCAAAGATTAAATAACAGATTTCCAAATGCAAAAGTAATTAATACTTATGGACCTACTGAATCAACAGTTTGTGTTACAGATATTTTGATTACAGATGAGGTTATAGAAAAATATGAGACTCTTCCACTTGGAGATGTAAAAAAGGGAAGTAGAATCGAAATAAGAGATGAAGATAAAATTCTTGATGATGGCGAAATTGGTGAGATTGTAATAATTGGAGATACGGTAAGTAGTGGATATTATAAAAATCCTATTCAAACTGAAAAAGCTTTTTTTGTTACTGAAAATAATGAAAGAGCTTATAGAACAGGAGATTTAGGATTTTATAAAGAAGGACAATTGTTTTTCTCAAATAGAAAAGATTTTCAAGTTAAGTTAAATGGATATAGAATTGAACTTGGAGATATTGAGAGCAATCTTTTAAATATTAGTGGAATAAGCTCCTGTTGTGCATTGCCAAATTATGATTCGGACAATAAAGTAAAGAGTATTACTGCTTTTGTTGTAAGTAATGAAATCAAGGATGAGAAAGAATATACAAAATTTTTAAAAGAAGAGTTACAAAAATATGTTCCTAGTTATATGGTACCAAAAAAATTCAAATTTTTAGATAAATTACCAATGAATAATAATGGAAAAGTAGATAGAAAAGAATTACAAAAAATATTAGAAAAAAGGTAGGAAAATTATTATGAGAGAAAAGGTATTTGAAATTTTAGAAGATATTTGTGAAGAGGATTTAAGAGATACTCCGGATGTTAATATATTTGAAGAAGGTCTTATGGATTCGCTAGGACTTGTTAGATTTATTGTTGAAGTAGAAGAACAACTGGGAATTACTTTAGGAATAATGGAATTAGATAAGGAAGTAGTTAATACACCAAACAAAATAATAGAATTTTTAAACAGTAGGGATTAAAAATGGAGTTTTTTAGTGGCTTAAATTTTTGGTTGGTGCTTATTTTAATGACCATACCAGCGATATTTCTAGGCATTAAAGAAAAGAAAAGTAAATATTATATTCTTGTAACTTCATTAGTTTTTTGTTTTTT
The DNA here is from genome assembly GCF_047608425.1 of Parvimonas oralis. Taxonomy (NCBI): domain Bacteria; kingdom Bacillati; phylum Bacillota; class Tissierellia; order Tissierellales; family Peptoniphilaceae; genus Parvimonas; species Parvimonas oralis. The sequence continues at coordinate 151,137 of NZ_JBLKRS010000001.1, forward strand.
AGTATATTCAAAAAATATAAATTCACTAATATCATTAATTATTTTTGTAATATATGAGTTCGTGTTGATAAAAATATATTTAAAGTTGAAAATTGAGAAAAATTTTGACAGAGTTTCTATATTTATAATTTTAAGTTTATTACCACTTATTCTAGCTCGTATATTACCTTTTACAAAAATTAATTATAAATTGGGTTTTCTAGGGATATCATATATAACTTTTAAAGTAATGCAAATGCTTATAGAGATAAAAGATAAGTTGATAAAAGAGGTAAAATTTGTCGACTATCTATCTTTTATGATATTTTTTCCAACACTTTCATCAGGTCCGATTGACAGAAGTAGAAGATTTTTTAAAGATTTGGAAAAAACAATTAGTAAAAATGAATATTTGGACAATTTAGGAAAAGGGATAGAATATATCTTACAAGGGCTTGTTTATAAAATGATTTTATCACAATTAATTTTTGATAAGTCAAGTGCTATTTTAGATGCAAGCTATACAATTCCTAATATGTTAATGTATATGTATCTATACGGATTTTATTTGTTTTTTGACTTTGCCGGATATAGTTTAATGGCTGTTGGAGTTAGTAAAATATTTGGAATTGAAACACCAATGAACTTCAATAAACCGTTTTTAGCAAAAGATATGAAAGATTTCTGGAATAGATGGCATATCAGTTTATCACATTGGTTTAGAGATTTTATTTTTAGCAGACTTGTTTTTGCTATGTTTAAGAAAAAAATTATAAAAAGTTCTTTAATAACAGCAATGGTTGCATATATAGTTAATATGACAGTTATGGGGATATGGCACGGATTAAACTTAAGTTATCTTTTATATGGTTTATATCATGGGATTATTCTTGCATTTACTGAGTATTTCCAAAAAACTAAATTTTATAAGGCTAATAAGAGTAAAAAATGGTTTGAGTACTCATCTATCTTTGTTACCTTTAATTTAGTTATGTTCGGATTTTTTATATTCTCTGAACAATTTGTATATATTTTAAAAGTATTAAGAGGTAGATTATGGTAAAAAAAGAAACAAAGGAATTTATATTTAGAGTTGCATTTTATACATTAATGATTTCCTCACTAATTATTTTTAGTGTATTGTATGATTTTAATGTTGTAAAAGATTTTATATATAGTAATTTTTAATGATAAAATTTAAGGTTGAGTTTTTCAAATTTTCAACCTTTTTTATTGTGAAACAACAAGGTTCCCGGGAACCCACCCGATGCGAAGCATCGTGGAAGGGTGGGGTTCTTATTATTAAATAAGAATATTCTTAGAAACTCACTGGACGTAAAGAATAGTGTAATGTCAAGTTATTCTATTTTTTGTAAATTTTCACTTGAAAAAGGAGTAAATATAATATTACTCCTTTATCTTAATTTTATTTGTTAAATTCTAGTAAATCTTTTTGTAATTGTATAAAACCTAATCTTCCCAAATGCATTATATCGTTAAAAAAATACGGTTTATATGAATACATACTATAATCTGTAAGATGTACTTGATTTTCTTTCACTATTTGTTTTATTTTATCATAAAATTCTTCTATGGATTTTTTTGGTATTCCAGTATAATCTGCCCAATATCCTTGCAACGGAATCATTATTATATTCACTTCAAATCCAAGTTCTTTTGCTATTTCAATAAATAATTTCAAATCATCATATTCAGGACTTTCCGAATAATTCTGGTTACTCATATAACCTTCATATTTTTTTAAATCATTTCTTATATATTCATTATAATATTTATTTTCTACGTAAAATTTGTTATTATCTGTTTCTTTTTCTGCTCTTTTAGTAGCTTCTTTTTCTAAAGTTTCCCAATTTATTTCTTTGAATTCTAATTTATTTATAGAATTATCATATTTATATTTTTTTACAAAGTCTCTTTTTTCTTTTAAACTATATTTATATTTCAAAATAGGATTTATAAATTGATATAAATAATTAGGTTTATAAACATTTTCAACATTTGATAGTATAAAACTTGTTGAATCAGTCAAATCCTTTATTCTATTATAAAGTTTTTCTTTGGTATTTTTTGAAATATCTTTATTTTCAAAGAAATGGTAAAGATGATCTAATGAAACTCTACTTTCAAAAGCTTCTTTTTCTAAACCTTTTTTTTCGAACCACTGCATAGATATTATTAAATTAACTTTTTTTACTGGTATATTATTTCCTATTGAACCTAAAATAATAGCTTGCAATAAACTTTGGTAATGACCTCCACCTATTTGCATAATATTCTTATCAGAGTAATTTAATAATTGTTTTGGGTGTTCCTCATTTTCCAATGTTGCTACAAGTTCTGACGATCCCATAAGTAAAATTGTATTTTTATCTATATTTTTTGTCAATACATCATAAGAATTATACTTTGAATACAAAGTATTATATTTTATACTATTATTTTTCACAATTATATTTTTCTCAATATTTTTTGAATAAAATATTAGTATGGAAGAAGAAATAAAAATAGATAAAATTAGTGAAATTGCTAATGCTTTTAATCTTTTCATAATGTCTCCTAATAGTTGTCATATACAAATTTTTATATAAAATTAAATTCATATATTATGTAAAAAAATACAGTTTTTTTAAGTTTCATATACTTAAAAAGTAGCTAAAAAACCTAAAATACTCCATAATCAACGGATAAATTATATCATATAGGTTGTTTTTTTTCAACATATATTATTGAGTTTAAATATTATCATATCAAATTGTAAGAGTTACTTAATATTGATTTTTTGCTTTTTTATGATTTTGTGATATAATATTATTCTCAAAAGAGAGTTTCATTCTTGTTTTTTAAGGTAATTTAATTATACAGATGGTATTCTCTATTTATATGATTAATAGTATTCTAATAATTTTTTAGTTTTATTTAAAGTTTCTACTGTAAAATTATTTAGGATAATTTTGTGGAGTTTTTAAAAATTTTAATATTTATATAGATTTTTTAAAAATCTATAATTTTTTTGAGTATTGTACGATGTTAATGTCGTAAATTAATATATAATAATTTTTAGGGGTGTTTATGAAGAGATTAAAAGCATTAAGTGTAGCAATAATTTTATCTTTAGTTATTTCTTCTACATTTTTACATTTTTATACTAAAAAGGAGAAAAAGGAGTTTGATGAGTTATCCGTTCAGAATAATTCTATAAGATATAATGATTCTCCAAATAAATATAAATCTCATGATGCTATAATAAAAAATATAGGAAAAGGGACTATAATACTTTTAGGTTCTTCTGAACTTATAGTAACAAATGATTGGAAGGAACATCCAAAACAATTTTTGGATTATTCAGATAGAAATATTATGCAAATTGGTGAGGGATTTTATCAATCTATAATTCAAGCTATAACTTTGGGTTCAATTGGAGAAAAATCACCGGTAAAAACTGTTAATTTAATATTATCTATGCAATGGTTTGAAAAAAATGGAATGAGCCCTGAAGCTTTTCAACCTAGATTTTCAATAGATCATTTGTATAATTTATATAAAAACAAAAAGATTTCTAAAGAAACAAAAGAGAAAATCTATAATAGAATTTTGGAGCTTTCAAAAAATAATAATATTGTAACTGGAATAGTTGAAAGATTAAAAAGAGATAATCCTGTGGATAAGACAATAAACAATGCTAATGCTGAAAAGTACAAATTGATTGCAAATAGTAAGTTTTTAAAATCATATCATAGAGATGACAGTGTAAATGATAAAAAAGCTCCTGAAAGATTTGACTGGGAAAAACTTAGAAAAGAAGCACTAGATACTGCAAAAGAAGAATCTAATGAAAATAAATTTTTTATGTATAATAAATATTTTGATAAGAATTTCAGAAAAAATTTTGCAAAGTTAAAAAACTCTGCAAAGAATACAAAGTATAGAAGTGAAGAAGAATATAGAGATTTACAATTGTTCTTGGATGTTGCAAGAGATTTGGGCTTTAAAGTTAATCTTATTTTAGTTCCGCTTCAAGGACATTGGGCTGACTATACAGGTGTTCCAAAGGATGAGATAGAATACTTTTATAAAAGAATTAGAGATATTTCAGCAAAAAATAATGTAAATTTAATTGACTATAGTAAATATTCTTATACAAAATATTTTTTCAAAGATGCTACACATTTAGGAAGGCTTGGACTTTTACAATTACAGGAAGATTTATTAAAATATAATAATGATTAATAGAAATATATTTTAATTCAATAAATTCTCCTAAATTATTGCAAAAAAAGTTAAAATGTTATATAATGAGTAGCCAACATAAATTTAGGAGGAAATTATGGATTTAAAATCAAAGATTAGAGTTATAGATGGTTTTCCAAAAGAAGGAATCAGTTTTAAGGATATAACTACTTTAATTAGTGATGCAGAAGCTTTTAAAGAAGCTGTAAATATTATGAAAAAACATTTAGAAAATAGAAATATAGATTATATAGTAGGACCGGAAGCAAGAGGTTTTGTCTTTGGCTCTGCTGTAGCTTATGCTCTAAATATAGGATTTATTCCAGTTAGAAAACCCGGTAAATTACCTGGAGAAACTGTATCTTTTGAATATGCATTAGAATATGGAACAGATGTTCTTGAAATTTGTAAAAATGCATTGAAAAGTGGAGATAGAGTTGCAATAGTTGACGATTTGCTTGCTACCGGTGGAACAATTAATGCTTGTGCAAAATTGATTGAGTCTCAAGGAGCGGAAGTTGTTTCAATGCAATTTTTAATGGAATTGACAGACTTGAAAGGTAGAGAAAGAAATAAAGAATATCAAATAGATGCTGTTTTGGAGTATAATATTTAATGAGAATCGATAAATTTTTAAAAAATTCAAGACTGATTAAAAGAAGAACTATTGCAAAAGAGGCTTGCGAAAAAGAAAGAGTTTTTAGAAACAGTAAAGCTATGAAACCTTCCGATGAAGTTAAAGTTGGAGATATTATAGAATTGAAATTTGGAAATTCTGAAGTTAAAATTAGAGTTTTAGATATAACTGATAGCCAAAAGAAAGAAGATGCACAGAAAATGTATGAAAATCTGTGAAAGTATTGAAAAATTATAGTGTTTGTTATATAATTTATAGTAGAAAGAGGTGATGACTTGATGAATAAGAGAAATAAAAATAGAATTAGATTTTATAGTTTAATATTTTTTACATTTTGTCTCGTTTTTGGAAAAACTTTTATTTATCAAGTTAAGGAAAAAAACAGACTAAATAGTAAAATTCAAACTTTAACAGAGAGAAAAGAAAAGCTGGATGCTGAAATTACAGAAGCAAAAGATAATCTTAAAAAAGTTGATAGTGAAGAATTTATTAAAAAAGTAGCTAGAGAAAAACTTAGGATGATAGAAAAAGACGAAGTAGTAGTAAAGTATAAGGATAACGATTAGTTTAATTTAGTAAAGAAAGGAGCCGAGTTTTTACTCGGTTTTTTAATTTTTATGAAAAATAAATTTTTTAAAAATTTAAAAAACTTTAATCTTGATAGTTCTAGAATTTTACTTGCCATATCAGGTGGAAAAGATTCTATGACTATGTTGGATTTGTTTAATGCTTTTAAAGATGAATTAAAATTAAACTTAGTAGTTTGTCATTTTAACCATTCTTTAAGAGATGATGCTGATAGAGATGAAACATTTGTTAAATCTCAATGTGAAAAATATGGTTTAAAATTTTATTCTAAAAAGGAAGATGTTCTTCTTTTTTCAAATGAAAACAAATTGTCTATTGAAGAAGGGGCAAGAACTTTAAGATATAAATTTTTTGATCAAATAAAAAGAATTGAAGATCTTGACTATATTGCAACAGCTCATAATAAAAACGATTTGGCAGAAACTGTTATTATGAGAATTTTAAGAGGAACTGGGATTAATGGGCTAATAGGAATTCAATCCGAAAGAGGAGATTTAATTAGACCAATTTTGGATTTTTCAAGGGATGAGATTGAAAACTATATAAAAGAAAATCAAATTCCTTTTGTTGAAGATAAAACAAATTTTGAAGATATGTATTTAAGAAATAAAATTAGATTAAATTTATTTCCGATATTAAAAAATGAATATAATCCTAGAATTCTTGACTCCCTTTCAAGACTTTCAAATATTGCTTTTGACTATAGTAATATTTCAAGAGAATATATTGCTTCAAAAGAAGGAATTCTTTGGGAATTTAATAAAGAAAAAATATTGGTTGATATAGAAAAATTAAAACATCAATCTAAGTCCTTTAGAAATATTATGTATAGGGAATTTTATGAGTTTATTAGTAAAGATCCGGATGGTATAAATTATAAAATAATTGAAGAAATTGACAATTTGATTTTTACAAAAACGGGTAAATATATAGAGATAAAAAATGTAATCTTTAAAAATGAATATAATAAACTTCTTATCTATGATAAAAATGTTTTTATAAATTTGAAAACAGATTTTTATTATGAAAATTTAGATTTTTCTTTGTATTCTACTAAGTTTTTTGATATAATTATAGAGCAGTCATGTTTTGAAGAATTTAATAAATTAAAACAAAACAAGGATATGCTTTTTATTAATAAAAGATATCTTAAATTGTTGAAAATCAGAAATAGAAAAAATGGAGATTTTTTAGAATTTGAATTTGGAAAGAAAAAATTAAAAGATATATTTATTGATGAAAAAATTAGCAAGGATATGAGAGATAATATACCTGTTTTTGAAATTGATAATAATATTATTTGGCTTCCTAATATTAGAAGAGCCAATAAGTATTTAGTCGATAATCAGGATGATATTATAAAAATTAGAGTTTTATCAAAGGAGATTTTATGGAGAGATTAGATTGTGTCGTTAAGTCAGATATGAAAGAATTGTTATTTGATGAAGAAACTATAAAAAATAGAGTTGAAGAACTAGGGACAGAAATAACTAAATATTATGAAAACGATGAAGCTGAACTTGTAGTAGTTGGTATTTTAAGGGGGTCTACTTTATTTTTTGCTGATTTAATCAGATTTGTAAATTTACCTATTTCAATAGACTTTATGGCAATTTCATCTTATGGGAATTCATCTCAAAGTGGGATTGTAAAAATTGTAAAAGATTTAGAGGCAGATGTTACAGGAAAGAATATTTTAATAGTTGAAGATATTATAGATACCGGAAAAACTTTAAAATATCTATTACATTATTTTCAAGAAAGAGGAGCGAAAACTGTTAAAGTTGCAAGTATGTTAGATAAGCCTGAAAGAAGACTTGTTGAAATTTCAGGTGACTTTGTAGGTTTTGAAGTTCCAAATGATTTTATAGTTGGTTATGGACTAGATTATAATCAGTCATATAGAAATTTACCATATATTATTTCTTTGAAAGAAGAAGTTTATAAATAAAATAATAGGAGGGAAAGCGTGAATAAAAAAACAAAAGCGTATCTTATATATTTGATACCAATCTTGTTTTTAACTGCATATTTCTTTGTCATAAAAACTTCAGCTCCTGTAGTTAAGGAATATACAGTTACAGAGATTGTATCAAAAATAAAGAATGATGAAGTTTCTGAGATAACAACTCAGGGTTCATATATAACTGGAAAATTAAATGATAAAAATAAAACAGAATTTAAAACTTATCTACCACAAGAATTTAGACTACAATTTTATGAAAATTATTTAAAAGCTAAGGTAGATAATAATACTTTAAAATATAATGGAAAAGCTGAGCCCACAAAGCCTTTTTATCTGGAAATATTACCAACTCTTATAATTTTAGTAGGACTTGGAGTCCTATGGTTCCTATTTATGAGACAAGCTCAAGGTGGGGGCAAGGTAATGAATTTTGGAAAGAGCAAGGCAAGACTTCATAAGGATAAGAAAAATGAAGTTACATTTAATGATGTAGCAGGTCTTGAAGAGGAAAAGGAAGAATTACAGGAAATAGTAGATTTTTTGAGATCTCCTAAAAAATATAGCGATATAGGTGCTAGAATTCCAAAAGGTGTTTTGCTTGTAGGTCCTCCGGGAACTGGTAAGACTTATCTTTCAAGAGCTGTTGCAGGTGAAGCAAAAGTTCCATTCTTTAGTATAAGTGGTTCCGACTTTGTTGAAATGTTTGTTGGGGTTGGAGCTTCAAGAGTTAGAGATTTGTTTGAGGAAGCTAAAAAGAATGCTCCTTGTATTATTTTCATTGATGAAATTGATGCTGTTGGTAGAAGAAGAGGTGCAGGACTTGGCGGTGGACATGATGAAAGAGAGCAAACATTAAACCAATTGCTTGTTGAAATGGACGGTTTTGGTGTTAATGAAGGAATCATAGTTATGGCTGCAACAAATAGACCTGACATTCTGGATCCGGCTATTTTAAGACCGGGTAGATTTGATAGACAAATTTATGTAGGTATTCCTAATGTAAGAGAAAGAGAAGCAATACTTATGGTTCACACTAGAAATAAAAGATTGGATCCGGATGTTGATCTTAAGGCTATTGCTAAACATACAACAGGATTTACTCCTGCAGATCTTGAAAACTTGTGTAATGAAGCGGCTCTATTATCTGCAAGACAAAATTTAAAGAGTATTCCTATGAGAATATTTGAAGAAGCAGCTATAAAAGTTGTTGCTGGACCTGAAAAGAAATCTGCTGTTGTAACTGATAGAGATAGAAATATTACAGCTTATCATGAAGCGGGACATGCTATTGTTTCAAGATTTGTACCATTATCAGATCCTGTTCAAATGATAACTATTGTTCCAAGAGGAAGAGCCGGTGGATTTACAGCTTATTCTCAAGATGAAGATAGTCAATATATGACTGTAAAAGCTATGAAATCTAGACTTGCAATGATGCTAGGTGGCCGTTCAGCAGAACTTATAATTTTTGAAGATTTTACAACAGGTGCATCTAATGATATTGAAAGAGCAACTAAACTCGCAAGAAGTATGGTTACAACTTACGGAATGAGTAGTAAAATTGGACCTATAAATTACGATATGGGAGAAGAAGAAACTTTCTTAGGCAGAGATTTTGGAAAAGGAAGAACTTATTCTGAAGATATTGCAAAACTTATTGATGAAGAGGTTAAGGATTTACTTGATGAGGCTTATGAAACTGCACAAGGAGTTTTAAGAGATAATATCGAATTTTTACACATAATAGCTAAAAAACTGCTTGAAGTGGAAACTATTAGTGGAAAAGACTTTGAAACTATGTATAATAAATATATGGGTATTGAAGAAGAAAAGGAAGAAACTCAAGAAGAAATAGTTTTTGAAGAACAAAATAAAGTTGAAGAACAAAATGTGGTTGAAGAAGTAGTTTCCGCTGAAGAAATTATTGAAGAAACTACTACAGAAACTACTGAAGTAGAAAAAACTGAAACAGAGGATAATTAAAATTAAGTAGAAGCTTGCTTCTACTTAATTTATATGGAGGATTTTATGGGGAGTAATGATTTTTTATTAATAGTATTTGGTATAATTTTAATATATGTAATTAAAAAAATAGTAGCGATTTTTCAAACTAGAAAAAAATTAACCGGGGAAATAACAACTATGAGTCTTAGGGGTAGAAAAGTATTATTCGGACTATCTATAGCATTAGTTGGTTTTGGAATTGTATATGCAGTAAAAATTCAAGATTTATATAGTATAGTATATGTTTTGATAGGTGTAACTTATTCTATAGTTTCTCTTGATAAATTATATATAGGGGAAAATGGATTCTGCTTTGACGGAAAATTTGGAGAATTTAAAAAAATTAAAAAATGGGGAGCTATAAGTGATAAATTTTATGAAGTTGTAGTTTCAGGAGATTTAAAAGATGAAGTTCTAACTATTCCTCTAGATAAGGAAAATGTTGAAAAATTATCTGCAATTATTAAACAACATAAATCTAAGACAAAGGCGAAAAAATAATGAAACTTTATGAAAAAGATAATTTAGTAATTTTAGAAAATGTTGAAAATTTTGATGCAAAAGCTATTTTTACTTGTGGACAGGCTTTTAGATGGTATGAAGAAACAGATGGAAGTTTTACAACAGTACATTTAGGCAGAGTTTTAAATGTTTTAAATGATGATAATAAGGTTATATTTAAAGGCACTAATTTGGAAGAATTTAACGAAATTTGGATGGATTACTTTGACTTGAATACAAACTATAAGGAGATAAGAAAAACATTGTCAAACAACGAAATTTTGGCAAATGCAATGGATTATGGAAAAGGAATTAGGATATTAAATCAAAATCATTTTGAAATGTTAATAAGTTTTATAATTTCAGCTAATAATATGATTCCAAGAATAAAAAAATCTATTGAAGTAATCTCTATGAGATATGGAAAATATATCTGTGAAGATGAAAATAGAAAATACTATTCTTTTCCAACTATTGAAGAATTAAGTAAGGCTACTGTAGAAGACTTAAGAGAATTCGCAAAAGTTGGCTTTAGAGATAAGAGAATTTTTGATACTGTAAATATGATTTTAAATGAAAAAATTGATTTAGATAATTTTGAAAATTTAGAAACAGATACTTTAAGAGAAGAATTATTAAAATTCGCAGGCGTTGGTAATAAAGTTGCTGATTGTATAATGTTATTCTCATACAAAAGGGGAGAAGTTTTTCCGGTTGATATTTGGATTAAAAGGGTGATGGAAGAATTATTTATAAAAGAAGAAACTCCAGTAAAAAAAATTTCAAAAGAAGCTGATAGAATATTTGGCAAATACGCAGGTTATGCACAACAATATCTTTTTTATTATGGAAGAGAAGAAAAAATAGGGAAATAGAAAATTCTAAATGAAGAGGAGACTCTTCATTTTTTATTGTGAAACAACAAGGTTCCCGGGAACCCACCCGATGCGAAGCATCGTGGAAGGGTGGGGTTCTTATTTAATTCTGAAAAATACTTGACAATATATATATAATAATATGCGTAAAATGTTATTTACAAAGGAGGAAGAAATGAAAAAGAAATTTCTATTAAATATGATTCTATTTGCACTTACTTTGTCAAGTGTTGGAATTGTAAAAGAAAATGCAAAAACGTCATTTGCAGAGGAAAAGGAAAAGATTACTGTAAATTACAACGGTAATGAAAAATGGTTTATTAACTTAGACGAGGTTTTAAAGCATTTTAAAGGTGGAGATGTTAGAATAGCTGTAAAAAAATATTTGGTTATTAATAATGAAAGTTATAAGCTAAAAAAAGTTTTTTTCAATGGAGAAGAGATGTATCTTAGAGATACAGATAGAGATAATGGGCTTATTGAAGATTCTTATGAAATCTCATATAGACCAAAAGAACGGATTGATGTTGTTATTGAGACTGAAAAAGTAGATAAAAAAGTTACTATTGAAATTACTGAAAGAGCAAAAAAATTTGTAGAAGATATTAAGGTAGTTTATGATGGAAAAGAACATAAATATAAACCGGGAGAAAAATATCCTGTAGGTAGTGAAGTCTATACGGTAGTTGGATTTTTAGAAAAATTTAAACTATTTGACAGTAAAGGTAATGAGATGCTTTTTCAAGGAAGTGGAGCATATATTTATAATACATGGTTTAAATTAACAAATTCAGAAAAAGTAATTCTTGATATTAATTATGATGAAGGAAATTTTGAAACTGTTAGTGGTGGAAAAAAGTTCAGAAAGAAAAGCGGAGAATATGCTATTGGATTAAATTTAATAAATGGAGACATCTATTTCTTTGATACTAAAACTAATCTTATGAAGACAGGATGGCAAAAACTTGAAGAATATATGTATTTTAATGAAGAAGGGAAGCTTCAAAGAAATACTTGGATAGATGGATATTATGCAGATTTTTGGGGATTTGGACTTTATAAGCCAGGTGGAGATAGTATAACAGATAAAGATATTCAAAAAATAGGTGATAAAAATAAAGATAAACAAAAAAACAATCACATATTAACTGATAAAAATGGAAATAAGGTTGAAAGTAAAACTTTTGATTTTAAGGATTTAAAATTTAATGTTGAAAAGTTAAATGAAAAAGTAAATAAGCTAAATGGAAAAGTTTATAACTTATTTGATATTAGTTTTAAAAATAAAGACGGAAATAATAATAAGTTACCAAATGGAGAGTATTTTGTAACTTTACAAAAAGAAAATGGAAAAGAAGTTGAAAAAGTATATTATGTAGATGATAATGGAAATATTGAAGAAAGAGAATTTACACAAACAGAAAAAGAAGTAACATTCAAAACAAATCATTTTTCAAAGTATGCAATTTTATATAAAACAACAGTAAAAAAACCTATTATAGAAAAAACTAAAAATAGAAGTTCATTACCAAGAACAGCAATATCAAGTTATTCATTAGTTTTAACTGGACTTGCTTTAATTGGAACTGCTTTTACATTTAAAAAAAGAAATAAATAATGAAAAAGACAGAAATTTTAAAAATTTCTGTCTTTTTTAAAAAATTTATTTTTTAACTCTCTTACTAATAGTTAATGTACCTAATAGAATAGCAGATAGTGCAAATAATAATAATAATATTGAACTATTAGAAATCCCTGTTTTTACTAATTTGTTCTTGTTTTTATTATTATCAATTTTATTATTAGGTTTATGGTTAGGTCTGTTAATATTATCATTGTTATTATTATTGTTATTATCACTTGGTACATCATCTTTTTTAACCATTGTTAAAGATGTTTCTATTTTACCTGTAATAAATTCAAATACTAGTTTATGTGTACCAACTGCTAAAGTAGGGGCAAAATTATCATTGAATTTTATAACTGTACTTCCTTTTGTAGCTGAATAAAACTCTTTACCTAATTCTTTTCCGTCAACTAAAACTCTAACAAATTTTGAAATATCTTCGCTGATCTTAATATCAGATATTTTTCCTCCAACAGTAACAGTTTGATTATCTCCATATTGGAATTCTATTTTGTTTGGAGTTTCATCCGGATTTTGAGGTACTTCTTTTTTAGAAATTGAAATAGTATCTTCTGCAGTTTTATCTTTTGTAAGTTCAACTTCAATATTGTTTTTATCAACATTGTAGTTTTCGTTTAATTCTACTTTTATTTTATATTTTCCAAGTAAAACAGCCTTTTCAAAAGAATTACCTTTGTTTTCAAGTTCAATTTCTTCTCCTGTAATTAAATTAATAGCTTTTATTTTTAAATCTTTTGGAATATCATCGCCATTAACCTTAATTTTAATTACATAACCCATTGTTGCTTTAGCATTTTCAATATCTTTTATAGCAGTTTCAAGTTCATTTAGTTTGAAATTTACTTTTAATAAGTTTTTAGCATTTTCAATGGCTTCTAAATATGCTTCATTATCTTCTTCATTAGAATTTACATATAGATGTCCATCAGTAATTGAATCTTTTTCAGCAATTAAATTATTAAGTTTCTTAACAAGTTTTGCATAAGGTTTATCTCCGTCTAAAGAATCTTTTGCAAGTTTAATATCTTCTACAGCCTTCTTAACTGTAAATTCATTTCTACTATTTTCGTTGTCAATTAATTCTTGTCCCGCTTTTATTGAATTATCATATAATTCTTTCAATTCATCAATAGCATTTAGATATTTTTCGGATTCCTTGATTTGTTTGCTTTCTCCTACTAAGGCTTTCAATTCTGTAATATCTATACTGCTTGATTTTCTTTTAATTTTGAAATTAAATACTTGATCAGGATTTTCCAAGCTTAAATTAAAATTATTTACTGCATTAGGGGAGATTTCATAGTCTGAAATTTTTCCGTCAATATCTGTAATTTCAAGTTTATGTTCTCCGATTGAAACAGGCATTTTATTTCCTGATAGGGAAATTTCTTTTCCATCAAGTTCAATTTTGCTTAATTTATTAGCTGTATCAATAAATTCAAGTTTAATATCAATGCTTCCTTTTTTAATTTTTTCAAGATTTACTACAATTTCACCAGTGTCTTTTGTAATTTCAATTTCCTTATCTATATTTTTACCTTTATAACTTTCAGGACTTACTATTTCTACTTTATATTTACCTAATTCAACTATATTCTTTCCGGATTTAAAGTCCAATTCATTTAATTTGAATTTTACATTTGGAACTTGCGTATCACCGGCTTTAAACTTAAAATCTATTTCTTTTCCATCAATAACTTCTTTAGTAATATTTAAATTTATTGGATGTCCTTCCGCACCGAATACCCAAGCTTCTCCATTAGGACAAGTATATCCACTAGCTAAATTTGTTACAACTACATCATATCCTGAACCGCTTGGAATAAGTACTGAATGAGTATTCTCATCTGATTGTTTGTAAGTATGTTTTACAACAACTTCATTTGAATTCTTCTTTCTAATTTCCAATTTAAGCTCATCATTTGGATAGTTTTCAGGAATATTTACATTAATTTTTCTTGGATATTTTTCAACAAAGTTATTTTCGTTATTTTTTCCCCAAGTAAATCCTATAGTAATATTTTTCTCTCCTCTTTTAACTTCTATGACTTTTTCTTTTAAGTTGTAAGTAGGAGTAGGTTCATTAGCTTGAGCTTTATATTCTCCATATTCTTCTTCTTGAGCTTCTATACAATACCAACCCGGGTTAAGTTTCATACCAGGAGTATAATCTAAACTAACTTTTCCTTTTTCAAAATTAAATCTTTCGTTATAGTTATAAATCTTATACTTTGTAGTTATTCCTTTTTCATTTCCATTATCTTGAATTAATAGCGAAAATTTATCTTCTTCAGTTTCTTTAAAATATTCAAAAACAACTTCTTGCACAGGGTTTTCCTCTGTTAGTTTTACAGTTTGCATACCCGGAACAACATAATATCCTTCCGGAATCTCTTTAGGAACTATTTCTGAACGTCCTCTACCAATGCTTCTAATATTAACAGGTTGGCCAACAGAAAGATTCATTCCCATATAATCAATATGTCCATCATATCCTTTTGTAATTGGAACAACTTTAAATTTACTTTCTGAGAATAGCAGGTCTATTCTGTTGTTAAGTGAATTTTCATCTATTGTTATTTCTGAAATATTTTTTTGATTTTTTGTACTAAGTTCATAATCATATTTTAAAGCTTTATTTGGATTTGTAATATCAACATTTATCTTATATTTTCCATAAGGAGCATTTAAGAAAAATTGAGGTGTATCTTCAACTTCTTGCTTTAATTCAAATTTTAATTTTGGATTATCTACATTGGTAGCGGTGATTTTAAAATCTTTATAAGATAAATCTCCTGTACCTCTTACAAGAACCATTTTTTGTCCTATTTTTTGCTTTTCAAATTTTAACTCTATTTTTTTATTCAAGTTTTCGTCATTTATTTCAAATTCTTGATCTGTATTTTCTCCAATCAATTTGTATTCGATAGAGCAGAATTTATATACAAAAGTATATTTGCCGTTTCTAAGCTTTTTAGTGTTCTTTACTATTTTATTATTTTGGTCATAAAGGTCATAATTTATAGGTACATTTTCTCCATCTTCTGTTGTTGCAACAACCTCAAGTTTACCAAGTTTAGTATTAGAAGTCATAATCTCACAGTCTTCAGTATATTCATTATAGGCAATATCTGTCGCTGTAACTTGAATATCTTTTAAATTAGTGTCATCTTTTAATTGGATTTCGTATTTATTTTCTCCAATTTCCTTAACTTCGAGTTCAACTTCTTTTGGAACTTTATAATCAGGAAAAGATGGGTAAGGTGCTACCATTTCTATTCCTGTTGCTTTTACAGATTTAATATCATTAGCATCTTCTACTGTGAAAGTAAATTTCTTACTTTCACTATCAAATTTAGCATCTTTAAATTTAGGTGCTTCTTTATCTATTGAAAATTTAATAGAATGCTTTTGCTCTTTTGCACCTTCAATTGTTGGTTTAGCTATTATATTAAGAGTATAATCTCCATCTTTTTGATTGCTTAGATTTCCAATGTCAATATTAGTATATCCTAAGAAGTTTTCATTTAAATCTTCTTTATCTGCCCAGTCGGAAATATTTTTTAGGAAAAATTTTGAATCTTTTTGTTCTGATACTATTTTATTTTCTGAATTTCTAATTTCATATCTTGCATCAGCATTTCTAGTAAAAACAGAGTATAAGCTGATTTCATCCAATTTTCCATCTCCATTAGGGCTGATTACTAATTTTTTGCTAAATTTCGGTTTTATTTCTGTATCTTTTTGTGCCTTCTTTAATTCGTTTAATTCATCAAAATTATCCATACCTAATACGGTTGGTTTACCATCAATTTTGCTTTCAATATGAGTCATGAATCTGTGCCAAGCATTTGATATTGGTTTTAAATTCCAGAACATTGGATTTTCTTTATTAAAATCAAATTCATAAACCGGTTTTTCAATTACAGAAAGATTATTAAAATCTCCTTTAAAAGTAACAAATGGGAAATTAGCTTTTTTGCCATCATTACCTGACAAAGTTAAAAATCCTTCAATAAAAGCACCTTTTTCAAAATCTTTAAGTTTGTCTAAATTTTCAACCGGAATAGTTATTTCTTTTTCTATCTCTTGATTAGCTCCTACTGTGAATTTTTGATCTTCTAATGTTTTAGTAAATAATTCTGTAGGTTTTAATAAATTTTTCTTTCCTTTATGTTCATCAATAGTTACAATTACAGATGGTGTAATTTCTTTTGAATGATTAGAATAGTTTTTAATCTTTAATTTTAAAGTAATGGTATCATTTATTCCTTTAATAAAAGTTGAAGGAACATTAGTATTTTTATCTACAACAGTAAAATCTAATTCTACAGCAGATTTCATATCAACTACACCTGCCCCTTGTTGTCTAGGGGAAACAGGTACATTATTTTCTTTATCATTTAGAGGCTTTGCTGAATTCATAAGTATTGTCTTAATTAATTTTCCTCTATTAGCAATACTTAAGTTTTTAAATTCGGGTCTTTCTTTTAAACTTTGTGAAACTAGAGCAACTGCACCGGAAACATGAGGAGTAGCCATTGAAGTACCACTCATTTCTACAAACCCGGAGCCGTTTTTTGCAGAGTATATATGACCGCCCGGAGCAGTTAAATCAGGCTTTAGGATTCCGTCAGAAGTAAGTCCCCAATTTGAAAAACTGCTCATTCTTCCTTCTAAAGGATTTTTTACTAAATCTTCTTCATTTGAAATATTAATTTGTGTTGGAGCTTTCGCCTTTAATTTTTCTCCGTCTTCCATAGAAATTCCAATTGCCGGAATTGTTGAAGAATTATCTAAAGACATTGAAAAAGAACCTAATACGTTGTTATAAATAATAACACCTATTGCTCCGGCATCTTCTAATCTTTTAATTTTATTATTAAAAGTATCGCCACCACGTTTAACGAGAGCTACTTTTCCATTAACATTTGGAAGATTATCATCTTCTAATGCTTCGCCACAATCAACTATATTAAAAGTATTATTAGAAAAAGTTCTATCTTTAACTTCATAATAAGGAATTTTTTCATTACCTATGGATAAATATTTTGCTATATATGAATTGTTTTCCACAGAAGCTACTGTTATAGCACTTTGTTGAATACCGGGAGAGGCGATAGTTCCAAAGTCGGGATGATCTGTAGAAATATCTCCTTGATATTCACCTTCGTTACCACCGGCAATAACAACATTTGTACCGACAGAAGTCGCTCTATCAATTATTTCAGCTACACTTTTATCTTTTGCATTATGAGTTTTTACTGTTCCTTTAGGTTTTCCAAGACTCATATTTATTGCAGATGCTCTTAAATATACAGCGTCACTTATGGCTTTTATATAATAAGTTGAGGATGTTCCTTCGTTCACAAAACAGTTCATCATTAAAAGTTGTGAATTCGGAGCTACTCCTCGCCAATCGTATTTATTATTGATTTTAGTTTGGCTTCCACCAATAACAGCGGAGACATGTTGTCCATGTCCTTCTTCTGTTTTTTCAGGATTTAAGTTTGAATTTTCATTTACATAATGATATGCTAATGGAACTTTTGAATTAAAGTACACTTTATCTTCAGTGAAATTTTTATCTTCTCCATTTTTATGTTTTACAAGTTTTTTAATATCTTCCTTTGTTATAGCAGGGTTAATATTATTATCCAATTTGAAAACTTCATGAGTCGGATCAAAATTTGTATCAATAACTCCTACAACTTCTCCACGCCCGTCATATTTTTTAAAAAGTTCATCATCAATACCTATTAATTTTGTTGCATGTGCTGAACTACGAGGGGTAGGTCTTGCAATATTAGGTTTTAAATCGACTTTATATTCAGTATCTTGTTCAATACTATTAATAAAGTCTAAATCTTTTAACTTGGCTATTTGAGCCTTAGTTGCTTCGAATGAAATAAATGGTAGAAGAAACTCGTCTCTAGAAAGTTCTTTAAAGTCTCCTATAACTTCATATATTTTTTCTTTTGCAATATTTAGAGAATTTGAATTAATTTCTTTTACCTTTTCGTATTCTCCGTTTTTTAAAAGTGTATCAACGTTTTTCCCGGAAATCTTGGAAGTGTTGATTGTTAGAATGATTTTACTGGCTTTATCTTCAGCTTTAGTTATAAAATTAGTGGTAAATATTGATAAAACTAAACATAATGCCAAAAAACCGGAAAAAATTTTTTTCATACAATCCTCCTGTAAAAATAATTTATAAAATATTTTAATATTTTTATTAAAAACATTAAAAATAAAATATAAGAATATTATAAACCATAGTGATTGGTTTTACAATATTAATATCAAAAACATTTAATTAATTATTCTAATAAATATAAGCTTTTAGATTAGATTTTCTAATAATATTTTTTAAATAATACAATTTTTAAAATTTTTAGAAATAAAAGTGTTTAATATTTTAAAATTTTTATAAAAAATTTTAAATTTTCAATAAAAATCTATTGAATAAAGATTTATTTGTGATATAATATTTATTGTTTAATATAGAGATATTATTTGTTTAATATAGTGTTATAAAAATAGGAGAAAGAAAATTGGATATTGGAGAAAAAATAAAAAATTTAAGAACTATTTTGGGACTTACACAAGAAGAACTTGCAGAGAGAGCAGAGCTTACTAAAGGCTTTATTTCTCAACTTGAAAGGGGACTTACATCTCCTTCAATTAGTTCTTTAGAAGATGTTTTAGAGGCGCTTGGAACAAATATTTCAGATTTTTTTAAAGAAGAGAAAGAAGAAAAATTTGTTTTTCAAAAAATTGATGCTTTTGAAACTATTTTTGAAAATGGAAATAGTAAATTAGAATGGATTGTTCCAAATGCACAAAAGAATTCAATGGAACCGATAATAGTAACTTTAAACGGGCATAAAAGTTATTCAAGGACTTATGAACCTTTTGAAGGAGAAGAATTCGGTTATGTTTTAAAGGGTAAAATTGAGCTTCACCTTGGTACAAAGACATATATTTTAAATGAGGGTGAATGTTTTTATACAAGTGGTCAATTCGAAAGAAGTATAATAAATTTATCTAAAAAAGAATCAAAAGTTTTGTGGATTACAAATCCACCAAGTTTTTAGGAGGAAAATATGGGGAATCATGCTGTTGAATTAGTTAATATAAATAAGAGATTTGGAGATAATATCGTTCTTGATAATATAAATTTATATATAAGAGATAAAGAGTTTTTAACTCTTTTAGGTCCATCAGGCTGTGGTAAGACAACTACATTAAGACTTATTGGAGGTTTTGAAACTCCTACAAGTGGAAAAATCTTATTTGAAGGGAAAGATATTTCAAATGTTCCTCCTTATGAGAGAAATATAAATACAGTTTTTCAAAAATATGCACTTTTTCCGAATATGAATGTTTATGAAAATATTGCTTTTGGACTTAGAATAAAGAAAATGTCAGAAAGTATAATAAATGAAAAAGTTAAAGAAATGTTAAGACTTGTAAATTTAAAAGGATATGAAAAAAGATCTATTTTATCTTTAAGTGGGGGGCAACAACAAAGAATTGCAATTGCAAGAGCTTTAGTAAATGAACCAAAAGTTTTGCTTTTAGATGAACCACTTGGAGCATTGGATTTACAGCTTAGAAAAGACATGCAAGTTGAACTTAAAAATATTCAAAAGAGAGTAGGGATTACATTTGTTTATGTAACTCATGATCAGGAAGAGGCTCTAACAATGAGTGACACAATTGTGGTTATGAACGATGGTAAAATCCAACAAGTTGGAACTCCGATAGATATTTATAATGAACCTAAAAATGCATTTATAGCTTCATTTATAGGAGAAAGTAATATTTTAGACGGAGTTATGAATGAAGATTTTGTTGTAAGTTTTTCAAATAGAAAGTTCAAATGTGTTGATAAGGGTTTTATACCAAATGAAGAAATTGATGTAGTAATTCGTCCTGAAGACTTAGAACTTGTTGATGAAGAAGATGGAATGTTAGTTGGTATTGTAAAGTCAGAGATTTTTAAAGGGGTTCATTATGAATTACTTGTAAAGGTTGGGGATTTTGATTATATGGTTCATTCCACAATTACAAAGCCTATAGGATCAAAAGTTGGACTTAGAGTTATACCTGATAATATTCATATTATGAAAAAAGGAGCTAAAGAAATATAGATGAAATTTAAGAGGTTTGCATATCCATACGTTGTATGGTTAGTAATTTTTATTGTTGTTCCTCTGGTTTTCATAGCAAAATATTCTGTTGACTATGGAGGAGAAAACTTTATTTTCTCAATGGAACATTATCAAAGATTTTTTAATCCGACTTATATAAAAGTTTTGTTGAGATCTTTAAAAATGGCAGTTTTATCTACGATTTTGTGCCTTATAATCGGTTATCCTTTTTCATATTTTATTACAAAGTTTAAGCTTAAAACAAGAAATATGATGATTTTGTTGGTTGTAATTCCAATGTGGATGAACTTTTTATTAAGAACTTATTCTTGGATTAGTATTTTAAGTAAAAATGGTCTTTTAAACTCCATTTTGAAATTTTTTGGATTACCTACTGTAAATCTTATGTATTCCAATACATCCATTTTAATAGGAATGGTATATAACTTTTTACCATTTATGATTTTACCGATTTATACGACATTGATTAAGATAGATAAAGAATACATTGAAGCATCTCATGATTTGGGTGCAAATAGAGTAAAAACTTTTACAAAATTGATATTTCCTATGAGTTTACCTGGTGTTATAACAGGAATTACAATGGTATTTATTCCTGCAATTTCTACTTTTGAAATTTCCGCTCTACTAGGTGGAAATAAAGAAAACTTAATCGGAAATATTATTGAGCAACAATTTAGAGTAACAGGAAATTGGAATTTTGGATCATCAATGAGTATGGTGCTTTTAGTTATGATTTTAGTATCGCTTTTCGTAATGAATAAGTTTGATCCTGAGTATTCAAAAGAGGTGGAAAATGGAAAATAAATTTAGAAAATTATATATTTCACTTGTATTTATATTTATCTATGCACCTATTCTTGTGCTTATATTGTATTCATTCAATGATTCTAAACTTCGTGGTTCTTTTACAGGAATTACTTTTAAATGGTATGTTGAATTATTTAATGATAAGGAGGTTTTGACAGCTCTTTATTATACAATATTGATTGCGGTTTTAACTACTATAATTGCAACTTTTATAGGAACTGTTGCAGCTATCGGGATATATTACATGAAAAAAAGTGAAAAGTTTGTAGTTTTAAATTTAAACTATATTCCTGTTTTAAATCCTGATATAGTAATAGCCATTTCTTTAATGGTATTATATAAAGTTTTCAATATTGATTATGGATTTTTGACATTGCTTGCTTCACATATAGTGCTTGCAACACCTTATGTGATACTTTCGGTTTATCCAAAGATGAAACAGATGAATAAATTTTTACCTGAGGCTGCAATGGATTTGGGAGCAACACCTTTTTATGCTCTAAGGAAAGTAATTTTACCTGAAATAAAGCAAGGTGTTTTTGCGGGAGCATTACTTGCATTCACTCTTTCATTGGATGACTTCGTAATTGCTTATTTTAATAGTGGAAACGGGGTTGTTAACCTTAGTACACAAATTTATTCTATGGCTAGAAAAGGAATAAATCCGTCAATAAATGCTCTTTCAACATTGATGTTTATTGCAATGCTAGTTCTTTTACTAATTATAAATAAGAAAAGTGAGGATGGTATTTTATATGACTAGAAAGAATATATTTTTAAATGTACTTTTTTCACTTTGTATGATATTTCTACTTTCGTCTTGTAATAAAAGAGAAGGTAATGTTGTAAATATGTATAATTGGGGAGAGTATATAGATAAAGAGGTTTTAGATGAGTTTACAAAGGAAACCGGAATAAAAGTTAATTACGAAACATTTGTTACGAATGAGGATATGTATTTAAAGATAAAACAAGGTGGAAGTAATTACGATATAGTTGTTCCTTCAGATTATATGATTGAAAAGATGATTAAAGAAGATATGTTGGAACCTATAGATAAAAGTAAGATTTCGAATTATAAAAATATCGATAAGAAATTTTTAAATAAGGATTATGATCCTGAATCAAAATATTCAATTCCCATGTATTGGGGAACATTGGGTATTTTGTATAATAAAAATTTAGTAGATGGTGAGATTAATTCTTGGGCTGATTTGTGGGATGCAAAGCATAAGGACAAAATTGTTATGTTGGACAGTTCAAGAGACAGTTTAGCAGTGGCACTTTTAAAAAATGGATTTTCGATGAATTCAAGAAATAAAGAAGAATTAGAAATTGCAAAAAAAGATTTAATAAAACAAAAAAAATCTATACTTGCATATTTAGTTGATGAAGCAAAAGATAATATGTTAGCTGAAAATGCGGCAATTGCAGTAATGTATTCAGGAGATGCAACTGAACTATTAGATGCAGATGAAAAGTTCGAATATGTAAAACCTAAAGAGGGAACAAATCTTTGGTTTGATTCGATGGTTATTTTAAAAAATGCAAAAAATAAAGAGAATGCACACAAGTTGATTGATTTCTTAATCAGAAAAGAAATTTTATCAAAAAATATGGAGTACACATATTATGCAGTTCCAAATCAAGAAGTAATTGATGAAAATGAATTAATAAAATCAGTAACAAAAATTGACGATAAATATTTCAAAAAAATGGAAGTTTTTAAAGATCCATCAGATTTTATAAAAGAATATGATAATATCTGGACAGATGTAAAAGCTGATTAAAAAATAAGGCATAGATTTAAAATCTATGCCTTTAAATTTTTATTTAGAATTTATTTAGCTAATAAATATTCTATCATTAATTTACAAGTATTTTCGATACCTAAGATATGAGTTCTTTCATAACTATGGCTTGCATCAACACCAGGTCCGATTAATGCACAACGAATATCGTGTCCTGCTCTAAGTGCAGCAGTTGCATCTGATCCATAATGAGGATAAATATCAATTCTATAATCAATTTTCTTTTCTTCAGCAATCTTTCTCAATTTATTTCTCATTCCTAAATCATAAGGTGTTGAAGAATCCATTGCACAAATAGTTACAGCTCTTTCATCAGATTCTTGTCCAACTCCGGGTGCTGCCATATCTACAGCAAAGAATTCAACAGTATTTTCAGGAATAAAGCTTGAACCATGACCGATTTCTTCATAATTACTTATAAAGAAATTAATTGTATTTTTAGGTTTGATTTTATTATCAACTAAATATTTTGCAACTCCCATCATAGCAGCTATACAAGCCTTATCATCTAAATGTCTTGATTTAACAAAACCGGATTCATAAATTCTACATCTTGCATCTAAATAGATGAAATCTCCAACAGAAATGCCAAGTTTTTTAACGTCTTCTGCATTTTCAACAACTTCATCAATTCTTACTTCCATATTTTTTATAGAACGTTGAGCAGTTGTTGTAGTATCATAAACGTGAACTGATGCTTCGTTATATAGAACAGTTCCCGGAATTAACTTTCCGTCAAAAGTTTTGATAAATACATTTTCAGTTTCAACACTTGTTGGAGAAAAACCACCAACTAAGCTAAAAGCTAAGCGTCCATTTGATTTTATTTCTTTTACCATTAAACCTAATGTATCAACATGACCTGAAAAAGTTATAGCTTCTTTTTCTTCACCTTCTATTGTTGCAATAAGCGCATTCTTATTTGTTCTTCTCGTAGGAATATTTAATTCTCTAAACTTTTTTTCCATAAACCAAATTGCATTTTCAGTATCTCCAGTAGGGCTGTAGATATTTAATAACCCTTCAAGTAAATTTGTAACATAATTTCTATCCATAACAACCTCCAAATTTATTTTATATGTTTATTATACACGATATTAAAACTATTGTAAATTATTCTCAAATTGACAATGAAAAAATAAAATGTTATACTTTCCTTGATTTCTAATGAATGAGGGGATATTATGAATTTATTTGTTTATAGAAAATTAAATTTAGTGGTAAATGTATTAATTGTAGTTATTTGTATTTTAATGTTAGTATTTTTGAAAACAGATTTTTTTAAAAAAATTATAATTGCAACTATTTTAATTTTAAAATTATTTAGTATTTTAGATCATTTTAAAAATAAAAAAAATCAAGAAACTAAAAATTAGAACCCCACCCTTCCACTATGCTTCGCATCGGGTGGGTACCCGGGAACCTTGTTATTTCATAATAAAAAGGGAGCAAAATAATGCTCCCTTTAAATTTTAATTTTTTAGGCGTCAGATCTTGAAAAACCATTTTTCATTTCACAGCTTGCTGTGTAAAGAACTTTACCTAATACATCAATTGTTTGTTTTCTTAATTCTGTTGCAATTTCTTCATTTGCATTTTCACAAAATTCAACAACTTTTCCTTTAGCTATTTTTTTACTTAAGAATTTATTGTCATATTTATTTAAAATTTCAGTACATTTTGATTGAATAGACAATTGATAACGTTCAATATGAGAACTGCAAGATGCATAATGAGCATCTGCTAAAGCTGCTATTAAACGATTTGTCCAATAGAAATCTTCTGTTGTAAGTTCCCCTGTAGTATTTGCAAGATATTCTGGTGTCTTATCTATATTTACATAGAAAGGAATCATTGCATTAAATACATTTGAACCAAGAGCAAGCCATTCAATACTTCTGATTGCTTCAGGCATGTCAGGTCTTATTTGAACAAGTCCTAAGAAATTATTTCTATTAATACCAATTGGTCTGAATTTTCCTTTTTCATCTGCAAATTTTCCATAAGGATCATAAGGAGTTCCTTGGAAATGATTAGAAAGTGCATATTTAATATCTTCAACAGTTATTTTTTTGTCCGGAGTTCTGCACCATGGAATATCATCTGATTCAGGAACATAATCTGCTTCCATTCCATCCCAATAATTTGTAAGTGAATTGAAATATCTTTGTAAAACCCAAGCACGAGGAGTATTATAAGTATGATCTGCATCAGAGTGGCTACCAAAAGCATCTCTAGGATTTAAATTTCCGTCTAGAGAAAGATCTAAATGATATCTGTTTATAAATTCTCTTAAATCTGCAGAACACATATATTCTTTTTGTTCTCCAAAAGCATCTTCCAAGTCAAAATAATCAAGACCAAGTTGGTTTGGCATAATTACATAACAATCATCCGGAACACGTCTTGCAATCCAATGATGACCTCCGATAGTTTCCAACCACCAAATTTCATTTACATCTTGAAAAGCTATACCGTTCATTTCATAAGTGCCATATTTTTCTAAAATTTCTCCAAGTCTAATTACACCTTCACGAGCGGATTTGATATATGGTAAAACTAAAGTAACCATGTCTTCTTCACCAATTCCACCAACTTTTTCAGGAACATAATCTTTGTCTCCTTCTTTTCCAACAGCAGGAATGAAATTTACAAGAGGATCAGCACCCAAAACTCTTTCATTTGAAGTTAGAGTTTCTGTTGCAGTCATAGAAATATTTAACTCATTAACACCACAAGCACCCCAAACTCCTGATTCATCAACTGCATTAGGCATACAAGTATAACGCATAGGATTAGTAGGCAAATCAATTTCAACATGAGATAAAACTGATTTATATTTCACAGGTTGTTCCTTTGGATGAACAACTATAAATTTCTTTTCACAAAATTGACCTGATGGAGAGTCCTCGTTACGAGCAACCATTGTTGATCCATCATAAGTAGCATTTTTTCCAACTAAAATTGTAGTACAAGCCATAATAAAATCTCCTTTCAAAATATAATAGTTTGCATAAATTGTGTAACATTTTTACTCATATTACAATTATATTATACTCCGAAAAAAACAAAAAGTAAATATATTTAATAATAAATATCAAAAAGAGCAAAAAATAAATTTAATATTTTTTAAATTCCTCTTTCAGCCATAATTATTTCAATTTCATTTTCGTTTATTCCTACCATAGCTTCTCCTAGATTTTCAGAAACTTTTGCAATAACCTTAGGATCATTATAATGTTTAACAGCTTCAACTATTGCCTTAGCTCTTTGTTCAGGATTTCCTGATTTAAAAATACCCGAGCCTACAAAAACACCTTCAGCACCTAATTGTCTCATAAGCGCTGCATCTGCTGGAGTTGCAACTCCACCTGCTGAAAAATTGACAACAGGAAGTTTTCCGTTTTTGTGAACATATTTTAATAATTCATAAGGAACTTTAAATTCTTTTGCTTTTTCAAATAATTCATCTTCTGCCATCGCAGTTACTTGACGAATTTCACCTTGAATTTTTCTCATATGTGAAACTGCTTGAACAACATCTCCTGTACCTGCTTCTCCTTTTGTACGAATCATTCTTGCACCTTCTTGAATACGTCTTAGAGCTTCTCCTAAATCTCTTGCACCACATACAAAAGGTGTATCGAATTTTGTTTTATCAACATGATGAATATTATCTGCAGGGGATAAGACTTCACTTTCATCAATATAATCTATTCCTATTTCTTGCAATATTTGAGCTTCTACAAAATGTCCGATTCTACATTTTGCCATAACAGGAATTGAAACAGCTTCCATTATACTTTTAATCATTGCAGGATCGCTCATTCTTGAAATCCCTCCGGCAACACGAATATCTGCAGGAATTCTCTCTAATGCCATTACCGCAACTGCTCCTGCTTTTTCAGCTATCTTTGCTTGTTCGGGTGTAGTAACATCCATTATAACTCCGCCTACGAAATTTTGTGTTAAATCTTTCTTTTTCATAATATTCCTTTCTCCTTAAATATATTTTATATAAACAGTATAATATATTTTTGATACTAGAGAAAGGGTCAAAACCTATATAAAAAATAGTATCAGATTAAGATTTAATTACACATAAAATCTTTCCTTTTTCAAAAGATATTTTTGCAGAATTTGATTCTATAATATTGCTTATACAAAGAGAATCTCCCTTTTTAAGATCAATATTTTTCACATCATATTTAAAACCGGACAATGTCAAATTTTTTATTTCTTCTGAAAAAGGTATAAAAGAAATTTTTGTATTTAATAGATTATTAAATTCAAATTTTCTTTCTATTTTAAAAAGTATTTCAGTCTCTTTTAAAAAATATAAATTATCATATTTAAACATTAAATTAATATTTGTAAGTTCATGATCTAAATTTCCACCTAATGCACCTATACAATATATTTTATCGTAATTTTTATCTTTAATGAATTTTAAAATTAATTCTGAATCTGTAAAATCTTTATCTTTAGAAAATTCTTTTATAATTACATTTTTTACTTTATAGAAATTTAAAATATCTTTATTGATTGAGTCTAAATCTCCCCAAATTTCATTTGGAATTAAATTCAGTTCATAGCAGAGATTTGTTCCACCGTCTGCACAGTAGATATCACCCTTATTCATCATAAAGAAATTTTTAAAATAATTTTTATTTCCTAAAAGTTTTCCATTAAAAAATATATAAGCAATTTTCATTATTTTTCTCCTAATTTTTTTAATTATATTTTAACATAATTTTAAAATTTTTAAACTATTGAATAATTTATTTGTTAATAGTATAATTTAATAAATTGAAGTTAAAATTTTACATAAAAGGAGGAGATGCTATGTATTTAGAAAAAATCAATTCACCAAGTGATGTAAAAAAATTATCTATTGATGAATTAAAAGAGTTAGTCGTAGAACTTAGAACATATTTACTAAAAAGACTTAGTGAAAAGGGAGGACACATAGGTCCTAATCTTGGATCATTGGAGTTTACAGTTGCACTTCATTATGTTTTTGACTCTCCAAAAGATAAGATTGTATTTGATGTTTCCCATCAAACTTATGTTCATAAAATGTTGACAGGAAGAAAAGATGCTTTTATGATTCCTGAAAAATATGAATCAGTTACAGGATTTACTTCTCCAAAAGAAAGCAAACATGATTTATTTACAATAGGTCATACTTCAACTTCTATAAGTCTTGCTTGTGGTTTAGCAAAGGCTAGAGATTTAAAAGGAGATAATGAAAATATTATAGCTGTTATAGGAGATGGCTCATTAGGTGGAGGAGAAGCTCTTGAAGGGCTTAATAATGTTTTTGAACTTAAAAGTAATATGATTGTTGTTATAAATGATAACGACCAATCTATTGCGGAAAATCATGGCGGCCTTTATAAAAATCTTTATGATTTAAGAAAAACAAAAGGAAAGGCAGAAGATAATCTTTTTAAAGCAATGGGTCTTGATTATATCTATGTTGATGATGGTAATGATATTGAAGAATTAATTTCAGCATTTAAGTCAGTTAAAGATTTAAAAAATCCTATTGTAGTTCATATTTCAACAACAAAGGGAAAGGGATTTAAGCCTGCAGAAATTAATAGAGAGAAATTTCATTATGGAGCGCCTTTTGATATTGAAACAGGGGATTTTAAAAATTTTGGAAATGGACAAAATGTAGAAAACTATAAAAACTTGACTGTTGATTATTTATTGAATGCTATTAAAAAAGATAAAACAGTTGCTGTTTTGAATGCTGGAACACCAGGGGCTTTTAGATTTTCTAAGGAAATAAGAGAAAAAATGGGTAAGCAATATATTGATGTTGGAATTGCTGAAGAACATGCGGTTGCAATGTCTTCAGGACTTGCGAAAAATGGGGCAAAACCAGTTTTTTGCGTATATAGTACATTTATGCAAAGAACTTATGACCAAATTTCTCATGATTTGTGCTTAAACAATAATCCTGCATTAATGTTGGTTTATGGAGCATCCATTTATGAAGAAAGTGATGCTACACATCTTGGATTTTTTGATATACCAATGATTTCGAATATTCCAAATTTAGTATATCTTGCACCTACAAACAAAGAAGAATATTTTAAGATGCTGGATTGGGGATTAAATCAAATAGAACATCCTGTTGCAATAAGAGTTCCTGTAGTTGATGTTGTATCAACTGGTGAAGCAGATAAAACTGATTATTCAATTTTAAACAAATCTAAAGTAACTAAAAAAGGAAAAGATGTAGCTATTATAGCTCTAAGTAATTTCTATAATTTAGGAAAAGAAATAGCTGATGAATTAGGGGATGTTACTCTAATTAATCCGGTATATATTACAGGTTTAGATGAAGAATTACTTGAAGAATTAAAAGAAAGTCATAAATTGGTAATTACTTTAGAAGATAGTGTTATAGAAGGTGGTTTTGGAGAAAAAATTGCAAGATTTTTCGGAACATCTGATGTAAAAGTTAAAAATTATGGAATTAAAAAGAGTTTTCCCGATAGATTTATTGTGGAAGAATTTCTTATAGAAAATGGAATTTCAAAAGATTTAATCATCAATGATATCAAGGAAATATTGAATAAATAGGAGATAGGAGGTACTGGTTATGAGTAGAAAATTAGTTGCATATTTCAGTGCAAGTGGAGTAACAAAAAAACTTGCAGAAAGAATTTCAAAAATTGCAGGAGCGGATTTACACGAAATTGTGCCTAAGGAAATTTACACAGATGAAGATTTAAACTGGATGAATGAAAATAGTCGTAGCAGTATCGAAATGAAAAACAAATCATTTAGACCTGAAATAGCAAACAAGATTAATAATATTGATGACTATGATACTATCTATGTAGGATTTCCTATTTGGTGGTATGTTGCACCTACAATCATAAATACTTTTTTAGAAAGTTATAATTTAACAGGAAAAACTATTATTCCTTTTGCGACTTCAGGAGAAAGTTTAATGGGAAATACTAACAAAGAATTGAAAAATTCCTGTAAGGGTTCAGTTCTAAAAGAAGGAAGAAGATTTGACATTAAAGATAGTGATGAAATAATTAAAAATTGGATTGAAAGTTTATAAAATGTTAGCCGACTTAATTTCAAGTCGGCTATTTTTGTATAGAAGAACCTCATCCTTCTACGATATTTCACATTGAGAGGAAATGCGGAAACCTGTTATTGTACAATAAAAAAAGAGATTTCGTTTGAAATCTCTTAATATTTTAATTAACATCCACAACCACAGCCGCAGCCACAAGATTCAGGATTTCTTTTTTGGTATCTTGCTTCAACTATATCCCAGTTTACAACTTTCCACCATTCTTTTAGGTATTCAGCTCTTCTGTTTTGGTATTTTAAATAATAAGCATGTTCCCAAACATCATTTCCTAAAAGAATAACTTTTCCACAAGAAATTGGACAATCTTGGTTAGGAGTTGCAATTATTTCGATATTTCCTTCTTTATCAGATACTAACCATACCCAACCTGAACCAAATTGTCCTGCACCTTTTTTGTTGAACTCTTCTTTAAAAGTTTCAAAATCTCCAAATTTTTCAGCAATTTTTTTAGCAACTTCACCAACAGGTTCTTTAGATCCACCCGGTGTCATGCTTTCCCAGAATAAATTGTGGTTGAAAACTCCACCAACATTATTTTTAATTCCATTCTTTTTGTCTTCTGGAGCATGTTCTAAATGAGTTAAAATTTCTTCTAATGTAGCTTCTTCAAAAACTGTGTCTTTAATGAAGTTGTTTAAATTGTTTACATAAGTTTGGTGGTGCTTGCTATGGTGAATTTCCATAGTTTCCTTATCTATTACAGGTTCTAATGCATCATAAGCATAATTTAATTTTACTAATTCAAATGCCATTTTATTCCTCCTAAAATTATAAAATATTAAAAACTTATTTGTTTTTCAAATCTATTTTACCCATAGGAATATTTTTAAAACTTTAATAATAAATATCAATAATTGAATAATTATTTTATAAAAATCGTCTCTATTGAAGTTTTTTTAAAATATGATATACTATGAGCTGGAGGTATTTATGAAAATTATAATTGTTGGAGCCGGTAAGGTTGGAGAGTATTTATTTACTGATTTAAATACAGAAGATAATGATATTATTTTAATAGAAAAAAGACAAGAAATTTTAAACGAAATGCTATCTAAGTATGATATTATGGGGATTTCCGGAAGTGGAACTAACTATGATCTTTTAGAAGAAGCAGGAGTAGAAGATAGTGATATTTTTATTTCCGTTACTGAAAGTGATGAAGTAAATATTATATCTTGTATTTTTGCAAAAAATATGGGAGCAAAATATACTATTGCACGTGTTAGAAATCCTGAATATTATGCTAAATATGATTTTGTAAAAGACGCATTGGGAATTGATTTAGTTATAAATCCAGAATTTGTTGCAGCAAGAGAAATTTCAAGAGGATTAAAGTATCCTTTTGCTCATTCTGTTGAAACTTTTGTTGATGGTAGAGTAAAACTTATTGGACTTTCTGTTGGAGAAGATAGTCCTTTAAAAGATGTTAAAATTAAGGATTTGCAACAAAAATTCAATATAAAAGTTTTAATTGGAATCGTTGAAAGACAGGGTGAAATTTTTATTCCTTCGGGTGAATTTATTATAAGAGAAGGAGATAAGGTTCATTTTACAGGAACTGATGAATTTGTATATAAATTCTATAATATGTTAAAAGTTGGAGAGAAAAAAATAGAATCTGTATTTATTATAGGTGGTAGTAGAATTTCTCATTATTTAATTTCAAATTTAATTAAGGAAAATATAAAGGTAAAATTAGTTGAAGTTAATCGTGAAATAGCAACATCATTTAGCGAAAAATTTCCTTCAAAAGTTAAGGTAATTTGTGCAGATGGTTCTGATTCTGATGTTATTGATGAGGAAGGATTGAAAAATTATGATGCTTGTGTAGCATTAACAGGAATTGATGAAGAAAATATTATGTTAGGAATGTTTGCAAAAAAACTTAATGTTAAAAAATCAGTAGCAAAAGTTAGTAGACTTTCTCTTTTAAATATTATTCCTCCTACAGATAGTTTTTCCTTTGTTACACCTAAAAAATTGGTTTCAGATATAATAATAAGTGTAGTTAGATCAATTATCAATAGTGAAGGATCTAATATAGAAACTTTACATAGATTATCAAATAATGTAGAAGCTTTAGAGATAAAAGTAAACAAAAAATCAAGGGCAATAGAGACTCCTCTAAAAGATTTGGATATCAAGGAAAATGTACTTATAGCTTATATTATTAGAGATAACAAACTAATTTTTCCTTCCGGTAGTGATTTTATTATGGTTGGAGATACTGTAATTATTATTTCAAAGGCAAATTTGATACAAAATATAGATTCAATCTTAGTATAGGTGTATTATGAATAATAAAATTATAAGATATATTTTAAGTAAAATTTTATATATTGAGGCAGGATTTTTACTTTTACCTGTTATAGTTTCTCTCATATATAAAGAAAATTATAGTAATATTTTAAGTTTTTTAGTAACAATATTTTTATTATTGTTGAGTGGTTATTTACTAGGATATAAATCTGATGCAAGTGGAGCTTTTTATGAAAAAGAGGGCTTTATAATAGTTTCATTATCTTGGATACTTTTATCTGCCTTTGGGGCTTTGCCATTTGTTTTCTCAGGTTCAATTCCTAATTTTATTGATGCATTTTTTGAAACTTCAAGTGGATTTACAACTACAGGAGCTAGTATTTTAACCAATGTTGAAGAACTTAGTCATTCAATGCTATTTTGGAGAAGTTTTACACATTTGATTGGAGGTATGGGAATTTTAGTTTTTGCACTTGCGATTTTACCTCGTTCAAATAGAAATTCTCATATTATGAAAGCAGAAGTTCCTGGACCGATTTTTGGAAAATTTGTTGCAAAAATGAGTTATACTGCTAGACTTTTGTATAAAATTTATTTTGCTATGACAGGAATTTTGATAATTTTACTAATTTTAGTTGGTCATCCTGTTTTTGATTCTTTCGTTCATGCTTTTGGAGCTGCGGGAACTGGTGGTTTTGGAATAAGGGCAAATTCAATTGCATATTATAATAGTCCTATAGTTGAGATGATTTTGGCAACTGCAATGATAATTTTTGGTATTAATTTTAATTTATTTTATGTAATTTTAATAGGAAAAGCAAGAGACGGATTTAAGAGTGAAGAATTAAGATGGTATTTGCTTATAGTCTTTGGAAGTGTTGTTTTAATATTCTTCAATATAAGACATAATTATACTTCATATCTTACTGCTGTAAAAGATATATTCTTTACAGTTTCTTCAATAATATCGACTACCGGATACGCTACTGTTGACTTTGGAAAATGGCCTACTTTTTCTCATGCGATTTTGTTGTTCCTGATGTTTACAGGTGCCTGTGCGGGATCAACTGCAGGTGGTTTGAAGATTTCAAGATTTATAATTTTGGTTAAGTCATCTATTTTACAATTTAGAAAGGCTATAAATCCAAAAAGAGTTTTAAGTGTAAAAGTAGATAATAAACTTGTTGGAAATGAAGTATTGGAGGAGGTAAAGGGTTACTTTGTAATTTATATATTTTTAATTATAATTTTTACAGTTTTAATATCCTTTACTGTTCCGGATTTCTTAACTGCATTTTCAGCAGTAATGGCAACTTTTAATAATATTGGACCGGGACTCTCTGTTGTAGGGCCTACAGGAAGTTATGCAAGTCTTACTTATTTTAATAAAATAGTTTTGTCACTTGCAATGCTAGCAGGGAGACTTGAAATATTTCCAATACTAATTTTATTCTCATCAACAACTTGGAAAAAGAAATAGGAGGAGTTATTTTTGGCGAAAAAATATTATGCTGTTAAGGTTGGAAAAACAAAAGGAGTTTTTAATAATTGGGAAGACTGTAAAAAACAAGTTACAGGTTTTTCGGGAGCAATTTATAAATCTTTTCCAACTTTCGAAGAAGCTAAAGAATATTTGAATAATGAAAGCAACGAAATTGAAAGTAAAAATATTACTTTTGAAGATGTTGCAGATGATGAAATCCTAGCCTATGTTGACGGTTCTTATAAAAAAGATACTTTAGAATATGGTTATGGAGTTGTTCTCATTTTAAAGGATGATATTATTGAACTTTTTGGAAAGGGAGAAAATCCTGAAGTTGCGAAGAGTAGAAATGTAACAGGAGAACTTTTTGGCTCAATTAGAGCTATAAGTGAGGCAATAAAGTTAAGAAAGAAAAAGATAATTGTTTTTCATGATTATCAAGGAATTTCATCTTGGGCTAATGGTGAATGGAAATGCAATTTGCCCCTTACTATAGGATATAGAGATAAGATTAAAGAGTTTAGAAAGGAAATAGAGATTTTATTTGTAAAGGTTAAGGCACATTCAAATGATAAATATAATGACCTTGCAGACCATTTGGCAAAAAAATCTTTGGGAATTGAAAAATAGTTTATGACTGAAATATTAAAACCGACAAAAGAAAATATAGAAAAATCTGCAAATTTAATATTAAATGATGAAATTGTTGCGATTCCAACTGAAACTGTATATGGTTTAGGAGCGAATGGATTATCAGATATTGCAGTTTCAAAAATTTTTAAGGCGAAAAATAGACCACAGGATAATCCTTTAATATTGCATATTTCAGATTATGAAATGATGGAAAAATTGGTTTATGAATTAAATGATGATATAAAAGAATTTTTAAATTATTTTTGGCCTGGACCACTGACTGTTGTTATGAAAAAGAAAGATATAATTCCTGACGCTGTCAGCTGTGGACTTGATACCGTTGCTATTAGAATGCCGAATAATGAAATTGCAAGAAGTTTTATAAAACAATGTGGAGTTCCAATTGCTGCACCTTCTGCAAATATTTCTGGAAAGCCGTCACCAACGACTGCAGAAGATGTTTTTACTGATATGAATGGTAAAATATCTGTAATATTAGATGGTGGACTTTGCAATATAGGAATAGAATCAACAGTTTTGGATTTGACTAAAAAACCATATACGATTTTAAGACCTGGTTTTTATACAAAGGAAGATTTTTTGAAATATGAAGATGAAATTTTAATTGATGATGCCATTGTAACAGAAAATACAATTCCAAAATCACCTGGGCAAAAGTATAAACATTATGCACCAAAGGCAAAAGTTGTGGTAATTTCAACTAAAGATAGGAAAAAATCATCAATGGAAATTGAAAAAATAATAAAAGAAAATAAAGGCTTAAAAATTGGAATTTTTAAGTTTGACGAAACATTTTTAAATGTGGAAAGTGAAAATATTTTATCATTGGGTTCAGTTTTTGATTTAAAAGAAATGTCAAAAATATTATTTAGAGGGCTTAGAGAATTCGACGAAAAAAATGTTGATTTAATTATTGTTGAGGGTTGTGATGAAAATGGACTCGGATTTTCAATAATGAACAGACTAAAAAAATCTGCAAGTGGAAATATAAAATACATTGATTAAAGAGCTAAGGCTCTTTTTTGTTAAATTGTTGTTTTTAGAATTTTAATATGTTATACTATTTAAAATTTATCAGGAGGTTTTTATGGATAAGGATTTAAGTTTTTATGAGGTAATGAATATAGATGATGATTTACAGAGAAATGAGATGTTGTATAAATTTTTTGATGAAGATTCAAGATTGAAAAGTAAATTTGGAATGGTGGAAAAATTAACTACAATAAGAGAGATAGACAAAGTGATAAATCTAAATACTAAGATGCTTGATATAGGAGCAGGTACGGGAGTTTATACTATAAATTATGCTGATAAAGTTTCTGAAATATATGCTTTTGAACCTTCTGAAAATAATTTTTTAAAATTAAATGAAAATTTGAAAAATTACAATTTTAAAAATATTATAACAAAGCAATTAAATTCTTTAGAGCTTGAAATATTACCTGATAACTATTTTGATGTTGTACTTTTATTTGGACCCCTATATCATTTATCCAACAAAGAGGATCAACTGAAAACTTTAAATGATGTAATTAGAGTTTGTAAAAATGGAGCACATATTTTTATAGCATTTATAAATCATGATATGGTACCTATTACGGAAACAAACTATAATTTTAATTATTTTGAAAATGGTGCATATAATAAAGAAACACAGAGGGTACGGAACAGACCTTTTATATTCTTTACTATTGATGAAAGTAAGAGTTTAGTAGAGGAATCAGGACTAAAGATAGAAAGTATAATTGCATCAGATGGCTTTTCTGAATTATTATCTGAAAAAATTGAAAAAATGAGCGATGTAGCTTATGAAAATTATCTACAATGGCATTTTAATCATTGTAAAAATAAAGAACTTTTAGGAGCAACAAATCATTTGTTATTTGTTACGAAAAATATAAAATAGTAAATTTAAAGGAGTTAATAATTTGAAAGAATTGATTATTAAAGAAATTGTTGATATTAAAGAAAAGGAAAAAATATCGAGAGAAATATTAAATGATCTTCCTGAATGGTTTGGTATGCCAGAAAGTACGGAAGAATATATAACAGATTCACAAGACAAACCGTTTATTGCCTGTTTTATGGATAATGAGGCAGTAGGTTTTGTGGTATTGAATGCTACAAGTGAGGATTGTGCAGATATTTTTGTTATGGGAATTAAGAAAAACTATCATAGAATGGGAATAGGAACAAAGTTAAATGATGCTTATGAAGAATTGGCCAAAAAACTTGGTTATACTTATACTCAAGTTAAAACTGTTCAAAGCGGTCATTATAAAGAATATGATATAACAAATAATTTCTACAAATCTGTAGGATATAAGGAATTGGAAGTTTTTCCAACTCTATGGGATAAATGGAATCCTTGCCAAGTTTATATTAAATATATTGGAGATTAGTATTGTTGATATAAAAATTAAATAATTGAATATGAGATGAAAGGCAGTAAACAAAAGTACTGCTTTTTTATTGTTCAAATTATGATATAATAATTATAGATTTATGCCTTATGATAAAGCTATAATTATTTCATCATAATAACCTAAATATAATTATCAAAAAGGAATTATGATATAATAATTATGAATTTATGCCTTATGATATAATAATTATGTATTGAAAAATGATTTATGATTTTGTATTTGGAGGAAGTATGAAAAGAAATGTTATTTTTTATCTGATTTCCTTAATATGTGGAATTTTATTTTGTTATTTTTTGAAAATTGAACATTTTACAAAATTCTATATTTTTTTAATTTTTACATTTGCTTGTATATTTTCATATATTTTTAGATTCAATAAATTAAAATTATTTTTTTTGATGTTTTCTTTGGGATTTTTAGCAAGTTTTTTTGCTGAAAAAGAGAGCAATTTAAAACAATTCTTTGACCAAAAAGTCTCTTTGACAGGAGAAGTTTTAAATTCAACTGTTCGTTCTGATGGAAATGGATTTAAGCATGAAATTAAATTAAAAAACATTAAAAATATAGAAAAATCAGAGAAAATTCTACTTTTTACAAATCATAAACAGTTTGAAATTGGAGATATTGTAAGTGTAACGGGAAAACTTCGAGAAATAAGGTCAAATGGTAATCCAAGACTTTTTAATTATAAGAGATTTAATTTAAAAAAGAATATATATTCAAATATTTATTCTGATGATGTGAAAAAAATTGGAGAGAATAAAAACTTAAAGGGAGCTTTTCATAATTTTGTTGAGAATGTCTTTGATACTTCTCTTTCATCTGAAAATTCGGATATTATGAAGAGGATATTTCTTGCAAATAATTATGATACGGCTTTTGAAAATGATATTAGAGAAATTGGACTTTCACATATTTTAGCCGTTAGTGGTCTACATATTGGAATAATATATTTAATTTTAAGTAAAATTTTAGTCATTTTACCAATAAAAAGAATTTTTAGAGAAGTTATAATTCTATTTTTTATATTTTTATATTCATATTTAATTGGCAATCCTGCAAGTGTTTTAAGAGCGGAAATATTTTTGCTTATTTCTATATTTTCGTCGCTTTATGGAAAAGTTAAAGATAGATTAAATGACCTTTTATTGACTATTTTTGTCATTTTATTGATAAATCCATATATGATTTTTGATGTAGGATTGTATTTAAGTGCGTTTTCTGTATTTGGAATTATAAAGATTTTACCATATTTTTCAAATAAGAGAGATGGTTTTGTACTTAAATCTTTAAAACTTACTTTTTCGGTTATGCTTATAATTTTACCTATTATTTTATATACTTTTGGGAAGTTTTCAGTTATTACCTTCTTTAGTAATTTAGTATTAACACCAATTTTTGTAATTTGCATAGTTATTTCGTTTTTTATTTTGTTATTTGGTTTATTTAGTTTAAAAGTTTGTGTATTTTTGGGATTATTAGTTAATAATTTATTAAATCTTATAAGATTAAATGTTGATTTTTTAAAGGATATAAATATAAATATCACTTTTTACGAATATAATATAGTATTTGTGATTTTTACATATTTTTTACTTCTAGTTTATTTTAAGAAGAGAAATTTGAAGTATTTTACATTTGATAACTTTAAATTTTTTATACTTTCTGTTATGATTCTATTTGTTTCTACAAATATTTATAACATTTATAAAAATGAGGTAAATATAAATTTTATAGATATAGGTCAAGGAGATGCCTGTTTAATAAGAGGAAAACAGAATAATATTCTAATAGATACAGGTGGAATTACTTTTGGAAAAGGAGATAACGGAAAATCCGTTTTAATTCCATATCTACAGAAAAGTGGAGTAAAAAAACTAGATTTTGTGTTTATTTCACATTTAGACGCAGACCATTGCAAAAATTTGAGTTATTTATCTAAAGAAGTGGAGATTAAAAACTTATTTTTTAGAAAAGACGGATACAGAGATTTTGTGAAAAAATATGGAGAAGTTAAGGCTAAAAATATTTATAATATTGAAAATAATTTAAAATTAAATTTAGAAGATGTAGATTTGGAAGTTTTAAAAGCCAAAGATTCTACGGAAGAAAATGAAAGATCTATAATTGTTAGAGTTATAGCAAATGGGAAGAAAATACTTTTTACTGGAGATATTGGAGCTTTTACTGAAAATCAGCTTATAAAAAATGATATAGACTGTGATTATCTCAAAGTTGCTCATCATGGGAGTAAAAATTCTAGTTCTTCTGAATTTTTATCAGCTTCAAGTCCAAAAACTTCTATAATTTCTTGTGGTTATAAAAATAGATATAATCATCCGCATAAAGATGCTTTAGATAGAATAAAATCTGTAGGAAGTGATGTTTATAGAACAGACTTACAGGGAAATATTATGCTTAGTATTAATAAGTTTGAAGAAAAAATTACAGGTTTTAGAGAAATTGATAGTAATTTATTTGGGTTTTTGAAATTCTATTTTATGGATATTTTAAATATTATAATGTATCTATTTGCTTTTTTAGTATTAGTTAAAATAAATAATGATTTAATAATAGATTTAGACTTTATTAAGGAGGAACTATGAATTATATACAAGCTATGAAGTTGCTAGATAATGGGGAACTTAATGGTATATATGTTTTGAGTGGAGAAGAAATTTTTTTGATAGATAGGTTTGTTGAATTATTTAAGGAGAAAATTGTTTCAAAAGATTTTTTTGATATGAATTATATTGAATATGATTTTTCAAAAATTGATTTGCAGAAGTTAAAGATTGATTGTGAAACAGCTCCATTTTTCAGTAATAAAAGACTTATCATTGTAAATGATGTAAATCTTTCAAAAAATGGAATTTCTATGTATAAAAACTTTTTTGAGGAAATGTATGATTATATAGATAAAATTCCAAATACAACAGTTCTTCTTTTTGTGATGAAAGGAAGTCTTGCTTTTCGCGGTAAATTTTATAAACAAATTTCGATTTTAGGACATAATATTGAACTTATAAGATTTAATGAGATTGAACTTTTTAAATTTATTAAAAAAAGATTTGTTTTAAAAAATATCGAAATTAAAGATAATGTATTGAAATATATTATTGATAGAATTGGGTATTTAGATAGTAGTCGAGAAAAAAATCTTTATGATGTAGAAAATGAAGTAAACAAACTACTTAATTCCTTTTCCAGAAATGTTTTAGATTTTAAAGATGTTGATGAAATTCTAGTTGATAAATTTGAAAATAGCATTTTTAAATTGCTGGATACAATTTCTAAAAAAGATTATAAAAATTCTATTAAGATTTTGGTTGAGCTTAAAAAATCAGGAGAAGACTCTTTTTCTACATTTTATATGATTGTTAGATATATAAGAAATCTTTTAGGAGTAAAAGTTTTGAAACTAAAACAAAAACATATAGATTATATTTCAAAAGAGTTAAAAATTTCAAACTATGAATGTAAAAAATTGTATTCAGTTTGTGATAATTTTTCAGTAGAAACTCTTTGTAATTATATTGATTTTACATATTCTGTCGAATCGGATATTAAGACAAAAAATAGAGATATAGATTTATTGTTAGAGATTTTAATTTCAAAAATGTCGTTAGGAGGCGATTTAATTGAGTAAAAAGGTTAATATTTTTGTTGATGGAATGACTTGTCAAGCCTGTTCAATGAAGGTTGAAAAGGGGCTTTCAAAACTTAAGATTGTAGAGGATGTTTCTGTAAATCTTATGAGTAAAACAGTTACGGTTTCCGTTGAAGATGGAGCAAAAGTTGAAGGCCTTATTGGAGTTATAAAAAGACTTGGATATAAACCAAAAAGAGATGAATTGAAAATCGAAAAGAGTAGTCTTAAAGCAGAAGATATAGAAAAAATCATTTCTGAGTTAAAAGAAAAAGATACTGTTTTAGTAAAAGATGAAGATGACATTTTAAAAGTAAAATACTTAAAAGATGTTGTTTCTTTAGATGAAATAAATTCAATTTTAGAGAAATATAAAATTTCGGTTAAAAAAGAAAAAAAGGAAAGACAAAATATATATGAAGATGAAATTAAGGACTTAAAAAAAGACTTAATTATTTCTATAGTATTTAGTGTGCCACTTATGGTTTCAATGTTTTTCCATATGTTTAATGTGCACAAGTTTATGTTAAATGGATATATTCAATGGGCTTTTGCAAGTGTTGTTCAATTTTATGTAGGGAAAAGATACTATATAAATGCTTATAGAAATTTAAAAAATAAAAGTACTAATATGGATGTTTTAATAGCTTTCGGAACTTCAATGGCATATTTTTATTCAGTTTATAAAGTTCTAATCGGAAGTGTTGATGTTTATTTTGACAGTTCAGCAATGATTATAACATTAATCTTACTTGGTAAATTTTTTGAAGCAAATGCAAAGTCAAATACTTTCGGTGCAATTATGAAATTAATGGACTTAAAAGCTGACTATGCAATTGTAATCGAAGGAGATAGGGAAGTCAAAAAGAGTATTGAAGATGTAAAAATTGGAGATATTGTTTTAGTTAAACCTTATGAAAAAATTCCTGTTGATGGTGTTATTATTTCAGGGAATAGTTCTGTAAATCAAGCTATGATTACGGGGGAATCCGTTCCTGTTGAAAAAAGTATCGGAGATACCGTTATTGGAGCGACAAATAATATTGAGGGGATTTTAAAAATTGAAGTAAAGAGTACAGTTGAAAATTCTGTACTATCTAAAATACTAGATTTAGTTCAAAATGCACAGACTAAAAAAGCTCCGGTACAAAGACTTGCAGATAAAATTTCAAGTTATTTTGTACCTGGTGTAATTTTGTCATCATTTGCTACTCTTGTAATTACTTATATTGTTACAAAAGATTTTACAACAAGTTTATTAAATAGCTGTGCAGTAATGGTTATAGCTTGTCCTTGTTCACTTGGTTTGGCAACGCCAACAGCGATTATGTCGGGTACAGGTGTCGCTGCACAAAATGGTATTTTAATAAAGAGTGGCGAAGTTTTAGAAAAAATTCATAAAATGGATAGTATTATTTTTGATAAAACGGGAACACTTACAACAGGAGAATTAAAAGTTATCGAAATAAAAAATAATACTGATTTATCAGAAGAGGAGTTCTTAAGTATAATTTATTCTTTAGAAAAAAATACTGACCATCCTATTGCTAAATCTATCGTAAACTTCTGTAAAGAAAAAAATATAAAAGAATTGGATATTTCAGACTTGAAAGTAATTGCAGGAATGGGAATTCAAGCAGTTTATAATGATAAAGAAATTCTAATTGGAAAGAGAAAATATATCGAAGAAAAACTTGGAAAACTGGAATTAAATATAGAAAATGAATTATTGACAATCTTTATATCAATAGGGAGTGAATTTGCAGGTTTTGTTGTTTTAGAAGATGAAATTTCAAAAAATGCATTTGAAATAATTAAGAAATTAAAAGAAAAAAATATTGATGTTTATATGATAACTGGAGATAGTGAAGTTGTAGCCAGAAAAGTTGCAACTAAACTTGGAATAGATAATGTGCTTTATGAAGTTATGCCAAATGAAAAATCTCAAAAGGTTTTAGAATTGCAAAAACAGGGAAAGATTGTTGCGATGGTGGGGGACGGAATCAATGATGCTCCAGCTCTTGCAAGTGCAGATATAAGTTTTGCAATGGGAACTGGAACAGATATTGCAATGGAAACATCAGATATTACTTTGATGAATGGTAATTTAAACACACTTTTAAATTCTATAAATATAAGTGAACAAACACTAAAAATAATAAAGCAAAATCTATTTTGGGCATTTTTCTATAATATAATTGCAATTCCATTTGCAGCATTCGGATACTTAAATCCAATGCTTGCAGGATTTACAATGAGTTTTAGTTCAGTAAGTGTAGTTTTGAACAGTTTAAGATTAAAAAGATATAAATTTTAGCAAAAATGGTATGCCATAAAAGGCATACCATTTTTAAATTCTTAATTATTTTTTATTGTATTTTTTTACAAAATTGTAAAGTGTTTTTACCGGAGTACCGCTTGCTCCTTCAGGATTTGTTCCCCAAGCTGAACTTGAGAACGAAGGACCTGCAATATCTAAATGAACCCAAGGAGTATTTTCAACGAAATGTTCTAAGAAAACTCCGGCAGTAATTGCACCACCTGTTCCCGGTCCGGTTGCATTTAGTAATTCTCCAACTTTTCCTTTTACGCTTTCTTTATGTTCTTCATAAACAGGGAATCTCCATAAATATTCACCCATAAAGTCTGCTGATTCTTTAATTTTTGCATAAACTTCATCATTATTACTTACAGCTCCGATAACTCTTGAACCTAAAGCTTGAATACAAGCACCTGTTAAAGTAGCAACATCAACTATGCATTCAGGATTTAATTTTGAAGCTCCATAGTAAATAGCATCAGCTAAAGTCAATCTTCCTTCGGCATCAGTATTAACTACTTCAATAGTTGAACCCTTCATTGAAGAAATTATATCTCCATTTCTATAAGCATGTCCATTAATCATATTTTCACAAGATGCAACAAGGGCTATTACATTTCTTTGAACATTCATTTTTCCTACTGCATACATTGTTGAAATAACGGAAGCACTTCCACCCATATCAGTTTTCATAGTAACCATTCCTGTAGCAGGTTTGATTGCATATCCACCTGAATCATAAGTTAAACCTTTACCAACTAAAACAATAGGTTTTTCATCTTTGTTTGGTAAATGTTTCATAATTATAAATTTAGGTGGTAGGTCACTACCTTGTGCAACTGCTAGAAAAGCATCCATTTTTAAAGATTCTATTTGTTTCTTTTCTAAAACTTCAACTTCTACTCCAACTTTTTCAAGTTCTTCTTTTGCAAATTTTGCCAAAGTTTCCGGATAAATATCATTTGCAGGTCTATTCACAAGATCTCTACACATAAATACTGCTTCCATTATCGCTTCAATTTCTTTAATTCCATTTTCTACAATTTCTTTTTTGTCTTCTAAAACATCAAAGAATACTTCACATTCGAATTTATCTTTCTTTTCTTTTAAGAAATTATCAAAAGCATAAGTAACAT
The DNA here is from genome assembly GCF_047608425.1 of Parvimonas oralis. Classification (NCBI taxonomy): domain Bacteria; kingdom Bacillati; phylum Bacillota; class Tissierellia; order Tissierellales; family Peptoniphilaceae; genus Parvimonas; species Parvimonas oralis. The sequence continues at coordinate 195,440 of NZ_JBLKRS010000001.1, forward strand.
TTATAATACCTTCAATCATCGCTTGAGCAGTTAATTTATAACAAATACCGTCAAATTTTTTGATTTCTATATTACAAGATTTTACATTGTTAGCTTTTAAAGTTTTTCCAAGAGAAAGGTAAGATCTTCTGATGTTTTCTAAAGAATTTTCTTCTTCTTTTCCTAATCCCAATAAAATTATATTTTCTGTGTTTGGACCAAGATTAGAAAAAACTTCGCCTCTTTTTCCGTTAAAAAGTTTGTTTTCTTTTACATAAGATATTAACTCTTTACTTATTCCGCAAATATCGTTTCCTTCAAAGAATGAAAAAACCTTAACTATTCCGGAATTGCCAATTTTAAATTCCATACATTACCTCCAAATTTATATTAGATAATAAATATCTTATATATATAATAACTAAAATTTGGATTTTTTGCAATAGAAAAGGACAACATAGTTGTCCAATTTAAAAAATATTAAAACTTATTGTTGCCATAATTATTCCTGAAAGAACTAATCCCATTATAGCTGCTAATAAACTTGTTTTAAAATCAATATCTAAGATACTTGCGGCGAGCATTCCGGTATATGCACCCGTTCCCGGAAATGGAATACCTATAAAAATTGCAAGGGCAATTAAAATTCCACTTTTACCTGACTTCTTTAAAATTTTTTCTCCGGCTCTATGACCTTTTAATAAAAGTTTTTTACAAAACTTTCCAATATATCTTTTATGTTCTCCCCATAATAAAAAATTTTTTGCAAGAAAGTAAACAAATGGAACAGGAATTAAATTTCCTATTATTGCAGTTATATATGAATTTAAAATCGGAAGTCCCATTGCTTGTGAGTATGGAATGGCACCCCTTAATTCAATTACCGGTACCATTGAAATAAGTAAAACTAAAAAATATTTTATCATTATCTCTCCTTAATCTATTTTAATAATGTATATATTTTACCATAAAAATTAAATAAAAGAAATACGAAAAAATTGTAAAAAAAGTATTGCATTTATTTTAAAATATGGTATAATATATGTGTTAATTTTATAGGCTACCCAAGACCGTAGGGACATCAGTTTAAAAATCCTACATAGGTGGAAATACTTTATTATGTATTTTATCTCTACTCTTGGTAGAGATTTTTTAATATGTAGCCTTTGGTGGAGGTGAAAAGATGAAAGATTTTGTTTTAGAACAAAAACAAGCTGTTGTATCAGAAATTAGAGAAAAGATTGAGAAATCAGGTTCTTTAGTTTTAGTTGATTACAGAGGTTTAACTGTTGAACAAGTAACGGCTTTAAGAAATAAGTATAGAGAAGCCGGTGTTCAATATAAGGTTTATAAGAATACTATGATGAAATTAGCTTTCAAAGAATTAGGCTTTGAAGATTTCAATCAATATTTAGAAGGACCTAGTGCAGTTGCATTCTCAGGAGAAGATTTAACAGCAGCGGCAAGAATTACTAATGAATTTGCAAAGACAAATGACAAATTAGTTATAAAAGCAGGTATTTTAGAAGGAAAAATTTTAGACAACGAAGGCGTTAAAGCTGTTGCAAACATCCCTTCAAGAGAAGTACTTATTGCGAAATTACTTGGAAGCTTCAGAGCTCCGGTATCAAATTTTGTGTATATGTTAGATGCACTAAGAAAGAAAAAAGAAGAAGAAGCAGCTTAATGGTTGCGTAAAATTTTAGGAGGTATATTATGGATTTCGAACAAATATTAGAAGCAATTGAAAAATTATCAGTTCTTGAATTAAATGAATTAGTTAAAGCAGCAGAAGAAAAATTTGGAGTTTCTGCATCTGCACCTGTAGTAGTTGGAGCAGTAGCTGGTGGAGAAGCAGCTGCAGCAGTAGAAGAAAAAACTGAATTTGATGTAATTTTAGCATCAGTTGGAGCAGAAAAAATGAAAGTTGTTAAAGCTGTTAAAGATTTAAGTGGCTTAGGATTAAAAGAAGCTAAAGAAGTAGTTGACAATGCTCCAAAAGCTGTTAAAGAAGGAGTTTCTAAAGAAGAAGCTGAACAAATGAAAGCTAAATTAGAAGAAGTAGGAGCTACTGTAGAATTAAAGTAGTAAATTACTTCTGATTAGGTTTAATATTAAAAGTGGATTTATATCCACTTTTTTTTATGAAAAATTTTAATATTTATGCTACAAATATTTTTAATAATGATTATTAAGTGTTGATTTATTTTGTTTAAAAATATATAATAAATAGGTAATACTATTTAAGAGGGAGTACTTTTAGTTTTTACTAGAAGAAAAGATATATGAAGGTAAAAAGAGGAGATATTTTTTATGCTGATTTAAGTCCGGTTGTAGGTTCTGAACAAGGAGGCGTAAGACCTGTACTAGTTGTTCAAAACGATGTTGGAAATAAATATAGTCCTACTGTTATTATTGCAGCTATAACTTCTCAGATGAATAAAGTCAAACTTCCAACACATGTCGAAGTTTCTGCAGAATTTGGGCTTCCCAAAAATTCTGTAGTATTGTTGGAGCAAATAAGAACCATAGATAAAAAAAGACTTAGAGAAAAGGTTGGCTATACAGATGAGTTCTTTATGAAAAAAGTTAATGAGGCGCTATTAAAATCTGTTGGAGTTTAGTACATAGAGGGAAAATATGCTTGAGTTGGTAAAAAACATAGAATTTGTAAAAAAAAATAAATTAAAAGTAAATAAAATAAGTGAAAAAGAATTTATTTTGGAAAATAAAAAAGAAAAGTATATTTTAAATCTGTTTCCTTTTGGTAAGTTTTCTAAAATAAGTAAAATTTTTGATTGTTTAAATAAATTATCTGAAAAGTTTTCTAATATTTCTTATGAAGATATTGGAATTTTAAATGACAAGTTTTGTTATAGAATTATTCCTTTTATTATTGATGAAAAAAATAATTTGACTGATGAAGAGTCTTATAATATAGGCTTTAAAATTGGAAAATTTATTTTTGAATATCATAAAAGTTTTCAAGGCTGTGATTGTGGTAGATGGAATAAGCATTACAATTATAGGATAAATAAATTTTTGCATAAATATGGTCTTGGTCAGTATAGAGGAAATCTTGATTATGTTCTTTTAGATTTTTTGGAAAGAAATAAATATTGCTTAAAAGATAGGACTTGTACTACTATTATAGGACTTAACGGCCTTGAGGATATTAAAATTACAAAAGATGGAAAATTTCAAATTGTAGAGGAATATAAAATTTTAAGATCAGATTCTTATTTTGAGTTTAGGAATTTGAATTTATATTATAATAATACAAATTTATTAACTGGAATTGTTGACGGATATTTTGACAATAATGTTCCCAGAATGTTTTTCAAGCTTTTGGGTGTATATACTATAATTGAAAATTTATATGATATTTTTGTTGAAAATAAAGATGTAGATGATGAAATTATAAATGAAAAGATAAAAAAGATTAATGATATTTATGACGGATTTTCGAGTATATATCCTATTTGGTATTTGAAAAACAAAAAATTTTAATAGAAGTTGGAGAAATATGAAGAGATTTAATAGAAGTGTTATAGGATTGTTATTATTTTGTTTGGTTTTTGGAGCTTGTTCAAAACAAAGTAAAGACGTAGATTCTAAAAATGAGATTAAAAAGAATGAGAGTACAAGTTTTAAGAAATTCTCAAAATCTTTTTTTGGCGTTTTTGATACAGATATAGCATTTAGTGCTTATTGTGAGAATGAAGAGGAATTTAATAAATATTTTAAAGTATTGGAAGAAGATATGAAAAGGTATCACAACCTTTACAATTCTTTTGAAAATGCAAGCGAAAATAATATAAAATCTATAAATGACAATGCCGGAAAAGAACCTGTAAAGGTTGATAAAGAGATTATAGAGCTGTTGGAATTTTCTATTGAAAATTACAAAAAATTATCTGATAAAAATAATATTGCTCTAGGAAGTATAACAGAGCTTTGGAGAGCTGAAAAAGATTCTGCAGTTAATCTTAAAGGAAAACTTCCTGATGAAAACAAAATAAAAGAGGGATTAAAACATACAGATATTAATAATATTGTAATTGATAAGGAAAAGAGTACGGTTTTTATAAAAGATAAGGATATGAAGCTAGATGTTGGGGCTATTGCAAAGGGTTATTCAGTTGAAAAAGTTATGAATAAATTAAAATCAATGGGATTAAAATCTGCAATAATTTCAGCTGGAGGAAATGTAAAAGCAATTGGAAGTCCTTTAGAAAAAGATAAAAATAAATGGGGAATAGGAATTCAAGATCCAAAGTTTGATTCTGACAAAGTTGATATTAAAGAGGTTATTTATACTGATGAAACTTGTGCAGTAACGAGTGGTGATTATCAAAGATTTTATTTTGTAGGAGATAAAGCATATAATCATATTATTGATCCAAAAACCGGTTATCCTAAAGATAAAATTAAAAGTGTAACAGTTTTATGTAATGATTCCGGTCTTGCAGATTTTCTATCAACTAGTTTATTTTTAATGGATGTTGAAGAAGGAAAAAAACTTTTGGAAAAAGTAAATGGAGCAGAGGCTTATTGGATACTTTCTGACGGAAGTGTACATTATACTGAAAAAATGGAAAAATTGTTAAAAAGTAAGGGAGCTACAAATAAATAAAGTTAATTATATATCAAAGTTAGGATTCTTTCCTAGCTTTTTTTATGTTTGAATTAATAATAAGGTTTTTACAATAAGAGCATAAAAATAATAAAAAAATTTTAAAAAAAGTATTGAACATTGTTCATAAAAGTGCTATAATATTCAATGTAAAAATAATGAACATTGTTCAGTTTATAAAAAGGAGAGAATTATGACTAATATTAAAGATAAAAAAATGAGTAAAGAATATAAAATTATTCAAGCCGCACTTGATATATTTCAGGAAAAAGGATATGAGAAAACGACGATTAGAGATATTATGTTAAAAACTGAGTTTGGGTTGGGAACTTTTTATTTATATTTTAAAAGTAAACAAGATTTAAAAGAAAAAATAATTTTAGACAAAGCAATGGATTTAGTTGTTCATGCTGAAAATAAATGTATTCATACTGATTCTGTTGAAAGATATATTTGTTTTTTAAATTATATTATTGATTATTTGATTGAAAATCCATTCGATTTAGAGCTAATATCTCAAAATATTAATTGGACTTTATATACAAAGATTGAAAATGATAAAAGATTTATAGAGGCTGATACAACTTTAAAGTTTATACTTAGTAAGTATGAGAAGTTGTTTTCACATAAATATTCTTATTCACAAAAGTTATATATCCTTTCATTAACCATAGAAATAGTAATTTCTACTTGTAAGAGTGCAATTATGAAAGATTCTATTTTATCAATTGATGAAATGAAAGCTGTTTTATTTGAAGTAATAAAAAAAATATTGATAAGTAATGGAGATTAATATGAGAAAATTTACAAAATTTATTTCACACCATCCAAGACTTGTGTTATTAATAATGACAATGTTATTGATTCCGTCAATAATAAGTTACAAAAATACGGGAGTAAATTATAATATTCTTTCATATTTACCTGCTGATTTAAAATCTACTCAAGGACAAAATATTTTAGATAAAGATTTTAAAAATGCAGCTACAGTAATGGTAATTTTAGATGGTAGTGATAGAGATGCTGAAGAGTTAAAAAAAGAAATAATGAAAATAGATGGTGTAGAAGATGTTATTTCAAGAACATCAATAATTGGAGATTCTATTCCCAGTGATTTTTTACCGGATAAAATTAAGAATATTTTTTATTCCAAAGGAAGTACATTGATGATGGTAAAGTTTAATGAACCGGCTTCATCATTCAAAACTATGAATGCTATCGAAAGCATAAGAAATATTCAATCAAATAAAAAATATTTGAGTGGAGTAAGTTCACTAGTCAAAGATACAAAGGATTTAATAGATAAAGAGACTGTTATTTATGTCGGGCTAGCAATTGTTTTAGGCTTGATTATATTGAGTATTACTAATGAATCTACTGTTATTCCTTTTGTGTTTATGTTAACAATAGGATATGCGGTTATTTATAATTTTGGAACTAATATATTTTTGGGAGAGATATCGTATTTAACCAAAGCTATTGCAGCTGTTCTTCAATTAGCAGTAACAATGGATTATTCAATTTTTTTATATCACAGGTATGTTGAAGAAAAGAAAAAAAGAAATAGTCGTAATGAAGCTATGGATAGGGCAATTCAAAATACATTCACTTCCTTATTTTCATCTTCACTTACAACAATTGCCGGATTTTTGGTTTTGATTTTAATGAGATTAACATTAGGAAAAGATATTGGACTTGTAATGGCTAAAGGAGTTCTAATCGGTTTGTTATGTACAGTAATTGTACTTCCACCGATGCTTTTAATTGCGGAAAAAGCTGTAAATAGATATAATCATAAGGTTTTGTTACCTTCATTTAATCGATTAGCTGATTTTGATATTAATAAAAGAAAAATTTTAGCATTAGTATTTATATTGCTTTTTATACCTGCTATTATAGGTTCTAATAATACAAAACTTTATTACAATCTTGATAGATCTTTACCACAAGATTTAGATTCAATTATTTCGCTAAATAAAATGAAAAAAGATTATAATATGGCAAGTACACATTTTATTATTGTTAAAGAAGATTTATCAAACTCAAATTTAACTTCTATGATTGATGAATTAGAAAAAGTAGATGGAATTAATAGTGTATTGAGTACACATTCTGTAACTGGAGTTACTTTACCTGCTGAGTTTTTGCCTGATAAATTAAGAGATAATTTTGTGAAGAATGGCTATCAAATGATAATGATAAATTCGGAATATCAAACCGCATCACCTGAAGTTAATAGACAAATAGAAAAAATCAGAAATATTATTTCAAAATATGATGATGAAGGATATCTAACAGGAGAAGCGGTATTGACCGATGATTTGACAGAAGTTTCAGAAAAAGACTTCAAAATGGTAAATATTGCTTCCATAATTACCGTATTTATAATTATAGCAGTTGCATTTAAGTCTATTGGAATACCAATTATCTTAATATCTGCAATAGAATTGGCTATTCAGATTAATATGGCTATTCCTTATTATTTAGGTCAGACTATTCCATTTATCACATCAATAATAATAGGAGTAATTCAATTAGGATCAACTATAGATTATTCAATTTTGATGACTGACAGATTTTTACATGAATATAGAAAGACAAAAGATTTAAATAATTCTTTGAGAGTTTCTGTAAAAGAAACTTCCAAGTCAATAGTAACAAGCGCATTATCTTTTATGGCTGCAACTATTGGAGTAGGACTTTATTCAAAAATGGAAATAGTATCTACAATATGTATGTTTTTAGCCAGAGGTGCTATTATAAGTATGTTAGTAATAATAATTTTATTACCGGCTATATTGAGTGTAACTTTTCCATTTATTAAAAAAACAACAAAAAATTTAGTATAGAGGAGAGGATGATAATGAATAAAAAATTTCAAAAAATTGTAGCATTAAGTTTGCTTTTTTCAATGGTTATTGTGAATGTTTCATTTGCACAAGAAAATAATGTAATTAAGAAAAGCGAAACGGTTTATGTAACAGTAGATGGAAATGAAGTCAAAGATAAAACAGTATCAGTTTGGTTAAATTCCAATAAAAATATAAAAGTAAAAGATAAATCCAATTTAAAAGAGGTAAAAAATTTAAAAACAGATGAAAAAGTTTTAGGAAAAAATGGATATTTAAACTGGAACGAAGATAAAAAAGATATATATTATCAAGGAAAAACCGATAAAGATTTACCTGTAGAGTTGACTGTAAAATATTATTTGGATAATAAAGAAATTAAAAATTCTGAATTAGAAGGAAAAACCGGACATTTAAAGATAGTTTTAAGTTCTAAAAACAATAGATATGAAACAAAAAATATAAACGGAAAAAATAAAGAGGTATATTCACCATATATCGTGGCAACAGCTATGATTTTTAGTGATGATAAAGTAAGCGATATAAAATCAGATGATGTAAAAATAGTTAAAGATGGTAAAAATCAAATAGTAACATCAATTTTAACTCCCGGATTGAAGCAAAATTTTGAAGATATTTTAAAAGAAAAAGATTTAAAGCTATTTAAAGACACAATTTCATTGGAAATGGAAATAAAAAATTACAAACCGATAGAAATCTATTCAGTTATTACAAATGAATTATTCCAAGAAAAGAAAAATATTGATTCACTTGATAAATTAAAGGATGGGATAAAACAATTAGAAGATAATTCACAAAAATTATTTGATGCTTCTGTTAAGTTAGCCGAAGGGCAAGACAAATTGAATAATGGAATTGGTCAAATGCAAAGCGGAGTAAAAAAACTCTATTCAGGAACAGAAAAATTATCTGATTCAATGAAAGCGATTAAGAGTAAATTTGATTCTCTAGAACCAAAAGTTGGAGTAATTCAAAAGTATATTTCTGAAATGTATGAAGGCAGTGTGAAACTATTTAACGGAGTAAATATTTATACAGGAGCTGTAGGTGAAATAAATAAAAATGTTGAAAAAATTCAATATGGAGCAACTCAACTTGCTAAAGGCTCAAGTGATTTAGATAATGGAGTTGGAAGGTTAAAATATGCTACTGGAAAAATGAAAGTTGGAACTAAAAAACTTGATAATATAATTGCTCAAAAGGATGAATTATTAAATAAGTCATCACAATTATCTCAAGGATTGACTAATTTAGGAAGTAGCTATGGAACATTAGTCTCCGGAATCGAACAAATTTCAAAAAAATCTACTGAATTAAAAAATTCAACTCAAGAATTTAATAGTAAATTTCACCAAGTTGAAAATTCAATAAAAAACTTAAATTCTAATATTTCTTTAGAAAATGATATTAAATATTTAGAAGCAAAAGCTAATAATATTCAAAAAGTCATTGATGATTTATCAAACAAAAATAAAGATGGAAGTTTGACATCTGAAATATCCATTTTAAATAAAACAAAAAATGATTTGTTAAATGAATCAAAAACTTTAAAATCAAAACAATCAGCTTTAGCTAAAGTAAATACTTTAGGACAAACTATGTCAAAACTGGTAACTAATTCAGATATGCTACTAAAAGGCAATACCGATTTATCAAATGCTTTATCAAATGTTTATGAAAAGATGAATGAGACAAAATCACAATTGGAAAAATCTTCTTTAGAATTAAACAAAGGACTTTCAAAAATAACAGAAAGTTTGAAAGGCGATGACTTGAATATTTTAAAATCATCAATTGAACAATTAGATGGAGCAACCGGAAAAATTAAAACTGGAACTGAAAGTTTAAAATCAGCTACTAATCAAAATAAAGTTGCAATGGGAATGTTACAATCAGCGATGAGTAAATTAGATGAAAATTCTAATTCTTTAAAGAATGGTTCTGGGCAATTAGCTAATGGATTAGGTGAATTTAAAACACAATCTCAAATTTTAAACTCATTATCTAAATTCAAAGAACAAGCTATTATTCCATTTTCAAATGCTATTAATTCACTTAATGAAGGACTTAAAAAAATGGATTCAAGTACTGATCAATTAAAAGAAGGTAGTGATAAATTGACTTCATCACAAAAAGAATTTAATTCAAAATTAGGAGAATTTAAACAAAAGGGAATTGATGAATTGGGAAGCAAAACAAAAAATATAATCACATTCAAAGATATTATAGATGTAATGTTTGGGATGTCCAAACAAAATGCATCACTTACAGGAACAGATGATAACTTTGACACAAAATCTAGAATTATAGAAAAAATAAAATAAAAGTTATAATAAAAAATGAAAACCCCTAAAAACTTATAAAAAGGATTAGGGGTTTTTTATATAAAAAAATTTTTTATATTCTTTTCAATTATTTGTGTTTTAAAAGTGGAATAATTTTATATAAAATTTATTTATAATTTATTATAAATTTGAAAAAATATTTATAAGAGTCAGTATTCATCAATCTTAGTAAATTCAAATAATACTTCAACTGAGAATATTTACTTATATCTATTATTTTTTAAATTAAAATTAAATAGTTATAATACAAGATAAAATAACTAATAAATTGACAAAGAATTTCTACTATGATAAAATTCCTTTTAAGGAGGATATTAAAATGAAAATCAAAAAAATTTTATCTTATGTAGCATTACTTTCGATTTTATTGACTGTAATGCCAATTAGCAGTTTTGCTAATGAACCGGTGTCGGTTGTTAGAAACTATACTGACGAAAGTAAATTTGTATTTGACGAAAATACAAATACAATAACGAAATTTACAGGCGATGAAACAGATATAGTTATACCTGCAAAAATCAATGGTGTAGATGTTAAAGCCATTGGTAAAGTGGCTTTTAAAGGGAAAAAAATAAAGTCAGTTGTTTTAAATGAGGGAATGGAAATTATAGGTAATGGTGCTTTTGCAGGTGTTACAACTTTAGAAAAAATAAATTTCCCATCAACTTTAAAGAAAATTGATGATATGGCTTTTGTAAAAACATCATTGAAAGAATTGAAATTAAATGAAGGTTTGCAAGTAATAGGTAAAAGAGCATTTTCGAATTGTTCTTCTTTACAAAAAATTAATCTTCCTAATTCTTTGACTAAAATTTCCGATAATGCCTTTGAAAAATGTAAAATCTCTAATGATGTTGTATTTGGAGAAAATTTAGGACATGTAGGACATAAAGTTTTTTCCGGTAATGGTAATGATATAAATATTAGTATTTCAAAGAATGGAAATAAATTATTCCTACACGATGAACTATTCTTGAAAAATCAAAATGAGTTAAATATTCCGCACGGAAGAGAAATTATGCTTTTTGTAAGAGCTTTTTGTGATGGCTCTTGTAGTAGTTCTAGAAAAATAACTTTAGATTGCGGAGAAATAAAAGTTAATGAAAGTGACTCTAAAGAAGAAATAATTAAAAAATTAAAAGATAAAATTAAACTTACATCTGGATTTGTAAAAATAGGTGGTGCAAGTGATGGTTCTTTGGATGAGTATTTTGAAACAGAAATAAATTATGATGTCAATGAAAGCATATCTGATGGTTCAATTATTTCAGGCAAATTCAAAAAGTTTAAAGATGGAGCTTATGTAAAAGCAAATCAAAACAAAGAATTAATAGAATCTGTATTGGATAGATACGAAATAAAGGTAAAAGTTAAAGTTATTTCTAATAATAAAGAATTTAATGCTGAAGACTTTAATTATGAAGATGTAAAAAGTAAAATAATTTCAAAAAGAAGTTACTTTGGAATTTCAGGTTTTTCAGAAAAAGGTCTTGAAAAATTAAAGACAAATAAAGATTTGGTAATTCCTAAAACTGTTATAATTAAAGAAAATGGTGCTGATGTTGAGAAGAGAATAGAAGGTATTTGTTCTAAGGCGTTTGAAAATAAAGAACTTAATTCAGTTAAGATAAATATTTCAGAAGGATACAATGAATACATAATCGATACGGGAGCTTTTCAAAAGAATAATTTAAAAGAGTTTGAAATTCCTGATGGTGTTAAATTTATAGAATCCTATGCTTTTAAGAATAATAAAATTAAAAAACTATTTATTCCACAAACTGTTGTAAAAGTTGGAAATGAAAGCTTTGCGTATAATGAGATTGAAGAGCTTAAAGTTTCAGATAGTGTATCTCTATTTCAATTTGACTCTTTCAGTTTTGCTCACAATAAAATTAAAGAGGTAGATTTGCCATTTAGTATATTTAAACTTCTTCAAAATGTATTTGTTGAAAATACCGGAAATGAAGACGGAAAAGTCATTTTATACACAAGAAATAAAAAACATTTGGAAACTTCTACTTATATCAATCCACATAGTGATTATCATAGATTTGTTTTAGTTGGTAAAGATGTTAACCGTAATAGACTTCAAAAAATACTTGAAATAGCTAAAGAGTTGGATAAATCGGACTATGAAGCTACAAGTTTTGAAAAATTAGAAAATATTTATTCAGAAGCGAAAGCTATTATGTTAAATCATAATTCAACACAAAAAGATATTGATGAAATAACAAAAAGTTTAAGTAAAGCAATCGAAAATTTGGTTCCAAATGGTGCAAATAAAAAGGCATTAATAAAAAATATTTCAAGATTAAGTAATATTAATAAAATTCTATATACAGAAGACTCATATAATAAGTTTATAGAAGAACTTGAAAAAGCAAAGCTTGTAGTAAAAGATGCTTCAGCTAAACAAGATGATATTGATAAAGCACTATTGGAGTTATTAAAAGCGGAAGGAAAACTTGTTTTAAGTGAAGAAGCAAAATATAATAAGAATGATTTTATTTTTGAAGGAACTAAGATAGTTGGTTTTTCAGAGCTTGGTAAGGAAAAATCAGAATACAATAAAAATTTAGTTATTCCTAATCAAAACAAAAATGGAGAGGCTATAACGGAAATTGGCGACAATGCTTTTGAATATACAGGAGAGTATGAATATACAACAGATACCGGAGAATCTTTAAATGGTCTTTTAAGTGTTGAAATTCCAAAAACAGTAAAGAAAATAGGTAAAAGTGCTTTTCAAAAGAATAAGTTAAAGGAAGTTATCTTACCTGAAGGATTGGAAGAAATAGGAACTCTTGCATTTAATGGTAATGAATTGATAAGCATTGAAATACCGGATTCAGTTGTTAAAATGGGAGAGGGAACTTTTTCATTAAATAATATTTCTTATGCAAAACTTTCAAAAAATATGAAAACTGTACCAAATGGTATTTTTTCAAGAAATCTTAATTTGAAAAACATAGATATTCCTGATGGTGTAGAAACAATCGGTCAATCAGCTTTTTCAGGTTGTCCATTGGAAAGCATAAATATTCCAAACACCGTAAAAACAATAGGAAGATATGCATTTTTATCACATAGAATTACAACTCTTGAAATACCATCATCAGTTGAAACTATTGAAGATCAAGCTTTTGCTTCAAATAAAAAATTCAGATATTTAAAAAATTTGATATTAAATGAGGGACTCAAAACAATAGGAAAAGACGCATTCAAAAGTTGTCTAATTGAAGAAGTTGTTATTCCATCAAGTCTAACATTTTTAGACAAGAATGCTTTTAATGACAATATGGATAGTGAAAAAAATGTTATTAAAGTTAAAGTTTACACTTATAATAAAGAACATCTAAAATTTGAACAAAGCAAACATCATAAAATTATATTAAAAAACATAGAACTTGAAAATTTAAAAACGGAAATAGAAAAAGCAAAAACTATTAAGAATTCTGATAAATATATTTATTCAGAGGAAAATATAAAATCAGATTTTGATAAGATTCTTAAGGATTGTGAAGAGGCTTTAAATAATCCTATAAGTCAAAAAAATATTGACAGTTTAACAAAAGCTTTAAGTGAAAGTTTGTCAAAATTAAATGGTGTTAAACCGTCTAATCCTGAAGAAAAACCTGAAGATGACTTGATTACAACATTAACTGATCCAAAAACTAATATTTCAGTTTCAGGGAAAAGATTATCAGACTTTATACTTGTTGTTGAAAAAATAAATGGAGAAGACTTCTTAGCATTTAAAGGTAAAGATGTTTCAATCTTTGACATCTCATTTGTAAATAAGATAACTAATGAAAAAGTTAAAATTAAAGATGGTGATTATACAGTTTCAATTCCTAGAGAAAAAGGTAAAACGGTAAATAAGGTTTACTATATTGACAAAAAAGGAAATCTGGAAGAAAAAACTTTTACTCAAAATGAAAAATCTATAATATTTAAAACAGGACATTTTTCAATGTATGCAGTTGAGTATAAAAAAGGAAATAATGAAAAAGATAAAATAATAGATAAGGATAAAGTTATAGATAAAAACAAAACAAATAAAAAATTACCAAAAACAAATATCTCCAGTAATTCGATATTAGTTCCGACTTTGTTAGGAATAGCGAGTATAATAATAAAAAAGAAAAAATATAAGTAATTAAAAGAAAAAACCTAATCTATTTTGTGTAGATTAGGTTTTTTATATAAAATTTACTCTAACTTTTTTTAATTTCTTCATGTTTACAATGTGGACAAATTACTTTTATCTTTCCTTTTCCCCTTGGAATTCTAAGTTCCTGTCCGCAATTTTTACATTTAAAATACTTGTAATTTTTTCTGTCTTTGGATGAAAATTTTAAAAGTCTTGAGTATATTGGAGAAATTAGATTAAAAAATTTCACTTGCTCCATAGCTCTTTTTCTCTTGTTTTTTGAGAACATCCTAAACATAGCAATAGAAAATAAAATTAATGAAGTTATTGCTAAAATATCACTTTTCTTAAAAAGATTTACAATAGCAAATCCCAGTGAAAGGTAGATTATAATATTATTTAAAACATCTCCGCCATATCTATCTTTCATAAAGTTAAAAAATTTTTGTTTCATAACATTCTCTCCTTAAAAAATCATATTAACTGATTTTATTATACCACAAAAGAGAGTCCTAATAACAGTTTGATATTGTTTGAAATTTGTGATAAAATAAATGAGTATGATGTGATTTTATATAGAGGTGTTTTATGAAAAATTTTGGTATAAGCATTAAATTTCAATATGATATAGACGGATTTTTAGAAAAAATTGATGAATTTGCTGAAGATGATAATTATGGATATTCACTTGAAGAAATTGATGGTTCTATAGTTTTAAATTTTGAAATTCTTCCTTATCTTTCTTGTAATTTTAAAATTGATGAAGAAATTGAAATGAGAACAGAAACTTGCTATTACGGAATGGGTTATCATTTGTTAGTTATTGATTTCGTTAATGAACTTTTTGAATTTTTAGGTTGTAAATTTGAAATTAAAGATGACACGGGATTCTATACAGATAATGATATTAAAAAACTTAAAGAAAAGTTTGTTCTTTGGTTTAAAGATAGAGCGGATTTAATTTTAAATAACAAAGAAAATATTAGAATTAAGTCTATTTTTATGGATAATAAAAAATCATTTCCTATAACTACTGATGATTATATTTGTACTTATACAGGAGTAATTTCTCTTTCGGAGTTTGAAGAATTATATAAAAAAGATTTTGAAACAATCTATAGAAGAGTTTTCTTATTTAGTGAAAAAGTAATTGATCCTTATTGTGATGAAAATTATTTGCTTTACCATGTTTGGAATAATTTAAAAGATTTGACATTAGTTGATGATTTTGATGAAAGATTATCTATGGTTATGTTTATGTTTGAAAACTTAATTGAAAATAATGTACAAATACATTTGCCACAAAAATATTGTAGAGAAATATATAAATATTTGGGAGTTGATAAATTCTCATCATCAAATTTTGTATATAGAAAAGTTAGATATGAAGTTGGATATCATTTTTATGATAAATTTTTGAAAGATGTAGACTTTTCGTTGAGAATTCCTAGTTGGTTTGAATATAATGAAAAGTTAAAAGGCTATTTGACAACTGATAATGCCATATTTTTAAGTGAATATATAAGCTTTGAAGGTTTTGATTATGATGAAAAATATTTATCTGAAAAAAGCTCAGAAGATTTTAAAATTTTAATATTTGATACAATAAATAAAAACAATTACTTTTTAGGTTTTGAAAGTTTAGATGATGAATATGGTTATATTTCAATAAAAGAGCAAAATAATATGAATTGTGAAGAAACAAATTGTCAAATTATTGATGTAAAAAGAAATAAAATGTATGAAATTAGTGTTTTAGGAACTGAATCTATGGATATAACAAAACATATGATTGAATTAATTTAGGAGATAGATGGTTTTTAGGATATGATTTTTATGATAATATACCACATTATACAACATATGGACAAAATTACAAGAGAAGATTTAAGGAAACAGATATATTTGAAAAGATATTTGTAAATATATTAAGTCAAGCAGAGAAACAAGGCTTTGTAGATGAAAAGATACAATTTGTAGATTCAACACATGTAAAAGCACATGCAAATAGACATAAGAATATAGAAGTAAAGATAGAAAAGAAAGCAAAGAAGTATCATAGTCAGTTAAATGAAGAGATAAAAAAAGATAGAGAATTAAAAGGGAAAAAGGAATTAAGACCCACCAATGGAAAAGAAATAGTAAAAAAAGTAGAAAGTACAACAGATAAAGAAAGTGGATTATTCCATAAAGGAGAACATAAAGAGGTTTTTGCATATAGTGTACAGACAAGTTGTGATAAAAATGGCTGGGTATTAGCTTGTAGAAGCTATGCAGGAAATTTACATGATAGTGAAACATTTATGGATTTTTACGAAAAGGACTTAAAGAAATTCGAAGTAAGAAAAATAGTAATGGATGCAGGATATAAAACACCGGCAATAGCAAAGATGTTGATAGATGATAAAATACAACCTGTATTACCATACACAAGCCCAAAAGGAAAGAGAAAAGAAGGATTTTATCCAAGAGATTATGTATATGATGAATATTATGATTGTTACATCTGCCCGGAAAATGAGATAATAAAATATAGTACGACAACAAGAGAAGGATATAGAGAATATAGAAGTGATAGGAAAAAATGTAGTAAGTGTAAGAATTTAGAGAAATGTACAGAAAGTAAAAACAAACAAAAAGTAATAACAAGACATATATGGAAGAGTTACTTAGAAGAATGTGAAGAATACAGATATACAAAGAGAGGAAAAGAAGAATATAAAAGAAGAAAAGAGACGATAGAAAGAACATTCGGAACGGTAAAAGAATATCATGGATTTAGATATACAAATGAAAAAGGGAAAGCAAAAATGCAAATAAAAGCTCTCCTAACTTTTGCGTGTCTAAATATGAAAAAATTAGCAAATATGATGAGTAGATTAGGTAGAAAGAGACCTAATTTTTTAATTTTCAGAGAAATTTATATAAAATTTAAGATTTTGAGAAATTTTCATATAATTTTTAATTAAAAACAAAAATACATAAAAAAAGCACAGACAAAATTTATGCTTTGTCTGGACTCTGAAACTCAGGGTTTTTAAAATCCTGAGTTTTTTGTTATAAAAAATTAGTTTTAAAGTTTATTAATTTTCTTTAAATATCATATCATTATTTATTTTTGTATAGAATAATTTTTTTACTGTTTCAAAATCATTACCAAAATTTCCTAAAATCCACATTATTTTTGTAACTGTTGCTTCTGTTGTCATATTTTGGGATTCTAAGTAAGAGATTGAACTTATTCTTTTTCCGACTTCATAAACTCCAACATCAGAACCCTCTTGTGGAACTTGTGTTGTCATTATTATAGTTTTTTCGTTGTCGTATTCTAATATTAATCTCTTCAGTTCTGTTTCTATTGTTTTTGGAATTCCACCAACGCCGAAACTTTCAATTATTATTGCATCATAGTTTTTGAAAATTTCAGGTAGTATTTTAGCAGTCATAGAAGGAATTAATTTTAATACAAAAACATTAGTATTTAATGAGTCATAAAATTTAACTTCTTTTTCATTTTCTTCACAGTTAATATATCTATAAATTTTTTCATCTTGCATAATTGCTAGGAATGGGAAGTTTACAGATGAAAAAGCATCAAAGCTTTTTGATCTTTCTTTTCTGGCTCTTGTTCCTGCAATTACTTTTCCATCAAAAACAATGCTAACACCTTTTGAATTGCTTTTTGAGGCATATAAAAGGCTATTTAATAAATTATTTTTTGCATCTGTTATATGCATATCTATTGATTTTTGTGAACCGGTTAAAACTATTGGCTTTTGACTGTTTTGTATTAGATATGATAGAGCTGAAGCTGTATATGCCATTGTATCAGTACCATGTGTAATTACAAAGCCATCATATTTTTCATAATTTTTTTGAATTTCATCTTTTATCTTTAACCAATGTTCCGGTTGCATATCTGTTGAATCTACATTTAAAAGATTTACTGTATCTATTTCAAAATCAAGTTTTGTAAAATTTAAGTATTCAAGTAGCTTTTTTGAATTTATTTTTGGGGTTAATCCTTCATCGGTTGGCATTGATGCGATTGTTCCACCTGTTGAAATTAATAAAATTTTTTTCATAACCTAAACTCCTATATTTGTAATTTTTACATCAGCTATATTATATCACAAAAAATTAATAATTAAATATTAATTTTTATTGTAGAATAACAATGTTCTAAAAGCGAAGCATCTTAGAAAAAGAGATTTTTAGTGTTTTAATAAATTTTTTATTAATAATAGTCCATTTGGATTTATATGAAGTCCTTGTATATTATTATGAACAAGAACAGAAAATGAACGTTTATATAGTGGGAAAATAAGATTATCTCTTTGTATATCTTCAATAGAAGTGTACATTTTTGAGAAGTCATCATTTTGTAAAAAGTGATTAATATAGTATTTTATATCCAAATCATCGGTAGTTCCAATATTAAAGATTGAATGTGTTATTTCTGAAGTTCCGTCGTTTTTTATACTTACTTTAATTTTATATTTATCAATCCACTCTTTTGATAGAGATGCCAAAATTCTTTCAGATAATTTTGTTCCATTACCGCTTAAGGTAAGAACCTCATTTTGTAAATTTGAAGATTTTAAAATTTCCTCAACTTCATTTTTTAATTTTGAAATTTGTTCTGAAACTAAATTTTCTCTTTGAATCATAGGGACTGAATTATTATACAAAATGAATTCAGCTAAAAATTTAGAATCTATTAAATCATTCAAATTTTTCCTTAAAGTATCATTTTTTAATATTTTATTGTTTGTGTCTAATTTTAAAAATTCAAAAATATTAGTTTTAAAGTTTAGAAGTTCCGGCTTTTTACTGGAATCCAGTCGTCTTTCATAAGGAATTTCATAAAATGGAAGGCCAAAGAAATCTAATTGTTTTAAGTCGAAAAGCTGATAAGCCAGTATTTCATTTTCAACTAATTTTAAAGTTACTTTTTTTATTTTTGTATTTATATTATCCCAATAGTTTTCGTTTTGTTCTAAAATTATTTCTTCATCATTATAGCTTTTTAATTTAAAAGCACTATTAGTTATAAGATTCTCTTTATTTATCTTAGTACCTTTTTTAGTAGGAAACATAAAGACATTTGAAAGTATTTCATCGAAATTTTTAACAGGATATTCCATAGTTACTTCTATTGTTTTTTTGTTTAAAATTTTAATCCCATCAAATTCCTTGAGTTTTGCTTTTCCATCGTATAGTTTTTTTGCGTCTTTAATAAAAAATAGTTTAAAAGCATTAGGATTTTTATTTTCATAATTTAAAATGCTCATCCAAGACTCTACATAATCTTCTGCAGTAATATCTGATCCGTCAGACCATTTTAAATTATCTCTAAGAGTAATAGTCCACTTTTTAAAATCTGCACTTTTTTCTATGCTTTCAGCTTGGTTTAAGGCTATTTTTCCATGAGATGAATATTCAGTAAGACCTTCAAAAAGTTGAGATACCACTGAATCATTATTTAGGCTGTCTGATAATTTCGGATCCAAATTGTACTCTTGTTTTTTAATTGCTGTTACTATTTCTGTATTTGAAGTTTTTGAATTATCGCTTTGTTTGTCTTTCTTATTATTTGAACATGACACTAGAAGAAAAGTCATTAATATTAAAAATATTTTTAAAAATTTTTTCATAATATTCTCCTTTAAAATTTTTCTAACAGATATATTTTATCATAATTGGATAAAAAATAAAATGATTACAAAAAAGTAATAAAATAATTAAAGATTATAGTGATTTGAATCACAATTATTGTGTTTCTAAAATTTTATTGTTAAAAAATTAAATAAGTTTTGATATATCTTATTAATATGAGGTAAATAGAAAATACAAAATAAAAATTTTGATATAAAATTTTGGAGGTTTGTTGTGAGTAATTCAAAAAAATTAACAAAAAAAGAACTTTTAGAAATGTATGATAAAATGTTGCTTATAAGACATTTCGATATGGAACTTAGTAAATTATATTCAAGAGGATTTATACATGGAATGACACATTATTCTGTTGGGGAAGAAGCTGCGAATGTAGGTGCTATTTATCCAATGAGAAAAGAAGATTTAATGTATTCAAATCATAGAGGACATGGTCAAACAATTACAAAAGGTATTGATATAAATAAAATGATGGCAGAAATTTTGGGAAAATCTACTGGTCAATGTAAAGGTCGTGGAGGCAGTATGCATCTTTACAATTTGGAAGTAAATAATATGGGATGTAATGGTATTGTTGGCGGTGGACATGGTTTAAGTACTGGTGCAGCTCTTGCTCAAAAAATGAAAAAGACAGGAAATGTTGTTGTTTGTTGTATGGGTGAAAGTGCTACAAATGAAGGAAGTTTTCATGAATGTTTAAATATGGCATCAATATGGAAATTACCTTTAATATTTTATGTAATAAATAATAAATATGGTATTTCAATGTCTCAACAAAGATCAATGACTGTTGAAAGAGTTGTTGATAGAGCAGAAGCCTATAAAGTAAAATCATTTTATGTTGAAGATGGAAATAATGTTTTAGATGTTTATGATGCTATGAGTGAAGCTATTGAATATGCTAGAGAAGGTAATGGACCTGTTTTGGTTGAAGCGAAAAGCTATAGATGGTTTGGTCACTCTGCTTCAGATGCAGGAAAATATAGAGATAAAAAAGAAGTTGACGAATGGAAAGAAAAAGATCCAAATGTTGCATTTAAAAAATATTTGGTTGAAAATAAAATTGCGACTGAAAGTGAACTTGATGAAATGGAAGAAAGTGTAAAGAAAGTAATCGCTGATGCAATAACTTTTGCTAAGGAATCACCTTTAGCAGATGAAAAAGATGCTTGTACTGACAATTATGCTTAATATTATTTAATAGGAGAAGATTATGGCTAGTGAAATAAAAATTATGACTTTGCGTGAAGCAATAAAAGAAGCAATGTCCGAAGAAATGCGTAGAGATGAAAATGTATTTTTAATGGGAGAAGATGTTGGTATTTTCGGAGGAGATTTCGGAACTACTGTCGGAATGCTTGAAGAATTTGGAGAAGAAAGAGTTAGAGATTGTCCTATAAGTGAAGCTGCTATAGCAGGAGCTGCCGCAGGTGCAGCGTCTGTTGGAATGCGCCCTATCGTTGATTTAACTTTTATGGATTTTGTTACAATAGCAATGGATGCTATAGTAAATGAAGCTGCTCCAATGAGATATATGTTAGGTGGAGAAGTAAGTGTTCCAGTTGTTTATCGTTGTGCATCAGGTTCAGGTACTGGAGCCGCTGCTCAACACTGCAAGGCTCTTGAATCATGGTTCTGTCATATTCCCGGGTTAAAAGTTGTTGCACCCGGAACAGTGAATGATGCTTATGGAATATTAAAAGCATCAATAAGAGATAATAATCCAGTAATTTTCATTGAATCCAAAGCCCTTTTTGGAAGAAAAGGAGAAGTTAAGGTTGGAGAAATTGTTGAAATCGGAAAAGGGGAAGTTAAAGTCGAAGGTAAAGATGTAACTTTAGTTTCTTGGGGAAGAATGTTAGAAAGGGCTTTACAGGCCGCTGAAGAATTAAAAGCTGAAGGAATTAGTGTAGAAGTTGTTGACCCAATAACATTAGTACCTTTAGATGAAGACTTGATAGTTGAATCTGTTAAGAAAACAGGAAGACTTGTTCTTTGCCATGATTCATTTAAAACAGGTGGATTTGGTGGAGAAATTTCAGCTAGAATTGCTGAAAGTGATGCTTTTGATTATTTAGATGCGCCAATTTATAGACTTGCTGGAGCCGACACAAATATACCTTCTGCTAAAAACTTAGAGGCAGTAATTGTACCAAGTGTTGAAGATATTAAAAATACAATTAGAAAAGCAGTTAATAGATAGGAGGAAATTATGTCTGATATAAAATTAAGAGCAACACCTGCTGCAAGATTTTTATCTAAGCAAAATAATATCGACTTATCATTGCTAAAAGGAACAGGCCCTAAGGGAAGAATTCAAAAAGAAGATGTTTTAAATTTTAAAAATTTTGGAATTATTAAAGTTTCTTCTCTTGCGAAAAAAATTGCAGAAGTTGAAGGTGTTGATTTAA
Source organism: Parvimonas oralis (assembly GCF_047608425.1). NCBI lineage: Bacteria > Bacillati > Bacillota > Tissierellia > Tissierellales > Peptoniphilaceae > Parvimonas > Parvimonas oralis. Next base: position 217,513 of record NZ_JBLKRS010000001.1, read on the forward strand.
CTAAGGTAACTGGAACTGGAGTTAATGGTAAGATTTTAAAGGAAGATGTTTTAGAATTCTTAGCAAACAAAGATGTAATTTCTACAGAAAAAGCTGTTGAAGAACAACAAGTTGAAACTCAAGAAGTTAAAAAATCATACGGTGAAGTTGAAGAAGTTCCAATGTCAATGATGAGAAGAACTGTTGCTAAGAGAATGAGCGAAAGCTACTTCACAGCACCTGTTTTTGTTGCAAATATAGAAGTTGATATGACTGAAGTTAAAAACTTAAGAGCTAATATTATGCAACAATTAATTGATGAAACAGGATATAAACTTACTATTACAGATATAATTTCTTTAGCTACTGTTAAGAGTTTAGTTAAACATCCATATGTAAATTGTAGTTTATCAGCAGATGGAACTAAAATTTTACTTCATAAATATGTAAATCTTGCTATGGCTGTTGGTCTTGAAAATGGACTTTTAACTCCGGTTGTTAAAAATGCTGAGAAAATGAATTTAAGAGAACTTATGATTTCATTAAAGGACTTAACTAAAAAAGCTGTTGAAATGAAATTAGAGTCAGAAGAATTAGAAGATAGTACATTTACTATTAGTAACTTAGGAATGTTTGGAATTGATTCTTTTGCTCCTATTATAAATCAACCTAATAGTGCTATTTTAGGTGTAAGTGCAACTGTTGATAAACCGGTTGTTCTTAATGGAGAAATAATTGTAAGACCTATTATGAAATTATCAATTACTGTTGATCATAGGGTTGTTGATGGAATGGAAGCAGCGAAGTTTTTAAATACTTTGAAAAATTATTTAGAAAATCCTATTTCAATTTTAGTTTAGTGTGAGGAGAAAATTATGTTAACAGAAGTAATAATGCCAAAAGCTGGTAGTGAAATGGAAGAAGGTCAAATTGTAAAATGGCTTAAAAAAGAGGGAGACAAAGTTGAAGCTGGAGAAATAATTCTAGAAATTATGACTGATAAGGTTAATATGGAAATTGAAGCTGAAGCTTCAGGAACTTTGCTTAAAATTTTAAAACAAGATGGAGAAATTGTTCCGGTTATAACAACTATTGCATATATAGGAGATGAAGGAGATGTTATTCCTGAAACTGCTTCAGCACCAGCTAAAGAAGAAGTTAAGGAAGAAGTTAAAGCACAACCTGAAGAAAAAGTTGTTGAAGTTAAAGCTGAAACTAAAAAAGAATTAAAAGACGGTGAATATGATGTTGTTGTAATTGGTGGAGGCCCTGCAGGTTATTATTCAGCAATTAAAGCTGCTCAAAAAGGAGCAAAAGTTGCAATAGCAGAAAATAACAAATTTGGTGGTACTTGCTTAAATAGAGGATGTATTCCAACAAAAACATATTTACAAAATGTTGAAGATATAGAAAGAATTAAATCATCAAGCAAAAGAGGAATTATTTTAGAAAATGATAATGCTACTATTGATGTTGCAAAGGCTTTAAAATTCAAAAATTCTATAGTAAAGAAACTTACTGCTGGTGTTGAATTCTTATTAAAGAGCAATTCAGTAGAAATGTTTAAAGAAACAGCTTATATTAATTCAAATGGAAATGTTACTTTAGAAAGTGGAAAAGAACTTGTATGTGGTTCTGTAATTTTTGCTGGTGGTTCTAAATGTGTTAAAAATATTAAAGGTTCAGAAAATTCAAATGTTATAGACACTGATGAAGCTTTAGATTTAAAAGAAGCACCAGAATCTTTAGTAATAATCGGAGCAGATTATATTGGAGTTGAAATGGCTCAAATATTCAGCTCTTTTGGAAGTAAAGTAACTGTTGTTGAAAGAAAAGAATCAGCAATTAAAGTTGTAGATTCAGAAGTTTCTTCAATTTTAATCAAGTCTTTAGAAAAATCAGGAATTAAATTTATATTTGGTAAAGAAATTACTGAAATTTCAGGAGAAAAAGTATTAGCAGGTTCAGAAGAAGTTGCTAGTGCAAAAGTAATTTTACTTACAACTAGAGAAGCTGATTTAACTGCATTAAAAGATGTAAAACTTGAAGTTTCAAATGGGAATGTTGTTGCAAATGATAAAATGCAATCAAGTTTAAAGAGTGTTTATGTTCCTGGAGATGTTAATGGTAAAAATCTTCTTGCTCATGCTGCTTTTAAAATGGGAGATATTGTTGCATCTGAAATTGTTGAAGGTAAATCAGACAAGTACAATAACAATATTATTCCAAGGGCAATTTACACATATCCTGAAATTGGTAGTGTAGGTTTAACTGAAGAAGAAGCAAAGAAATCTTATGATGTAAAAGTTGGTAAATTTAACTATGGTGCAAATGGTAGAGCTTTAGCTCACGGAGATTCATCAGGAATGGTTAAAATTATTTCAGATGCAAGATATGGAGAAATCTTAGGAGCTCATATTGTTGGACCTAGAGCATCCGAGTTGATTAATGAAGTTTCGGTTTTAATGCAATCTGAAGTTATTGTTGAAGAAGCAATTAAAATGGTATTTGGACATCCAACTTTCTCAGAAGCAATTTATGAAGCAATTGCTGATGTAGAAGGAGTTAGTGTACATTTGCCTAAAAAATAAAATAAATATAAATATTGAAAAAGGATAGAAATTCTATCCTTTTTTTATTGAATATGATAAAATAGTTTTGATACTTTTGGAATTGAGGAGAAATTATGATTTTTATTAAAAATAAAAATACAGATGTGTATTTTAATTTAGCTATGGAAGAATACTTTTTTGAAAAATTTAAGAAAGATGAAGTTTTTATGCTTTGGATAAATGAACCATCTGTAGTTATTGGAAAACACCAAAATTTAATAGAAGAATTGAATATGAAATACTGTTTTGAAAAAAATATCAAGATTGCAAGAAGAATTTCGGGTGGGGGGACTGTTGTTCATGATTTTGGAAATCTAAATTATACTTACATAACAAATACTACAGGAGATACTGCATTGGATTTTAAGGAATTTTTAAAACCGATGTATAAAGCTCTTTTGAATTTGAAAATAAATGCTAATATTTCTCCAAGAAATGACTTTAGAGTTCTGGAAAAGAAAATTTGTGGACATTCTCAATTTATGAGAAAGAAAAGAGTTTTACATCATGGGTGCATTCTTTTTGATAGTAATTTAGATAATTTAAGAAATGCTTTGAATGTAAAAAACAAAAAAATTATTTCAAAATCTGCAAAATCTGTAAAGAGCAGTGTTGCAAATTTAAAAGAAATTTCAAAACTGGATTATGAAATTTCAGATTTTTTAGAAAAATTAAAAAATGAAATTTTAAAAACTCAAGAGAATTTTGAAATTTACGAATTAACAAAAGAAGATATTTTAAATATAGATAAAATAAAATCTGAAAAATATGTTACAAAAGACTGGATATATGGACAATCTCCTAAATGTACTTTTTTCTTAGATGAAGAAAGAGATTATACTGTTGAAATTGATGGTGGAAAAATAGAAAAAATCAATATGGGAGACGATAATAAACTTGACAGTTTAATAGGATTATATTTTGAATATGAAGAAATAAAAAATAAAATAGCTGAGTTAAATATAAAAAATGATTATGCTAAAAAACTTATAGAAATTTAAGGTGATTATATGTTATTTTTAAAAGAGATAAATTTTGAAGATGCAAAGAAAGAATATATTGCAATAACTTCGATTCCTGAGGATGAGAATGGATTTGTAAATAAATTTTATAATGTTTCATTTGAAGAATTTGTAAATGAGGTAATTCCAAATTGTGAAAAACAATCTAAGGGAATTGACTTAAAACCTAATAGAGTTCCTCAAAACTATTATTTTTTGTGGGATGATGATGAAATTGTAGGACTTTTTAAAGTTCGAAAAAAGCTTAATGACTCTTTAAGAGAGGGTGCAGGACATATTGGTTATGGAATTATAAAAAAATATAGAAAAAGAGGCTATGCAACTAGGGGGCTTAAATTAGTAATCGAGCTTATAAAAGATGAAATTGAAGAAGACGAAATTTATATGAGTGTAAATAAGAATAATCCATACTCTTTAAAAACTCAGCTAAACTGTGGGGCTTACATATTTACCGAAAATGAAGACCAATATTTTACTAGAATAAAAATTTAAGATTTATATTTATAATTGGCAATTCAAAATGGGATTGTCTTTTTTGATAAAAAGGCATAAAATCAATCAAAAATTTTACTTTTTGATGTATATATGCTATAATTAATTGTTATGCATTGGATATATAATATAGAAAGGAAAGTATATGAGAAATATTGAAAATATAAGAAATGTTGCGATTATAGCACATGTTGACCATGGTAAAACTACTTTGGTAGATTGTTTATTAAAAAGTAGCGGTGTTTTTAGAGAAAATCAAGATGTAAAAGAAAGAGTAATGGACTCAAATGATATAGAAAGAGAAAGAGGAATTACAATTCTTTCAAAAAATACTGCCATTGATTATAATGGAATAAAAATTAATGTAATTGATACACCGGGACATGCTGATTTTGGTGGAGAAGTTGAACGTGTTTTAAAAATGGCAAATGGAGTTATTCTTGTAGTTGACGCTTTTGAAGGTCCTATGCCTCAAACTAAATTCGTTTTAAGAAAGGCTTTTGAACTTAAATTACCAACTATTATTTGTATAAATAAAATTGATAGACCTGAAGCTAGATGTGAAGAAGTTGTTGATGAAGTTTTAGATTTATTTATCCAACTTGACGCATCAGAGGATTATTTGGAAAGTCCTTTTGTTTTTGCATCTGCAAGATCGGGATATGCAACTATGGACTTTAACAAAAAGACTGAAGATATGAAAACTCTTTTAGATGTTATTGTTGACTATATTCCTGCACCAAAAGGAGATGAAAATGCGCCTTTTAAATTACTTATTTCTACTACTGATTATAATGAGTATGTAGGAAGAATAGGTATTGGTAAAATAGAAAGCGGTAGTGTTAAGCTTGGAGATGATGCTGTAATTGTAAATTATAATGACAGCAGTATAAATAAAAAAATAAAGATTACTAAAATATATGAATTTGAAAATTTATCCAGAAAAGAAGTTGAAAGTTCGTCTGTAGGAAATATTATTGCAGTAACAGGAGTTGAAGGTATTAGCATAGGTGATACTCTTTGTGCTTTAGAAGATGTAACACCTCTTCCATTTGTAAAGATTTCCGAACCAACTCTTGCCATGAATTTTATAGTTAATAACTCTCCTTTTGCAGGTAAAGAAGGAAAATTTGTTACAAGTAGACAAATTCGTGCAAGACTTTATAAAGAATTAGAAACGGATGTAAGTTTAAGAGTTGAGGATACTGCTTCAACAGACAGCTTTAGAGTTTCAGGAAGAGGAGAACTTCATCTTTCAGTTTTAATTGAAAATATGAGAAGAGAAGGTTATGAATTCCAAGTTTCAAAACCCGAAGTTTTATACAAAAAAGACCAAAATGGCAAATTATTAGAACCAATAGAAACTGTAACTATAGATGTAGATCAAGAATTCGTAGGTACTGTTATAGAAAAATTGGGACAAAGGAAAGCTGACTTAGTCAATATGAATCCTTCACAAGCAGGATATACAAGACTTATATTTAATATTCCTGCTAGAGGACTTATAGGATATCGTTCAGAATTTTTAACAGACACTAGAGGAAGTGGAACTCTAAATACTGAATTTAAAGGTTATGAACCCTTTAAGGGTGAAATTCCAAAGAGAAATGTTGGCTCTTTAATTTGTTTTGAAACAGGAGTTGCAACAGCTTATGGATTAAATTCAGCTCAAGAGAGAGGAACATTATTTATATCTCCTCAAGCAGAAGTTTATGAAGGAATGGTTGTAGGTTCTAATGCTAAAGGACTTGACATTGAAGTTAATGTTTGTAGAAAGAAACAACAAACCAATATTAGATCTTCAGCTTCTGATGATGCTTTAAAACTTAGTCCTCCAAAGATTATGAGTTTGGAAGAAATGTTGGAATTTATAGAAAGTGATGAATATATTGAAATAACTCCTAAGAGTTTAAGAATGAGAAAGAAGATTTTAGACTCACAATTGAGATATAAATCTAAGAAAAACAATAAATAGTTTAAAAATACACTATAAATGTGGTATAATATTTATAAATTTATATATTATAAGAAAAAATTTATTTTTACCATAATAAATTAAATTTATTGATTAAAAAATAAAATAATGTGTTTAATAAAAAAATATTTTGGAGGGATTTGTTTGCCTAAGATATTAGTAAAAAAGAGTGCTCCTTTAGAAGGAACAGTAAAGATAGACGGAGCAAAGAATGCGGCGCTTCCTATTATAGCTGCTTCGCTTTTGGGAACGGAACCTATAGTTTTAGAGGATGTACCTAATTTAGTAGATGTTAAGATAATTTTAAAAGTTTTAGAGAGTTTGGGTGCAAAAGTAAAATTTTTATCTGAAAATAGAGTTTCTATTGATTCAAGTAATATAAATTCTTTTGTAACTGATAGAACTTTAATGGAAAAGATGAGGGCTTCATTTTTGGTAATGGGTCCGTTACTTGCAAGATTTGGAAGAGCGGATGCGTTTTTACCGGGTGGTTGTGCAATAGGTTCTCGTCCTATTGATTTGCATTTAAAAGGATTTAAAATATTAGGTGCATTAATTGAAGAAGAGCCTGATAAAATTTCTGCTAGATGTGAAAGACTTTATGGAGATACAATTTATTTGGACTTTCCTTCAGTAGGTGCAACTCAAAATATAATGATGGCTGCAACTTTAGCTAAAGGTGAAACTATAATTGAAAATGCTGCAAGAGAACCTGAAATTGTAGATTTAGGAAACTTCTTAAATAAAATGGGAGCCAAAATTTCAGGAGCGGGGACTTCCACTATAAGAATTATAGGAGTTGAAAAATTAGGTGGTACGGTTCATACAATTATTCCTGATAGAATAGAAGCTGCTACTTTTATGTTAGCTGCTGCAATTACCGGTGGAAAAGTTGTAGTTCAAAATTGTATTTCAAATCATATCAAACCTGTTATAGCAAAGTTGAAAGAAACAGGAGCTTATGTTGTTGTAAATGAAGATGAAGATTCAATTTTTGTAAAGGGAAGCGATAAGATTAAGGGTACAGATATTAAAACTTTACCTTATCCGGGTTTTCCAACAGATGTTCAAGCTCAATTTATGGCTTATCTATGTGTTTGTGAAGATCAGGCAAAAGTTACAGAAACTGTTTTTGAAAATAGATTTATGCACGTTGATGAGCTTAATAAAATGGGTGCTATTATTGCAACAAGTGGAAAAGAAGCTAGAATTGCAGGGGTTAGAAAACTTGTCGGTGCAGAAGTTAATGCTACTGATTTAAGAGCAGGAGCTGCCCTTGTTTTAGCAGGTCTTGTTGCAGAAGGTACAACAACAATAGGAAATATTTATCATATAGATAGAGGTTATAATGATTTTGTAGGCAAAATGAAATCATTAGGTGCAAATATTGAAAGAATAGAAGATTAATTTTTTAGGAAACTAGTTATAGTTTCCTAAATTTATATACAGGAGAAGTTATGAAATTAACAGGAGAAGTTATAAAGGTCAGATATGTAAATGAGGAAAATGGATATTCTGTTTTTGACTTAAATACAAGTGATGGTGAAATCAAAATTGTAGGAATTTTTGATTCTGTTAATGTCGGAGAAAGTTTAGAAGTTGAAGGGGAGTTTACATACGATAACAAATATGGGGAACAGCTTAATGTAACTTCCTATCAAAAAAAATTGCCTAGTTCTATTATAGAAATTGAAAGATATCTTTCTAGTGGGATTATTTCTACAATTGGGTCTAAAAATGCAAGTTATATTGTTGAAAAATTTGGGAAAAAAAGTTTAGATATAGTTTTTGATGAAACTGACAGATTGATAGAAGTTAAAGGAATCGGAAAGAAAAGTATCGAAAAAATAAAAAAATCAGTTGAGGAATTAAGATTTAGCAAAAATATATTATTTCATCTTAGCGGACTTGGGATAAGTTTAAGTTTATCAAAAAAAATTTATAACATCTTTAGAGAAGATACTTTAGAAATTATTAATGAAAATCCGTATAAGCTGATAAAAAATGTAAAGGGGATTGGCTTTTTAAAAGCAGATGAAATAGCTTTAAAGAATAATTTAGATAAAAATAGCCCTTATAGAATTGAGTCTGCAATTCTATATGTACTAAATCAAAAAGCTATAAATTTTGGACATGTTTATTATCCAAAAGAAAAACTTACTGATGAAGTTTCTAAACTTATAAAAGTGGAAAAAGAACTTATAGAGCCTGTATATATGAATTTACTTTTATCTTCAGAAGTTGTTATAGACAATTCATTTGAAGAATCAAATATTTATTTGGATTATTTATATATTTCTGAAAGCTATATTGCAAGTAAACTTGCAAAAATGGCATTAAATGAAGATTTCAAAATTTTATTTGACATTGAAAAGGAAATAAAGGAAGCAATTAAAAGTTTGTCTATAAAATTGTCAGGAATTCAAATAGATGCAATAAAATCCTGTTTTAAAGAAAATATATCAATTATAACAGGTGGACCGGGTACTGGTAAAACCACAATAATAAATACAATTGCTAAGATATATTTAGACAATGGATATAATATTTCTCTTTGTGCTCCAACAGGTAGAGCTGCAAAAAGAATTGAAGAAACTACCGGAATAGAAGCTAAAACTATTCACAGAATGTTAGGATATATTCCAAGTAGTTATGATGATATTGGACATTTTGAATATAATGAAGATAATCCTTTAGAAACAGATTTAATTATAATTGATGAGATGAGTATGGTTGATGTGGTCCTTTTTGAGAAATTGTTAAGAGGAACAAAGGACAATACGAGATTAATCATTGTTGGGGATGTTGATCAGTTACCAAGTGTTGGAGCGGGAAATGTTTTAAGTGATTTAATAAATTCTGAAAAGATAAAATATACAAAACTTGTTGATATTTTTAGACAATCTGAAAATAGTAATATAATTGTTAATGCTCATAAAATTAATAATGGGCAAGAGCCGATTTTAAATGAAAAAAATAGTGATTTTTTCTTTTTAAAAACTGAAACTCCTGCAATTACCAGAAATGTTGTAGTTGATTTGATTAGTAAAAGACTTCCGAAAGCCTATGGCTATGATTTTTCTAGAGATATTCAAATTCTTACTCAAAGTAGAAAAGGAATTTGTGGGGTTTTTGAATTAAATAGATTGTTACAAGATATTTTAAATCCAAAAAATGAAGAAACTGATGAAATATTAGTTGGTAATAAACTTTTTCGTGTAAATGATAAAGTTATGCAAACTAAAAACAATTATAATCTTTCTTTTGTTGATTCTGATGGCGAAGAAAATTTTGGAGTATATAATGGAGATATGGGACATATTATTTTTATTGATAAATCAAGTAAGAAATTGACTGTTGAAATGGATGATAAAAGGCTTATAGATTATACTTTAGAAGATTTGGATAATTTGGAATTAGCTTATGCAATAACTATTCATAAGTCTCAAGGTTCTGAGTTTAAATCTGTTATCATTCCAATGTTTGATGGATATAAACTACTTCAAACTAGAAATTTATTATATACTGCAATTACAAGAGCTAAGGAAAATATTGTACTAGTTGGAGATAAGAATGTTATGAACAATATGATTAGAAATAACACTATAAATAGCAGATATTCAAATTTGGAAAATAGAATTAAACATTTTTACGGTCTTGTTGAGGAATTGTTGTAATGATAAAAAAATTTTTAAAAAGTTTCTTTTTTAATGAAGATTATTGTTTTTTCTGTAAAGATAATATTGTAAAAGATTTTTATTTGTGTGAGGATTGTATATCCAAAATAAGAAAATATGACAAGGAAATTTTTAATGATTATGGAGAAGAATATTTTAAAAAAGATATTTTATTCTATTATTCTGGAATACTAAAGATAAAAATTAAGGAATTTAAGTTTGAAAATGGAGTGTATTTAAAAAATCCTTTTGGAAAGTTGATATATGAAAATTTGGATAAATCTTTGCTTGAAAAGATGGATTTTATTGCTTATGTTCCTTCAAGTAAAAAGAAGATGAAACTCAGAGGATATAATCATTCAAAACTTCTTGCAGAGGAAATTTCAAAGTATTCTAATATACCATTATTTGATAATCTTCGTAAGATAAAAAATACAAAATCACAACATTTTTTATCCCTTGAAGAAAGAAGTGTAAATTTACAAAATTCCTTTTTAGTTGATTGTGATTTAAGTGGAAAAAATATTTTGCTATTAGATGATATACACACAAGTGGTGCAACAATTGATGAATGTTATAAAGAACTTAAAAAGGCAAATTGTAATTTTGTTTGGGCTGTTTGTCTATGTGGAGTATTCTAATGTTCTAAATTAAGCGAGTTTGGGTGACTCGCTTTTTTGTTATTAAAATTTAGAAAATTTATTAATATAATTCAAGTATAAAAAAATATTAAAAAACTTGAAAAAAAGTCATATTTCTAATTGTAAACGCTTATTCAAAATGATATAATATAAGGGCAAATCATACAATTTATGTTTCACTAATATATAGGGGGAATTATGAAAATATTTAAAAGAATTTTAATTTCATCTTTGGCACTTGTTTTAAGTGCCGGACTTCTTGTGGGCTGTGGCTCTAAAAAAGAAGAAAAAAAATCTGCTGATGGAAAAACTACTATTGAAAAACTTACAATTGGTTTTGTACCTTCAAGAGAACCATCAGAAATAGTTACTGCAACTGAACCTTTAAAAAAATTATTAAAGGAACAATTGGCTAAAGAAGGCTTTGATGTTAAAAATGTTGATATAACAGTTGGAACAAGTTTTGAAGCTGTAGGTGAAGGTCTTAATGCCGGAACTTTAGATGTTGGATTTATTCCAGCTGGAACTTATGTTTTATATAGAGATGGAGCAGAAGTTCTTTTAACTGCTACTAGAAAAGGTCTTTCTATAAATGATGATTCTGCTAAAGTTTGGAATGACCAAAAACCAACAAAGAAAACTGATGAACAAGTTACTTCTTATAGAGCATTAATGATTGCCGGACCTTCTGAAAAAGGACAAGCAATAGCTAAAAAAGTAAATGCAGGAGAAAAATTAACATGGGATGATGTTAAAGATTTAAAATGGAGTGTTATGAATCCAACTTCTCCTGCTGGATATATTTATCCAACTCTTTGGTTAAATGAAACTTTTGGAAAAACTATTAAAGATTTAGGAAATAATGCAATTTTAAGTGATTCTTACGGCTCTGCATTTGCAAGACTTGCTTCAGGACAAGTTGATGTACTTTGTACATATGCTGATGCAAGACTTGATCAAGAAAAGAAATGGACTGAAAATTACGGAAGAAAAGCATCTATTTGGGAAGAAACAAATCTTATAGGTGTAACTGCTCCTATTTATAATGATACTGTAAGTGTTTCTAAGAAGTCTAAAAATGTAACACCTGAATTCAAAAAAGCTTTAGAAAAAGCATTGATTGAAATTGCTAAAACTGAAGAAGGTAAGAAAGTTATATCAGTTTATAGTCATGAAGGTTATCAACCGGCAAAAGATGCTGATTATGATAACGAAGCAAAAGCTCAAGAAATTGTAAAAAAATTAAAATAATGATGAATTAATTAAATTGTGTGAGAATTAGGGAGAGAGAAATCTCTCCTTTTTTAACAAAATATATGGAGAAAAGAATGATAGAATTTAAAAAAGTTAGCAAAGTTTATCCTAATGGAACAAAGGGATTAATTGATATAGATTTACAAATTGAACAGGGAGAGTTTGTAGCTATTATAGGACTTTCCGGTTCCGGAAAATCTACATTAATAAGATGTGTCAATAAGATGCATGAAATTACTTCAGGAGAATTAATTGTAAATGATGTCGATGTAAAAAAATTAAGTGGATCAGATATTAGAAAATTTAGAAGAAAAATTGGTATGATTTTTCAATCTTTTAACTTAGTTACTAGAACTACAGTTATAAAAAATGTTTTAACTGCATTTGTTCCGGATTTAACAGGTTTTAGAAAATTTTTTGGAATATTTCCAAAGGAATGTAAGATTAAATCTTTAGAAGCTCTTGATAAAGTAGATATGTTGGAAAAGGCGTATGTAAGAGTTGACCAACTTTCAGGGGGACAGCAACAAAGAGTTGCATTGGCAAGAGCTTTAGGTCAAAATCCACAAATAATTTTAGCAGATGAACCTGTTGCCGCTCTTGACCCTGTAACTTCAAATCAAGTTATGGAAGATTTTAGAAAAATCAATAAAGAAAATAAAATTACTATTTTAATAAATATTCACGATGTTGATTTAGCTTTAAAATATTGTGATAGAGTTATCGGTATAAACAAAGGTAGAATTGTTTATGATGGAAAATCAAGTGATATTACAAAGGAAATTTTAGATAAAATTTACCAAAAAGATTTATTTGTAACTGGAGAATAATATGAAAAATATATTTGATACTGTATTTCCAAAAGAAAAGATAACTTTAGACAATGGAAAAGTGGTTTTTAGACCACGTTCAAAAACTCCTTTAATTACAATCATTGTAATTTTATTGATGTATATTTCAATAAAGGTTACAGGATTTAATTTTGAAGTTTTTAATAATTTTGGAAACTTTTTTAATATTTTAAAAGGTATGATTCCGCCTGATTTTAGTTATTCAAAAGATGTTTTAACTCCACTTTTTGACACTATAAAAATGTCATTAATGGGTTCGTTTTTAGGAGCACTAGTTTCATTACCGGTTGCTATATTAGCTTCCAGCAATATAACTAAAAATAAATTTGTAAATGGATTTTTTAAATTGTTTTTAAGTATTTTAAGAACTCTACCATCTCTTGTTTGTGCTTTAATAGCTACTTATATATGGGGTCTTGGTACTTTTGCAGGAACTGTTGCAATCTTTATTTTTTCATTATCTTATGTTGGAAAATTATTGTATGAGTCAATTGAAACTGTTGATATGGGTGCTTTTGAATGTATGGAATCTATGGGATTTACTAAATTCTATGCTTTTAGATATGCTATATTACCGGTTGTTTTACCTTCATATATTTCAACAGCACTATTCAACTTTGAAGGTAATGTTAGATATGCAGCAATTTTAGGTTATGTTGGTGCAGGTGGTATTGGTATGATTTTGAATGAAAAACTCGGTTGGAGAGAATATTCAAAAGTTGGTACTATAGTATTTTTATTACTTTTAACTGTTTTTGTAATAGAAATTATAAGTGAACATTTTAGAGGAAGGTTGGAGTAATGGAAATGATGAATTCAAAAGTAGAAGAAAAATTAAAAAAAGAGCCAAAATCTTATACTTATATCATAGCTGTTATTGTTATAGTTTTAGGACTTTTAGTTTGGTCATCAATGTCTATTAAAAAAGGTGATGATGTAAAAGACTCAATGACAATTGCTAAAAATATTATAAATGGTATATTACATCCTGATTTGGAATTCCTTTTTAGATTCGATAGTAAAGGTGTAATTTATTTGCTTTTTGAAACAATGTGTATTGCATTTTTAGGTACAATAATTGGAGCAATTATTTCTATTCCTTTTGCATTTATTTCTGCAAAGAAAATTGTTTCAAAATATGTGGCTGTAATTGGAAGATTTTTTACAATGTGTGTTAGAACTGTTCCGGCTTTTATTTATGGACTTATGTTTATAGGTGTTACAGGCCCTGGAGCGTTGGCTGGTGTATTTACAATGTCAGTTGTTTCAATAGGAATGGTTACTAAATTATATATAGATGTTATAGAAGATTTAGATTTTGGTATTATCGAATCTCTTTCAGCGATTGGTTGTACAAAAATTGAGCAAATAAGATATGGAATTTTACCACAAATTTATTCAAAATTAATTTCTATTGTTATTTATAGATTTGATATGAATTTAAGAGATGCATCTGTTCTTGGACTTGTAGGAGCAGGCGGAATCGGAGCACCACTTATTTTTGCAATGAACAATTATCGTTGGAATGAAGTTGGCTCAATTTTAGTTGGAATAATTATTTTAGTTTTAATTATAGAGGTATTTTCAAACAATGTAAGAAGAAAATTAGCGAGGGGATATTAATGGCTTTTAAAATTTTATCTACCACTGATGTTCATGGTAATTTACTAGCATATAATTTTGTAAACTCTGATATAGCAAATAAAGGACTTTCAAGATTTTCCACTTTTTTAAAAGAAGAAAGAAAAAACGGGAAAGTAATTTATGTTGATAATGGAGATATAAATCAAGGAACACCTTTGGTGACTTATGCTAATGCTAATTTAAAAGAAAATATAGTTGCTAAAGCTCTTAATCATTTACATTGTGATTATATAAATATAGGAAATCACGATTTTAACTATGGTAGTGAGTTTTTATATAATTATGTTAAAGAAACCAATGCAAAATGTATTACCGGTAATGTAAAGTATAAAAATAAAAAACTTGGAAGTACAGATATTATTGACATAGATAATAAAAAAGTTGCACTAATCGGAGTTGTAACTGACTATATTGACCATTGGGAAAATCCTAAAAATTTAGAAAATTTGGAAATATTAAGTGTTTTTGAAACTGTTAAAAATTCAGTTGAAGCTGTTAGAGATAAGGTTGATTATGTAGTAGTTTTTTATCATGGCGGTTTTGAAAGGGATTTGGAAAGTGGAAATCCTACAGAAAACTTGACAGGAGAAAATGTAGGGTATGAGATTTGTGATAAAATTTCTGGAATAGATGTTTTAGTTACAGGGCATCAACATAGAACTTTAACAGGAAAGATAAAAGACACTCTTGTAATACAATGTGCCGATGGCTGTGCAACTTGTATGGAAATTTTATTTGATGAAGATATCTCAGTTAATCTTAAAGATATTTCAGAATATGAAATTGATTTTGAAATGGAAGAAAAATTTAAAGAAGTTTTAAATGAAACGGAAAAATGGTTGGATATTGAAATTGGTAGTTGTAATAAAGAAATGTATATTTCTGATACAAAGACTGCTCAATTGGCAAAACATTCAATTACAAGTTTTATAAACAAAATTCAAAAAGAAACAATGGGAGCGGATATTTCTTCTTGTTGTCTTTTTGAAGTTATGCCCGGTTTTGGTAAAAAGTTAAGATATAGAGATATAATTTTAAATTATCCATTTCCAAATACATTAGTTTTAAAAGAAATGAGTGGGCAAAATATTTTAGATTATTTAACACAGCTTTCAACTTATTGGATAGTTAAGGATAATAAAATTGACATTAATCCAAAGTTTTTGTATCCAAAAAGAGAGATGTATAATTATGATATGCTTGATGGAATAGAATATACAATGAACATTTCAAAAAGTGGTAAAAATTATATAACAGATGTAAAAGTTGATGGAGAAGAGTTGATTTTAGATAAAAAATATAAACTTGTATTAAATAATTATAGAGCGACTGGTGGAGGAAATTTTTCAGTTTTCCCAGAACTTAAAACTCTTAAAGAAGATACGAGAGATATTGCTGAAGTTTTAATTGATTATGTAAAAGAAAATAATTATATTGAAATCGAGGATAAAAACAATATAAAATTAAAAATCGTAGAGTAGAATTAAAGACTATTGCAATTGATGTAATAGTCTTTTTATGTTAAAAATAGGCATAAAAAAGATACATTTAAATAAAAATATATCTTTTAAAAGTAAGCTATTTTATTTCCAAATAAACAGGGCAGTGGTCGCTTCCTAAAATACTTTGATGAATTTGTGCATCAACAAGTCTATCGTCCATATCTTTTGAAGTTAAGAAATAGTCAATTCTCCAACCTGTATTTCTTTCTCTTGATTTTCCAAAATAACTCCACCAACTATATTCATTTTCTTTATCAGGGTAGAAATATCTAAAAGTGTCTGTAAAACCGCTATCTAAAAGAATGGACATCTTTTCTCTTTCTTCATCCGTAAATCCTGCATTTTTTCTATTTGTCTTCGGATTTTTTAAGTCAATTTCTTTATGAGCAACATTTAAGTCGCCACAAACTATTACTGATTTTGTTTTATTTAAATCAAGTAAGTAATTTCTAAAAGCATCTTCCCAAACCATTCTATAGTCAAGTCTTAAAAGTTCTTGTTTTGAGTTTGGTGTATAACAAGTTACTAAGAAGAAATCGTCATATTCTAAAGTTATAAGTCTTCCTTCGTTGTCATGTTCTTCCATTCCCATTCCATATTTTACACTCAAAGGTTTAAATTTTGTAAAAATAGCAGTTCCGCTATATCCCTTTCTTTGTGCATAATTATAAAAAGTTTCATAGCCTTCAAGTTCTAAATCAAGTTGACCTTCACTCATCTTAATTTCTTGTAAACAGAAAAAATCTGCATTAATTTCATTAAAATAATCTAAAAATCCTTTTTTGATACAAGCTCTAAGTCCGTTTACATTCCAAGAAATAAATCTCATTTAATCACCTCATATTATTTTTTAATCATACTAATTAATTATACCATAATTTTTAAGTTACAAACATCTATTTTAAATTTTGCTTTAGTTTGAAACTGTTGAAATAAAATACCTTTTGATGTAAAATATAGTAGAATATATATTTAGGAGGACTTTATGATAGATTATAAAAAAGTTTATGAAGAATGGTTAAATAATGAGTTTTTTGATGAAAATACAAGAAAAGATTTACTTTCAATAAAAGATAATGAAGAAGAAATTAAAGATAGATTTTATAAAGTTTTAGAATTTGGTACAGCAGGGCTTCGTGGAAAACTAGGTGCCGGAACAAATAGAATGAATAAATATATGGTTTCAAAGGCTGCACAAGCTCTTGCAAATACTATTATTGATCATGGACAAGAAGCTATTGAAAGAGGAGTTGCCTTAAGTTATGATGTAAGATATGGCTCTAAAGAATTTGCAGAACTTACTTGTTCAATAATGGCTGGAAATGGAATTAAATCATATATATATAAGGGAATTAGACCTACTCCAATGTGTTCTTATGCGATTAGAAAATTAAATTGTATAGCGGGAGTAATGGTTACTGCTAGTCATAATCCACAAGCATATAATGGATATAAAGCGTATTGGAAAGAGGGATCACAAATTCTTGATGATATAGCAAATCAAATTTCAGCTCATATGGATAAAATTGAAAAGTTTGAAGATGTTAAATTAATTCCTTTTGAAGATGCTATAAAGAGTGGAATTGCTAAATATATTGATGATTCAGTAGATGAAGATTACAAAAAAGAAGTTTTAAATTTAACTATAAATGATGAAAATATAGATAAAGATATTAAAGTGGTTTATACGCCTCTAAATGGTGTTGGAAATTTACCTGTTAGAGAAGTTTTAAAAAGAAGAGGATTTGAAAATATTTTTGTTGTAAAAGAACAAGAATTGCCTGATCCTGAATTTACAACTGTTGGATATCCTAATCCTGAAGTTCCTAAAGCCTTTCTTTATTCTGAAAAATTAGGTAAAGAAGTTGGAGCTGATATTTTAATTGCAACAGATCCTGATTGTGATAGAGTTGCTCTTGAAGTAAAAGATAAAAATGGAGAATATGTATTTTTAAATGGTAACAGAATAGGAGCGTTATTATCATATTACATTTTCTCACAAAGATATGCACTTAATAATTTACCTGAAAATCCTGTTTTAGTAAAATCTATTGTAACAGGAGATTTATCCAGAGCAATAGCTAAAAAATATGGAATAGAAACAGTTGAAACATTAACAGGTTTTAAAAATATTTGTGGTAAGACAAATGAATATGATGTAACTAAAGAAAAAAATTATGTTTTCGGATATGAAGAAAGTATTGGTTTTTGCTATGGTACATTTATAAGAGATAAAGATGCTGTCGGAGCTTCAATGATGGTTGTAGAAATGGCTGCATACTATAAAAAACAAGGAAAGAGTCTATTAGAAGTTTTAAATGATATCTATGAAGAATTTGGATATTATAATGAAAGACAAATTTCTCTTGAACTTGAAGGAATTGAAGGACAACAAAGAATTGGAAGAATGATGGAAGACTTTAGAGAAAATCCTATTGAAGAAATGGGAGATATTTCTTTAAAAGAAATCATTGATTTTAAAGATGGATATTTGGATTTTCCAAAACAAAATTGTCTAAAATATTACTTGAATGATGGCTCTTGGTATGCTTTAAGACCGTCAGGAACAGAACCTAAGATTAAATTATATATTTATACAATAGGAAAAACTGAACAAGAGAGTGTTGATAAATTAGATTTAATTGAAAAAGTATGTAGAGAAAAAATGAATAATGTAAAATAAAGAAAAAGGTATGTTAATTCATACCTTTTTTGCAATAAGAACCCCACCCTTCCACGATGCTTCGCATCGGGTGGGTTCCCGGGAACCTTGTTGTTTCACAATAAAAAAAACTAACAAAAGTTAGTTTTTGAAATGGTGCCGGCAGTGGGACTCGAACCCACACACCCTTGTGGATAACAGATTTTGAGTCTGTCTCGTCTGCCAGTTCCGACACGCCGGCAAATTTAATTACTGAAATAGTATAACATAAAAATAAAAACATTTCAATATTTTTAATAAAAATTTTTGTGTAAAAATATTAAAAATATTTTATCAATATAATTAACAGACTTTACTAATTTAAAAAAATTTTGTATAATAGTAAAAATTAAGTTAATATAATAAAAGTTTTTGCATAATTGTAGGAGGTAATAATATGTCAAAATTAACAGTATTCGATCATCCGGTAATTTCACATAAGTTGGGATATTTAAGAGATAAAAATACCGGTGGGAAAGATTTTAGAGCTTTGGTAAATGAAATTTCTATGCTTATGGCTTATGAAGTTACAAGAGATTTAAAAACTGATGAAGTAGAAATTGAAACACCTTTACAAAAGACAAAGGTTAAGAGATTATCAGGTAAAAAGTTGGGAGTAGTTCCTATCCTAAGAGCGGGACTTGGAATGGTTGAAGGAATGTTAAATATTCTTCCTGCTGCAAAAGTTGGACATATTGGATTATATCGTGATCCGGAAACTTTACAACCTGTTGAATATTATTGTAAACTACCTGTAGATGCAGAAGAAAGAGACTTTTTAGTTCTTGACCCAATGCTTGCTACTGGTGGTTCAGCATCTGATGCAATTAAACTTTTAAAACAAAAGGGTTGTAAAAATATTAAATTGGTTTGTATAATTGCGGCTCCTGAAGGGGTTAAGGCTGTTCAAAAAAATCATCCTGATGTAGATATTTTTGTAGCTGCATTAGATGAAAAATTAAATGAACATAGCTATATTATTCCAGGACTTGGAGATGCAGGAGACAGATTGTTTGGAACAAAATAGTTTATAGAATTTAAATAGTTGGAGTTTTTTCCGATTTTTTATTGTGAAACAACAAGGTTCCCGGGAACCCATCCGATGCGAAGCATCGTGGAAGGGTGGGGTTCTTATTCTAGTTAAAACTTTTAATAGAATTTATTAAAATGTGTATTGGAATAATAGAAATATTTTTGGGGTGTTATATAATGTTTAAAAATAAAAAATTTTTTGTAATGGTATTATTATTTATATTATTTTCTTTTACAGCTTGTTCAGATGAAAAAGATGTTGGTGATATATTTGAAAAAATAAAAGAAGCAAATAATACTATTCAGTCATATATATTGGTTAATGAAATAAATAGTGAAAATAGGGGAACTGTAATGATTCAAACTATGAAGGCTGAATTGATTAATGATAAAAGTACTAAGGAAATCACTAAAGGTAAGGCATCTATCAGATATAGTGGAAATTCAAATTATGAACAAAATAATTATGATGCCGAATTTGTTGGTGATGAAAACAAAACAATGATTATAACAAAAAAAGTAAATGGTGAGGAAAATAGAAAAGAAGAAAATAACGTCAATTATAATATATATCCAAACTATTTTAAATTGTTAGATGGTATTTATTCTATTGAAGAAAAAGATTTAAAATTGGAAGAAATGGATACTGAATACCATTTAAAATTAAAAAATGACAATAAAAGTTTAAAAGTTTTTAATTTGTTAAAATCAGAATATAAATTAGCTCTTCATAATGTTTCAGAAAAAGAAGTTGATATGACATTTGAAGCAGTATTTGATAAAAATACATTTTATTTAAAAAATATAATTTGGAAAATAGAGTATAGTGGATATAAAGGTCAATTTAAAACTAAAAACACTACAACATATTCAGATTGGAACAAGGTGAATTTAGACTAAAAAATAGAATATAGTTTTTTTATGTTACTCTATAATGAGTAGCATTTTTTTTTGAAGGATTATAACACTTTGTGGGTATAAATTCTTTGAATATGTATTAAATCTATTGAAATATATGTTTTTTTATGTTATAATTTTTGGGTATGTAAATAGAAAATAATATAATTTTTATAGAGCGATTAGGAGGAAATTAAATGAATACTAAATTAGTATCAAGAGATGAAAAGAAAATAGTTTTTACATCAGAAATTAGTTCAGAGGCTTTTGAAGCTTCAATTAATAAAGTTTATAACAAAATGAAATCAAGATTTAACATTCCAGGATTCAGAAAGGGTAAAGCTCCAAGAAAAATCATAGAATTAAATTATGGAGAAGGAATTTTCTTTGAAGATGCAGTAAATGATTTGTTACCTGACCTATTCGAAGAATCTGTAAAAGAATTAGAAATTGGTAAAGATATCTGTGGAATGCCAAAAATAGATATTGAAGAGTTTGATAAAAACAAAGCTATAGTTATTAAGTTTGAACAAGAATTAAAACCTGTTCCTGAATTAGGTGATTATAAAAATTTAGTAGCTGATGATGTTAAGTTTGAAGTAACTGATGAAATGGTTGATGAAAGAGTAAATAAAGAACGTGAAAATAATGCAAGAATAGTTTCAATTGAAGATAGACCTGTAAAGGATATGGATACTGTAAATATTGACTTTGAAGGAAGTGTTGAAGGTGTTTCATTTGAAGGAGGTAAATCTGAAAATTATGATTTAGTAGTAGGTTCACATACTTTTATTCCAGGTTTTGAAGAACAATTAATCGGAAAGAATATTGGAGATAATGTTGATGTCAATGTTATTTTCCCTGAAGAATATCATTCAGAAGAATTAAAAGGAAAAGAAGCACTTTTCAAAGTTAAAATAAATTCTATTAAAGAAAAACAACTTCCTGAATTAGATGACGAGTTTGCCCAAGATGTTTCAGAATTTGATACATTGGAAGAATACAGAGCAGACATTAAAAAGAATCTTATTGAATCAGCAGAAAGAAATGCATTAGTTCAAAAACAAAATAATGCAATTGATGCTCTTATTGAAAGTTCAAATGTAGAAGCTCCGGAATCTATGGTAAATGAAGAAGTTGATAAAGCTTTTAGAGATTTTGCCGGTAGAATTAGACAATACAATATGGAATTAGATAACTATTTCAAAATGTTAAATACTACTGAAGAAGCAGTTAGAGAACAATTAAAACCTGAAGCTACTAAGAGAGCTAATGCAGAACTTGTTATTGACGCTTTTGCAAAATTAGAAAATATTGAAGTATCTGAAGAAGAAATTGATAAAGAAATTGATGAATTTGGAAAGAATATGAAAGTAAAAGATTTTGAAGGATTTAAGAAGGAATTAAAATCAGGAGAAGGTCTAGAAGGAATTACTGCAAGTTTAATTAGAAGAAAAGCGGTTGATCATTTGGTAAGTCTTGTTAAATTCCAAGAACCTAAAAAAGAAACTGTTGAAGAATAATTAGTTAAAATATAGCTTGCATTATGTTAAGCTATATTTTTTATTAGGAGGTAATTATGGCACTTATACCAATGGTAGTTGAACAAACTAATAGAGGAGAAAGGTCTTATGATATATATTCAAGACTTTTAAAAGAGAGAATTATATTTTTAAGTGGAGAAGTTAATGATCAAATGGCTGATTTGATTGTTGCACAACTTTTGTTTTTAGAATCAGAAGATCCCAAAAAAGATATTCAAATTTATATAAATAGTCCAGGAGGATCAGTTAGTGCAGGACTTGCAATTTATGATACAATGCAATATATTAAACCTGATGTAAGTACTATTTGTATTGGTCGTGCTGCAAGTATGGGAGCATTTTTATTGACATCAGGTGCAAAGGGAAAGAGATTTGCACTGCCTAATGCTGATATTATGATTCACCAACCATTAGGAGGAGCACAAGGGCAAGCTGAAGATATTAGAATTCAAGCTCAAAAGATTTTACAAGTTAGAGCTACTCTAAATGAAATTTTGGCAAAGAGAACGGGACAATCACTTAAAAAAATTGAAAAAGATACAGATAGAGATTTCTATATGACTGCTCATGAAGCAAAAGAATATGGAATAATTGATGAAGTAATTGAAAATTAAGGAGTAAATTTTGGAAAAAAAGATTACTAGATGTTCTTTTTGTGGAAAAGAGGTTGAAGAAGTAGATCAAATAGTAAGCGGAATTAATGCCAATATATGCAATGAATGTATTGAAATTTGCCATTCTATGCTTGAATACCAAGAAAGAACAAAGAAAAAAGAAAGTTTAGAAAAATTACCAACTCCGGTAGAAATCAAGAAAATTTTAGACGAATATATTATACAACAGGACAATGCAAAAAAAGCATTGAGTGTTGCTGTATATAATCACTATAAGAGAATTAATAGAGATGTTGAGAGTGAAGTAGAAATTCAAAAGTCCAATATCTTACTTGTTGGACCTACAGGAAGCGGTAAGACTCTTTTGGCTCAAACTCTTGCAAAAGTTTTAGATGTTCCATTTGCAATTGCAGATGCGACAACTTTAACAGAAGCTGGATATGTAGGAGAAGATGTTGAGAATATAATTTTGAAATTAGTTCAGGCAGCAGATTATGATATAGAAAGAGCCGAAAAAGGAATAATATATATTGATGAAATTGATAAAATTACTAGGAAAAGTGAAAATCCTTCAATAACCAGAGATGTTAGTGGAGAGGGTGTTCAACAATCACTTTTAAAAATTATAGAAGGAACAGTTGCAAATGTTCCTCCTAAAGGAGGAAGAAAACATCCTGATCAACAATATATTCAAGTTGATACTACAAATATTTTATTTATTGTAGGAGGAGCTTTTCAAGGTATTGATTCAATTTTAAAAGCCAGACTTGAGAAAAAATCAATGGGATTTGGCGCAGATGTTAAAACGGATAAACTTGATGATTTTTCTGAAATAATTAAGAATTTAAGACCTGAAGATTTACTAAAATATGGTTTGATACCTGAATTTGTTGGTAGAATTCCAATGATTGTAACTTTAGAAAGTTTAAATGAAAATTCTTTAATTAGAATTTTAGAAGAACCAAAAAATGCTTTAATTAAACAATATAAAGAACTTTTATCTATGGATAATATTGAACTTGAGTTTGAAAAAGATGCAATTAAAGAAATAGCAAAGATAGCTCTTGAAAGAAAAACAGGAGCAAGAGGTTTACGTGCTGTTATAGAAAGCGCTCTTTTAGATACTATGTTTACATTACCTTCTGAAAAAAATGTTGAAAAATGTATTGTTACAAAAGATGTTGTTTTAGGAAAGGCAAATCCCGTTTTAACTTATAAAGAAAGTAAAAAATAGAGGAAAATATTTATGAGCAATATAAATTTTAATGTTGAAGAAAAATTAAATAGACCTGTAATCGCACTTAGAGGACTTTGGATTTATCCTTATTCTGTTGTTCATTTTGATGCAGGAAGAAAAAAGTCAATAGATGCAATAGAGTCTGCATTAAAAAAGGATTCAATTTTAGTTGCTTTTACTCAAAAAGATATTAGGACAGAAGATCCTAAATCTGAAGATTTGTATGAAATGGGAACTGTCGTTATCGTTAAACAAATTTTAAAGATGAATAATGGAATTACAAGAGTTTTAGCTGAAGGAATTTGTAGATGTAGAGCAAAGAAGATTTATGATGATGGAAAATTTTTAACGGCAGATGTTGAAGAATTTTATTATGATGAGGTCGGAGAAGAAGTAGATTCTGAATTGGCAACTCTAAGAAATATGGTTGAAGTTGCATTTGAAGAATATACTGCAAAGAAAAGACATTTAGATGTTGATACTGAAATAAGTGTTCAAAATTCTTCAAATATGGATAAATTTACAAATAATGTAGCAAGTTATATAATGCGATTATCTGATGATGAACATTATGAAAACTTTAAAATTTTTGATATGAGAGAAAGACTTGAAAAGCTTTATGAAATTTTACAAAATTCCATAGAGTTATCATTTTTGGAAGAAAGTTTATCCAGAAAAGTTTCATCAAGATTAAATAAAAATCAAAGAGAATACTATCTAAGAGAACAACTGAATGTAATAAAAGAAGAACTTGGAGAAGGAGAAGATATAAGCTCCGAATTGGATGAGTATGCCAATACTATAATGAGTTTTGGATTTGATGAAAATATTGAAGAAATGCTATTTAAGGAAATTAGAAAACTTTCAGAAATACCTTCAGGTTCTCCGGAAGGAAATGTAATTAGAAGTTATCTCGATAAAATAGTCGCATTGCCTTGGAAAAAATCTAAAAAAGAAAAATTAGATGTAGCTTATACAAGAAAGATTTTAGATAAAGACCATTTCGGACTTAAGGATGTTAAAGATAGAATTATTGAATCTATTGCTTTAAGAAAAATTTCTAATAATCAAAAAGGCTCAATAATTTGCTTAGTTGGACCTCCGGGAGTTGGTAAAACTTCTATTGCAAAATCTATCGCAAAATCTTTAAATAGAGAATTTGTTTCCATGCGTTTAGGTGGGCTTCATGATGAAAGTGAAATAAGAGGGCATAGAAGAACTTATGTAGGGGCAATGCCGGGTAAAATTTTAACTCTATTAGAACAATGTAAAGTTAACAATCCTGTAATGCTACTTGATGAGATTGATAAGGTTTCAAATGACTTTAGAGGTGACCCTTCAAGTGCCTTGCTTGAAGTTTTAGATCCTGAACAAAACAATAAGTTTACAGATAATTATATAAATATTCCTTTTGATCTTTCAAAAGTTATGTTTATAACTACTGCGAATACAACTTCTACAATTCCATCTCCATTACTTGATAGAATGGAAATTATTCCGGTTTCTAGTTATACTTATGATGAAAAAGAAAAAATTGCCATTAATCATTTGATTCCAAAGGCATTTAAAAACTTTTCAATGACTAAGAAAATGCTTGATATAAAAGCTGATGCAGTAAGGGATATCATTCGATATTATACTAGAGAATCCGGTGTAAGAAATTTGGAAAGAATGATTGAGAAAATAATTAGAAAAGCAGCTGTGATTTTAGTTTCAAAAGAAAGTAAAAAAGTTACAGTTAATTCAAAAAATCTTGTTGATTTCTTAGGGAAGAAAAAATTCCATGATGATATTTTGGAAAAAGAAGATAAGGTTGGACTTGTAAACGGATTAGCTTGGACAGAAGTAGGAGGAGAACTTTTAACAATAGAAACTGATATTGTCAACGGAACAGGAAAAATTCAACTTACTGGACAACTTGGTGATGTTATGAAGGAATCTGCAATGACTGCAATTTCATTTGTTAGAAGTAAAGCTGATAAATTTAATATTAAAGAAGATTTTTATAAGGAAAAAGATATACACATTCACGTTCCTGAAGGAGCAGTACCAAAAGACGGTCCATCTGCTGGTATAACAATGACAATAGCAATTGTCAGTGCTCTTACAAATAGGAAAGTCAATAGACAATTTGCAATGACTGGGGAAGTAACTTTAAGAGGAAGAGTTTTAGCAATAGGAGGACTTAAAGAAAAAATCCTTGCAGCAAATAGATATGGAATAAAAAATATAATTATTCCAAAAGAAAATGAAGTTGATATTGATGAAATTCCTGAAGAAATTAGAGAAACATTAAAAATTTATACAGTTTCCGATGTTTGTGAAGTATTAGATTTAGTTTTAGAAAAAGAGGTGTAATGTGAAAATAATCTCAAGTGAATTAGAACAAATAGCTGCGATTATTTCACAGTATCCTGATTCTAATTTAAAAGAAGTTGCCTTTGCCGGCAGGAGTAATGTTGGGAAATCAAGTTTTATAAATGCTTTCATAAACAGGAAAAATTTAGCTAGAACCAGTTCCAAACCCGGGAAAACAAGAACTGTAAATTTCTATAAAATAAATGATTCATTTAGGTTAGTGGATTTACCCGGGTATGGATATGCACAAGTTTCTAAAAGCGAAAAGGAAAAATGGGGAGTAATTATTGAAACCTACCTTTCAAACAGAGAAAATTTGTGTGAAGTTATTCTTATTGTAGATATTAGACATGCTCCTAGTAAGGAAGATGTTATGATGTATAACTGGCTTTTAGAATATGGATTTAGTGGTTATGTTATAGCAACTAAAGCTGATAAAATTTCTAAAGGACAATGGAATAAACATTTAAAAGCTGTTAGAGAAACTTTAGGAATAAAGGATATGAATTTAGTTATTCCATTTAGTTCAGATTCAAAAGCGAATTTAGAGGCAGTTCATAATAAAATAGAAGAAATATTAAGCTGTGAGTAATCACAGCTTTTTAGTTGTTTATATTTTCGTCAACAGGAATACATAATAATACAATAAAAATTAAAACTGAAATTAAAGCTATAACAAAAGGTGCTTTTTCAATTATAGGTATTGTTCCTACCATTCCTCTATATTTAACCTTAATTCGAACAATATCAAATAGACATACCCCTAAAGTAATAAGATTTAATAAAATGCTTAAATATTTAAAATATTTACATGAGCTTTTTTTGATAAGTGAAAATACAGTTAAACAAAAAAGAATTACAAGTGGAATTAAACTGTATAATCCAATTTTTTCATATCCGTAGTATAATGTATCGGGAATATTTCCAGGGGGAATACTAGCCATATACAATCTTGACCATGGTAATAATATTGATGATAGTATTCCTGCTAATGATAGAATAATTATATATATTTGTAAGTTTTTTGATTTTTTCATTTCATCCCTCCTTATATAACAAATTTATTTAGTTAAATTATAACATTGCAGTTTTATTAATTCAATAATTTCTGTTAATAAATTAGATTAAATAATGTTGACTTTTTTATGTATTTTTCATAAAATAAAAATGGTATTAGAACAATATTTTTTAAAAGGAACTTTTTATATTGAAGAACTTATGAGTTTTGATTCATACTTTAAGAAGTTATATACAATTTCTGAAGTTGAGAATAATTAATTATTTAATTTGAAAGGAAATAATTTATTCATGATAAAAATTGAAAATTTATTTTATAGTTATAATTCTTTTGAAAAAGATAGTGGTTTTTTAGGCTCTTTAAAGGATTTTTTCAAAAGAAGAGAAATAAAAAAATCAGCTATTGAAGATTTTAATTTAGAAGTTGAAACAGGAGAAATAATAGGAATTTTAGGACCAAATGGTTCAGGAAAAACTACATTGATAAAATTGCTTACCGGAATATTAAATCCGGAAAGTGGAAATATTGAGTGTGATGGATATATTCCTTTTAAGAAGGAAAGAGCTTATCTTAAATCAATAGGTGTGGTTATAGGACAAAAGAGTCAATTAATTTGGGATTTACCTGCTGTAGAAACTCTTGAGATGTTAAGATGTATTTACAAGATAGATAAAGTAAGTTATAGAAATAAATTGAATAATATGGTTAAATTATTAAATTTAGAGGATAAGCTAAGAATTCCTGTTAGAAAATTATCGCTTGGAGAGAGAATTAAGTTTGAGATAATCTGTGCTTTAATTCATAGTCCTAAGATTTTATTTTTAGATGAACCTACGATAGGCTTGGATATAACAAGTCAAAGGTCTATTCATGAGTTTTTACTTGATATAAATAAAAAAGACAATGTGACTATATTTTTAACTTCTCACTATATGAAAGACATTGAAACATTGTGTGATAGGGTTATAATTTTGTTAAATGGG
The DNA here is from genome assembly GCF_047608425.1 of Parvimonas oralis. Taxonomy (NCBI): domain Bacteria; kingdom Bacillati; phylum Bacillota; class Tissierellia; order Tissierellales; family Peptoniphilaceae; genus Parvimonas; species Parvimonas oralis. The sequence goes on from NZ_JBLKRS010000001.1 coordinate 245,546, forward strand.
AAAAAGGTGGAAGATTCAAATATAAATGAAATTATAAATAAATTCTCTGCTAAAGATGAATACATAATAGAATTTAAAGATTTTATACCTGATGAATTTAATTGTTTTAAACTTTTGGATAAGAAAAAATTACAGGTAAATTTTGATGAAGCAAATTTTATATTAAAAAATGTAGACTTTTTACTTATAAAAAATATATCCTGTGAAAATAAAAGTTTTGAAGATGTAGTTTTTGATATATTCAGCGAAGGCAAAAAGGAGGATTAAAATGAGTAAATATTTACCAACTTTTTTTAATCAGCTGAATATACAATTAAGCTATAAGTTTAACTTTATTTCCAATATATTTGTTAATTTACTAGGTATTGTAATTTCTATATTTACTTGGAATGGTATTTTTGAAAGCACTTCAGTTGAAACCATTGGGGGTTTTACTAAAACTCAAATGATTTATTATATAATTATTTCAAATATTGGGATGATTTTATTTTCAAGTGAAAGTGTAGTTAATATGGGTCATCTTGTTAGGACCGGAAAACTTACTTCTATGTTGGTTAGACCATATTCTATATTAGTGAATTCTTTTTTTGGATTTTTAGGAAAAAAGTTTATATTTATTATTGGTTATGTATTTATGTTCATTTTAGCTTTTTTCGTTAATGCAAATATAGGATATTTTTTTCTAGTATTTTTGTTGTTTATAATAAATTTTTGTATGTTTTTTATGCTAGTTTCTCTTGTGGGAAATCTTGGATTTTATTTGATAAATATGTGGACATTAAGACCTTTAATAAATTCGATTTACTTACTGCTTGGAGGACTGCTTTTTCCTTTGAACTTGTTTGGAAATAAAATTTACAAAATAGTTGATAAAAATCCATTTGCAATAGTAGGATTTAATTTTACAAGAGCTATGCAAGGAAAATTAACAATTGAAGAATTAATTTTTTATATAATTCTTTCTTTTTCTTGGCTTATTCTGTTTTTTGTTCTTTATAAAATTACTTATTATTTTGGACTGAAGAGATATGAGGGAATGGGAGCGTAAATATGAATTTTAGATTGTATAAAAAATTTTTATCACATAGTTTTCAAGAGTTTTTAATTTACAGAACTACTGCAATTGTAACAATAGTTTTCGGTTTGATATTTTTTCTAGCTGAGTTTATTGCGGGGATAATTTATTTTGAGTATACTGAAACAATATATGGTTGGGTAAAAAATGACTATTTACTTTTGATATCAGTAGCTTCTGTAATAAGTTATGGTTATCAGTTTTTATTTACTGTTGCTCATGAAAATCTATATGAATTTATTTTATCTGGAGAATTGGATTATATTTTGATTAGACCTGTAAATTCTTTTTTGTTTTACTCATTTTATAGGGTGGATTTTCCGAGTTTGATTAATCTATTTATAGCTTTGTGTTTTCAAATCTTTATGTTGACAAAATATAGTTTAAACTTAGTTTTAATAATTGAATTTATTATTTCTATTTTTTTATCAATATACTTAGTATTTTTGTTAAATCAGATTGTAATAACTATTTCATTTTGGAAAGAACATTCAAGTGCCATAATGGGAATACCTGAATACCTAATTGATTTTTCAAGCAGACCTAAGTCTATTTATCCAAAATCAATACAGTTTGCATTAATTTATATAGTTCCTATTTTGCTGTCAATTAATCTACCTGTACTTATAGTTAAAGGGGAAGCTTCTGTTTTAAGTATATTATATATATTCTTATTCGATTTATTGGGAACTATTTTTGCGATATTTCTTTGGAAAAAAGGCTTGAAGAAATATGTATCAGCTAATTAGTTGCTATTAAAAAATAAATATTGAAATTAACTAAATCTTAATTAATAAAGTATATTTTATTTCATTAGGGTTTATCTATTATGTTGGATAGAATTATATGGTGAAAAAATAATTTTTAAAAATAAAATTGATAAAAAATATCAATTATATCTAAAAATCTATTGAAATATTTTTTTTGTTGTGCTATTATGAGTATGTTGAAAATAAAAAAATGGAGGGAATAAATTATGGTAACAAATGAAATGATGAAAAATTTTAAAGAACGTTTTGAAAGCGATTTATCAAGCAAAGTAATTTCAAATGCAATTGCAAAAAATGGTATTCAAGATAGTTCAATTAATAATGATGCTTTAAGATTTCATAATTTTAAGTTTTCAGACAGCGTAAAGAAAGCTGAAATTACAAATCAAAAGAAATCAGGACGTTGTTGGATGTTTTCAGGACTTAATGTTTTGAGATTAAAAGTTATGGAAAGACTTAATTTAAAAACTTTTGAATTTTCACAAGTTTATCTTTTCTTTATGGATAAAATGGAAAAATCAAATAATTTCCTAGAACTTATGATTGAACATATAGATGAGCCATTAGGATCAAGACTTATGGATAGTTTATTAGATTTAGGCGCTGATGATGGAAACTTTTTTGAATGTTTTGATGATTTGATTTCAAAACATGGTATTGTTCCTAAGTCAGTTATGCCGGAAACTTTCAGTTCATCTGATTCTGGTGCTTTTGTTGAACAAATCAATGTAAGATTGAAGAGAACTGCAATGAATATGAGAAAAGCACATTCAAATGGAGCTTCAGTTCAAGAATTAAAGAAATTAAAAGAAGAAACTCTTTATGAAGTTTATAATATTTGTACAAAAGTTTTAGGAAAATTACCAGAAACTTTTGATTTTGAATATACAGATAAAGACGATAAATTCCAAAAGATTACAAATTTAACTCCAAAAAAATTCTATGAAGAATATGTTGGAAATTACTTTGAAAATAAAGTTGATTTAATTGAAGATCCAAGAGGTAAGTATCCATTTGGTAAAAGAATAGAATTAAAATATTTTAAATCTGTTAGAGAAGGAAATCCTGTTGCTTCTTTAAATGTTCCTCAAGAAGACATTAAAAAAGCAATAATCGCATCTATAAAAGCTGGAGAAGCTGTGTGGTTTGCTTGTGATGTTATGAAGAACTGTGATAGAAAATTAGGTATAATGGATAAAGATTTATTTAATTATGATGAAACTTTAACAGAACTTGGAGAATTTTCTAAAGCTGACAGAATTGACTATAGATATACAGATTTAACTCATGCTATGACATTTGTAGGAGTTGATTTGGATAAAAATGGAAATCCAATTAAGTGGCAAGTTGAAAACTCTTGGGGAGATGAAGTTGGAGAAAAGGGAATATTCTCAATGAGCGACTCTTGGTTTACAAATGAAAACATTTCAGCAATAGTAGATAAAAAATTCGTTGATGAAAAATGGTTAAAAGGTTTAGAAGAAGAATCTATAAAGATTGAACCTTGGGAACCATATGCAATGATGTTAAAAAGATAGTTTTTAAGGAATTACTACGGTAATTCCTTTTTTTGGATTTTTAAATCTTTATAAGACTATTTTTTATTGTCAAATTATGTTAAAATAGTTTTGAAATATTAATTAAATAGGAGGTATTTATGACTAAAGATAATTTAGATTTAAAGTTTGGAGACTATAAATATATTCGTCCAGATTTTGAAAAACTTAGAACTGATATTAGAACTTTGACTCAAAGACTTGTAAATGCTAAAACGGTTGAAGAAGCTATTGAAACTTACAATGAACTTGATGAATTAAATTCAAATGCTGACAGTATGGTTGCTTTGGCTCATGTAAAAAATTCAATAGATACTAAAGATGAATTTTATGATAAAGAAATGCAATTTATTCAAGAAAATTCTCCGAAAATTGAAGAAGTTTTAGTTGAATATATTAGAGAATTTGTAAACAGTAAATTTAGAAAAGAGCTTGAAGAAAAGTTTGGAGTTTATTTATTCCAAAAATATGAAAATTATTTATTGACTTTTAATCCTTCAATTATGGATGATTTAGTTGAAGAAGCAAAGGTTGTTATGGAATATCAAAAACTTTTATCTTCTTGTTCAAAAGAATGGAATGGGGAACAATTAAATCTTACTCAGCTTGCTAAATACTCTCAAGATTCAGATGCAGATATCAGAAGAAAAGCTACAAATCTTATTTCAGAAGTTTATGAAGAACAAACTGAAAAATTAGATGAAATTTATGATAAGGTTGTTAAGATAAGAGATAGAATGGCTAAAAAGTTAGGATATAAAAACTTTATTGAGCTTGGTTATAAAAAAATGGGTAGAGTTGACTACAATGCAAAAGATGTTGAATCTTATAGAAAACAAATTGTAGAAACTATCGTTCCTATTTGTAATAAGTTAAGAGAAGAGCAAAGGAAGAGAATTGGTTTAGATAAACTTACTTTCTATGATGAACCTATTTTCTTTAAATCAGGGAACCCTGCACCTCATGGAGAAAAAGACTGGATGCTTGAAAGAGCTGAAAAGATGTATAGTGAGTTATCTCCTGAAACAAAAGAATTTTTTAACTTTATGAAAACAAAAGATTTATTTGACTTGGATGCTAAGAGTACAAAAGCTGCAGGTGGATATTGTACTTATTTAAGAAATTGGAGAAGCCCTTTTATATTTGCCAATTTTAATGGAACAACTCATGATGTTGAGGTTTTAACTCATGAAGCGGGTCATGCTTTTCAAGTTTTCTCATCAAGAGATTATATTCCTGAATATACTTGGCCAGGAATGGAATCAGCAGAAATTCATTCAATGAGTATGGAATTTTTCACTTGGCCTTGGATGGATTTATTCTTTGAAGAAGAAGCTGATAAATTTAGATATAAACATATTACTCACGCCTTGTTATTTTTACCTTATGGGGCATTAATTGATGAGTTCCAACATGTTGTATATGAAAATCCTGAACTAACTCCAAAACAAAGACGTGAAAAATATAGAGAATTAGAAAAGAAATATTTGCCATATAGAGATTATGATGGAATAAAGGTTCTTGAAGATGGTGGATTCTGGTTTAGACAAAGACATGTTTATCAAATGCCTTTCTATTATATAGATTATACTTTGGCTCAAGTATGTGCTTTCCAATTCTGGAATAAAGATAGAAAAGATCATAAAACTGCTTTTGCAGATTATTTAAGATTATGTAAAACAGGGGGAACAAAACCTTTCTTACAACTTCTTGAAGTAGCAAAATTAGAAAATCCATTTATAAATGGAACTATTAAAAAAGCTGTTGAACCGATAGAAGAATACTTAAATTCTGTTGACGCAAGTAAATTTTAAGTAAAATGTTAACTAAAAAACGCTCCGTTTGGAGCGTTTTTTAAACTTCTACTTCTTTTATATTTTCAATCATATTTTTATTTTCTTCTAAAATAGGATTAACTTCATTTTCTATAAATTCATCAACTTGAGAAGGACATCTTCCTATATATTTCATCGGATTAAGAACTTCATTAAGTTCATCTTTGCTTATGTCAAAGAAATCATCTTTTTCAATTAATTCTAATAGATTATTTTCTAGGCCTTTTTCTTTTACGTTTTTTCCTGCGATTTGAGAAAGTTCTCTGATTCTTTCGTGAAGTTCCTGTCTGTCTCCACCTTTTTTTACTTGGTTCATCATTATATTTTCACTAGCCATAAAAGGTAATTCAGCCATTAAATGTTTTTCAATTACTTTTTCATAAACTACCATACCATCAACTACATTTGCATAAAGCTCTAATATACCATCTACTGCCAAAAATCCTTGGGAAATTGAAAGTCTTTTATTCGCACTGTCATCTAAAGTTCTTTCAAACCATTGTGTTGCAAAAGTTATTGAAGGATTCATAACATTTGAAATAACAAAATTTGATAAGGCTCCAATTCTTTCTGATTTCATAGGATTTCTCTTATAAGGCATGGCAGAGGAACCTATTTGACTTTTTCCGAAAGGCTCTTCAATTTCTTTAAGATGTTGTAAAAGCCTTAAATCGTTTGAAAATTTATGAGCGGATTGTGCTATATTTGATAGTAAAAATAAAACCTTACTGTCAATTTTTCTTGTATAAGTTTGTCCAGTGATTGCAAAAACTCCTTTGAAGTTCATTTCTTTAGCTATGAAATCGTCAAGTTGTTTTACTTTTTCTTCATCATTATCAAAAAGCTCCATAAATGATGCTTGGCTTCCTGTTGTTCCTTTTGCTCCACGAAGTTTTAAGTTTTCCAATATGAAATTTAATTCTTCAAGGTCTATAAGTAAATCTTGCATATAGAGTGTTAATCTTTTTCCAACAGTTGTGGGTTGAGCGGCTTGAAAATGCGTATATGCCAAAGTTGGAATATTTTTATATTTTAGAGCATTTTTCTTTAATAAATTCAAAACATTTATAATTTTTTTCTTTATGATTAAAAGGGCTTCTTTCATAACTATAAGTTCAGTATTATCACCAACATAGCAACTTGTAGCTCCCAAATGAATAATCCCTTTTGCATTAGGACACTGAACTCCATAGGCATAAACATGACTCATTACATCGTGTTTTACAATTTTTTCTCTTTCTAAAGCAACATCAAAGTTAATATCATCCTTAAAATTTTCTAGTTCTTTAATTTGCTCATCAGTTATATTTAAACCTAAATTTTTTTCTCCTTTTGCAAGAGTTATCCATAGTTTTCTCCAGGTTTTAAATTTAAAATCGTCAGAAAATATATAGCTCATTTCTTTACTTGAATATCTCTTTGTAAGTGGATTTGAATAAATGTCTTTCATAAAAAACTCCTCAATAATATTTTTTAATATTGTAAATCAATTTTATTCAAAATTATTTTTAACAGATAAGTTAAAAAAATAATGGATAAAGATATACAACTATATTATATCATATCATAATTTTATTTTTATAACTATATTATTAAAAATAAAATTAAAAAATATATTCTTTTTTGATAATTATATCATATATTTTATTTATTTTAGATATATTAAGAGTTAATAAAAAAATAGTTGAAATAACCGATATTTGAGTTTACAATATATTTATAAATATGTTATAATAAATGAAGCTTTATGCTATTAATTAATAGGGGATACAAATTATTAATATATCAAAAAATTGTAAATTAATAATAATTTTGAATTAGGAGGTAATTTTAATGATAGATAATGAAGAAAAAATAAAAATTGCGAAAAAGAAAAGAAAGAAAAGAAAAAGAAGAAAAGAAAATTTTGTCATAATAACTGCTGTTTTCTTGGCACTTTTTGTCTTTTTAGGTGGTAAGTATGCCTTAAATATTATTTACCAAAACAAGAATCAAACACAAAACAAAACAAATCAAACTGGACAAAATGAGTCGTCTGAAAATAATGCAAATGAAAAACAAACTGAAACTGAAAAAGAGACTGAACAAAATAACACTAACGGAATAGATTTTTCAGAATCAGGAAGCCATATAAAATCTGCGGATTCCTATGCTTATGATACTGCTGAAATTAGGGATTATATCATGAGTAAAAAAGAATATTCAGGAAAAAAAATGGTATTCTTGACTTTTGATGACGGAGTTACTCCGGGTATTACAGATAAAGTTTTAGATGTGCTTAAAGAAAAACAAGTTCCTGCTACTTTTTTCATAGTTGGTAAAACTTTAAATGATCAAGCAAAGCCATATTTGGAAAGAGAATTAAAAGAAGGACATGGAATAGCTATTCACAGTTTTTCTCATGATTATAATAAATTGTATCCAAAGAGAGTTCCTAACACTGCTGTTATTAAGGAAGAAGCTGAAAAGACAATGTCCAGATTAAAAGAACTTTTAGGAGAAAATTTTAATACTGGAGTTTGGAGATATCCAGGTGGACATATGTCTTGGAAAGGACTTGATAGTCCCGGAAACGGAGATGAAACTCTAAAAAGTTTAGGTCTTGAATGGATTGATTGGAATAGTTTATCAGGAGATGCTGAACCACAAAAAGTTAGACCTACAAATAAAGAAGAAATGTTAAAATATGTAAAGACATCTTTAAGTTATTGGAAACAACAAAATGTAGTAGTTGTTTTAATGCATGATTCTCAAGGAAAGAATTTAACTGTTGAAACTTTACCAAGCATAATTGATTATTTCAAATCTAATGGTTATGAATTTGGTATTTTAAAATAGGTGAATTATGAATTATTTATTAATTGGAATTTTGATTATATTAGTTGTAATAGTAATTGTTTTGGTTTTGAAACTTTTAAAAAAATCAAATGATGAAATTATAACAGATGAAGATATTTTAAAATTAAAACTTAGTTTTTCAGATGAATTTAACAGACTAAGTGAAAAATTAAATGGAAATAACGAAAAAATTTCTAATCAACTGCTTGAATTTAAAAATTCCACTAATGATAATATTATAAAAGCTGGGAAAGAAAATATTGATTCTATTTTTAACTTCAATGATAAGTTGAAATCAGAGTTAAAAAATGACTTCTTAAATCTTACTGTTGTTGTAGAGGGAAGACTTGATAAAATAAATGAGAGTGTAGAAGTTAAGTTAGAAAAAAGTTTTGAAGATACTAAAAAGACATTTAGTAATGTAATGCAAAGTTTAGGAAGACTTGACGAAGCTCAAAAAAAGATGGAGTTTTTATCGAATAATGTTCAAAATTTAAATAATGTTTTGACTGATAAAAAAACTCGTGGAATTTTTGGAGAAGTACAATTGTATCAAGTTCTATCTTCGGCGTTCGGAGATAATAATGAAATTTACCAAAAGCAATATAAGCTTTCAAACGGAACGATGGTAGACGCAGTTTTATTTGCACCTGAGCCTGTTGGAACTATCTGTATAGACAGTAAATTTCCATTAGAAAATTATAGAAGAATTTTTGAAGATATATCTGATAATAAGCAAGAAAATGAAAAAAATTTTGAACAAAATATAAAGAAGCACATTGATGATATTTCTTCAAAATATATAATAAAAAATGAAACAACAGATCAAGCGATTTTGTTTTTGCCCGCGGAAGCTATATTTGCATATCTTAATGCTTATATGCCTAAAATTATTGAGTATGCCTATTCAAGGCGAGTTTGGATTACATCTCCAACTACGATGATGGCAATACTTACAACAATACAAGCAGTATCTCAAAATTTAAAACAATCTCAATATGCATTAGAAATTCAAAAAGAATTGAACTCACTTTCTGATGAGTTTGAAAGATATGCTAAGAGATGGGAAACTTTAGAAAAAGATATAAACAAAGTAAGTAAAGATGTAAAAGATATTTTTACAACTTCTACAAAAATTACAAGACGATTTGATAATATAAAAAATGTTGAGGTCTTTGAAAAAGAAGATGTAGGAGAAGTTTTAAAAATTTCAGAATAAATTTTAAGAATGGGAGTATGTCAGGACAATCAGTTTTCTGTATACTGCCATTTTTTTGTGTTTTTTTATGAAAATAATTTTAAATTTCAAAAAAGTTATATTTTTTGTTTAGACAAAATTTTAGAGGGTAGAAAATAATGGAGTTAGCTTTTCCTAGATGAATTTTTTTAATTTAATTAATACGATAAATACTCGTTTATTAATTTGGAAGAGAGTGATTTATATTTTAATTAAACTTATCTAGATTAAATAACTCTAAAATTTTTAAATATTTTCATAAATTTTAATTATGAAATATTTTTTGGGGGTAAAAAATGAAGAAAAAAAGAATTGTTTCAGCAGTATGTTTAGCAACTATGATTTCTACAACAAGTGTATACTCAACTACTGCTGCAGAAAAATCAACAGTCCCGATGGATTCTCGGGCTACAAATGTATCAAAGGCATCAGATAACGATGATCAAAAAGCTTTAAAAGCAAAAGAAGAGGCAAAAAAAGAATTAACTGTTTATGCAAATAGTATTATAGATAAAGTTAATTCAGACAGTTCTCTTACAACAGAAGAAAAGAAAGTAGCTGTTGACAAATTGAAAAAAGCCTTAGAAAGAGCTATAAACCAAGTTAATATCTTACATACTCATAAGTATGTTGATTTAATAAAAAGAGAGATGAAACAAAAGATTGATGAGGCTTCAATTGTTAAAAACAAAATCAAAGATGAATCTAAAAAAACTATTGATGAAGAGTTAAAAAAACGAATCAAAATCATAAATGAAGTTGATGAATCAACAAATGAAGAAAAAGGTATAGCGATTGAAAAAGCTAAAAAAGAAGCAGAAAAAGCTAAAATAAATATTGATAATGCTAAGACAAATGCGGAAGTTCAAAAGGCGAAGAATGACGGAGTTGCTGAAATTCATCATTCAAATCCTGAATCAAAAATAAAAGAAAATGCCAGAAAAGCTATTGACGCTGTTGCTAAGTCAAAAATAGAAAATTTTACTGCTGACACAAACGCAACGGAAGATGAAAGACAAAAAGCCATAAGGAATGTTGATGAAGAAGTTAGAATAGCTAAAGTTGCTATTGAAAATGCAAGAACAAAAAAAGAAGTTGAAGATATAAAAAATAAATTTATCGAAAAAATTAAAAATATAAATATTAACCAAAAATCAGTAAAAGAAGATGCTAAAAAAGAATTAACGGATTATGCTGAAAAATCCAAATCTAAAATTAATTCAGATTCAACTCTTATAGATGAAGAAAAGAAAGTTGCAGTTGAAAAAGTTGAAGATATTTTGAAAAAAGCATTGAATCAAATTGATAATATAGCACAGGATAATTTTATTGATACTGTTAAACAAAAAGTAAAAGAAGATATTGATAAAGCTGGTATAATTGAAAACAAAGCTAAAGATGTAGCTAAAAACTCCATCGATAAAGCAATACAAAAACAAATTGAAAAAATAAATTCCGAAAAAGATTCAACTAAAGAGGAAAAAGATGAGTCTATAAACAAATTAAATGCTAGAGTTATGAAAGCAAAAATGACTATTGATAATGCAACAACAGCTAAAGCTGTTGAAAACGCAAAAAATGATGGCATTAAGAATATTGAACTTATAAAGGCGGAAACAAAAATCAAAAAACTTCTTAAAAAAGCTGTTGAAGATAAAGATGAAACAATAAAAATGGATGCTTTTAAAAATGCAAATAAGGAAAAACAGGATGCTTATCTTAAAGCTATAGAAGAAGGACAAAAGATTCTTGACGAACCTATGGCAACTAAAAAAGATGTTGAAGATGCCAATAAATCCATTGAGATTGCAAAGAAATCTTTAGACGGTAAAGCTATGGGGCAAGATAAAGGCAAAGACAAAGACAAGGCTAAGGATAAAGATAATGGCAAAATAAAAGATAAGAGTAAAGATAACGGCAATTCAAAAGATAAGGCTAAAGATAATGGTAGTACTAAAGATAAGGACAAAGCTAAAGAACAAAATAGACCTAATGATTCTAATAAATCAAAAGGTTCAAAAGTTTCTAATACACAAAAGAAATCTAAAAGCAAATTACCGAAAACTTCTTATTCAAACGGAATTGTTGCCTACGGAATTTCAATTTTAGCAAGTGCATTTGGAGCTTTTTCAATTAGAAAAAAGAAGAAAGAAGATTAACGGATTTAATAAAATAGTTAATTACTATATTACAAATATTTTAAATGTAAAGGTAGTGTATCAAGACTAAAAAGATTGATATACTACCAATTTTTTTGTGTTTTTATAATGCTTTTATAAGTCTGAAAAAAAGTAAAAAAAATTTCAAAAAAATTATAAAAAAGTATTGCAATAATAGAAATGATGTAGTATAATATATGGGTGCTTATATGCACACAATAGGCGTTGACGAAATAGGTTGCTCAAATTAATGGCTATTTTCCAGCCTTTGAGGTAATTATTTCTGAGTATGTCGAACTAGATTTCGGCGACAGGTCGCCGTATTTTTTAGAAGTGAAAATGGAACACACGGATGAGTTGATACGGAAGACCTAGTTGCATGATGCCAAAACATGCGAAATAAGGAGGTAAAAAAATTGGCAAACAAACAAAAAATCAGAATTAGATTAAGAGCTTACGATCATGAATTAATCGATAGCTCAGCACAACAAATAGTGGAATCTGCAAAGAGAACTGGTGCAGAAGTGTCAGGACCTATTCCACTACCAACAGAAAAGGAAATCATTACAATCTTAAGAGCTGTTCACAAATACAAAGATAGTAGAGAACAATTCGAACAAAGAACACATAAAAGACTTATTGATATCCTAAATCCTAACCAAAAAACTTTGGAAAGTTTAAAGAAATTAAATCTTCCAAGTGGTGTAGATATCGAAATTAAGTTATAAATCTTAGAATGATTGTAAAATCAATCCGCTGTAAGTAATAGGAGGTGTACTCAATGAAGAGTATTTTAGGTAAGAAAATTGGAATGACTCAAATATTTGCTGAAGATGGTTCAGTTATTCCGGTAACAGTTGTTGAAGCGGGCCCTATGTTCGTTACACAAGTTAAAACTGTTGAAAATGATGGCTATAATGCAATCCAATGTGGATATGTAGACAAAAAAGAAAAGAAGGTTACAAAACCTCTTAAAGGACATTTCGATAAAGTAAGTGTTGGATATAAGAGATTTGTAAGAGAATTCAGATTAAACGAAGGCGAAACTTTTGAAACTGGACAAGAAATTAAAGTTGACTTATTTGCTGAGGGAGATAAAGTTGATGTTATCGGAACTTCAAAAGGTAAAGGTACTCAAGGTGCTATTAAGAGATGGAATTACGGAAGAGGTCCTGAAGGACATGGTTCTAAATCTCACAGAGTAGCCGGGGCTAGAAGTGCTGGTACTTATCCAGGCAGAGTACTTAAAGGTAGAAAAGCAAGTGGAAAAACAGGAAATGAAAAGAGTACTGTTCAAAATCTTGTTGTTGTAAAAGTTGACGTTGAAAAGAACCTAATTCTTGTAAAAGGTGCTATTCCAGGACCTAAAGGTGGTTTAGTAACAGTTAGAGAAGCGGTTAAAAGATAGTTTAAGGAGGATAAATAATGCCTAAGGTTAATGTTTATAACCAACTTGGAGAAGTTGTTGGTGATATAGAATTAAACGAAGCTATTTTTGGTATTGAAGTTAATGAACATGTTGTTTATGAAGTAGTAAAGAACCATTTAGCTAATAGAAGACAAGGCACTCAATCTGCTAAGACTCGTGCAGAAGTACGTGGAGGCGGAAGAAAACCTTGGAGACAAAAAGGTACTGGTCGTGCTAGACAAGGTAGTATAAGAGCTCCTCAATGGAAAGGTGGCGGAGTGGTATTCGCACCAAAACCAAGAAGCTACAGATACTCAGTTCCTAAGAAAGTAAGAAGACTTGCTATGAAATCAGTTCTTACTTCAAAAGTTCTTGAAGGAGAATTAAGAATTTTAGATGCTTTAACAGTTGATGCATTTAGTACTAAGAAAGCAAAAGAAATTTTGAAAAATTTAAGTTTAGAAACAAAAACTATGATAGTTTTACCGGAAGGAAATGACATGATTGTTAAATCATTCGCAAACCTTCCAAAAGTTGAAACTGTTGTTGTAGATTATATGAATGTTTACGATTTAATGAGATTTGATAATCTTGTAATTGTAAAAGATGCCTTATCAAAAATTGAGGAGGTGTATGCATAATGACAGCATATGATATTATTATTAAACCAGTTGTAACTGAACGTTCAATGGAAAATATGGAATCAAAAAGATACACTTTCAAAGTTGATACTAGGGCTAATAAATCAGAAATAAAAAAAGCCGTAGAAACAATTTTTGGTGTAAAAGTTAAACAAGTAAATACAATGAATATTACTGGTAAGAAAAAAAGAATGGGAGCTAATGTTGGCAAAAGACCTGATTGGAAAAAAGCCATTGTTACTCTTACAGAAGATTCAAAAGAAATTGAATTTTTTGAAAGTATTTAATATAGGAGGTAATATTAATGGCTATTAGAAAGTATAAACCAACTTCTGCTGGTGTACGTGGAATGAGCGTTTTAACTTTTGATGAAATAACTAAGACTAAACCTGAAAAGTCATTATTAGTTTCTTTATCAAAATCAGGCGGAAGAAATTCATTAGGTAGAGTTACCGTTAGACATAGAGGTGGCGGTGCTAAAAGAAAATATAGAATAATAGATTTTAAAAGAAATAAAGATGGAGTACCTGGAAAAGTTGCTTCTATCGAATACGATCCAAACAGAACTGCTAATATAGCATTAATCCACTATTTAGATGGAGAAAAGAGATATATCTTAGCTCCAGAAGGATTAAAAGTTGGAGATAAAATTGAATCAGGAGAAAATGCAGATATCGTAATCGGTAATGCATTAAAATTAAAAGACATTCCTGTTGGTACAAATGTTCATAATGTTGAGTTAAAACCTGGAAAAGGTGGACAACTTGTAAGAAGTGCTGGATCTGAAGCTCAATTAATGGGTAAAGAAGGAAAATTTGCACAATTAAGATTACCTTCAGGTGAATTTAGATTAGTTCATTTAGAATGTAGAGCTACTGTTGGACAAGTTGGTAATTTAAGTCATGAACTTATAACTATTGGTAAAGCGGGAAGATCAAGACATATGGGTAAGAGACCTCATGTTAGAGGATCTGCAATGAACCCAGTGGATCACCCTCACGGTGGTGGGGAAGGTAGAACTCCTGTTGGACGTCCAGCACCTTCAACTCCTTGGGGTAAACCAGCTTTAGGACTTAAGACTAGAAAGAAAAATAAAAAGTCTAATAAGTTCATAGTAAGAAGAAGAACTAAAAACTAATTAAGGAGGAAAACAAATGGGTAGATCTCTTAAAAAAGGACCATTTTGTGATGATCATCTTTTAAAGAAAATAGATGCATTAAATAGTGCAGATGAAAAAAAAGTTGTAAAAACTTGGTCAAGAAGAAGTACAATTTTTCCACAATTTGTTGGACATACTATAGCTGTTCATGACGGAAGAAAGCACTTACCAATATATATTACTGACGATATGGTAGGACATAAACTTGGAGAGTTCGTTTTAACTAGAACTTACAAGGGTCATGTTGGCAAAAACGAAAAAAATAGTAAAGTAAGATAATAGATAAGGAGGAGATAACATGCAAGCTAAAGCAATTGCAAAATATCAAAGAATTTCACCTCTTAAAGTAAACTTTATTTGTAGAGAAATAAGAGGAAAGCATGTAGATGAAGCTTTATCTATTCTAAGATTCACTCCTAAAGCGGGTGCTAGATTATTAGAAAAGGTATTAAAATCAGCTGTTGCTAATGCAGAAAATAATCATAATTTAGATAGAAAAGACCTTTATGTATTAGAAGCTTATGCAAATGATGCTCCAGTTATGAAAAGATGGAGACCAAAGGCTAAAGGTTCAGCTTACCCAATTTTGAAAAGATCAAGTCATATTGGTGTAACGGTAGCAGAAAGATAGTATAAGGAGGATAAAAAATGGGTCAAAAAGTTAATCCTCATGGGTTAAGAGTTGGAATAATAAAAGATTGGGACTCAAGATGGTTTGCCGATAAAAAAGAATTTGGTAATTTATTAGTAGAAGACCACAATATTCGTAAACTTGTTAAAAAAGAGGTAGCTCTTTCAGGAGTACCGAAAGTTGAAATAGAAAGATCAGCAAATAGAGTAAAGGTAACAGTTTTTACTGCTAAACCTGGAATGGTAATTGGAAAATCAGGTGCTGGTGTTGAAGAATTAAGAGTTAAGATTGAAAAATTAACTGGTAAAAAAGTAATTGTTAATGTTGAAGAAGTTAAGAGACCTGATTTAAGCGCTCAATTAGTTGCTGAAAACATTGCTGGACAATTAGAAAGACGTGTATCTTTTAGACGTGCTATGAAACAAGCTATGCAAAGATCATTAAAATCAGGAGCAAAAGGAATTAAAACTGCTGTTTCTGGAAGACTTGGTGGAGCTGATATGGCTAGAACTGAAGGATATTCTGAAGGAACAATTCCTCTACAAACTTTAAGAGCAGACATTGAATATGGATTTGCTGAAGCTGATACAACTTATGGAAAATTAGGCGTAAAAGTTTGGTTATACAAAGGAGAAGTTCTTCCTGGAATGAAAGCTGCAGTTATTGAAGAAAAACCTGCAAAAAAAGATAGAAGAAACAAGAAAGACAATAAGAAAAGATTTAATAAAACTGGTGCTAAGAAAGAAGCTTAGTTGCCGGAAGGAGGAAAGAGTCTATGTTAATGCCTAAGAGAGTAAAATATCGTAGAGTTCATAGAGGCAGAATGACTGGTAAAGCTCTAAGGGGAAATACAATTTCTTATGGAGAATTTGCAATTCAAGCATTAGAACCTTGCTGGATGACTGCAAACCAAATTGAATCTGCAAGACGTGCGATGACAAGATATATAAAAAGAGGCGGTAAGATCTGGATTAAAGTATTCCCTGATAAGCCTGTTACTAAAAAGCCTGCTGAAGTAAGAATGGGTTCTGGTAAAGGAGCTCCTGAATACTGGGTAGCAGTTGTTAAGCCAGGTAGAGTATTATTTGAAATGAGTGGAGTTCCAGTTGAAGTAGCTAGAGAAGCTATGAGACTTGCTGCACATAAACTACCTGTAAAGACTAAATTTATAACTCGTGAGATGAAGGAAGGTGAAGCTAATGAAAATTAAAGAAATTCGCCAAATGAATGATAGTGATTTACAAGCAAAATTAAAAGATTTAAAAGTAGAATTATTTAATTTACGTTTTCAATTAGCCACTGGACAATTAGAAAATCCTATGAGAATTGGTGGCATTAGAAAAGATATAGCTCGTGTTAAGACTATTATCAGAGAACGTGAGCTTAATGCTGGAAAGGAGGCTTAATACTATATGGAAAGAAATAGTAGAAAAGTCATAATAGGAAATGTAGTTTCTAATAAAATGGATAAGACTATTGTTGTAGAAGTTGCAACTTTTGTATCTCACCCACTTTATAAAAAACAAATGAAAAAGACTACAAAATTTAAAGCACATGATGAAAATAACGAATGTTTAATTGGTGATAGAGTTAAAATTATGGAAACAAGACCTCTTTCAAGAGAAAAGAGATGGAGACTTGTTGAGATACTTGAAAGAGTAAAATAATTTTCATCTGGAAAGGAGTATCGTATGATTCAAACAGAAAGTCGTTTAAAAGTTGCTGACAACTCTGGCGCTAAAGAACTTCTTGTTATCAGAGTACTTGGTGGTACTAATAAGAAATATGCAAAAGTTGGCGATATAGTAGTTTGTACTGTTAAAAGTGCTACACCAGGTGGAGTTGTTAAGAAAAGTGACGTTGTAAAAGCGGTAATTGTTAGAACAACAAATAGTATAAAGAGAAATGATGGAAGCTACATTAGATTTGATGATAATGCAGCGGTAATTATAAAAGATGATAAGAACCCAGTTGGTACAAGAATTTTCGGTTCAGTTACAAGAGAGCTTAGAGCTGGTAACTTTATGAAAATTATATCTCTTGCACCTGAAGTATTATAATAGGAGGTGTTAGAATGAAAATTAAATCTGGAGATACTGTTATTGTAATTGCAGGAAAAGATAAAGGAAAAACTGGAAAAGTACTTAAAACTTTAGTTAAAGAAAATAGAGTAATAGTTCAAGGAGTAAACATTCAAACTAAACACAAGAAAGCTAAGAGTCCTAAAGATGAAGCTGGCTTATTAAAAATTGAAGGAAGTATTGATGTTTCAAATGTAATGTACTTTGACACTAAAGTAAATAAACCTTCTAGAATTGGTTATTCTCTTGAAGGAGATAAAAAAGTTAGAATCAGTAAAAAAAGTGGTTCAAAAATAGATAAATAGTTGAAAGGAGGAATCTTAAGTGACTTCCAGAATGCAAGTTAAATATAAAGAAGAAATAGTTTCTGCTTTAATGGAACGTTTTAAATATAAAAATATTATGGAGGTTCCTAAACTTAATAAGATAGTTATCAACATTGGTTTAGGTTCAGCTAAAGATAATCCAAAAGTTTTAGAAAGCGCTTTAAGAGATTTGGAAATTATTTCAGGTCAAAAGCCTGTAATAACTACTGCTAAAAAATCAATTGCAAATTTCAAATTAAGAGAAGGTATGAAAATTGGTACTAAAGTAACTCTTAGAGGAGAAAAAATGTATGATTTTCTAGATAGATTAGTTAATATTGCTCTTCCACGTGTAAGAGACTTTAGAGGTGTTAGCGCATCAAGCTTTGATGGAAGAGGAAATTACGCATTAGGTATAAAAGAACAATTAATATTCCCAGAAATCGTATATGATATGATTGATCAAATAAGAGGAATGGATATTATAATAGTTACTACTGCTAAGACTGATGAAGAGTCTAAAGCACTTTTAGAGCTATTAGGAATGCCTTTTAAAAAGTAGTAGGGGGAGAAATTTAATGGCTAAAAAATCAATGGTACAACGTGAATTAAAACGTCAAAAGTTAGTTGAAAAATATGCTGCAAAACGTGCAGAATTAAAAGCCAAAGGGGACTATGTTGGATTAAGCAAATTACCAAGAAATGCTTCACCAACTCGTTTACACAATCGTTGTAAAATAA
The DNA here is from genome assembly GCF_047608425.1 of Parvimonas oralis. Classification (NCBI taxonomy): domain Bacteria; kingdom Bacillati; phylum Bacillota; class Tissierellia; order Tissierellales; family Peptoniphilaceae; genus Parvimonas; species Parvimonas oralis. The sequence continues at coordinate 263,983 of NZ_JBLKRS010000001.1, forward strand.
CTGGACGTCCTCATGGATACATTGGAAAATATGGAATCAGCCGTATTGTGTTCCGTGAATTAGCTTACAAGGGAGAAATTCCTGGCGTTAAAAAGGCTAGTTGGTAATATTAAATAAAGGAGGAAGCTTATATGATGACTGATCCTATAGCAGATATGCTTACAAGAATTAGAAATGGTAATAACGCAAGACATTCATCTGTTGAAATACCTGCATCAAAAATGAAAAAGAATCTTGTACAGATTTTATTAGATGAAGGTTTTATTGAAGGATATAATGTAATTGAAGATGACAAACAAGGAATCATCACAGTTGACTTAAAATATGGAAAAAACAACGAAAAAGTTATTTCAGGACTTAAGAGAATTTCAAAACCGGGTTTAAGAGTTTATGCTAGAAGCCATGAAATTCCTAAAGTTTTAGGAGGACTTGGAATTGCAATTATCTCAACATCAAAGGGAGTTGTAACTGATAAAGTTGCTAGAAAAGAAGGTATTGGTGGAGAGGTTCTTTGTTACGTTTGGTAACATGTTTAAGGATTAAAACTAAGGAGGTAAACCAATGTCAAGAATTGGATTAAAACCAATTGTTGTTCCTGCTGGAGTTGAGGTAATCTTAGGTGAAGAAAACTTTGTTGAAGTAAAAGGACCTAAAGGAAAATTAGCTCAACAATTATGCAGTGAAATGAACATTAAGATAGAAGGAGATACAATAAATATAGAACGTCCTTCTGAAATAAAAAGACATAAATCACTTCATGGTTTAACAAGAACTCTTCTTGCTAACATGATTGAAGGTGTTTCAAAGGGATTTACTAAAACTTTGATTATAGAAGGAACTGGATATAGAGCAGCTAAGGCTGGAAACAAATTAACTTTAAACTTAGGATATTCTCATCCAATTGAAATATTAGATCCAGAAGGAATTACTGTAGAAGTTCCTGAACCTACTAAGATAGTGATTAATGGTATAGATAAACAAAAACTTGGAAACTTTGCAGCTAATATTCGTGCTCATAGAAGACCTGAGCCATACAAAGGTAAAGGTGTAAGATATGAAGGAGAATACATCAGACGTAAAGTTGGTAAGACTGGTAAATAGAAAGGAGTGAAATTTAATGTTAAAGCAAATTAACAAAAATGAAAATAGAAAAGCAAGACATGCTAGAGTAAGAAAAAAAGTTTCTGGAACTCCTGAAAAACCAAGATTAAATTTATATAGAAGTAATACTAATATATATGCTCAAATTATAGACGATACTAAAGGTGTAACTTTAGTTTCAGCTTCAACTTTAGATAAAGAATTCGCTTCATTAGAATCAAAATCAAATAAAGAAGCTGCTAAGGCTGTAGGTCTTGCAATTGGCAAAAAAGCAGTTGAAAAAGGCATTACAGAAGTAGTTTTTGATAGAAGTGGATATTTATATCACGGAAAAGTTAAAGAGTTAGCTGAAGGTGCCAGAGAAGCTGGACTTAAATTTTAGTATCAGGAGGGTAATTAATGGAACTTTTAATTAAAGAAGTAGAAGGATTAGAATTAGAAGAAAGAGTAGTTGCCATCAACCGTGTTACTAAAGTAGTAAAAGGTGGTAGAAACTTTAGATTTAGTGCTCTTGTAGTAGTAGGAGATGGAAACGGACATGTTGGTGTTGGTGTTGGTAAAGCACTTGAAGTTCCTGAAGCTATTAGAAAAGGTGTACAAGATGCTAAGAAACATGTAATTAGAGTACCTCTTGTAAACACTACAATTCCTCATGAAATTGTTGGAGTTTTTGGAGCTGGTAGAGTTTTATTAAAACCTGCTGGAGCCGGTACTGGAGTTATCGCTGGTGGTCCTGTTCGTGCGGTTTGTGAACTTGCAGGAATTAAAGATGTAAGAAGTAAGTCTTTAGGAACTACTAATGCTAGAAATATAGTTAATGCAACTATGGAAGGGTTAAAGAATCTTAAGAGAGCTGAAGATATAGCTAGATTAAGAGGAAAATCCGTAGAAGAAATATTAGGTTAAGGGGGGCTTTTAAAATGGCAAAGCTCAAAATAACACTTAAAAAGAGTAAAATTGGTAGAATAGAAAAACATATTAAAAATGTTGAAGCTTTAGGTTTAAAAAAAGTTGGTCAAACAGTTGTTAAGGAAGATACTCCATCAATTAGAGGTATGATCAATAAAATAAGTTTTATGCTTGAAGTTGAAGAAATTTAAGGAGGTATAAAGCGTGAAGTTACATGATTTAAGACCTGCTGAAGGTGGAGGCTCAAAAGCAAAAAAGAGACTTGGTAGAGGTTACGGTTCTGGACTTGGTAAATACGGCGGTAAAGGACGTGACGGTCAAAATTCAAGATCAGGTGGTGGAGTAAGACCTGGATTTGAAGGTGGACAAATGCCACTATTTAGAAGACTTCCAAAAAGAGGTTTTACAAATATTTTTGCTAAAGAATATGCAGAAGTAAATGTAGAACAATTAAATATTTTTGAAGATGGTACAGAAGTTACTGAAGAATTAATATTTGAAGTTAATTTAGCTAAAAAAGCTAAGGCAAAAGATGGTGTTAAGATTTTAGGTAATGGAGAATTAACTAAAAAATTGACTGTATCTTGCAGTAAATTTACAAAGAGTGCTATCGAAAAAATTGAGAGCACTGGAGGAAAGGTAGAGGTGATCTAATATGTTCAAGACTCTATCAAATGCGTGGAGAATAAAAGAAATCAGAAGTAAAATGATTTTTACACTATTGATGATTGTTGTTTATAGACTTGGTAATATTATTCCAATTCCTTTTATGGACAAAACAGTTGTTAATAAACTTATGAGCAGTAATGCAGGCGGTTTAGTAAATTTATTAGATTTACTTGCCGGAGGTAGTTTAAAACAAATGAGCGTATTTGCTCTTAGTATTTATCCATATATTACAGCATCAATAGTTGTTCAACTTCTTACTATTGCATTCCCAAGACTTGGTGAAATTGCAAGAGATGGGGAAATGGGTAGAAAAAAAGTTGCAAAATATACTAAAATAGGCGCAGTAATACTTGGAATATTTGAAGCTATGGCAATAGCAAATGGACTTTTTGCAAAAGCAATAGTTGCTAAAGGATATATTCAATCAGCATTGATTATTACATCTTTATTAGCAGGTTCTATGTTCTTAGTTTGGTTAGGTGAAATGATTACTGAAAAAGGAATAGGTAATGGTATTTCAATTATTATCTTCCTTGGTATTGTTTCTAACTTACCAACACAAATTGGAACATTTATTTATGGAATTGCGACTGGAACAGTTGGAATTTTAACAATAATAGGTGTTATACTTGCGGCTATAGCAATAGTTGTAATTGTTGTACTTATAAATGAAGGTGAAAGAAAAATTACAGTTCAATATGCTAAGAAAGTTGTTGGAAGGAAGATGTATGGTGGACAAGCTACTCACATTCCTGTAAAAGTTAATATGAGTGGTGTAATGCCGGTAATCTTTGCGTCATCTTTATTAGCTATGCCACAAACTCTTTCATTATTATTTTCTGGTGGAACTCCAAATTGGATTAGTTCATACTTAACAGTTGAAGGTTCAGTTGGTGTGTATGTATATTCAATATTGAATTTTATGTTGATTATATTGTTTGGATTCTTTTATTCATCAATTCAATTTAATACTGTTGAATACGCAAAAAATTTACAACAATATGGTGGATTTATTCCAGGAATTAGACCTGGTAAACCTACCGGAGAATATTTACAAAAAATATCAAATAGAATTACTTTCTCAGGTTCTATTATATTAGCTTTAATTGCTTCAGCACCAATAGTTATTTCACGTTTGAGTGGAATGAAAATAAATTTTGGTGGAACATCAGTTATAATTATAGTTGGTGTAGTAATAGAAACAATGAAGCAAATAGAATCTATGATGTTAATGAGACACTATAAAGGTTTTTTGAATAAATAGTTTATAGGAGATAAAATATGAGACTAATTTTGTTAGGACCCCCGGGAGCAGGAAAGGGAACTCAAGCGTCAAGTATCGTTGCGGAATATGGAATAACTCATATTTCAACAGGAGATATTTTTAGACATAATATTAAAAATGAAACAGAACTTGGAAAAAAAGTAAAGTCTTATTTAGACAATGGTCAATTAGTACCGGATGAACTTACTATTGATTTAGTTTGGGATAGACTTTCTAAAGAAGACTGTAAAAATGGTTTTTTACTAGATGGTTTTCCAAGAACTATTAATCAAGCGAAAGCTTTACAAAAAGGCTTAGAAGAGAGAGGTCTTAAGCTAGATAGAGTTATAAACATTGATGTTGATAAGAATATTTTAGTAAAAAGACTTTCAGGAAGAAGAGTTTGTAAAAATTGTGGTGAAACATATCATGTAGATAACAAACCATCTGAAAAAGAAGGAGTTTGTGATAAATGTTCCGGAGAAGTTATTCAAAGAGCAGATGATAATGAAAAGACTGTATTAGATCGTATAGAAGTTTATGAAAGTCAGACTTTTCCACTAATTGATTTTTACAAGAATTTAGGATTGATTTTAACTGTTGATGGTACTTTGTCTATTGAGGATGTCTTTTCACAAATTAAGGAGTCTCTTTCTTAAAATGTCTAACATTTTGGAGAGTATACTATGGATCTAAATTTTGATTTTAAAGTAGGTCAGGTTGTAAAATCACTTAAGGGCCGGGACAAGGGCGAAGTAATGATCATAGTTGAGGTAATAAGTTCATCATTAGTAAAAGTTGCTAATGGTAGTAACAGACCTCTTTCTAAACCTAAACTTAAAAAGTCAAAGCATTTGCAAATTTATAATGACGTGCTTAAAGATTTTAGTTTGAATCCATTATCATTTAATGATTCTAATTTGAGAAAATTATTAAAATCATATATACAGGATAATGTAGAAAAATAGGAGGTTCTTTAAATGTCCAAAAAGGATGTTATAGAAGTTGAAGGAACTGTTATTGATGCTATGCCGAATACTATATTCAAGGTTAAACTTGCAAATGGTCATGAAATAACAGCTCATATATCAGGAAAATTAAGAATGAATTATATAAGAATTCTTCCGGGTGATAAGGTATTAGTTGAACTTTCACCTTATGATCTGACAAAAGGGAGAATAACTTGGCGAAACAAGTAGCATAGGAGGGACTTAAATGAAAGTAAGACCATCAGTAAAAAAAATGTGCGAAAAATGTAAAATCATCAGAAGAAAAGGTAGAGTAATGGTGATTTGTGAAAATCCAAAGCACAAACAAAAACAAGGTTAATGAAGATGGAGGTGTAGGTAACAGTGGCAAGAATTGTAGGTGTCGACTTACCAAGAGAAAAAAGGGTAGAAATAGGTTTGACTTATATCTATGGTATAGGTAGAAAGACTTCAAACGATATTCTTAGAAATGCTGGAATCAACCCAGATACAAGAGTTAAAGATTTAACTGAAGCTGAAGTTGCTTTAATAAGAGCTGAAATAGATAAATATCTTGTTGAAGGTGATTTACGTAGAGAAATCGCTATGAATATTAAGAGATTAAGAGAAATTAACTGTTACAGAGGAATCAGACATAGAAGAGGTTTACCTGTAAGAGGACAAAATACTAAAAATAATGCCAGAACTAGAAAAGGTCCAAAGAAAATTTCTGGTACAAAAAAAGGTAAATAAGGAGGGGATTTAATTGGCAATTAAGAAACAAAAAGCTCGTGTTAAAAGAAGAGAGCGTAAAAACATTGAAAAAGGACAAGCTCATATCGTTTCTTCATTTAATAACACTATGGTGACTCTTAGTGACTTAAACGGTAATGTAATTTCTTGGGCAAGTGCTGGACAATTAGGTTTTAGAGGATCAAGAAAATCTACTCCATTTGCTGCACAACAAGCTGCTGAAGAAGCTGCAAAAAAAGCTATGGAACATGGACTAAAAGTTGTAGAAGTTTATGTTAAAGGACCTGGATCAGGTAGAGAAGCTGCTATCAGATCATTACAAGCTACTGGACTTGAAGTTAGTTTAATTAAGGATGTTACTCCAATTCCACATAATGGTTGTAGACCACCAAAGAGAAGAAGAGTGTAATTGCAAACTTTTAAAAGTATTTAAAAGTTTCAATATGAATTAGACTAAGGAGGATAAAGTCTATGACAGAAGATTTAAATACAAATATTGAAGTTTTAGATATAGATCTTGAAAAAAACTATGGTAAATTTGCTATAATGCCTCTTGATAGAGGATATGGCACTACATTAGGAAATTCCATGAGAAGAGTTCTTTTAGGTTCTCTTCCCGGATCTGCCATAGCAACTGTTAAAATTGATGGAGTTGGACATGAGTTTACAACTATTAAGGGGTCAATAGCTGATGTTCCAGAAATTTTAATTAATATTAAAGGTATTGCATTAAAGAAATTTAATGATGAGCCAGTAATTTTAGAATTAAATGTAAAAGGACCAAAAGTTGTAACAGCTGGAGATATTTCTGAAAATCAAAATGTTGAAATAGCTAATAAAGATCATTATATAACAACTCTTAATGAAGAGGGAGAAATCAGAATGGATTTATTAGTCTTAAATGGTAAAGGCTATAGAGTTAGCGATTTGAATAAAGAATATTGCGATATTAATTCAATAGCAGTTGATTCTTCTTTTTCTCCTGTAAAGAAAGTAAACTTTATGGTAGGAAATACTAGAGTTGGACAAAGTATAGATTTTGACAAGCTTGAAATTGAAGTTTGGACAAATGGAACTATTACTCCACAAGAAGCTCTTTCAACAGGTGCTGGAATTTTTATAGATTACTTAAGTCTATTTAGATCACTACCAGACATTAATCTTGATAATTCAAGTATAAAAGATGGTAAAAATTTAGACACTAATAGTGTTTTATCAAAGAGTGTTGAAGAATTAGATTTATCCCTTAGAAGTTTTAACTGCTTGAAAAGAGCAAATCTTGATACAGTTAAAGATATTATTTCACAAGATATAGAACAACTAAAGAAAATTAAAAACTTTGGTAAAAAATCTGTAGAAGAAGTAGTAGATAAAATGCATGAATTAGGTTTAAAATTTTTAGATGAAGAATAAAAAGAGGAGGTAGTACTTTGGCTAATTTAAGAAAACTTGGACGTAGAGCTGATCACAGAGATGCGATGCTTAGAAATCAAGTTCAATCTCTTTTTGAAAACGGAAAGATTGAAACTACGTTAACAAGAGCGAAGGAAACTAGAAGAGTAGCTGAAAAAATGATAACTCTTGGTAAAAAAGGCGATCTTCACGCAAGAAGACAAGCTTTAGCTTATATTTACAAGACTGAAACAGTTCATAAGCTATTCGAAGAAATTGCTCCACTTTATAAAGAAAGAAATGGTGGATATACAAGAATATTAAAGCTAGGACCTAGACAAGGGGACGCAGCTGAAATGGCGATTTTAGAATTAGTAAAATAATTTGCTTAAAAGCTAATATTAGATTTTAATATAAAATTAAAAAAGGCACTGATTTTTCAGTGTCTTTTTTGTGTATAAATAAGAATTTCTTAAGAATAAAATCTTTTCAAAGTTTGTAAAATAGATTTTTAGTATTAAATGAATTATTTTTTATATTTAATTAAATTTAGAAATTGATAAATGATTGTAAAAAAATTAGAGAAATTTTATTTTTTAACAACATAATATTTTAAGACTTTTTATTATGTTTTCTTGTAATTTATAGGATTTTGGAGTATAATTATGTTGATATATTTTTTAAATAATGGAGTTTTATGTATATGAATAATATTATATATTTTGATAATTTTGCAACTACAAGCTTAAATGAAGAAATTTTTAATGAAATGAAAGAGTTTTTAGTTTATAATTATTCTAATCCTTCATCAATTTATGAATTTGCACAAAAATCTAGAGTTGCTATTGAAAAGTCAAGAGAAAATATTGCTAATTACATAAATGCAGAAAAAAATGAATTATTTTTTACATCAGGTGGAACTGAAGCGGATAATTGGGCAATTTTTGGTACTACAATGTTTAAAGGAAAAAAAAGTGGTCATATAATATTAACTGCATTTGAACATTCAGCTATTATTGAGAGTGCAAAACTTTTAGAAAAAATAGGATTTGATGTTAGTTTTGTATTTCCTAATAAAGATGGCTTTATTGATGCAAGTGATGTTCTAGATGTAATAAGAGATGATACGATTTTAGTTTCTATTATGTATGTTAATAATGAAGTAGGAACTATTCAAGATATAAAGAAAATTTGTTGTCTTGTTAAGGAAAAAAATCCTAATATAATATTTCATACTGATGCAGTTCAAGCACTTTCTGAAATAGTAATTGATGTAAAAGATTTGAATATAGATTTGCTTTCTATTTCAGGACATAAGGTACATGCACCAAAAGGTATAGGTGCATTATATATAAAATCAGGAACTGAAATAGAAAATTTTATATTTGGTGGTAGTCAAGAACGCTCAAGACGCGCAGGAACGGAGAATGTTGCAGGGATTGTTGCCTTTTCAAAAGCTATAGATATTTTGAAAGAGTCAAGAGAGAAAAATGTTTATAAAAGATTTGAATTAAGGGAATATTTTTTAAGAAAACTTAAAGAAAATTCCATTAGTTTTGATATAAATGGAGCACTCGAAAATAGATATTCTGGAAATATAAATATTTCGTTTAAAGGCGTAGATAAGGAAATGTTTATTATGAGTATGGATTTTAAAGGGATATGTATTTCAGGAGGTTCTGCTTGTAGTAGTGGTGCTGTTGAAAATTCACATGTTTTAACTGCTATGGGGATTGATGAAGAATTAAAGAGTAGTGCGGTTAGGATTAGTTTTGGAGAAAATAATACATTTAAAGAAATAGATGAATTTATTATAGCTTTAAAAGAAATAATTAATTAGATGGAGGTTTTATGCCGGTTTTTGATTTGATTTTAAATATTAGTATAAAGATATTAGTTGCAATTTTATTGATTGTTGGAATTTATGTTTTTATACAATTTTCAAATAAAAATTTAGAAAAAAATGAACAAATAAGATTAAATAAGCTAAAGATTTTAAGGATAATTATTTATATTTTATCAGTATTAGGAATAAGTTATTTGTTTAAGAATTATCCAATTTTAAGGATAACTTTATTTACATTTATAGCATCTGTTATTATTGCTTATATTTTAAATCCTTTTATGAAGTTTTTGGAGAGAAAAAATATAAAAAGATTATATGCTATAATTATTATTTATATTACAATTGCATTAGCAATATTCATTTTAGCTATAGGAATATTTCCAAGTACATTTAAACAATTTAAGAATTTATTATTTAATTTGCCGGATATGGTTAGAAATTTTGTAGATTATAGTGATAGTATTAGAAAAAATTTATTTACTGATGTTCCGTTTGTTAGTCAAATGATTACTAGTATAAATGGACAACTTGTAAAGATGGCGAATACAATTTTATCTGCTTCAGGAACATGGATAACAGGAATGGTTGCGGGGATTACAAGTTTTATAGGAATAGTTATTCAATTGATTTTAATTCCGGTTATAACATTTTATTTGTTACTTGAAAAGGATAAAATTTTAGATGTAATAAGTAGAAGTGTTCCTGATAGATATGAAACTTTTTTAGTAAAAACTTGGAGAGAAATTGATGAATCCTTATCTATGTTTGTAAGAGGAAGAATTATAATGGCAATTTTTGTTGGAGTTGCAACTATGATTTATTTAATGGCTTTTGGAATAGAATTCTCTTTCGTAATAGGTGTTATAACATGTGTAGCAGATATTATTCCTTATATTGGTCCATTTTTAGGCTTTGTACCAGCAGTTTTACTTGCCTTGTTTAAAGGTCCTTTTACTGCTTTATGGGTTGCAGCTCTATTCTGTTTTGTTCAATGGCTTGAAAATAATATTTTAGGGCCAAAGATACTTGGAGACAGTACAGGAATGCATCCGCTTATAGTTTTAATACTATTGATTTTAGGTGGAGGAATGTTTGGGGTTTTAGGTATGATTTTCTCTGTACCTGTCGCTGCTGTGATTAAAATTATATACAAAAATACAAAACCATATGTAAAAAAATATTTATTTAAAGATAAATTTGAAAAGTAAGAGGGATATATGAGAAGATTAGGTTTAAATGAAATTAGAGAAGAATATTTAGAGTTTTTTGAGAGTAAGGGACATTTGCGTTTAAAGAGTTATCCTTTAATTCCAAATAATGATAAAAGTTTATTACTTATAAATGCTGGAATGGCACCTTTAAAAGACTATTTTACCGGTGTTAAAAAGATGAGTAAAAATAGAGCAACTTCTAGTCAAAAATGTATTAGAACAGCTGATATTGACAATGTAGGAAAAACTCAAAGACATGGCACTTTTTTTGAAATGTTAGGTAATTTCTCTTTTGGAGATTATTTTAAGAGAGAAGCTATAACTTGGGCTTGGGAATTTTTGACAGAAAAGTTAGAAATGGATAAGAATTTATTATCCGTTACAGTTTATGAAGAAGATGATGAAGCTTATGATATTTGGAGAAATGAAGTTGGACTACCAGCAGAAAAAATTCAAAGACTTGGTAAAGAAGATAATTTCTGGGAATTAGAAGTTGGTCCTTGTGGTCCATGTTCTGAAATCATGTATGATAGAGGAGAAAAATATACAAATCCTGATGATAGATTTATGGAAATTTGGAATTTGGTTTTTACTCAATTTAATAAGGACAAAGATGGAAATTATCATAGATTGGAACATCCAAATATTGATACCGGAATGGGACTCGAAAGACTTACTTTAGTTTTAGAAGAAAAGGACAATATATTTGAGATAGGCTTAGTTGATACTATAATAAAGAAAATTGAAGAAATTTCAGGGGTTAAATATAAATCAAATGAAATTTCTGATATTTCTATTAGGGTAATTGCAGATCACGCCAGAGCTATGACGTTTTTAATATATGATGGTGTAATTCCAAGTAATGAACAAAGAGGATATGTTCTAAGAAGACTTATAAGACGTGCTGCAAGACATGGTAAATTATTGGGGATTAAGGATAATTTTTTAGTTGATGTTTCAAAAGTTGTTATGGAAGCTTATAATATGGAATATCCAGAATTGTTGGAGGATAGAGAAAGAATATTCAAGATTTTAAATGCAGAAGAGTCTAAATTTCAAGAAACTATTGAACAAGGACTAGGTATACTAAATTCATATATTGAAGAAGAAAAATCAAAAAATTCTAAAATTTTACCGGGAGATAAGGCATTTAAGTTGTATGATACTTATGGATTCCCGTTGGATTTAACAAAGGAAATTTTAGAAGAAGAAAAAATGACAGTTGATGAAGAAGCTTTTAACAAAAATATGCAGGATCAAAAGATTAGAGCAAGAGAAGGAAGAAATGTTTCATCAGCTGGGTGGAGTGAAAAAAATACTGATTATTTAAAAGCATTAGAAACAACAGAATTTTTGGGTTATACTGAAAATGAATGTCTAGGAAAAGTAATAAAATTATTTAAAGATGAAGCAGAAGTTTCAACTTTAAGTCAAGGAGATAAAGCTCTTTTAGTTTCTGATAAAACTGTTTTTTATGGAGAAGGTGGAGGACAAGTTGGAGATATCGGAATTATTGTTGGCGAAAACTGTAAGATTAAGGTTTTAGATACTAAGAAAAATAAAAACAATGGAATATTCCATAGTGTAGAAGTAATTAGTGGGAATGTTAAGCTAACTGATGAATTAACATTTAAAATTGATGTTAATAATAGACGTGATATTATGAAAAATCACTCTGCTACACATCTATTACATCAAGCATTAATTGAAGTGTTAGGAAATCATATTAATCAAGCAGGTTCATTAGTAGATGCAAATAAATTAAGATTTGATATTACACATTTTGAGGCTGTAAGTCAAGAAGATTTAAAAAGAGTTGAACAAATAGTTAATGATAAAATTGCTTTAAATCTTGATACAACTATAAAGGAAATGACTTTAGAAGAATCCTCAAAAATGGGAGCCATTGGACTTTTTGAAGACAAATATAAAGATGTTGTAAGAGTTGTATCATTTGGTGGTTGGTCAATAGAACTTTGTGGTGGAACTCATGTAAAAAATGTTAGTGAAATTCAAATGTTCAAAATAATCTCAGAATCAAGTGTTGCAGCAGGAGTTAGAAGAATTGAGGCTATTACAGGTAGAAATGTTTATGAATATTTAAAGAAAACTGAAAATCAAATTGAAGAAGTTTCAAATGTCTTAAAATGTAAAAAGTCAGAATTGATTTCTAAAGTAGTCTCATTAACTGAAGATATTAAGTCATTGGAAAAAGAATTAAAAGAAATAAAATCACAAATGGCTTTAAGCAGTTTAGATTCATTTATAGCTGAAAAGAAAGAAATAGAGGGTATTTCTTTTATAGCAAAAAAAGTAGAATTTGAAAATCAAAATGATTTAAGAGATTTAATTGATAAATTAAGAGATAAACTGGGTACAAGTGTAATAGTGTTTGCTAATGTTTATCAAGAAAAACTTACTTTTACTGTAGGAGTAAGTAAAGATTTGAATGCAAGAAAAATTAATGCTGGAAATATTGTTAAAGAGGTTGCGAAACTTGTTGGCGGTAATGGTGGTGGAAGACCGGACATTGCATCCGCCGGAGGTAAGGACTTAAGTAAAGTTGATTTTGCATTAGAAAAGTCAGAAGAGATTTTAAAAGCTCAATTTTAAAAAATAGGAGGGGTTATATGTCAAACGAATTTAATGAAACTATGAGAATAGAAATACCAAGTGATAAGAAAAGTGTTAAAGAAATAATAAAAATTGTGTATTCAGCACTTGAAAATAAGGGATATAATCCTAAAAATCAAATTATAGGATATATTCTTTCAGGTGATCCTACTTACATCACTAGCTATAATAATGCTAGAGGGTTAATTAGACAAGTTAGTAGAGATGAAATACTTGAAGAATTTTTAGAAAATTATATAAAAGATTAATTTTTTCCCGGCAAAATTCTTTGCCGGGGCTTTTGCATAACACAATAAAAGGGGTATTTATGAATAGATATATGGCTTTAGATGTAGGTGATAGAACTATAGGAGTTGCTATTAGTGATCCTTTGTTCATCATGGCAGAAGGGCATAGTACAATTTTTAGAGAAAGTCTTGAAAAAGACCTTGATTCTCTAAAAGATATAATTATTAAAGAAGATATAATTAAAATTGTTGTTGGGCTTCCAAAGAATATGAATAATACTATTGGTCCACAAGGTGAAAAAGTTTTGTCTTTTGTTGAAGAATTGAAAAATTTTTTAAAGGAAAATAATTTTGATATAGAAATAGTTATGCAAGATGAAAGACTTACAACTGTCAGTGCCGAAAGAATTTTAATTGAGGGAAATATGAGCAGAAAGAAAAGAAAAAAAGTAATAGATAAAGTTGCTGCTACATATATTTTACAAGGGTATTTGGATAGAAAATAGGAGTGATATTTTGGAGCGTTTTGAAGCTTTTGATGAAAATGGAAAGAAAGTTATCTTTGAATTAGTAGAAACTTTTGGTATGAATGATAGTGAATACGCAGTTTTGAATTCTAAAGATGACCTTAATACATATATTTTAAAAATTGTATATGATAAGGATGGTAATATTAATCTGGAAGGTATTGATGATGAAGAACTTTCCGATGCGATTGAGGTTTATGAAGAATTAAAGTCAGAAAAAGAAGAAAATTAGAAAAGGAGATTCATTATGGAAGTAAAAGAAATGAAAAAGTTGTTGGTAGAAAACAACTATAAGATTACTAAACAAAGAGAAATCGTGTTTAATGTTTTGAATGAAAACAAAGGTAATCATTTAAGTCCAGAAGAACTACATGAAATAGCCAGTAAATATGATAAAGATTTAGGAATTGCTACTGTTTATCGTACACTTGTTATTTTTGATAAGATGAATATAGTTCATAAATTGGATTTTGATGATAAAAGATATAGATATGAAATTATAAGAGATGATGATAAACATCAACATCATCACCTAATTTGTAAAGATTGTGGAAAAATAATTGAAGTTGAAGAAGATTATTTGGAAACTTTAGAACAAATTATTGAAGAAAAATATAAATTTGAAATTATGAATCACGATTTAAAATTCTATGGAAAGTGTTCAGATTGTTTAAATCTTGAAAAGAAATAGAGGATATCGTGGTGCAAAAAAATAAAAAGAAAACTTTAAAGATGATACCCTTAGGAGGAGTCGGTGAAATAGGTAAAAATATGTCTATTTTGGAATACGATGATGAAATTATCATTTTGGATTGTGGAATGACTTTTCCGGATGATGATATGCCCGGAATAGATATTGTAATTCCTGATATTACCTATTTGATGAAAAATATTGATAGGGTAAAAGCTCTTTTTTTGACGCATGGACACGAAGATCACATCGGAGCCGTCCCATATATACTAAAAAAAATAAATGTACCGGTTTATGGAACTAAATTGACTTTAGGGCTTGTTGAAAGTAAACTGCAGGAACATAATATCGGTAAAGAAAATTTACATTTGGTAAATGCAGGTGAAACTATAAAAACTAAACATTTTTCTGTTGAGTTTATAAGAGCATGTCATAGTATACCGGACAGTGTAAGTTTTGGAATAAAGACTCCTGTTGGAAATATAATTTTTACTGGAGATTTCAAAATTGATTACACACCTATTGATGGAGATAAAATGGATTTACATCGTATTGCTCAATGGGGAATGGACGGAGTTATGCTCTTATGTGCAGATAGTACTAATGTTGAAAGACCGGGATATACAATGAGTGAAAGTTCTGTAGGAGATACTTTTATTGAACTTTTTAGTAAAGCACAAGGAAGGATTATTGTTGCAACATTTGCTTCTAATTTACATCGTGTACAACAAATAATAAAAGCAGCGGAAAAATTTAAGCGAAAAGTTGCGGTTTCAGGTCGTTCTATGGTTAATGTTATTAAAGTTGCTACTGAACTAAATAAGTTGGAAATAGAAAAAGATACTCTTATTGATTTAAAGAATATTAATAGATATGATGAATCTAAAATTGTACTTTTGATGACAGGAAGTCAAGGGGAACCTATGAGTGCACTAAATAGAATGGCTTATGGAGAACACAAAAAACTTGTATTGACTGAAAATGATACTGTAATTATTTCTGCATCACCAATACCGGGAAATGAAAAAATCTTTTTTGGACTTGTAAATCGTCTTGTTGAAATGGGGGTTAAAGTAATTCATTCTTCACTTGCAGAGGTTCACGTATCAGGACATGCTTGTCAGGAAGAATTAAAATTAATTCACACTTTAGCAAAACCTAAATATTTTATTCCTGTTCATGGAGAATCAAGACATTTAAAAAGACATGCGAAATTAGCAGTTGAAATGGGAATGCCGAAAGAAAATATATTTATAGGAAGAAATGGGACTGTTTTTGAATTTAACTATAAACAGGAAGGATTTATATCCGGAACTGTTGAATCCGGAAATATCTTAGTTGACGGTCTTGGAGTTGGAGATGTTGGAAGTGAAGTTCTTAGAGATAGAAAGCATCTATCAGAAGATGGTATTATAATCGTTATGGTAGTTCTTGAAAAATCCAGTAAAGAAATTATTTCAGGTCCTGAAATTGTTTCAAGAGGATTTATCTATGTAAGAGAAAATTGGAATCTTGTTTCCGATATGAGAAGAGTTGTCGAAAATACTTTAAACATTTGCAAAGAAGATTCTATAACAGATATAGGAACTATGAGATACAATATAAGAAAAGATTTGAATTCTTATATCTACCATGAAATAAAAAGAGGTCCAATGATTATTCCAATAATTACTGAACTTTAGGAGGAACTATGAATATTTATAATAGTATTTTAACTTTTTCAAATGATTTTAAAAATTGTGATGAAGTTAAGGAATTTAAACGTTTAAAGAAAAAAATAGATGAAAATGATGAAAACAAGAAAATTATAGATGATTTTCATAAGAAGTTATATGATTATCAAATTGCTAAACAAAACGGGGAAGATGTTGCTGATAGAGAAAAACAACTTAATGATTTGAATGCAATTTTGATGAGTAATTCTGAAATATCAGAATTTATGGCTGCTGAAGTTAGAATTTCAACTATAATGAATGATATTGTAAAAATGTTGGAAGAAACACTTGCAGAATAATGGAAATAGTTGCAAATTATGTTTCTGAATATATCAGAAGTTTAGAACAAAGTAAAGAACCTATTTTAATAGAAATGGAAGAGTATGCTTTTGAAAACAAAGTTCCAATTATAGAGGTAGAAGTTGCAAGATTTTTAGAATTTTTGGTAATGCTAAAGAAACCAAAAAGAATTTTGGAAATTGGAACAGCGATAGGTTATTCATCTATAATTATGAATAGGGCTTATCCATATTCTACTATTACAACTATTGAAATAGATGAAAAAATTTTTTTAAAAGCTAAAGAATTTATAAAAAAAGCTGGCTGTGATAAAAATATTGATCTTATATATGCAGATGCAAATGACGCTCTAGATTTTATTACAGATAAATATGATATGATTTTTATGGATGCGGCAAAGGGACAGTATATGAGTTTTTTTGAAAAGTCTATAGAAAGATTAAATCATGGTGGAATATTGGTTTCTGATAATATTTTATTTAGAGGTCTTGTTGCAAAAGAGAAAAATAATATAAGAAGAAAAAATACTATAGTAAGAAGATTAAAAGAATTTTTAAAAATTATAACAAATAGTGAAGAATTTTCAACTACCATTATACCTATAGATGACGGTATGGCTATATGTTATAAAAAATAGATTAAATATAAATGGGAATCCAGCTTTTTTGGATTCCTATTTAATAGTTGAAGGAGAAATTTTATATGAAAGATGTTGAATTATTAGCCCCCGCAGGGGATATAGAAAAATTAAAAATGGCAATCATCTATGGAGCTGATGCAGTTTATCTAGCCGGTGAATCTTTTGGATTACGAAAAGCATCAAAAAATTTTACAGTTGAACAGTTAAAAGAAGCTACGAATTTTGTTCATGAAAGAGGTAAAAAGATATATATTACAATGAATATAATCCCTCATAATGATGATTTAATAGGACTTGAAGAATATGTAAAAGTTCTAGTGGATATAGGTGTTGATGCTTTAATCGTTGCAGATGCAGGAATATACACTTCTGTTCGTTCAGTAAGTAAGGATATTGAAGTACATATGAGTACACAAGCGAGTGTTACAAATTATAGAACAGTAAAATTCTGGTATGATTTAGGAATTAAAAGAATTGTTATGGCAAGAGAATTATCTTTAGAAGAAATAAATTTAATTCATAAAGAGGTTCCTGAAGTTGATATTGAAGCATTCGTTCATGGGGCTATGTGTATTTCATATTCAGGAAGATGCTTATTGAGCAACTATATGTGTGGTAGAGATGCAAATAAGGGAGATTGTGCTCACGCTTGTAGATGGAAATATAATTTGGTTGAAGAAAGAAGACCAGGAGAATATTATCCAATAGAAGAAACAGAACAAGGAACTTTTATATATAATAGTAAAGATTTATGTATGTTGGATTCTCTTGAAGATGTAATTAAAGCAGGAGTTC
Organism: Parvimonas oralis; assembly: GCF_047608425.1. Classification (NCBI taxonomy): domain Bacteria; kingdom Bacillati; phylum Bacillota; class Tissierellia; order Tissierellales; family Peptoniphilaceae; genus Parvimonas; species Parvimonas oralis. The sequence goes on from NZ_JBLKRS010000001.1 coordinate 281,625, forward strand.
ATAGTTTGAAAATCGAGGGAAGAGTTAAGACTCAATATTATGTTGCTACTGTTATAAGAAGTTATAGACTAGCACTTGATGCAATTAAAAATGGTACTTATATAAAAGAAATGGCAGAAAGACTTCTTCTTGAGATTAAAAAAGCTAGTCATAGAGATTTCACAAAGGGGTTCTACTATAAAAAGCCGGATGAAAATGACCAACTTTACAATTCAAGCTCATATATAAGAACTTATGATTTTGTTGGACTTGTCTTGGATTACAACAAGGAAACAAAAATTGCAACAATAGAGCAAAGAAATAGAATTTTTGTTGGAGATGAAGTTGAAATTTTCGGACCAAGAGATGGTTTTGAAACTTTTAAAATAGAAAAAATGTATGATGATAAAGGCGAAGAAATTGATGTTGCTCCAAGAGCAAAACAAATTATAAAAATGCCTTTACCATTTGAAGTAAAGCCTTGGGATATAATGAGAAAAAAATTATCTGATGAATAAATTCAGGAGAAACTTATGATTGAACTAAAAAGAATTCAAAGAGATGACTTAAGACGATTATATGATATAGAATATTCAAGTAAAATACCTAAATGGAAAGAATATGATGCTCCATATTTCGACGATTTTGAATTTAAAACTTATGATGAATTTATTCTATCAAGCGAAATAGAATTCTTTTTGGGAGAAAGAGTAAAAGGAATTTATTTTAACGATATTCTATTAGGAATAGTTTCAAAATATTGGGAAAACGAAAAAACTAGATGGCTTGAAATAGGAATTGTAATTTTTGATGATAATTTCTGGAGTAAAGGAATCGGCTCGAAGGCACTTTCGTTATGGATAGATGAAATTTTTAATACTGAAGATAATTTAGAACATATCGGTCTAACAACTTGGAGCGGAAATATCGGAATGATGAAGTGTAGCTTAAAAATCGGTATGATACTTGAAGGAAGAATTAGAAAAGTTAGATACCATAATAATATATTTTATGATTCAATGAAGTATGGAATTTTAAAAGAAGAGTGGATGAAGCAGTTAAAGAAGTAAGAATTATAGTTTCAATAAATTTTTATAATTTATCATAAAAAATTGATGATAACAGGTAAAATTTTTTAAAAATAGTTTACTTTTGTTGTGTTTTATGTTATACTTATCAAGTACTGTTGCTATGTTTATGGAAACTCCGACCTTTACATTGCTACGGTGAATTATATTTTAGGAGGTAGTTACAATGATAACTAAAGAAGACAAATTAAGAATTATCGACGAATTTAAAAGAAGTGAAGGAGATACAGGTTCTCCTGAGGTTCAAATTGCATTATTAAGTTTCAGAATTAAATACTTAACTGAACACTTAAAAGAACATAAAAAAGACCATGCTACAAGAAGAGGTTTATTCAAATTAATCGGACAAAGAAAAGGTCTTTTAAAATATCTTAGTAATGTTGATATCGAAAGATACCGTGAATTAACTAGTAAATTACAAATAAGAGGATAATTATTAAAGGGCGATTTTATTCGCTCTTTATTTTTAGAAGACCATAGGAGGATTAAATGGTTAGAGAATTTATATATGACTTAAGCGGAAGAGAACTTAAAGTTACGATAGGAAAGGTAGCAGAACAAGCGAATGGATCTTGTCTTGTACAATGTGGAGAAACTGTTGTTTTAGTTAATGCTTGTGCTTCTAAAGAACCTAGAGAAGGAGTTGACTTTTTTCCTTTAAGTTGTGATTTTGAAGAAAAACTTTATTCAGTAGGAAAAATCCCTGGTGGATTTATTAAAAGAGAAGGACGTCCAAGTGAAAAATCAATATTGACATCAAGACTTATAGATAGACCGCTACGTCCACTATTTCCGGAAGGATATAGAAATGATGTTCAAGTTATTGCTACTGCATTATCTGTTGAGCAAGATAATCAACCAGATATACTTGCAATGATTGGATCATCTATAGCACTTACAATTTCAGACATTCCTTTTAACGGACCTACAGGATCTGTTAATGTGGGATATGTTGATGGGGAATATATTATAAATCCAACAATTGCACAAAGAGAAAAATCAAGACTTAATATTACAGTATCAGGAACAAAAGATGCTATTATGATGGTTGAAGCCGGAGCTGATATTTTAAGCGAAGAAGAAGTTTTAAATGCAATTCTTTTTGCACATGAAGAAATTAAATCAATTTGTAATTTTATCGAAACAATAAGAGAAGAAATTGGTAAAGAAAAATCTGAAGTTATTATAAAACAAAGAGATGAAGATTTATTCAATGCAATTATTGAATTTGGTAAAGAACAAATTATTTCTGCTCTTAGAACTCCGAATAAAATGGAAAGAGAAGAAAATTTAGATAAAATTACAAAAGAAATTCTAGAAAAGTTTTTACCTGATTATGAAGATAAAAAAGGTGAAATTAATGCAGCTATTGAATCTGTAATTGTTGATGAAGTTAGAAGATTAATAATAGAAGACGGCATTAGACCGGATGATAGAGAACTTGACGAAGTTAGAAAGATTTCTTGTGAAAGAGGACTTTTACCAAGAACTCACGGATCAGGTTTATTTACTAGAGGACAAACTCAAGTTTTAACTTTAACAACTTTAGGAGCTCCCGGAGAAGTTCAAGTTTTAGATGGAGTTATTGATGAAGACGATAAGAGATATATGCATCAATATAATTTTCCACCATTTAGCGTTGGAGATGTTAGACCATTAAGAAGTCCGGGAAGACGTGAAATCGGACATGGTGCATTAGCTGAAAGAGCTTTAATTCCTGTTTTACCAAGTGAAGATGAATTCCCATATACAATGAGATTGGTTTCAGAAGTTTTATCTTCAAACGGATCAAGTTCACAAGCAAGTATTTGTGGTTCAACACTTTCATTATTAGATGCAGGTGTTCCTATTAAAGATTCAGTTGCAGGTATTGCTATGGGACTTATAAAGGATGAAAAAACTAATAAAATTGCTATTTTAACAGATATTCAAGGCTTAGAAGACCATTTTGGAGATATGGACTTTAAAGTTGCAGGTACTAAAGATGGTATTACAGCTTTACAAATGGATATTAAAATTGACGGTATTAGTAGAGAAATTTTGACAACAGCTTTGGAAAAAGCAAAAAGAGCAAGACTTCATATTTTATCCATAATGAATGACTGTATTGCAACTCCAAGTGAAGAAATGTCAAAATATGCACCAAAGATATTCACAATGCAAATTTTACCAGAAAAGATAAGAGAAGTAATTGGACCGGGCGGAAAAGTTATTAACAAGATTATTGATGAAACCGGTGTTAAAATTGATACTTTTGATGATGGACGTATTGCAATTACTGCTGATTCAAGAGAAAATGGTGAAAGAGCAAAAGAAATGATTAACGAAATAGTTAAAGAAATTGAGGTTGGGGAAATTTACAGCGGTGTAATTACAACAATCACGAGTTTTGGAGCATTCGTTGAATTAATCAAAGGAAAAGAAGGCTTACTTCACATTTCAAATATGACTCATGAAAGACTTGATAAAGTGGAAAACTTATTTAAAGTTGGAGATGTAGTTGAAGTTAAAGTAATAGAAATTGACAATCAAGGTAAAATTAAATTGTCAAGAAAGGCATTGCTTGAAAAGCCTAAAAAAGAAAAAGAAGAAAAATAAATAACAAAAATAGGTCAATATTCTAATTAATTTAGAAATGACCTTTTTTATTAATATTTATAAAAGGAGGATTTTAATATGGGAAAAATAGTTTACAGTGCATTACAGCCTTCAGGTCAGCTTACAATAGGAAATTATTTAGGTTCAATAAAAAACTTCAAAAGTTTACAAGACCAATATGATTGTTTTTTTAATGTTGCTGATTTACATTCTATAACAGTACCACAAGAACCGAAGTTACTAAGAGAAAGAACATTAGATTTAATGGCTATATTTTTAGCATCAGGATTAGAACCTGATAAATCAACTCTTTTTGTTCAATCACATGTTCCACAACATGCAGAATTATCTTGGGTTTTAAGTTGTATGAGTTATATGGGACAACTTAGCAGAATGACTCAGTTTAAAGAAAAATCTCAAAAATCGGAAGAAAATCTAAATGCAGGTTTGTTTACTTATCCCGTATTAATGGCTGCAGATATTTTACTGTATCAAACAGATTTAGTTCCTGTTGGGATTGATCAAAAACAACATTTAGAACTTGCAAGAGATTTGGCAGAAAGATTTAATAATAAATATTCCGAAACTTTTGTAGTTCCAGAAGGAATAATCGGAAAAGAAACAGGGAAAATTATGAGCCTTAAAAATCCGGAAAAGAAGATGAGTAAGTCTGATGAAGATGTAAATTCTTTTATTTTACTTCTTGATGATGAGGAAAGTATAAAGAGAAAAATTAGAAAATCTGTAACTGACAGTCTTGGAAATTTTGATTATAATGATGAACAAAAAGGTCTAAAAAATCTTATAAATATTTATATTGCCTTTAGTGGAAAAACAAGTGATGAAATTGTAGCAAAGTATAAAAATGAAAATTATTCAGTATTTAAAGAAGATTTGGGACAATTAATATCTGATAATTTAAAACCAATAAGAGAAAAACATAAAGAATTTATTTCAGATAAGGCATATCTTGAAAAAGTTATGAAAGAAGGAGCAGAAAAAGCATCCTACTTTGCAAATAAAACACTTAGAAAGGTTTATAAAAAAGTTGGATTTTTACCAAGATAAAAAACAAGACAGAAAATTTTATATTTTCTGTCTTTTTCTTTTAATTATTTATAGTCTTCAACAATCATTTTTGCAAGTTCATGAGGATTACCACAACCTGTAGTAATGATAGTATCTTTGTCTTTAAAAGTTTCAAAGATATAATCTCTTGCTTCTTCAAAAGTTTTTAAATAAATTGCATTAACTCCATTTTTATTTAGCTTTTCAACTAAGTCAATGGAATGAATTGTAGGATCGAATTTTTCTCTCGCAGCATATATTTCAGTAACAATAACTTCATCACAATCATCAAAACATTTTGCGAAGTCGTTTAGTAATGTTTTTGTTCTTGAATAGGTATGCGGTTGGAAAATACATACAAGTCTTCCTTCTTTATGTTCTGCAATTGAACTCAAACAGCTCTTTATTTCTTTTGGATGATGACCGTAATCAGTAAGGATAGTAGCTTTTTTATCGTTACCGATTACTCCATAAATTTCCATTCTTCTATGCAAATTTTTATATTTTGAAATAGCATCTCTGATATATTCTACATCTATACCTGTTTCGTAAGTCGCTATAATTGCAGCTGCTGCATTATAAATATTATGTCTGCCTATTATATTTAAGCAGAAATGATGTTTACCAAACTTTTCATTTTCAATATCAAAACAAGGATGACCAACTTTATCAAAACTTATATTTGTAATTTTATAAGTAGCATTTTCATTATTAATACCAAATGTAATAGTTTCTCCTTTGATATGTTCTAGTAGTGGAAGACAGTTAGGATCATCAATATTAATAATAGCTTTTGAATTTTCATCTAAATTTTTCATATATCCTATAAAAGTATCTACAATATGATCCAAGTTTTTATAGAAATCTAAATGATCTTCATCTATATTCAAAATAATAGCCATACTTGGATAATAATGTAGTATATTTGCTTTAAATTCACAAGCTTCAGTTACAAGATAATCCTCGTTCCCACATAAGACATTTCCGTCAATTTCATCCAAATTTCCACCAATTAAAATTGAAGGTTCAAATGGGGAATTAATTAAAATTTTTGAAATCATACTAGTAGTTGAGCTCTTTCCGTGAGATCCTGAAATTGCTATTGAATGAGTGTAATTTCTCATCAATGCTCCTAAAAATTGTCCTCTTGTTACACAAGGAACTCCTAATGATTTTGCTTTAATTAATTCTTCATTATCCGGTAAAATTGCATCTGTATATACAATCAAATCAGGATTTTCAATATTTTCCTTTTTTTGACCTATAAAAATTTTTGCTCCATTTTGTTCCAATATTTGAATTTCTTTAGAAGTATTTCTGTCACTTCCGGAAATATTATATCCTTTTTTCAAAAGTAGCTTTGCTATTCCACTCATGCTTATTCCACCAATTCCGATGAAATGTATATTTTTGTATTTTTTATCATTAAAATCAAACTTAAACATATTAACTCCATTCAAAATAATATAATTACTGTAATTATATCATAAAAATAGTATATATGCCAAATTTTTAATAAAAATTAATAGTTATCATATTAGAACATTTATTATTAATTTATATAACATAAAATGAGATATTTTCATTATTTTAATTTAGACATTATATATAAAAATATGATATAATATCTGTGTATGTACTTTATAATATATTTTGGTAATAGATTATATGATAATTTTGGAGAATAAAATGAAAAAAATACTTTTAATCGACGGTTCAAGTCTTATTTTTAGGGCTTTTTATGCGATAAGAAATTTAACAACTAAAGATGGAGTTTTTGTAAATGGAGTTTATGGTTTTTTAAATATGTACTACAAAGCATTGGAATTAATAAATCCTACACATGTTTTTGTAGCTTTTGATAAGGGTTCAAAAACTTTTAGACATAATGAGTTTGCAGATTATAAGGGAACTCGTGATAATGCTCCTAATGAAATAACTTATCAGTTTGGAATTTTAAAAGATTTACTATCTTCTATGAATGTAAATTATTTGGAGCTTGATGAATATGAAGCTGATGATATTTTAGGAACAATCGCAAAACTTGCTCAAAAGGAAGGTTTTGAAGTAGATATTTTTACGGGAGACAGAGATTATTTACAATTAATTGATGATAATATTTTTGTATATTTGACTAAAAAGGGTATAAGTGAGATTAAACTTATGAATACTGAATCAGTTTTGGAAGATTTCGGTCTTTCTCCTAAACAATTGATTGATGTTAAGGCTCTTCAGGGGGATAGTTCAGATAATATACCCGGAGTTAAGGGCGTTGGAGAAAAAACTGCATTAAAATTAATTCAAGAGTATGGAAGTCTTGAAAATTTATATGAAAATTTAGGTAATCTTAAAGGGAAATTAAAGGAAAATCTTGAAAATGAAAGGGATAAGGCTTATTTGAGCAGATGTCTTGGTGAGATTTTTTTGAATGTTCCTATTGATAGAAATATTGAAGATTTTGAAATAAAAGATGTAAATTCTGATGAATATATTGAAAAATTAGAAAAATTAGAATTTAAAAGTATTATAAATAAGCATTTTAAAGATATAAAAAAGAATAATACTGTAAAATCAAATCAAAATATTGATTTTGAAGTAATTGAATTTTCAGAAATTTTTGAAAAGATAAAAAATGACGAGTCTATATCAATTAAATTTTTCTCAGATGAAGGATATATTTATAGGAAGAAATTTTATATTGGAATTTATTCAAACTTTAATAATAAGGCATATATTTGTAAGGAATTTAAGCTATCAGATTTTGAAAGGTTTTGTAATTTAGATATAGAGATAATTGGTTATGATATAAAGGAAGAATTGTTTTTTGCATTAAAAAATAATTTAGAATTTAAAAATTATGAAGATGTAATGATTTTAGAATATTTAATTGACTCTAATAAAGGAAATTATGATATTCTAAAAGTCAGCAATGAAATTTTGCATCTGGAAATTTTAGATTTAAAAGAAATGTTTGGAAAAGGTAAAAACAAAAAAACTTTTTTTGAATTGGAAGAGGGCATTATTTTTAAATTTATTTCTCAAAATGTATTTGCCATTTCAGGTTTATATGATATTTTTATAGAAAAAGCTAAAGAAAATAATCTGATTTCATTATATGAAAATGTTGAAAAACCGCTAGTTAAAGTTCTTGCAGATATGGAAAAAACAGGAGTTTTAGTAGATAGAAATAAGATTATTGAGTTAAATGAGGAATATTCAAAACTTGCATATTTGTATGAACAAAAAGTTTATGAACTTGCAGGAGAAGTTTTTAATTTGAATTCTCCAAAACAGCTTGGAGTCATTTTATTTGAAAAAATGGGATTACCTATAGTAAAAAAGACAAAAACAGGATATTCGACAGATGTTGAAGTTTTAGAAAAATTATCTAAAAAGCATGAAATTGCAGATTATATTTTAAAATATAGGTCTTTGAACAAGTTAATTTCAACTTATTTAGATGGAATATTGGAGTATATTATGGATGACGGTAGAGTAAGGACATCCTTTAAGCAGATGATTACCGCTACAGGAAGACTTAGCTCTGTGGACCCTAATTTGCAAAATATTCCTATAAGAAGTGAAGAGGGAAAAAATATTAGAAAGGTATTTGTTGCCGATAAAAATAAAGTTTTTATTGATGCAGACTATTCACAAATTGAGCTTAGAGTTTTAGCGCATTTATCTAAGGATTCAGTTATGATTGAATCTTTTAAAAATGATTTAGATATACATTATAAGACTGCAAGTGAAGTTTTTGGTGTTCCGATTGATGAAGTTACTGATAATCAAAGAAGAAGTGCAAAGGCTGTAAATTTTGGAATAGTTTATGGAATAAGCGATTATGGTCTTTCAAAAGATTTGAATATTACTAGAAATGAAGCAAGAGAGTATATTGACGGATATTTAAATACTTATCCTAGAATAAAGAATTATATGGAAGAAATAGTTGATAGAGCTAAAAAAGATGGTTTTGTAACTACTATCTTGGATAGGAAGAGATATATTCCTGAAATTAATTCTAAAAACTTCAATATTAGAAGTTTTGGCGAGAGAATTGCCCTGAATACTCCTATACAGGGAAGTGCAGCAGATATTATAAAACTTGCGATGATTAAAGTTTACGAAAGATTAAAACTTGAAAAAGTTAATGCAAAATTAATTTTACAAATTCACGATGAGCTTATAATAGAATGTGAAGAAAACGAAAAAGAGATTGTTAAGAAAATTTTAAAAGATTCTATGGAAAATGTATATAAATTAGATTTACCATTGAAGGTAGATGTATGTGAAGGAAGGAATTGGTATGAGTCGAAATAAAAAATATATTGTTATTACAGGTCAAATTTGTAGTGGTAAGAGTAGCTTAGCGGATTTGATTAGAGAGAGAAATGAAAATTATTTAGTTTTAGATGCTGATGATCAAATAAAAGAATTATATAAAAGGGGTGCTGAGCTTTATAAGGTTTTAGTAAATGAATTTGGAGATAGTATTTTAAATGAGAAGGGTAATATTTCAAAAGCAAAGTTAAGAAGAACGGTATTTTTTAATGACGAAAATAGAAAAAAACTTAATTCATTAACTCATCCCGTTATTTTGAAAAATATGGTTGATATTGGCAAAAATTCTGATGCAGAAGTTGTATTTTTACAAGTTCCTCTTTTAAATGAATCAATAGATAGATTGGAAAAATTGATTGAAATTGATGAAGTTTGGAATATAACAGCAAGTGATGATATTAGATTCAAAAGACTTATGTCAAGAAAGGGAATGACAGAGGAAGTTGCACATAGAATTATGGAAATTCAGTCAGAGTTTGATAATGAAAACTATGATATTTTAACTGTTGAAAATAATGGCGATTTTGAAGAATTAAAAGATAAATTGGATTTATTTTTTGAAAATAGTTGTATAAATGAAGAAAAGAAAAGAGGGTTTTTTGGAAGGCTGAAGAAAAATAAAGAAAAAAAAGAAGCCGAAGAAAATGATGAAATTGTTGAAGATAAAATTGAAGATACCGAAGATGTAAAAAAAGTAACTGAAGATGAATTGGAAGAAATGGGAATGATTGAAAAAGTTTCTAATAATGATTTTACAGAAAAAGAAAATTTAAAGAATAATGATGAGCATTTGGATGAATTTATGCAATCAGTATTTGTAGAAGGGCAAAGTACAGAAAGTGTTGATTTAAAAACTTTAGAAAAACAAGATTCATTAAATATAGAACAAACTAAATTAACAGATTTAAGTCCTTTGCATGAAGAAAAATCAGATGTTACTGATTCTGTTAAAAAAGATATTAATAATTCTAATGAAGAGTTTTTTGAGGAAGAAACTGTAGAAGAAGTTAAAAAAGATAAGGGCAGAAAAAACAAAAAGATGAAAGTGTGGAAAAAAATATTAATAACTATAATAACTGTATTAATTATATGTAAAGCACTATTTTTAGGAGCAATATATTATGGAGGAAAGAATTACCCTGTAAATTATATTGAAGAAATTCAAAAATATTCAAACGAGTATGGAGTAGATCCTAGAGTGGTTTTAGCTATTATGAGGGTTGAAAGTAATTTTAAGAGTGATGCAACAAGTAAAGTTAATGCAAAAGGTTTAATGCAAGTTTTACCTGATACCTCTAAACATGTTGCAAAGTTATTAAATATTGATGCGAATTCCATAGACTTAAATGATGCGGAAACTAATATTAAGATTGGAACATATTATATAAAATATTTAATGAAAAACTTTAGTAATATGGATACTGTTTATGCAGCATATAATGGTGGAATTGGTAATGTAAATACTTGGTTAAAAGATTCCAAATACTCAAGTGATGGAGTAAGTCTATATAATATTCCTTCATCAGAAACTAAACATTATGTCACTAAAGTAAATAAAGCATTAAAAGCTTATGAAATTTTGTATGGAAAGGAATTTCCAACTAAAAAAACAAAAGGATTTTCAAAATTTGTAGAAAATGTAAAAAATTCTATTAATTATATTTTTAGAAGTTTTTAAATATTGAGTTTAAAATATGAATTAAAAAGTCAACGGATATTATCATTCGTTGATTTTTTGATTGTTAAAATTTTTAATGTATATGTCTTCGAAAATTAAAATTTTCAAAATTGATTATAGCAAATATATATGGTATAATCAGAATAATTCTAAAATTTGAATGGAGATTTATATGGAAAATAAAAATAATAATTTTTTAGAAAATTATATTAATGATAGAGAAAAATTAATGAAAATTTTACTATGGGGTTCAATAGCTTTGGATATGTTGTTGCTATTGTGTTTTGTTGTAGGTTTTTCTCTTGGCATGGGAAGTTCGATAATAGGATTTTTTATGCTTGGAATTGTTTTTAGATATGGAATATGTTTGTTTATAATAAGTGTAGTATTTAAGTTTATAGCTCTCGTTTTAAGTTTTCCCAGAGATACTAAAGATAAAAAGAAATATTTTTCTATTGCTTTGTCTTCTCTGTTCAGATTATTATTTATAGGTGCATTAATTTACGGAATATATTATATTGGTAAAGTTATGACTGCTGTTGGATAAAAAATTTTATTTACTTTAAAATATATAAATTCATTAATTAAAGTTGAGGAAAAATATTAAATTATTTTACTCAACTTTTTTGCTTATGGTAATAATTTTTAAATTATAAAAAGTTTATTTAAATGTAAAAAATTATTATTCATTGGGTATAATATAATAAAGGTCAAAGTAGGTCAGGGGGTGTTCTTTTGGCAGGTATTAGTGATATTATCGAAAAATTTTTGAAAGAAATGTTAGAAAATTCTGAAAATGGAATTATTGAGATAGGAAGAAATGATTTAGCAAATAAATTTTCATGTGCTCCTTCTCAGATAAATTATGTTTTGACAACAAGATTTTCCTCAACAAACGGATACTATATTGAAAGTCACCGTGGGGGAAGCGGTTATATAAAGATTTCAACACTTTCAAATGAAGATGTATTTTTAAATTCTATTATCGAGTATTTAGATAAAAATGAAATAACTTTTAATGAAGGGCGACGAATTATAGATAGAATATTTGAATTGGGATATATTACAAAAAGAGAAAGATTTATTATTTTACATGCTATAAGTGATAATTCTCTTTGTATAGATAGTAAAATTAAGGATAGTTTAAGAGCTAATGTTTTACTTAATATTTTGTATTCTTTCGGGAGGGAAAATGAGTAAGAAAATTGCAACAATAAGTTATGAAAAAGAAATAACGGATTTTGAATATGACAATTTATTTAATACATTAAAACCTAATGAAAAAGATGAAATATTTTGTAATTTTAAAGGTCAAATTTCTAATTCAAATGTCAAATGCAAAAATTGTAAAACTTTGGTAAAGGATATTATTTATACAAATTTAACTGTTTGTCCTTGTTGCTATGAAACAATTTATAAATTGATAGAAAATAATAAATTAAAGCCGACTCTTGTCTATTCGAATTTTATAAAAAGATTATTATGTAATGATTTTAACAAATATAAAGGAAAAGCACCAGAATATACAAAAGAATTTTTTGAAAATAAAATAAAAATTGCTGATTTAGAAAGGGAGTTAGAGCATTGTATAGAAACTGAAGAATATTTCAAATGTGAAGTTTTGAAAAATACCATTGAAGATTTAAAAAAGAAAAATTTCAAACTTAGGAGGAGAATAAATGAGTAGTTTTTTAGGGAAAATTTCTGAAAAGTACATTTCTCTTTCAAGTCAGGTTGATGTTTATAGAAATGTCAAAGGCTATAAATTTAACTATATGTTGACCTTTGAAGATGAAATTAATCTTTATAATAAAATTTGTTCTTCTTTCTATAAATTGTATTATAGTGATAGATTTACATTTGAAAAGGTAAATACAAAAAAACAAATTTTAAAATATTATAATATGGGTTTGTTTTTAGATTCCAATGATATTTTCAGAGAAAATTCATATATAGCATCAAGAGATGATGAATTTGTTTTTATGAATATAAACATTAGAGAGCATCTTAGATTTACCGGTAAATTACCCGGAGTAAATTTTCTTCGTTGTGGACATTTTGCCTATGGACTTGAGTCGGATTTGGATGAAAAAATAGATTTTTCGTTTAATACAAATTTCGGATATGTTTTTGAAGATGTAAATTTAGTTGGTAATGGTTTAAAAATGACAGGAGTTTTACATATTCCTTCATTGAGATATTATAATACTACCGATTTTTTAGAAAAGAAAATGAAAAAATTAGGAATAGACTTTTATTCTCTATCTAAAATAGGACTTTGTGAGGATTTTTATATTGCGGAATTTTGTAATCAAAATGCAGAAGAATTTTCCGCAATTAGAAAAATGGATAAATATATTACGGAAATTGTAAATTTAGAAATAGATAATCGTAGAAAACTTTTAGGGACAAAAACAGACTATTATAGAGAAAAATTTGAAAGATATAAGAAAATATTGATAAAGAGAGAAAATATAACACCATATATAGTTAGTAAATTTATTTCACTTTGTTTATTACTACAAAGTTTGGAGCTTATAGTTGATTATGATATAAAGTTGTTATATGAATGCCTTATGGCTATTAGAAGTTCAACTTTTTTAACTGAGGAAGAGAGTAATGAAGAACTTTTAAATGTAATTTTAAAGTTAATATAGGAGGGTGATTCTATGTATGAAAATGTAATTAGAAGTGTTGACGAGTTTATCCGATATGCTGTAAATGAAGCATTTTATTTAAAAGATGATTATATTGGAACTGAGCATATCTTGCTTGCGTTTTTAAAAATAAATAGTAGAGAAACTGAAAGTCTTGTTTCAGCAGGTGCAAATTATAATTCTTTAAAAAGTTATTTAATAGATAAGAAAGGAATTGGAAACTTTTCAAATGTTGCGAGTAAATTATCCAAAAACGCAAAAAAAGTTGTAGATAATGCTGTTAATATTGCAATGGAGTCGGATAATGTCCAAGTATTACCTTGTCATCTCTTAATTTCATTAATGGAATTAAAAACAAGTCTTGCTTATAAAATGCTTGTTGAAGCTAATATCAGTCCTGAAAGTATTTCGGCGGATATAAAAGAAAAGATAAATTTTGGAAATGATACAGAGGTTTCAGGAGAAGCAACGACAGAAACTTTAGATAAATATACTGTAAATTTGAATGAAAGAGCAAAAAAAGGGAAAATTGACCAAGTAATTGGTAGAGAAAAAGAAATAGATAGAATATTACAAATTTTACTTAGAAGAACTAAAAACAATCCTATCTTGATTGGAGAAGCAGGAGTAGGAAAAACTGCGATAGTAGAAGGACTTGCCCTTAGAATTGTAGAGGGAAAGGTTCCGGAATTTTTAGAAAATAAAACTATTTATAGTCTGGATTTACCGGCAATGCTTGCAGGAAGTAAATATCGTGGAGATTTTGAAAAAAGAGTAAAAGATACTTTAAATGAAATTATGAAGAATAAAAATGTTATTGTATTCATAGATGAATTTCACAATATAGTTGGAACCGGAGGTAGTGAAGGTTCTATTGATGCCGCAAATATTTTAAAACCGTTTTTAGCAAGAGGAGAAATTCAATTAATTGGTGCTACAACCATTGACGAATACAGAAAACATATTGAAAAAGATTCTGCTCTTGAAAGAAGATTACAGCCTATAGAAGTTTTAGAGCCTACAGTTAGTCAGACTATAAATATATTGTTAGGTCTTAAAGAAAAATATGAAAATCATCATGGGATAGTAATAACCGATGAAGCTATAAAAGCTGCAACAGAATTATCACATAGATATTTAACAGACAGATTTTTACCTGATAAAGCTATTGATTTGATAGATGAAGCGGGTTCTATGTTAAGAATAAAATCATATCTAAATCCGGATGATATAATTTTCCTAAAAGATGAAAACGCCAACCTAAAAGCTGATATAAAACAATTTGTGAAAAATCAGGAATTTTTAAAAGCTCAAGAATGCAAAAATAAATATGAGGAAAACTTAGAAGAGATAAGAAAACTTAAAGAGATAAAAAAAGATAAGAAAAATAAGGAAAATTTAACATTAAAATATGACGATATTGCAAAAGTTGTCTCAGATTGGAGTAAAATTCCTGTTGATAGATTGACAGCTAAAGAAAGTCAAAAATATTTATCTCTTTCTGATAATTTAAAAAATATAGTTATCGGTCAGGGAACTGCAATTGACAGAGTTACAAATGCCATCAAAAGATCCAGAGCAGGAGTTTCTTTAGGAAGTAAACCAATAGGAAGTTTTATTTTTGTCGGAGCTACAGGAGTTGGTAAAACTTATCTTGCAAAATCTTTAGCAAATCTTTTATTTGAATCTGAAGAAAATATGATTAGGATAGATATGAGTGAGTATATGGAAAAACATACTGTTTCTAAACTTATAGGATCTCCTCCGGGATATGTAGGCTATGGAGAAGGTGGATATTTAACAGAAGCGGTTAGAAGAAAACCATATAGTGTTGTATTATTTGATGAGATTGAAAAAGCTCATCCAGATGTGTTTAATATGCTACTTCAAATCCTTGATGATGGACGACTTACAGATTCACAAGGAAAAACTGTGAACTTTAAAAACACAGTAATAATTATGACTTCAAATGTAGGAGCATCTGCGATTGAAAAGAAAAATACATTAGGTTTTTCTTCAAAAAAAGATGAAGATGAAAAAGAATATGACAGAATTAAAGAAATTGTAAATTCTGAACTTAAAATTATGTTCAAGCCTGAATTTTTAAATAGAGTAGATGATATAATTGTCTTTTCAAGACTTGATGAAAAAGATATATTAAAAATTACAGAGCTTTTGCTTGAAAAATTGAAAAAAAGACTTAAAAATATTGGACTTAATATCGGATATAGCAATAAGATTATTAAAAAATTATCAGATATGGGCTATGATAAGGCTTATGGAGCAAGACCTCTTGAAAGAATAATAAAATCTGAACTTGAAAATAAAATTGCAGATGAGATTTTAAAGAATGAAATTCTTAGTGATGAAAAACTGTTTTTGGATGTGAAAAAAGGTAATATTGTATTGGAAAAAGTAAAAATCAAAACTAAGTAAATTTAATAAATAGACTTGTACTTTATGATAACAAAAATATATTGATAACGGTTAAAAAATATGTTAATATTATCTAAAAAAGGAGATTATAATTATGATAATTACAACTACAAGTAATATTGACGGATATGAAATTGTAGAATATAAAGGAGTTGTCTTCGGTGAAGTAATAACAGGAGTAAACTTTGTAAAGGATTTTAAAGCCGGATTAAGTGATATTTTCGGAGGGCGATCATATTCTTATGAAGAAGAATTAATGGGTGCAAGAGAAGAAAGTTTAGATGAAATCGTGGAAAGAGCAACAGAAATTGGAGCAAATGCCGTTGTCGGACTTAAAATGGATTACGAAATGCTTGGAGCATCAAATAGTATGATGATGGTTACTTGTTCAGGCACCGCTGTTAGAATTGTAAAGAAATAGATGAAAAGGTGTTTTAAAAAATTTTAAAACACCTTTTCAAATTTAATTAATTTTACTTGAAAAATTTTTAAAAATTTAGTATAATATATTTGATAAAGGGGAGTAGCTATTTTTGTTTAGTCGTCAATACGGTTTATCCCGGCTAAACACCTAACTATTTCAATAGGAAGCAAGACCTTTGTTTAATTTTATTAAACAAGGTTTTTTTTATGCAAAAAAAGCCTTAATTTAAGGAGGAAAATCTATGTCTTGGTACAACAAAAGTGTTGATGAATGTATCAAAGAGCTTGGAAGTGATGTGAAAAATGGACTTTCAAGCAAAAAAGCCGTTGAGCTTTTAGAAAAAAACGGAAGAAATGAGTTAAAACAAAAAAATAAAAAATCACTTCTTTCAAAAATTATAGACCAATTTAAAGATCCGATGATTTTAATTTTAATTGGTGCTTGTATTATGTCAGCAATTGTAGGTGAAATAACGGATGCTTTTATAATTATTGCAATTGTAATTGTAAATGCTATTCTTTCACTTAATCAAGAGGGAAAAGCTGAAAAGGCAATAGAAGCTTTACAAAAAATGGCAAGCCCTATGGCTAAAGTTTATAGAGATGGAAAATTAGTTCATATTCCTTCTCCAGAACTTGTTGTTGGAGATATTGTTGAGCTTGAAACAGGGGATATTATTCCTGCAGATTTAAGACTGATTGAAAGTTTTATTTTAAAAATTGATGAAGCATCTTTAACCGGAGAATCTGTGCCTGTTGAAAAATTTGCTGATAAGATTTATGATGGTGAAATTGAAATTGGTGATAGAGAAAATATGGCTTATTCATCAACAATTGTTGCTTATGGTAGAGGAATGGGAATAGTAATTTCTACAGGAGAAAATACAGAAATTGGAAAGATTGCAACAACTCTGGATTCTTTTGAAGATGAAGATACTCCACTTCAAAAGAAACTTGCAGGACTTTCAAAGTCTTTAGGCCTTATAACGATAGGAGTTTGCATTGTAGTTTTTATAGTTGGACTTTTATATAAACAAAAATTCTTACTTATGCTTTTAACTGCAATTTCACTTGCCGTTGCAGCAGTTCCTGAAGGATTACCGGCAATAGTTACAATAGTATTATCACTTGGTATGACAAAAATGGTTAAAAAGAATGCAATCGTAAAAAAACTTTTAGCAGTTGAAACATTGGGAACTACAACAGTAATTTGTTCAGATAAAACGGGAACTCTTACTCAAAATGAAATGACTGTTAAAAAAGTTTTCGTAAATAATTTAGTTTATGATGTAGAAGGTACCGGTTATGAACCTGTTGGAGCTGTACTTTTAGATGGAGAAAAAGTTAATGCTGAAGAAATTGAAGATTTCATTTCAATTTCAAAAATTTCTACTCTTGTTAATGATGCAAAACTTATTAAAGACGAAAATATGTATAGAATTGCAGGAGATCCTACAGAGGGAGCATTACTTACTCTTTCAGAAAAAGTTGCTATTTCTAAAGACGATTTAAGTGATAAGCATAAAAGAATTGCGGAAATACCTTTTGATTCTACTAGAAAGATGATGACAACTTTTAATGAAAATTTATTTTCAGCTAATGTTATCTCAGCTACAAAAGGTGCTCCTGATATTGTAATAGATAATTGTAAATATATTTTAATAAACGGAAAAGAAGAAGAATTTACTTTTGAATTAAAAGAAAAAGTTCTTTCTCAAAATAGCGAATTTGCTAAACAAGCTCTTCGTGTATTAGCTTTTGCTTATAGAAAATTTGATTCATTACCTAAAGAGAAGACTTCAGAAAATATTGAAAAAGATATGATTTTTGTAGGACTTATGGGAATGATTGACCCTGCAAGACCTGAAGCAAAAGAAGCTATCAAAGAATGTAAAAAAGCAGGAATAATCCCTATAATGATAACAGGAGATTATTTAGAAACTGCTGTTGCTATAGCTAAAGATTTAGGAATTTTGGATGAACATTCAAAGGCTATTATGGGTCGTGAACTTAACAAAATGACTGAAGAAGAAATTTGTGAAGTTGTAAAAACTACGAGAGTTTTTGCAAGAGTAAGTCCTGAAAACAAAGTGCAAATAGTTAGTGCTTTAAAGAAAAATGGCCATATTGCTGCAATGACAGGGGATGGAGTAAATGATGCACCTGCAATTAAGAGAGCTGATATTGGAGTTTCAATGGGAATTACAGGAACAGATGTTGCAAAAAATACTTCAGATGTAATTTTAACAGATGATAATTTTGCTACAATAGTATCAGCAGTTCATGAAGGACGTATTATTTATTCAAATATTAAAAAGTTTGTTTCTTTCTTATTGTCTTGTAATGTTGGAGAAATTTTGATAGTTTTAATATCTATATTGTTAAATATACCTGTTCCTTTTATACCAATTCAATTACTTTGGTTAAATTTAGTTACAGACAGTTTCCCTGCACTTGCACTTGGAGTTGAAAAAGGTGATGAAGATATTATGGAAGTTCCACCAAGAAATCCAAATGAACCAATTTTAGATAAGGAAATGATTTACAGTATTATTTCTCAATCAATTGCAATTACTGTTGCAACACTTGGAGCATATTTCTATGGAATGCATCATTATCCTAATCATATTGAAGGAGCAAGAACAGTGGCTTTCTTTACACTTATAACGGCAGAACTTTTAAGAAGTTATTCTGTTAGAAGCAGTAGATTTACATTATTCCATATTGGAGTATTTTCAAATAAAACTTTGGTTTACGGAACAACTTTATCTTTCTTTATGATGTTAATAGTTGTATATATACCATTCTTACAACCATATTTTGACACTGTTTCATTAGGAATAAAAGAATTGACAGTTGCAATACCACTTGCATTCTTACCTTTTGTAGTTGCTGAAGTTTCAAAAGTAATAAGAAAAAAATAATTAATAGAAAAAATTTTTTAAACAGTCGAATTGTTTTTTATAATAATTAGGCTGTTTTTTTATATAAATTATTTTTAAAATATAAACTTTTTTATAATATACATTAAATTTACTTATAATTTATTATTATAATTATTGCTATTAAGTACTATAAATCTTTAATTTTACTCAAAATAAGTATAAAAAGCAAAAGTGAAAAATGTTTTATAATTTATTTATAAGGGTATTTTATAGTTTTTTTGAATAGATATAAGATTTTTTTCAATAAAAGATATTGACATATTATTAAATAAATTGTATACTGAATGGGGGAAATAGCGATTCCCTATAAATGTTTTGTTAATAAAAAGGAGGACTTTTATGAAGACAGATGTGCAAATTGCTCAAGAAGCAAAAATGAAACCTATCAGAGAAGTAGCTGATTACTTAGGATTTCCGGAAGAAGCTATAGAACTTTACGGAAATTATAAAGCAAAGTTAAATATACACGAATTAAAAGATTATAATGAAAGACCAAATGGAAAATTAATTTTGGTTACTGCTATTACTCCAACTCCTGCCGGAGAAGGAAAAACAACAACTGTTGTTGGACTTGGTGACGGATTAAATAAAATAGGAAAAAGAACAGCTCTTGCACTTAGAGAACCTTCTTTAGGACCTGTTTTTGGAGTTAAAGGGGGAGCTGCAGGTGGTGGATATGCACAAGTAGTTCCTATGGAAGATATAAACTTACATTTCACAGGAGACTTTAATGCTATTGGAGCAGCAAATAATTTATTAGCTGCAATGTTAGATAACCACATTAATCACGGAAATGAATTGGAAATTGATGCTAGAACTATTACTCTAAAGAGAGTTGTTGATATGAATGATAGACAACTTCGTTTTATTGTTGATGGTTTAAATGGTAAAGCTAATGGGGTTCCAAGAGAAGACGGTTTTGAAATAGTAGTTGCTTCTGAAGTAATGGCTATTTTATGCCTATCAAATGACTTAAAAGATTTAAAAGAAAAATTAGGAAAAATAATTGTTGCATACAATAGAAAAGGTGAGCCTGTAACTGCAAAAGACTTAAATGCTCATGGAGCTATGGCTGCATTATTAAAGGATGCTATTAAACCAAATCTTGTTCAAACATTAGAACATACTCCTGCATTTATCCATGGAGGACCTTTTGCTAATATAGCTCATGGTTGTAATAGTATAATTGCTACAAAATTAGCTTTAAAATATTCAGACTATGTTGTAACTGAAGCAGGCTTCGGAGCTGACTTGGGTGCTGAAAAATTCTTAGATATTAAATGTAGATTTGCTGGTTTAAATCCTAATGCTGTTGTAGTCGTAGCTACTGTAAGAGCATTAAAGATGCATGGCGGACTTGCTAAGACTGAATTAGGAAATGAAGATTTAGTTGCATTGGAAAAAGGACTTCCAAACTTATTAAAGCATGTTGAAAATATGCAAAATCTATTCGGTATTCCTTGTGTTGTTGCAATCAATAAATTCCCATTGGATACTGATGCTGAAATTAAATTAATTGAAACTAAATGTAAAGAATTAGGTGTTAACGTAGTTTTATCAGATGTTTGGGCAAAAGGTGGAGAAGGTGCTGTTGATTTAGCTCATGAAGTTGTAAGACTTGCTGAAAATAACAAACCAATTAATCAAGTTTATGATATTGAAGATTCTTTAGAAGAAAAATTAAATAAAATAGTTCAAAAAGTTTACGGTGGATTAGGAGTAACATTCTCTCCGGGAGTTAAAAAGAAAATTAAAACTATCGAAGAATTAGGATTTAAAAATGTTCCTATTTGTATGGCAAAAACTCAATATTCATTCTCTGATGATAAGAATAAAGTTGGAAGACCTGAAGGATTTAAGGTAAATATTAAAGATATTAAAATTGCAGCTGGTGCAGGATTTGCAGTAGCTTACAGTGGAGATATTATGACTATGCCGGGATTACCAAAGGTTCCTGCTGCAAATAATATTGATATAACAGAAGATGGAAAGATTGTTGGATTATTCTAGTTAATAGGAGGAATTTATGGAACAAAAAATGTGTGATAAAACCATAAATTTATTTATTCAAGAATTATCAGATAAACAACCTGTACCAGGGGGCGGAGGAGCATCCGCCCTTGTAGGTGCTTTGGGAGTTGCTCTATTAAATATGGATGCAACTTATACTACTGGTAATGAAAAATTTAAAGATGTTGAAGAAGAAATTAATGAGCAAATAAAAAAATATAACGAATTAATTACTTCTTTAAAAGAATTAGTTCAAGGAGATGCGGATGCTTTCTATCCACTTTCTCAATGTTATAAGATGCCAAGAAATACTGATGAAGAAAAGAGATTAAAGAGAGAGGCATTAGAAATAAATCTTTATAATGCAGCTATGATTCCTTTACAAATAATGGAAAAATCTTATGAAGCTCTTTGTTTAGTAGACAGACTTATTAGAATTGGGAATAAAAATCTTATTGGAGATGTTGCAACTGGAGCTGTATTTTTAGAATCTGCTCTTAAAGGTGCAAGTTTAAGTGTATTTGCAAATACTTCTTCAATGAAAAATGAAGAAAATATTAAGATAATAAATGAAAAATCCATGAAGTTATTAAAAGACGGAACTGAACTTGCGAATAAGGCATTTGAAGAAATATTTAATAGATTTTTAAAATAAGGAGATTGTTATGACAACAATAATGAAAGGTAAAGAAGTAGCAATAGCTTTAAAAGAAAAAATTAAAGCCGGGGTTGCTGAACTTAAGGAAAAGGGAAAAGTTACTACTTGTGGTTTTATTAGAGTTGGAGATAGAAGTGATTCTATAGGTTATGAAAATGCCGCTATAAAAGTTTTATCTTCATTGGGAATTGAATGTGTTCAATTCCATTATCCGGAAGATATTACTGAAGCTGATTTTATATCAGAACTTGAAAAAATTGGAAATGATGAAAGTGTTGATGGTTTCTTACTTTTAAGACCATTACCTGCTCATATTGACGATGATTTGGTTGGTATGAAAATTAATCCTAAAAAAGATATTGATGGAGTTAGTCCATATAATATTGGAGAAGTTTTCTATCCTAAAGAAGATAGTTTTATTCCTTGTACTGCTGCAGCCGTTATAAAGATGTTAGAATTTTATGATTTAGATTTAACAGGTAAAAATGCAGTTGTATTAGGTCGTAGTAATGTTATCGGAAAGCCTGTTGCAATGTTATTATTAGCAAAAAATGCAACGGTTACTGTATGTCATAGTAGAACTCAAAACTTAAAAGAAGTTTGTAAGAATGCAGATGTTTTGGTTTCAGCTATTGGTAAAGCACATTTCGTTACAAAGGAATTTGTAAAAGAAGGAGCTATTGTAGTTGACGTTGGAACAAATTATGACGAAAACGGAAAGGTAACAGGGGATGTTCATTTTGATGAAGTTTCTGAAATTGCAAGTTATATTAATCCTGTACCGGGTGGTATCGGATCAATAACAACTTCAGTTTTAGCTGAAAAATGTTTAATCGCCGCTAGAAAAAAGGTAAAATAATATGGATTATGAAACTGCGATGATAAAACTCAGAGGAGAGGTTTGCAGTGGAGTTAAATTAGGTTTACAAAATATAAAAATTCTTATGGAGAAGTTAGGAAATCCACAAGATAAATTAAAGATTATTCATATTGCAGGAACCAATGGAAAGGGTTCCTGTACTTCTTTTGTAAACTCTGTTTTAGTTTCACAAGGATATAAAGTTGGTATGTTTACTTCTCCTTCTATTTACAATTTTGAAGAAAGAATTAGAATAAATAACAAAAATATTCCTGAAGATAAGTTAATAGAATTAATGGATGAGGTAAGAGAAATTGCAAACACTCTTGAAGTTTTTCCTGCTGATTTTGAACTTGTAACTGCTTTAGCATTTTTATATTTTTATAGAGAAAAATGTGATTTTGCAATTATGGAAGTAGGATTAGGTGGGAGACTTGATGCTACGAATGTAGTAAATAATCCGCTTATTACTTTAATTACATCTATTAGCTTTGATCATCAACAATTTTTGGGAAATACTATAAAAGAAATAGCGTTGGAAAAAGCGGGAATAATTAAAGATTGTGTTCCTCTAGTTCTATATTCACAAGATAATGATGTTATGGACAGCATTATAGGAGTTGCAAAAAATAAGAATTCTAAAATTATTTTAAATGATTTATCAAAAATTAAAGTATTGGAAAATAATAAATCAGGACAAGTTATAGACTATAAAGAATTTAAGAATTTAAAAATTAATTTACTTGGTTCACATCAAGTTAAGAATGCTACAATTTCTCTTGAATTACTTTTAGAACTTAGAAAAATGGGCTTTGAAATTTCTGATGAAAGTATTTATAATGGATTTTCAACCGTTACTTGGCCTTGTAGATTTGAACTTGTTTCAAAAAATCCTGATTTTATTTTAGATGGTGCCCATAATATTGACGGGATTGAAAAATTCATTTCAAATATGAATTTTTATTACAAAAATAATAGAAAAATTGCTATTTTTGGAGTTTTGGCAGACAAAGATTACAACGAAATGCTTGAAAGAATTATTCCTTGTTTTGATATGTTTTTAACTGTAAGACCGGATTCCGAAAGAGCAATGGAAGCATTGGAATTAAAGGAGAGAATTGAAGCCCTAACTGAAAAAAAGGTTTATAGTTTTGAAAACTATCAAGATGCTATTGATAAAGCATTTGAAATTTCAAATAAAGATGATGTTATTTCAGCATTTGGATCTTTGTATTTTGTGGGAGAGGTTCGTAAACTTTTAGGAGTGAGTGATTATTAATGGATAAAAAAATTTTAAGAAAAGAAATTCAAGAAAAGCTAAAAAATATATCTGATGAAGATAGAAAGAGTTTTGAAGAAATTTTATATAAAAAGTTATTTGAAAACGAAAATTTTAAAAATGCAAAATGTATTGCACTTACAATTCCATTCGGTACAGAAATAAATACTTATCCGATAATTGAAAAATTATTAGAAAATGGAAAAGAAGTCTGTGCTCCAATTTGTGAAAAAGAAAGTAGGAAAATGACTTTTTATAAAATAAATTCTTTAGATGAATTAATTGAAGGATATTATGGTATTAAAACACCTCCTGAAATAGATGAAAACATTGTTGAAAAAGATCAGATTGATTTAATATTAGTTCCAGGAGTTGGATTTGATAAAAATAATTACAGAATAGGTTTCGGTGGGGGATATTACGATAGATATTTAAAGGACTTTAAGGGATATACAATATCTTTGGCATTTAAAGAACAAATTATTGAAAAAGTTCCAACAAATGAATTCGATTTGCCTGTTAATTTAGTAATAACAAATTAAATATTTTTTTGAAAAATAGTTTTATTTTTAAAACTATTTTTTTCTTGCAAAAATATCAAAAATGGTATATTATATAATTCAGGTAAGTTTTTAAAAATGGAGGTAGATATGATAAAGTTATTTTCTGATATGGGAGCAGATATTCCTGTAGAAATTGCAAAAAAATATAAAATCCAGATTTTTAATATGGTTGTTACTGACGGAGAAAATGAATATATTTTAAATTATGATATAGATAAATATAAATTATTTGAAAATATGTCTAAAGGGGTTAATTATAAAACTTCACAGGTGTCATATAAGGATTTCTATGATGCTTTTAAGGACGAAATTTTAGCTAAAAATGAAATTATTTATATTTCTCTATCTTCTGGACTTTCTGGAACTTATAATACAGCTAATATGGTTAAAAATGATTTATTAGATGAATTTCCTGATGCGAAAATTTATATAATAGATAGTTTAGGTGCGAGTTTTGGTTATGGAGCTCTTGCTATTAAGATTTCAAAAATGATTGAAGAAAACGAAAGTATAGAAGAAATTTTAAAATATATTGATTTTTATAAAAAACATATAAATTATATTTTTACTGTTGATGAACTGACATATCTTTATCGGGGTGGTAGATTAAATAAAGCTAAATTTATAATAGGTAATTTATTAAATATCTGTCCTATATTAGATATTGTAAAGGATACAGGGAAGCTAAACTTGTTTGACAAAGTAAGAGGACATAAAGCTTTTAAGAAAAAAATTATAGATATTATAAAGAATAAATCTGAGTTTTTAGATAAACAAACTATTATTATTTTACAAGGTGATTGTGAGGATAAAGCAAATGATTTAAAAGAATTATTGATGGAAGAATTTGATAATAAGGATATATTAATCTCAGGAGTAGATGCAGTTATAGGTTGTCATACAGGTCCTACTGTTTTAGCTATTGTTTTTCTTGATGAATTATATGGAAAGTATGATAAATTTGAAATTTAAGGGTTAGAAATAACCCTTAAATTATTTTAGGAGATGAATTAGTATTAAAAATATTTATGAATTTTTAATTATTTTAATGTTTTTGTTTATTGGAACGATTTTAGAAGTAGTTTTTAAATCTCCGATACCAGCAACTATTTTGTCAATGTTAATTTTGGCTGTATTGCTATATTTTAAAGCAATTCAATTAAAGAAAATAGAAAAAGTTTCAGAGTTTTTACTCGAAAATATTACATTATTTATGACACCATTAGTTATTGGAGTTATAGATAAATTTCACTATTTTAACGGGAAATTTTTACAGATATATTTGTAAGTGTAGTTGTATCTATGATTATTACAGCTTTTGCTACAACTTTTTTTGTAAAAATTTTTGAAAAAGGAGAAAAAAATGGAATTAATAATTAATAGTCCCCTTTTTGGAATATTTTTAACAATTATAACATTTATTATAGGATATGAAATTCAAGTAAAAATGGGATTGAAATTTTTAAGTCCAATGGTTACTTCTTCAGTTTTAATTATCCTAGTTCTTTTATTTTTTAAAATTCCTTATTCTAATTATAAGAAGGGGGCAGATATTTTAACTTTTTTTGTTGCTCCTGCAACTGTAGTTTTAGCAATACCATTATATAAAAATTTAGAAATTATAAAAAAATATTTTCTTCCAATATTGCTTGGCTGTTTAGTTGGGATTGGTATAGGAGCAATTACAGGAATTGTATTATGTAATATTTTCAGAATAAATGAAGAAATTTTGCTTTCTATGTTACCAAAGTCTGTAACATCTGCTATAGGATATGAAATTTCTAAAAAAATAGGGGCAATTATGGAAATTTCTATGGTATTTATAGTTATATGTGGAATTATAGATTATAGTGTAGGAGAACTTATTTTTAAGATTTTTAAAATAGATAATAAAGTCGCAAGGGGCGTTGCACTTGGTTCTTGTAGTCATGTTCTAGGAACTGCAAAAGCAATGGAACTTGGAGAAATTGAAGGTTCTATATCAACTGTTTCGATATCAATTTCGGGAATTTTAGCTGTTATTTTAATACCTTTAATTTTGAAATTTATTTAGAAAAAAAGCTGTTAAAGAGTAAATACTATTACTTAATAACAGCTTTTATTGTGAAATAATAAGTTGAGAAATATTGTAATTTATTGTGTGTATAACTATATAAATCAATTATTAAAATGTTTATATTTGTAAAAAAGATATAAATTCAGTTTCTTTTTTATTATTTGTAAACAGTTTATAAATTTTCCTTGAGTTTTGTTCAATTTCAAATTTGTTTTTTTGAAAATTTGTTAGATTTTGAGCACTTTTATTTGTAGTTACAATTTCTAGATTGGATTTATTTTTTATTTCTTTAATTAATCTTTGTCCATTTTTATTAAATGCTAAAATATTTATATATTCAGGGTCTTTTGAGTAAATTTCCTTTATATCATTATTTATATTTAACAAATAGTTGTAAATAAATCTTTTTATTCTAACTTTTTTATATCTTTTACTTTGTAGTTTTTCTGCTAATTCTTCTATAGAGTTTACTGAATGTATATTTTTCTTAATTAAATTTAAGATTCCATTTTCATAATTTACAATATTTTCAGGATTTATTTGATTTATTAAAATATTGTATTTTAAAATTTCTAAGATTATTTTTTCATTAGGTAAAATATTATTTTTTACTGAATTTTTTAATTCATCAAAAGTATTTTTATCTATAAAGTTTTTTATTTTTTCAAAATTATTATCATAAATCGCCTTTCTTATTGCTGATGCACTTAATTGTTCTTCTGTATTATAATTCTCATCATTATAATTTCTACCTTTTCTTTTTATAGGGAAAGGAGCTATTTTTGATTTTGATAAAATTAAGTTTTTGACATATTCAATTGATAGAATATTATTAGATATAAAAAAATCATCTTCTATTTCTAAAGCCTTATATTTTTTATTTATTTTCATACAAGCGTTTTTATATGCAACAGCATAGCTTTTTCCCAGCTTCATTTCATTATTCAAGATTTCTTCAATTTCATTTTTATATCGAAGCTGAAATTTTGCTATTTCTATTATATTCTCTTTTTTTTCACATTCAAAACCGAAACAAAGGTAGTCAACAATATTTAATTTATTTAGAATAGAAATTCCACCTTTTGCAAAATTTTCAGCACTTTGTAAACTGTAGTAAAAAGGTAGTTCTATTACAAGATCAACACCATTTTTTACTGCAATTTCAGCTCTTTTATATTTGTCTAAAACAGCACATTCTCCACGCTGAACAAAATCTCCGCTCATTATTGCAATTACATAGGTATCTAATTCGTTTTTTAGAGTATCTAACTGATATTTATGTCCTAAATGAAATGGATTATATTCAGCTATTATTCCTGAAATTTTCATATATACTCCTTTTTAAAATTTAAGTAAAATTTTATAATGTATTTTTATGTTAATAAGATTTAATTAATAATTCTCTCCCGTAATTATTATACCATATTGTAATATTATTTATAAATTTATTAATCAGAAAATTATCAATTTAATATACTTGTGATTATTGACTAAATTTTAAAAAAAATATATAATATTTGTACTGTTTTTATTATATGCTTTTGGAGGTTTGTTATGGACATTAGAGTAGTTAGTGAAAGTATTTTTGATATAGAATCTGACTGTATTGTTTATTTTGTTGATAATGCATTTTCAAATGATGATACTATGGAAATTGTCTCTAAAGCAGGTAACAGGCTACTTGATGTTTTTAGCAAAATAAGTTCTTTTGCGACCGGAGAGTTTAAAATTGTTCCTGCATTTAATCTCAAAGCAACTTATGTTGTTATAGGCTCAATCCCACAAAAAATAGAAACTGAAGAAGACGAAAAATTTTTAGAGGAAAATTTTTTGAATATATTAAACGAAATTAATAGTCGTGGGTTTAATACGGTTGCAGTTGATGTAACAAGACTTTCAAATAGTTATAGTTTTAAACATAGTGAAATTTTTAAAAAATTTTTAAGAAATATAAATGAGGATATTGTAGTTTTTATGTGTAAATAGGTTAAAGACTATATTTTTATGTAATTTTTGTGAAATATATTAGATTTTAAGAAGGGGGAGAAAAAAATGAATGCTTTATTAGATAAAGATACTAGAATTGCTTTAGAGTATAATTTTTTGTATTTGAAAGATTCAGTAGCTTTTGATATTTTTGTCTCCTCACTTTCAATAGAACAACGTGGATTTAATGTAAGATTTAGACAGGCGATTTTTAATAAAATTTCAAAAAGTTTAGATGTTTTTTATAAAAACAGATCTGATAAGGAGTATATAAAAAATGCCGTTCAAAAACTTGTTTATGATGATATAAATCGTTTAGAAATAGTGTTGGCGGTTGACTCCTATATTTATGGTAAAAAATCAAATGTTTTTGCTAATGAATTGGAAAATTATTTTTTAGTCAATTATCCTAGTTTAAAAATTAGCAGAAAGCAAAAACTTATAGTTAGAAAATTATCTTCTAAAGATTATAGATTTAGAAACAGACTTATAAATAATGTTATAGATTATTATAATCTAAATAAAAAGTTTGAAGAAAAGACTAATGACTTTTTTGAAAATGTAATAAAAGATTATATTTTTAATCTTAATAATTATATTGTAAAACAATTAAAATTAGAATTTAAAGGTAATAATTATTATGTTTTACAAAAAGAAAAATTCTTAACAAAAAAAGATTTGGAAGAACTTTATAATCATATAAATAAAGTTTTTATGGAACATTTACATAAGACTTCAAGAATATTTATATGGTATGGACTTAATGATAAAGTAACAAGTAGATATAAAAACTAAAGTCAAAAACTTATGTTTTTGACCTTTTTTATGATAGGAGATTTTTATGGGTTATACAGCTTTTTTACTTATGGTTATAAAT
Organism: Parvimonas oralis; assembly: GCF_047608425.1. Taxonomy (NCBI): domain Bacteria; kingdom Bacillati; phylum Bacillota; class Tissierellia; order Tissierellales; family Peptoniphilaceae; genus Parvimonas; species Parvimonas oralis. Next base: position 311,126 of record NZ_JBLKRS010000001.1, read on the forward strand.
ATTTTATCTAAAATATTTGGATTTTTTAGAGAAATATTATTATCATATTTTTATGGTACAGGTGAAATAGCAACAGCTTTTCAAATTTCACTTTTAGTTCCCTATACAATTTTAGGTTTTGTGATGTCAGGTATTTCAATTAATTTTATTCCAACATATACATCAATAGAAAGAAATAAAGGGAAAAAAGACTCTGAAAAATTTACAAGCAATATTATAAATATAATTTTTTTAATATCAATTTTTGCAACTATTTTAGCTTATATATTTGCAAGACAAATAGTATTTCTTTTTGCTATGGGTTATTCAGGTGAGATTTTTGAATTATCCGTACAATTTACAAGAATTACTATACTTGGAATGTTTGCTCAACTATTAAATTCAATTTTAAAAGGATACTTAAATATAAAAGGAAATTTTTTAATTCCGGGATCAACAGGTTTTTTATATAATATTATAATAATTATATTTTTAATTATTAGTTATAAAATTAATCCGATATTAGCACCAATAGGTGTTGCGGTTGCTACAATTTTTCAGTATATACCATATATTTGGGCAATTAAAAATACTGGATATAAACATAGATTTTTCGTTAATTACAAAGATGAAAATATAAAGAAACTTTTGATTCTAGCACTGCCTATAATTTTTGGTGTTGCTGTAAATCAAATTAATCAACTAATAGATAAAAATTTGGCTTCATTTATATCTGTGAGAGGAATTTCGGTTTTATCATATTCAGTTAAATTGAATGAATTTGTATGGGGGATTTTAGTAGTTTCAATTGTTACTTCTATTTTTCCTACACTTAGTAAATTAGCTATAGAGTCAAAACCAAAGTTTAAAGTACAGATTGCTAAAACTCTTTCCACTATTATATATTTAGTAACTCCAGCATGTATAGGGATATTAATTTTTTCTAAGGAAATAGTAACTTTAATATTTAAAAGAGGAAAATTTGATGAAAATGATGTTATATTAGTATCTGGAGTTTTGTTTTATTATGCGATAGGTCTAATTGGATTAGGAATCAGAGATGTACTGTCAAATGCATTTTATGCATTAAAAATGACTAGAATACCGCTTATAAATTCTGTTGAAATGGTAATTTTAAATGTTATTACATCAATAATACTTTCAAGATTTATGGGACTTAACGGTCTTGCATTAGGCTCAAGTATTGCAACTATTTTTGGTGCTATAAATTTATATTTTAAGCTTGAAAAAAAGATAGGAAAGATAAAAACTAAAGGAATTATAAATAATGGAAAAAAAGTCTTAATATCTGTCTTAGCAATGGCAATTGTATCTAGGTTAATATTTATTGCATTGAATATGAAATTATCATCAAATTTAAGCTTTATAATTGCACTTTTGTTTGCAGGCTTAACTTATGCAATTGTTTCAGTTTTACTTAGAACTAGACAAGCATTGGATATTTTAAAGGTTATTTTTAAAAAATTAAAAATATAAATAAAATATGAAAGGAGAAATTATGAAAAAAGGAAATGTTTTATTTGGAACGATTGGTGCAATAATCGGTAGTTTAGCAGGAGTAGCACTATATGTAGGAGTGGCTATGTTAAGAGTGTTCAGTTCATGGTCAGGATTTGTTGCTCTATATTGTGCAATTTTTATGTATACTTTATTTTCAAGAAAATTAACAAAAATTGGAGTTGTTATATCAATTATTGTTTCTTGTGCATCCATGGTTTTAGCAGAGGTGATTGTAACTTCTATTCATATAGCTAATCGCTATCACTTCCCGTTTTTTGAAGTTTTTAAAAACTTTTTAAAGATATATCCTAAAATAACTAATAAGTTTTCATTTTGGATATATCCGGTTATAGCATGTGCATTTGTTTTAATAGGTGGATTTGGATATTTAGTTGGTAAAAACAAAAATGATGTTGAACTTATAGATAATGACGCAGAAGAAAGTGAAGAAGTTATTGAAGACGATGACTTTTGAGATGATGCTGAAGATGACGTTGAAGATGACAGCGAAGATGTTGTAAAAGAAGATAAATCTATTGAGTAAAAGAAAAAAATATTTTAAAATTAAGGAGTTAATAATTTATTATTTGCTCCTTTTATATTTTTAGTTATAAAATGTTTATATTTAATTTTATTGACTTTTTTTTGTTTTGTTGTTATAATTAATAAAAATTAGAATAGTAAGCGATGAAGGAAAAAAGTTTTGTTAAGATTTTTAGAGAGGTAACATTTGGTGAAAGTTACTAATTAATACAAAATGGGACAATCTGGAGCTGTTATATTAAAGAGAGATACCTATAATTAGGGTGGTACCGCGGATTTAATTCGTCCCTGCATTTTTGCAGGGATTTTTTTATAAGGAGGAAAATATGGCACAAATGGGAAATTTAAGAAGAACACATATGTGTGGAAACTTAAGAAAAGAGGATATTGGTAAAGAAGTAATTTTGATGGGCTGGGTTGCTAAAGAAAGAAATTTGGGTTCATTAATTTTTATGGATTTGAGAGATACAACAGGGATTTCACAAATAGTTGTGAGAGATACTTTAGGAGAAACTATATTTAATAGCGCTAAAGAGATAAGATCTGAATTTGTTTTGGCTGTTAAAGGAATTGTTTCTGAAAGGGAAAGTAAAAATCCAAAAATACCTACTGGTGATATTGAAGTTGAAGTAAGTGAACTTGTGATTTTAGATACTGCACAAACACCGCCAATTTATATAAAAGATGATGATAATGTTTCTGAAAGTTTAAGATTAAAATATAGATTCTTGGATTTAAGAAAAGAAAGTTTACAAAATAATTTAAAGTTAAGGGCTAAAGTATGTAAGGTTATAAGAGATTTTTATACTGAAAATAATTTTGTGGAAATAGAAACTCCATACCTTAATAAACCTACACCTGAAGGAGCAAGAGATTATCTTGTACCTTCAAGAGTAAATCCAGGAAATTTTTATGCTCTTCCACAATCTCCACAAATTATGAAACAACTTTTGATGATTTCAGGAATGGATAGATATTTTCAAATAGTAAAATGTTTTAGAGATGAAGATTTAAGAGCAAACAGACAGCCTGAATTTACTCAAGTTGACCTTGAAATGAGTTTTGTTGATGTTGAAGATGTTATTGATGTAAATGAAAGAATGTTAAAAAAACTATTCAAAGAAATTAAAGGAATTGATATTGAATTACCTATAAAAAGAATGAAATATGATGATGCAATGGAAAAATATGGAAGTGATAAGCCGGATTTACGTTTCGGTTTTGAAATTAGAAATATTACTGATTGTGTTAAAAATGTTGAATTTGATTTATTTAAAAATGCAATTGCTTCAGGTGGAAGTGTAAGAGCAATTTCAATCGGAAAATATTCAAAGGAATATACAAGAAAGAAAATTGACAAATTAATTGATTCAATTAGAGATTATGGTGCAAAAAATCTATTTTGGATAAAAATTGCAAATGGAGAAGTTACATCTTCAATTTCAAAGTTTTTAAACGAAGAAATCATTAGTAATATAAAAGCAAAAATGGAAGCTGAAAATGATGATTTAATTTTAATTCTTGCAGATAAAAATGATATTGTTTTAAACTCATTAGGAGCTTTAAGATGTGTAATTGCAAAAGAAATGAATTTATTAAATCCAAATGAATATAATCTATGCTGGATTGTAGATTTCCCACTTTTTGAATATGATGAAGAAGAAAAAAGATATGTTTCAAAACATCATCCGTTTACTCATCCAAAAGATGAAGATATTAAATACTTGGAAAGCAATCCTGAAAAAGTTTATGCAAAAGCCTACGATATAGTAATAAATGGTGATGAACTTGGAGGAGGTTCTATTAGGATTAATAATTCGGATTTACAAAACAAAATGTTTAAAGCTTTAGGACTTAATAAAGAGGAAACAGAAGTAAAATTCGGATTTTTACTTGAGGCATTGAAATATGGAACACCACCACATGGAGGTCTTGCGTTCGGACTTGATAGATTGATTATGTTACTTGCGGGTACAAACAATATAAAAGATGTAATAGCATTTCCAAAGACACAATCCGCATCCGATTTACTTACAGATGCACCTTGTATAGTATCAGAGGCACAACTTGAGGAGTTAAATTTAAAAATTGGAAGATAATATTTATTCAAGAACAGAAACTTTAATCGGAAAAGATTCTCTAAATATTCTAAAAAATTCTAAAGTTATAGTATTTGGAATTGGAGGAGTAGGAAGTTTTACAGTTGAATCTCTTTGTAGATGCGGAATAGGAGAGATTTCACTTGTAGATTTTGATACTATTGACATAACTAATGTAAATAGACAAATTCACGCTATGTTAAATAATATCGGAAAATACAAAGTAGATGAAATGAAAAAGAGAATAGAGCTTATAAATCCTGATATAAAAGTAAATATCTTCAAAGAAAAACTGGAAAAGGATAATATTGAAAAATTTAACTTGAAATATTATGATTATGTTGTAGATGCAATAGATACTATTACTTCAAAAATTTATTTAATAAAATATTGTTTTGAGAACAATATAAAGGTAATTAGTGCAATGGGAGCGGGGAATAAATTGGATCCTACAAGATTTAAAGTAGCTGACATTTATAAAACGTCTGGTTGTCCGCTTGCAAGAGTAATGAGAAGGGAATTAAAAAAAATTGGAGTAAAAAAATTAAAATGTGTTTATTCTGATGAGATTTCAATTGGAGAAAAAATTGAATCTGATATGATAAGAAAATCATCTCCTTCAAGTATAAGTTTTATTCCTTCAACTATGGGACTTATTATTACATCAGAAGTAGTAAAGGATTTGATATTATGGAACAAGTAGGATATATAACTAAAATTTTACCTGAAGATAAATGTAAGGTTTTGATTTCAAGGATAAGTGGGTGTAAAGGAACCTGTAAAACTTGTGGAGGTTGTCCAACACCTACTATGCATATAGTTATGAAAAATACATTGGATGCTGAAGTTGGAGACCGTGTAAAGATAGGGATTGATAGTAATATTGTATTAAAATATTCTATTTTCTTATATGGTTTTCCTATTTTAATGTTTATACTTTCAATATTGTTAGTGAATATTGCTTTCGCAAATTTAAAAGGAATTGATATAATTGGATTTGTGGTCGGTTTGTTTACAATGTTTTTAGCATTTTTAATAGTAAAATTAGTAGATAAAAAGTATGCATATTTAGCTACAAAAACAATGTACATGGAAGAAATTATTTCAAAAAAAGATTAGATATTAGTAGATGCTTACTCTTACAATACAGATTGGATGTTTTAATATGATTTATGTTGTGGCAATTGTATTTATATCAGGGGGGATTATTATGAAAGTATTTCCTCCAAAGTTCAATTCAGGAATATATGGTTTTAGAACTAAAAAGTCGAGTAAAAATAAAGAAAATTGGGAAATTGCCCAAAAGAAATCATCAAACTATATTATATTTTTTGGAATATTAGACTTTATTTTGGCATTTATAAATGATGCTTTTATAAAAAATAATTTGTATTATGATTTACAAGGACTTTTTGTAATTGTCTATTCAATTTTAATATATGTTCTAGTTCAAAGAAAATTGAAGTAAAAATCAATTTGAAATTTATATATTTAAACTTTAAGACATATCTTTAAATATTAATTAGAGATATGTCTTTTTTTGTAAAAGCAAGATTTAAGTAATCCGGCTAAAGAAGATATTATTTTGTTTTTAAAATATAGGCAGTATGCAGATTAATGATATCTTTGAAAAATATCATTAATAAAATCACAAATTGTTTATTTTTTAATAAAAATTTTTTATACATAAAAAACTTCGTTAAATTATGTAAAAATTCACTTAATAATATATAATTGTAATAAATATCTTTAATAACTATGAAAAATATTTTTAAATAATTAATAAATTTTTAAAAATAATAGAATAAAATATGAAATTAGTTATTAAATATATCTAATTAGAGTTTATTAATAAGAAAAATTAATATTAAAATTGTTGTTTTTAGTTGAAAAAAATTATTAATTTTAGTAGAATTGATAATGTCTATTGTTATATTTATAAATAAGTGACAAATTTATAAATTTAACAAAATAAATATTGGGGGAATTTATGAAAAAAAATAGTATTATTGCCGGTTTATTTGTTTTTTGTATTACAACAGCTGGAATAGGTTACACTGTATATAATAGTGTTTATTCTGATAAACAAAGACACAGAATAAATGAAACTACAAAACTTGATAGTGTAAAGTCTCCAAATGAATTGAAAGATGGAGAATATACTGCCAGTGCCGAAGGTTATGAAGGTACTGTAACAGTAAAAGTTGTAATTAAAGAAGGTAAAATTTTTTCAGTTGAGGTACTTTCACATAGTGAAACAGATGAATATTATGAAATGGCAAAAAAAATTTTAAAAACCATTGTAGAAAAAAACACATTTAATGTTGATTCAATTTCTGGAGCAACAGTTACTTCCGATGCGATTAAAGTAGCTGTTTATAAAGCTCTTGTTCAAGCTGGAGCAAAAACAAGTGATGTAGCTACGAATCTTGAAAAGGAAAATAAAGAATTAAGAGATAGAGAAAAAGCAAAGTTGTTTGCAAAACAAACTTCAGCCATTACTGGTAAAGTCGGATTTAACAGAAATAATTTAAAAGACAGTACATTTATCGGTGTAGGATATGGATATAATGGACCAATCAAGGTTTCAATTTCCATAAAAAATGGAGTAATATATGATGCAAGAGTTATAAGTCATAGTGATGATTATCCATATTTCACTTGGGCAAAAAGTGTGCTAAATAAAGTTATAAATGGTAGTAGCAATATTGATACAGTATCGGGGGCAACTGTTTCTAGTAGGGGAATATTGAATGCTGTAAAAGATGCTTTAAGAAAAGCAAGTAATGGAAATAACAGTCCTGATATTAATATACCTGAAGAAACTGAACAAAACATTCCAAGGCAAAATAGCCGTGAAATCGAACAAATAAAAAAATATTTTAAAGGTTTAAAAGACGGCGTTTATATTGGAAAATCAAGTGGATACTATACAAATTCACTTGAAGTTCAAGTGACTGTTAGTGGTGGTAAAATAACAAAAATAGAATTAATTAAAAATAATGATGACAAGTCATATTTTGATAATCAAAAAGCAGGATTATTGGAGAGTAGGATTATTTCTAATCAATCAACAAATATTGATACAATTTCCGGAGCTACAACGTCATCAAAAGGTTTTATAAATGCAGTTGTTAATGCCTTAGAAAAAGCGGTAGATTCTAATGGAAGTGATGCTGATAAATATATTTATTCTCCTAAGACTATAATTGTAGAAGTAGGAGAAACTATCGGATTACAAAAAATAAGAAACTCATTGGAAAAATTGCCTAAAGACGTTCAAATTAATATAAAAAATAATGCAGATACAAGTTCTACAGGAAATACGAAAATTGTAGTTGAACTTATATTCAAGGACAAGAGTAAGAAAGTAGTAGAGATCCCTGTATTAGTAAATGATAAAGCTGATGGTATCTTTAAGTTTTTATCTGCTGAAGAAGTTAAAAATCTTGATAAAAATATAAATTATCCTGATGGAGTTTACTATGGAGATAGTTACGGATTTGTTTCTAATAAACCTATTCCTGTAAAAGTTACTATTAAGAACAATAAAATTGAAGATATAGAACTTGTTCAAGAAGAGTTGGATAGATTAAAAGGATTAACTGCACCGGGAAAAATAGATGATGGTGGGGTATTCCAAGATAAATTCTATACTGTAATTAACAGAATTAAAAATATGCAAAATATTGAATCTCTGATATATAAATTTGAAGTATTAAGGACTGCTGCCGGAGAGGTTATGAAAGAAGCTCAAGGAAAAGAGCAAACGGTTGAAGTTTATAGAGCTGCATTGGATAAAGTTATTGGAAAACATAATTTTGGTAAATGGGGACTTACTATAGATCAATCTCATTTAACAGGAGAGAGAAATATTCATGACAGGATATTCACATTGCTAAAAATATATGTTAGAGAAGAATTAGGGTATGATGGGGAAGATTATGATGCAGTAAGTGGTGCTACTTTCACTGCAACTGGAACAGCAACTTCTATTAAAAATGCATTATTGAAAGCTAAAAAATTTAATTTTTATGATATGAGAGTTGATGACAGTAGTTTTAAAACTTCTTATAAAGAAGGAGATAAGCTTAATTTAAAAGATTTAAAAGTCACTATTTATAAAAAAAATAATAAGGAAATTACAGTTTCTTATTCGGATTTTGATAAATATGGATTGAAAGTAATTAATGACCATAAGAAAGAAATAAAAGACGGATTAATCTTAAATAAAGAAAACTTAGGACATAATGTATCTGATGGATTGAAGCTTAGAATAGTTCATGAAGAGAGTAATAGTTTTAAATTTTTAAATACAATTCTCATATCTAAAAATATGAATAAGAATTTTGAAATATCTGGAATTAAGATAAAAGCTAAGGATAGTTCTGAGTGGTATGATACTAATGGTTATAATACTACAGACTTTATTCAAGATATTACAGTTTCAAAAGAGGTTGCTAAAAAACTTAATAATAAAGAAATTGAGTTTAAGATAATAGCTAAAGACAAAAAAACTTCTGAAGAAATAGAAATTCCTTTAATGCAATCACAAAATAAGACTTTAATTGCAGATTTTGTTAGTGGAGAATACACACTAGATGTTATTGAAAAGTATAAAGGTGTGTTATTTAATAATACTTTCCGTATAAAAACAAAAGTTGAAGGAGAAATTCCTAAGGCATTTTTGTACAAAGAAATACCGGAAACTTTGATTATATCTAAAGGAGCTGAAATAACTGATTCTAAAATAAGAAGTGTTCTAAAAAATTTACCTGATAAAACTAATATTTCAATTTTGAAAGAAGTTGATATAAACAAAGCAAATGACACTATTCCACAAAAACTTTTAATAAAATTATCATTTGATGATGGTAGTGAAAAAGAATTGGAGATAGATGTTATTGTAAAAGAAAAAGTTAATACTATGGCAGATAAATATGTTTACAAAGAAAAAGACTTAATTACAATTAAAGGCAAGGAAGTAAAATTGAGTCATTTAAATAACTTTTTTGATGATTTACCTGAAGGTACTAAGATAGAGATTATTGAAAATGCAAATGTAAGTGAAGTAAATGAGACAGGTACTTTAATGAAAGTAAGGCTTAAATTTACAGATAAAAGTACAAAAGATATATCAATAAATGTTATAGTAAAGGATACTGCTCCAAACAAAGCAGAGGAATTTAAAATTTTATATCCTGAAATAAAAAATGAAATAGTAAATGTAGTGGTAAAAGACCCTAAGTATGGAAATAAGGAAAATTTTGCAGAAACAGTTAAATGGGGTGCATTTTCAGACTTTGCTATAAATAGAGATTTAAAATTGAAATCTCGTTCTTCAGATATTTCACGTATTGAAGTAATACAAGAACCGGACAGATCGAAACTAGGAAATCAAAAAGGAAAGATAAAATTAAGCTTTAATGATGGATCTAAACTTGAATTAGAAATTTCAGTTAAAATAGTTCCATATCCTGTATATAGAATATTCAGATTAATGTCAAATAAGATGCAATATGATTTACAAGATAAGTTCAATTTAAATGATTTAAAAGTAACATTATTTATGTCTAACAAATTGGAAAATGAATCCGATTGGGCAACTACCGGAACACCTATTTTAAATATACCTTATTCAGATTTTCACTTGTTTGGAATTAAAATTGTAGATTTAGATTCAAAGAAAGAAATAGAAAATGACAGTATTATAAGTTCACTGATTAAGAATAAAAAATTATCAGTTGGAGCTTACTGTGAAAATTTAATTCAAAAAAATGATTATGAAAGTGGAAATAAATTGGTTGAAATTTTCAATATAAAAATAAGAAATATTGATGAATGGAAAGAACCTGAAAAAAATCCGGAAGAAAATAAAGAAATAAAAAATAGTGTAGAAAGCAATAAGAATCAAGATTCAGAAAAAGTTATGAATTCAAAAAAAGAAACTAAAAATGTTGATGAATTGGAGAATTCTTCTGCAGAAAATAAAATTACTGAAACAGGATATACAACTAAAGAAAAAGTATCTGAAACAGATTCGAACAATTTAGGAAAACCATCCGATGACTCAGTCCAAAAACAAAATTTTAAAATTAATGAAAAGGAAGATTAGATGAATTTAATAGTAGGATTAATTGCAATAACATTATTTTATATTTTATTTGCAAATATTATAAAAAAGTATCCAATTCTATTTTATATGGCGACTTATATATTAATAATTCCGGTTGTATTGTATTATCAAACAAAGTTTTATAAAAATATGCCAATTTGGTTTACAAAATATATTATGGATATTTTTCAAAGAGGCATATTTTCAACAGTAACATTTATGATAGTAATGTTTTTAGGAGTTATTACAACTCATAACAAATATACAAGGAAACTTATGAGTATAAGAGGTGAAATGTCAATTATAGGTTGTTTTGCAGCGATTTGTCATAATGTAGCATTTGGGATAAGATATTTTGTAGAATTTTTTACAAATGCATCAAAAATGAATGTTTATACTAAGACGGCAACTATAATAAGTTTAATCCTTATATCAATGATGTTACCGCTTATGATAACTTCATTCAAGTGTGTGAGAAAGAAAATGAAAGCTAAAAATTGGAAAAATTTACAAAAGTTAGCATACCCGTTTTTTTATCTAATATATGTACACTTGATGATTCTATTTATGATTAAGCCTGAAAAACATATGTTGTCAATAGTGTTATATACAGTTATTTATATGTTATATACAATTCTTAGGGTTAGAAAATATTTTGTAACTAAAAATAGACAAAGATAAAAAAAAAAGACTATTGCAAAGTAAAATGCAATAGTCTTTTCTATCAAATAAAATAATTTGTTTTATAATAATAATCTATCATTTATTTTTACACTAATATATATTGTTATAAGGGTTTTATTAAATGAAAATTTTTATTAATTTCTTGAAATTTTTCATTGAATATGATAATATATATTTGATAGATTTAATATTGAGTTTAAAGCATTGATTTTTTATGGTTAATGCTTAACTTTTTCGCTATTTATGTGATATATATTATCTTTATCATATATTGTTTTTAGGGAGGTGCTAAGTTATAAAAAAAATATTATCTTTTTTTCTAATACTTTGTAGTGTTTTATTTGTATGTAATATTGGAAACGTCGATGCCAAAGTTGAAAAGAAAAAGTATTCAAATTGGCAAGAAGTTGCTAAAGATATGCATATAAAATTTACAGAAGCAAAAGAGTATGCTGATAAAAAGGATTTCAAAAGTGCTTATAAGGCAATGGATTCTGCATATTTTGATTACTATGAGGTTCAAGGCTTTGAAAAAAATGTTATGGTTGCGATTTCTAATAACAGAGTAAATGAAATTGAAGCATTATTTAGAGAAATCAAGCATGCTTTTTTAGGAAATACAAGCGAATCGGTTGAAAAAATAAAAGCATCGATAGATGAACTTGATATGAAAGTTTACAAAGATGCACTTGTTTTGGATAAGGTGATTCCAAAAAGTGCCCCTGATTCGGAAGGAAAGATTGTTTTTGGGAATGCCGAGGTTAAACAGGGGGATGAAAAAGCTAAAAATATTCAAGATTTTTTAACATCTTTCGGATTAATGCTTAGAGAAGGATTAGAAGCAATTTTGGTTTGTGTTGCAATTATTGCTTATCTTGTTAAGACGGGTAATAAACATCTTTGTAAATCAGTTTACTTGGGAATGGGTGCTGCCGTTATATGTAGTTTCGGTTTAGCAATAATAATAAATTACTTATTAGGCGGAGTTGGACAGGAGTTACTTGAAGGTTGGACTATGTTCCTAGCAGTTATAGTTTTATTCTATGTTAGTAACTGGATTTTATCAAAATCTGAAGAAGAGGCATGGGAAAATTATATTCAATCTAAAGTTCAAAAATCAATAGATAATAAAAGTAAATGGACTTTAGTTTTTGCAGCTTTCTTAGCGGTATTGAGAGAGGGAGCGGAACTTATATTATTTTATAAAGCTTCATTTTCAGGAGGAAGTAAAATTTTATATCCTATGGGAGGACTTATTGCAGCTTCAGTCATTTTAGTTGTTATATTCTTGCTTTTTAGATTTACTTCAGTTAAATTACCGCTTAAACCGTTTTTCTTGTTTACAAGTATATTATTATATTTAATGTGTATCTCATTTATGGGAAAAGGGGTTATAGAGTTGACAGAAGCAGGAGTTATTTCCGGTTCAACAATTATACCCGCAATGCAAGGTTGGACTATTCCAATTTTGAATATTTATGATAGAGCTGAAACACTAATTCCGCAAATTATGTTAGTAATAATTAGTGTTTGGATATTGTTGGGACACTATTTCAAATTAAGAAAAATTAAAAAATCAAATTAATTTTTCTTACTTATCAAATTTAGTTATTTATTTTTATGAAAAACAAAAAATTAGGAGGATTTATTTTATGAAAAAGTCAAAAATGGTTGTAACATTAGCATTATTAGCATCAGTAGGTTTAGTTGGTTGTCAAAAGAATGACACAGCTAAAATAAATGAATTACAAAAATCAATTGAAGAGAAAGATAAAAAAATCTCTGAATTAACTGAAAAATTAAAAGATGCCGGTGTTGAAGATGAAAAAGCAGAAGAAGCTGAAAAACCTGGTGAATCAGGATTTGAAGAAATTAAAATCGGAGAAGAAAAAATAGTAGGACCTTTCCAAGTTGCTACAGTATATTTCCAAGGGGTTGATATGGTTCCTGAAGGAAGACAACCAAGTGCAGCTGAATCAGATATGCACTTAGAAGCAGATATCCATTTAACTAAAGAAGCGGGTAAAAAATTCGGTTTTGGTAGTGGAAAGGATATTTGGCCTGCATATTTAACAGTAAACTATAAAGTATTATCAACAGACGGAAAAGAAGTTACTTCCGGATCAATGATGCCTATGAATGCTGATGATGGAGCGCATTATGGAACAAATATCAAAAAGAATGTGCTTAAGGTTGGTAAGTATAAATTAGTTATTGAAATTCAACCGTCAGCTGACTATTTATTACACACTGATGAAGAAACAGGTGTTCCTGCAATTAAAGATGGTGGAAAAGCTGAAGCATCAAAGTATTATGAAAAACAAACTGTTGAGTTCGAATGGGATTATACAGGTCAACAATTGCAAAACAAATAATAGTAATATAAATATTATTAGTATTTAATATATGACAAATAGGTAAATCCTCTCTTAAAATTTTAAGGGAGGTTTTGCCACGTTTTAGGAGCGAGGTTTTATTTTGGGAAAATTTTATGTTGATGTAATTTTTACTATATGTGCATTTTCTTTTTTCTTTGCATTAGTTTTGTCTTTTTTAAAGAAAAATATATCTTTATTAAATAAAATAATTTCCTTTTCAATTTTAGGATTAGGAATTATTTTAGGTTTATATATACATATACTTAGAGTTAAAAATAAAAAAGAAATGATACATACAGTAACAAAATTGAATAGATATGTCTTTGCATTATGTTTATTTATTTTTATTTTACTAAGTATTTTTTTAATTTTGAGTATTCTAGTAAAAAAACATAAGCGAATTTACAAAGTATTTATTTCTTTAAATTTGGCATTTATGTTTATTGCAATTTCCTGTATGCTTTATTTAATAATACCTAGACTATTAACTCAAGCAATGGAATTTGTTGCGTTTGGAGAAGATTCTGTAAGTACAATGACTTTGTTTAGAATAAGTGGGTATATACTTGGAATTTTAACAGGAATTTTACTTGTATTGGCATTTTATAAATTCTTAATAAGATGTAGTAAAAGACAATATACTATAATGTTTATTGCAGTATTTATCAATACTTTTCTAGAATATGCTCTAAGGGGAATTACAGCTATTGTTAGACTTAAAGAATATTTGAGAAAAGATTTTAATATGGCTCCGATTTTGACTGAAAAGAGTAATATTTTTGGAATAAAAGTTTTTGATTTGATGATTTTTGAAGATAAAAGCGAAGCATATTTCATTGGAATAGCTTTTATAATAATATTATTGGGAGCAATATTCTTTGTTTATAATAATTTAAAAGTTAATGGCAACTTTGAAACCAATGCAAGTTTAAGAAAAGAAAAATGGAGATTAATTGTAAATAGAAGATGGGCATATTTTACAACTGTCTTATCTTTTGTTATGTTGTTTTCTGCAACATATTTAAATTATCAACTTACAAAGCCGGTTGAACTAACTGCTGCTCAGCCTTACCAAGAAGAAGGAAATAATATTGTAATTCCTCTATCTGATGTTGATGATGGACATTTGCATAGATTTTCTTATAAAAAAGATGGACATGACATAAGATTTATAGTAGTTAGAAAGCCTAACAGCACTTCTTATGGCGTAGGACTAGATGCTTGTCAGATATGTGGTGTTGCAGGTTATTTTGAAAGAAAAAATGATATAGTATGTAAAAGATGTGACGTTGTTATGAATAAGGCAACTATAGGATTTAAGGGTGGATGTAATCCTATACCTTTTGAGTATAAAATTGAAAATTCAAGGATAATAATTGATAAAAAAGTTTTAGATAAAGAAAAAGAAAGATTTCCAATAGGTGAATAATATGTTTTGGAGAATGGTTTTTGGAACTTTAATCAGACAACGAAAAAAGATGTTTATGATAGCATTTACTGTTGCACTTGGCGTTTCGCTTGCAACCGGAATGTTAAATGTAATGCTTGGGGTTGGAGATAAAGTAAATAAAGAACTTAAAACTTATGGAGCAAATATAAATGTAGTTTCTAAAGATGCTTCACTTATTTCTGATTTATATGAATTGGAAAATTCAGAAACTGCAACGAAGGATAAATATTTAAAAGAAGAAGATTTACCTAAAATTAAACAAATATTTTGGGGGTTTTCGATTGTGGATTTTACTCCCTATCTTGAAAAAACTGCAAAAGTTAATAATCAAAAAACTAAATTTATAGGTACATGGTTTGCCAAACATATGGATTTAACAACAGGTGAACAAATTGATACCGGAATGAAAAATTTGAAAAATTGGTGGAAGATTAATGGAGAATGGTTAAATGAAGATGATAATGACAGTGTTATGGTTGGAAGTTTATTTGCAGGAAGAAATGGAATAAAGGTTGGAGATAAAATAGAAGTTAGTAGTGGTAAACAAACCAAGGTTTATAATGTTAAAGGGATATTTGAATCAGGCGGTAATGAAGACTTAAATATATTTTCCACTTTAAAGACTGCTCAAGAATTATATGATGCTAAAGGTAAAATTTCAAATATAGAAGTTTCTGCACTTACAACTCCTGATAATGAATTGGCTAAAAAGGCAACAAGAGATCCAAACAGTTTAACACCAACCGAGTATGAAACTTGGTATTGTACTGCATATGTAAGTTCCATTTGTTATCAAATCCAGGAAGTTGTTGAAGATAGTGTTGCAAAACCTATAAGACAGGTTGCTGAGTCAGAGGGAAAAATTTTAGATAAAACTAAATTACTTATGATACTAATTACAGCATTGGGTTCAATAGGTTCAGCACTTGGAATCTCAAATCTTGTTACAGCAACTGTAATGGAGAAGAGTCAAGAGATAGGTCTTATAAAAGCAATAGGGGGTTCCAATTTAAGAATTATGTTGCTTATACTGACTGAGATTGTATTGACAGGAATTATTGGAGGTATAGCAGGATATTTTATAGGACTTGGATTTACTCAAATTATTGGTATTACTGTATTTGGTTCATATATTGAACCTGCTGTTATGGTTATTCCGATAGATATTGCTTTGGTAATAGGGGTTTCCTTAATAGGAAGTATTCCTGCTATACATTATTTATTTAAACTTAAGCCGACAGAAGTTCTTCATGGAAGGTAGGATTAAAATGAGCAAAAGAAAAATGTATTTAAAAATGATTTTAAGTTCTTTCATTAGAAGAAAGTCAAGAATGGTAGTAGCGCTTTTAGCGGTTATAATTGGAGCTACAATTATGTCAGGGCTTATTACAATATATTTTGATATTCCAAGACAGTTGGGGAAAGAATTTAGATCTTATGGAGCAAATTTTATATGTTTACCTAATGAGGGAAAAATAAGTGAAGAAGAATATAATAAATTCAAAGAACTTGTAAAAAATAAGAACGTTGTAGGAGTTGCTCCTTATAGATATGAGACAACAAAAATAAATCAAAAGCCTTATATTCTTGCAGGAACTGACATGGAGGGGGCAAAAAAGAACAGTCCATTTTGGTATATTGAAGGAGAATGGGCAACTAATAGTGATTCAAGTGAAGTTATGGTAGGAAAAGAAATTGCCAATACTTTGGGACTTTCTGTTGGAGATAAATTTAGAGTTGGTGGAGTAAAGCATGGTAAAAGTGCTGTTGCATCGGATGTAAATGATTCTGCGGAAAAAAGTAAAAATAAAGATACGGGCGATGATTTTTATGATGTGACTTTAACTGTAAAAGGAATCATTACTACAGGTGGGAAGGAAGAATCTTTTATATTTTTAAGTCTTGAAAAACTTAATGAAATTGTAGAAGATACTACCAAAATTGATTCTATTGAATGCAGTATAGAAGCTAATCACAGTGAGTTGGATAATTTTGCCAAGGAGTTGAATGGTAAATTACCGAATGTTTTTGGGACAGCGGTAAAGAGAGTTACTCAATCTCAAGATACAGTCTTAAATAAATTAACTGCTCTTATATTATTAGTAAATGTTGTTATTTTGGTCTTAACAACAATTTCTGTTTCAACAACTATGATGGCAATAATTGCTGAAAGAAGAAAAGAAATCGGATTAAAGAAAGCACTTGGCGCTCATAATAAAGAAATAATAATGGATTTTATTGGAGAGAGTGTATTACTTGGATTGATTGGAGGATTAATCGGAGTCGGATTTGGATTTGTATTTGCTCAAAGAGTAAGCCTTAGTGTTTTCGGTAGGACAATTACTTTCCAATATCTTTTGATTCCTGTAATTGTTATTATTTCAGTATTAGTAACTACTGCAGGTTGTATATTACCTGTTAAAAAAGCTGTTGAGATTGACCCTGCTTTGGTATTAAAAGGAGAATAGAATATGGATAATGATAAAGTAATATTAGAACTTAGGGATGTTTCCAAAATATATGAGTCAGTTAACGCTCTTAGCAATATAAATTTAAAAGTTAAAAAAGGTGATTGGATTGCTATAATGGGTTCATCCGGTTCTGGAAAAACAACTATGATGAATATAATAGGCTGTATGGACAGGCCATCGAATGGACAAGTTTTAATTGACGGTGTTGATATTTCTAAAGAAAGTCAAAAAAATCTAACAAATATAAGGCGAGAAAAAATAGGACTTATATTTCAACAATTTCATTTGATTAGTTATTTAACTGCTCTTGAAAATGTAATGGTTGCACAATATTATCATAGTATGATTGATGAAAAAGAAGCAATGGAGGCTCTTAGAAAAGTAGGCTTAGCTGATAGAGCTAAACACTTGCCAAGTCAATTATCCGGTGGAGAACAACAAAGGGTTTGTATCGCGAGAGCATTAATAAATAATCCCGAAATTATTTTAGCTGATGAGCCTACAGGAAATTTAGATGAAGCTAATGAAATTATGGTTATAGAAATTTTGAAACAACTTCATAAGGAAGGTGCTACAATAATTGTTGTAACTCACGACCCTGAAGTTGGAGATGAAGCTATGAGAAAGATAACTTTAGATTATGGGAAAATTATAGATGATAAATTATTGACAACGTAAATTTTTATATTATAATATGTTTGGTGGTATATATGAGAAAAAATATTTTTAAAAGTTTTATTATTCTAATTATTTCTATGGTATTTGTTACAGCTTGCAGTTCTAAAAAAGAATTAAAAGACGGAGTGTTTGAAGGATACTATAAAGATGAAAGTGCTACTGTTAAAGTTGTAATAACTATAAAGGATAAAAAGATTGTAAACTGTGTTAGGGAAGAAAGAGATAATAAAAATAATAAGATAAAAGATGAAAATTATGGTAAAGATGATGCTGATTTTAACTATAAACAAGCTCAAAAGGCTGTAAAAAATAGCGAAGGATATGCTAAAAAGCTGGTTGAAGTTCAAGATATTGAGAAAGTTGATTCAGTTAGCGGGGCTACTGTATCTTATAAGAGATTTAAAAGTGCAGTTAAGGACGCTTTAAATAAATAATATTTTTTAAGGGGGATTTTCGTGAAAATATTGAAGAAAAAATGTGTAAATATTTTAGTTTTATTCTTAGGATTAATTTTGTCTCTAACACCATTTGTAATAGCGCCGGTTTGTCCTGCGATGACAAACGGAATGAGAATGAGCTGCTATTATAGTGGATTGTTGGCTACTTATGTTGGAATGGGTATTGTTGTAATTTCATTAATTTCTATTTTTGTTGAAAATAAAATTATAAATATTATTTTTTCTATTATTAATATAATTGCGGGAATTAGTGTTCATTTGATACCAAATAAAATTATAAAGCTTTCTATTGGTATGGGAAAAGATGGTACTCCTAGATTTATGGGATATTGTATGAAAGACAATATGGAGTGTATAAAACATCATACATTTACAATAGTTTCTATTTTGGGAATTTTAATTGCAATTATTTCAATTGTATATATAGTTTATATTTTTATAAAAAAAGAAAATTAGTTTGTATAGAAAAGAGTTAAAAGATGAGTAATAAAAAAATAGATATTAAATTCTTGGCAAAGGAAAATATTAGAAAAAAACCACTTAGAAGTATTTCATTAATAAGTATAATTGCTATTTTTGTACTATTTTTATTCTGTGGAACAATTTTATCATCAAGTATTTCCGGTGGAGTTAATAATCTTTCAAATAGACTAGGAGCTGATATAATAGTTGTACCAGAAGGGTACAAGGCAAATATTGAAAGTGTCCTGTTAAAGGGTGAGCCTAGTGAGTTTTATCTTCCTGATAATTCTTTGGAAAAGATAAAAAAAATTGATGGTATAGAATCTGCAACTCCACAACTTTATGTAGCTACACTTTCTGCATCTTGTTGTTCATATCCTGTTCAAATTATTGGTATAGACTATGATTCAGATTTTCTAATTAAGCCTTGGCTACAAAAAAGTTTAAATAGGGAATTAAAAGATGATGAAGTTATAGTTGGTAGTAATATAATTGGAGAAAAAAATTCAAAAGTTAAGTTTTTTGAAGAAGAACTTGATATAGTAGGAAAACTTGAACAAACCGGAATGGGATTTGATGCTACAGTTTTTGTGAATATGAAAACAGCTAGAAAGCTAGCCAGAGCGAGTGAGAGAATACAAAAAAATCCTGCATCAGAGGGTGAAAAGATTTCTACTATATTGATAAAATTAAAGCCTAATTATAGTGCATCGGAAGTATCAAATAAAATAATGAAAGAGTATACTAAAGATGGAATGTTTGCAATGTTTAGTAAAAAATTTGTAAATGAAGTTTCCTCAAATTTAAAAGTTATTTCTAGTTATATTTATATTTTAATAGCTGTAATTTGGGTTATGTCTATGGTTCTTTTAGCAGTTGTATTTTCAATTATAGTTAATGAGAGAAAGAAAGAACTTAGTATTTTAAGAGTTTTAGGAGCTTCCAAGAAAAAATTATCAAAAATAATTATGTATGAATCTATATATATTGGATTTTACGGATCGGTTCTTGGAATAATAGTTGGTATAATTTCGGTGTTTTCTATTATACCAATTATTCAAAAAAATTTGAATTTACCATTTTTAACTCCTTCAATCTATAATTTAGTGTTGGTTTCAATATTTAGTTTGTGTGTTGGAACTTTGGTAGGTTGTTTATCATCACTAAATGCTACTAGAAAGATAAGTAGAACAGATGCTTATTTAACAATGAGGGAGAATGATTAGAATGTTAAGAATAGAACAATTATGTAAAACATTTGTTAGAGCAAAAGAGTTTAATGCAGTTGATGAAGTAAATTTAGAAATAAATGATGGAGAATTTATTGCTATTATAGGGAAATCAGGAAGTGGAAAATCAACCCTTTTAAATATAATTTCAGGAATATTAAGTCCAACAAGTGGAAAAATATTTTTTGATAATAAAGAAATCAGTTCTCTTTCGGATGATGAAAAATCTTTTATAAGAAATGATTTAATAGGATTTATTCCACAATCAACAGTTGTATTATCTACTTTAAATGTACTTGACAATATTTGTTTGCCATTTTTTCTAAGTAAAAGAGAAGGTGATCCTGTTGGTCGCGGAAAATATCTATTAAAAGAATTGGGTATTGAAAACTTAGAAACATCATATCCAAGAGAATTATCTGGTGGAGAGCTTAGGAGAGTGACAATTGCAAGAGCTTTAATGAATTATCCCAAAATAATTCTTGCTGATGAACCTACTTCCGATTTAGATGTAGAAAATACAAAGGAAGTTTTAAAAACACTAAAAGAGATAAATAAAAAAAATAATACAACAATTATACTAGTTACTCATGACCTAGCATGTCTTGATTATGCAGATAAAGTATATACAATGTCTTCAGGTAAAATTACAGAGGGTAAAAATATTTAATACAGAAGCGGAAACTGATTGATTTATAAATTAA
This sequence comes from Parvimonas oralis, assembly GCF_047608425.1. Taxonomy (NCBI): domain Bacteria; kingdom Bacillati; phylum Bacillota; class Tissierellia; order Tissierellales; family Peptoniphilaceae; genus Parvimonas; species Parvimonas oralis. The sequence goes on from NZ_JBLKRS010000001.1 coordinate 331,897, forward strand.
TCAGTTTTTTTGTTGAAAAACTATCTATATATTAAGTATTTTGAAAGGGGGAGTATTCAATATATTAAACATATAAAATAATAATAGAAATTTTAAAATGAAAACATTATATAATATACAAATTTATTAATAGTATTAAAAAGTTTAAATAATATATCTAAATGTGGACTTTTCTGTATATATTTGATATAATTTATAAAAGAAATAAAAAATAAAGGGGGCAGTTATGTTAAAGGAAAAGGTTATAGTCAATTCGGAAATTGGGCTTAATGCCAGAGTAGCTTCTATGTTTTTAAGAAATTCAGTAAAATTTAATTCTGAAATTATATTAATTAAAGATAATAACAGATATAATGGAAAAAGTATTTTGAGTATTTTGTCAATGCAAGCTCGAAATAAAGAAGAGATAGAAATAGAAATAACGGGTGATGATGAAATAGAAGCTATGGAGTGTTTAAAATCATTTTTTGAACAAGACTTAAAAGAATTCTATACAATTTAATATAAAAATAATTATAAAAGAATCTCTTATCGGTATAGGAGATTTTTTATTTTGTTAATAATTATTTAAATGTAAATAACAAGATTAATTGTTAAATTAGAATGTTAATAATTTATATATAATTAGATGTTAAATAAAATATTTTTTTTAAAAAATGTATAAAAATTTTTAATGCTTAAAAGCTAAAATGCTTGAAAAATATTGATATTTTTGATATACTTTAGTTATAATGTAGCATAGTTTTTCGCTATATTTTATATAGAATAACTACATATTTGTTATATACTAAAATAATTACATATTTATATTTTTTATAGTTTACAATTTAATATTGATGTTTTTAAATATATACTATATATTTTTTTATTATATAATTGTATGAGTTTTTCTAAAACTTTTTAAAAGGAGGCAAATTATGGCTTTTGTTTTTAACGTTGAAGAAAATCAAGACAAAATAGATGAGCTTTGTGAATTTATTGATAAGAAAAAAGACATTCCGGGAGCATTGATGCCGGTTTTACAGGAAGCACAAAGTATTTTTGGATATCTTCCTGAAGAAATAATGGATTTGATAGCAAAAAGAATGAAAATATTTCCTGCTAAAGTTTTTGGTGTAGCTACTTTTTATTCACAATTTTCATTTATTCCTAAGGGTAAGTATCAAGTTTCTGTTTGTATGGGAACTGCTTGCTATGTAAAAGGAGCTCAAGAAATTTTAAATGAGTTTTGTGATAAAGTAGGGGTAGAAGTTGGTGGAACAAGTGAAGATTTGAAATTTTCCGTTGCTCAAACTCGTTGTATCGGGGAATGCAATTTAGCACCTGTTGTTACAATAAATGAAGATGTATATGCTCATATAAAAAAAGCGGACATCAGAAGAATATTAAGAAAATATAAATAGGGGTGATTTTATGATAAAAACTAAAGTTGATTTTAAAGTGCTTGATTCTATCAAAGAAGAAAACTATCCTCTATTAATTGAAAGGTTAAAACAAGAACCTGATAAGTACATAATTGACGAAAATGGAATTCGTCTAAAAGGAGAGTTTTTTGAAAAGCAAACTAGAATAGCTTTAAAAAATTTTGGAATTGTTGATGCACATAGTGTTGACGAATATGTTGCATTAGGTGGGTATTACGCTTTGGCTAAAGTAATAAGTGGTCTTACTCCTGAAGATGTAGTTAATGAAATGAAAAATTCAGGACTTAGAGGACGTGGTGGTGCAGGTTTCCCAACAGGAAGAAAATGGGAAGGTGCTATGCAACAACCTGCAGGACAAAAATATGTAGTATGTAATGCGGATGAAGGAGATCCGGGTGCATTTATGGATAGATCCATACTTGAGGGAGATCCACATTCTGTATTAGAAGGAATGGCTATCTGTGGTTATGCGATTGGAGCTGATAGAGGTTTTATTTACGTTAGAGCTGAATATCCAAAGGCTGTTATAAATTTAAGAGAAGCAATTAAAAAAGCAGAAGAAAAAAATCTTCTTGGTAATCATATAATGGGAACTGATTTTAGTTTCCATGTAGAATTAAGACTTGGTGCAGGAGCATTTGTTTGTGGAGAAGGTACTGCTTTAATAGAATCTATTGAAGGTAAACGTGGAATGCCAAGAACTAAAGTTTATAGAACAACAGTTAAAGGTCTTTTCCAAAAACCTACTGTTTTAAATAATGTTGAAACTTTTGCAAATGTTCCGCAAATTATGTATAAAGGGTCAGATTGGTATAGATCAATAGGAACTGAAGACAGTTCAGGAACTAAAGTATTTGCTCTTGTAGGTAAGGTTGCTAATGCCGGTCTTGTAGAAGTTCCAATGGGAACAACTATAAACGAAATAGTATATAATATCGGTGGTGGTACCGGTAATGATAAAAAAGTAAAAGCCGTTCAAACTGGTGGTCCATCAGGTGGATGTATTCCAACTGATTGCTTTGATACTCCTGTAGATTTTGGTTCTCTTGCTAGAATTGGATCTATTATGGGTTCAGGTGGTATGGTTGTTATGGATGAGACTGACTGTATGGTTGACATCGCTAGATTTTTCTTAGACTTTACTGTTGAAGAATCTTGTGGTAAATGTGTTCCTTGTAGAGAGGGTACAAAGAGAATGTTGGAACTATTGGAAAAAATAACTGCCGGTAAAGGTGAAGATGGTGATATTGAAAGATTGGAAGATCTTTCAGAAACTATTACTGTTGCATCTCTTTGTGGTCTTGGACAAACTGCAGCAAATCCTGTTGTTAGTACACTTCATTATTTCAGAAATGAATATGAAGCTCATATTTATGATAAGAAGTGTCCGGCAGGTGTTTGTCAATCACTTCTTGAGTTCTTTATTACAGATAAGTGCGTTGGATGTACTAAATGTGCTAAAGCTTGTCCGGTTGATTGTATTACCGGAGTTCAAAAGGAATTACATGTTATTGACCCATCTAAATGTATTAAATGTGGATCTTGTGAAGCTGCATGTCCAGTTAATGCTATAATTAGAAGATAGGTTCCGGAGGTTTATTATGGCTAATATGATTAATTTAACTATAAATGGCAAAAATGTTAGTGTTGAAAAGGGAACTACTATCATTGAAGCCGCTAAGAAAGTTGGAATTGATATTCCAAACTTATGTTATGAAAAAAGCCTTACCGCCTTTGCTGGATGTAGAATGTGTGTTGTTGAAATAGAAGGAAGTAGAAAGTTAGAAACTGCATGCTCCACACTTGTAAAAGAAGGTATGGTTGTAAATACTGAAAGTGACAAATTAACAAAAATAAGAAGAAATATTTTAGATTTATTGTTCTCTAATCACCCAAGTGATTGTTTAACTTGTGATATGGTTGGTAACTGTAAATTACAAGAATATTGTTATAGATATGGAATGAAAAAAGGTACTTGGATTGGTGAAGTTCAAAATCATAAAATTGATGATAACAATCCAGTTATGATTAGAGATCAAAATAAATGTATCTTATGTGGTAAATGTGTTAGAGTTTGTCAAGATGTTCAAGTTACAGGGGCTATTGACTTTGTAGATAGAGGTTTTGAAGCTCATATCGGTACTCATAAGAATTTAGATTTAAGTACTGATAATTGTAGATTCTGCGGACAATGTATAAGCGTATGTCCAACAGGTGCCTTACTCAATAAACAATTAATGGGAACTAGACCTTGGGAAGTTAAAAAAGTTAGAACAACTTGTCCTTTCTGTGGTACAGGTTGTAATTTTGATTTAAATGTAAATGTTAAAACGGGAAAAGTTATTGGTGTTACACCAAATGAAGATTCTCCAATTAATGGAACTCAACTTTGTGTAAAAGGACGTTTCCATGCTGATTTAATTAACAGTCCGGGTAGACTTACAGAGCCATTGATTAAGAAAAATGGTGTATTTGAAAAAGCTACTTGGGAAGAAGCATTAGATTTGGTTGTTTCTAAATTAAAAGAAACTAAAGAAAATTTTGGACCAGATTCAATTGCAGGTTTAAGTTCAGCAAGAACTTGTAATGAAGATAACTTTGCTTTTCAAAAAATGATGCGTGTTGCTATTGGTACAAACAATGTTGACCACTGTGCTAGAACCTGACATGCTCCTACAGTTGCAGGTCTTGCAACAACATTAGGTTCAGGAGCTATGACAAACTCTGTTAATGAAGTTTTTAAAACAGATTTAATGTTTGTAATAGGTTCAAATACAACTGAAGCTCATCCGATAATTGGAAATAAGATGCAACAAGCTCATAGACAAGGTAAAAAACTAATAGTAGTAGATCCTAGAAAAACTGAAATAGCAAGGGAAGCGGATTTACATCTTTCATTAAAATCCGGAACTGATGCTGCATTAATTAACGGTATTATGAATATAATAATTACTGAAGGATTATATTCAAAAGAATATGTTGAAAATAAAGTAGAAAGATTTGAGGAAGTTAAAGAACTTGTTTCAAAATATACTCCGGAGCTTGTAAGTAAAATTACTACAGTTCCTGTTGAACAAATTTATGAAGCTGCAAGAACATATGCTTCAGCTGAAAGAGCTGGTATATTCTATACTTTAGGTATTACTGAGCATACAACAGGTACTTCAAATGTAATGAATCTTTCTAATTTAGCTTTGCTATGTGGAAATATAGGTATTGAAGGTGGCGGTATTAATCCGCTTCGTGGACAAAATAACGTTCAAGGAGCTTGTGATATGGCTGCATTACCAAATTATTTCCCTGGTTATCATAAAGTATTGGAAGAAGAAAATGTTAAACTTTTTGAACAACATTGGGATTGTAAACTAAATAGAAAAATGGGACTTAGAATTCCGGAAATGCTTGATGGAGCTGCAGAAGGTTCAGTAAAAGCTATGTATATTATGGGAGAAGATCCCGTACTTTCAGACCCAGATGCAAATCATGTTAAACATGCTTTAAGTAATTTAGATTTCTTAGTAGTTCAAGATATTAATTTAACTGAAACTGCAAAACTTGCAGATGTTGTTTTACCTGCTACTTGTTATGCAGAAAAAGATGGTACATTTACGGCATCTGAAAGAAGAGTTCAAAGAGTTAGAAAAGCTGTCGAAGCGCCTGGACAAGCAAGATTGGATTGGGCTATATTGGCAGATGTTTCTAAAAGACTTGGCGGTAAAGGCTTTGATTGGGAAACATCAGAAGATGTTTTCGATGAAATAAGAAAATGTATGCCTACTTATAGAGGAATTACTTATGATAAGATAGAAAAATTGAATGGAGTTCAGTGGCCATGTCCTACAGCAGAACATCCGGGAACAAAATATCTTCATGAAGGTAAATTTACAAGAGGCGATAAAGCTCTTATGGTACCTGTTGAGTATGAGGGACCAAAGGAATTAGAAAATGAAGAATATCCAATAATTTTATCAACGGGAAGAACTTTGTATCATTATAATGTAATGACAAGATATTCAGATGCTCTTGATGGAATTCTTCCACATGAGTTAATCGAAATTTCTGCAGAGGATGCTAAAAAACACGGTCTAGAAGATGGAGATTTTATGAGAGTTACTTCTAGAAGAGGTAGTGTAGTTGGTAGAGCTAAGATTACTGAAAAAGTAAAACCTGGATTAATTTATATGACATTCCACTTTGCTGAAACACCAGTTAACCAATTGACAAGTGCTCATTATGACCCTATAACAAAAACAGCTGAATATAAAGTAACAGCTGTAAATATTAAGAAAGTTAATAAACTTGATAAAGGATTAGAGAGTGAAAAATTTGTTGACTTAAATGAATTAGTTGATGAAATAGTTTAATGAGAAAATATTTTATACTTAGATTGGAAAGTTAAAACACTTTCCAATCTTTTTGTTTGCAATTTTATTTTTATTCTTGAAACTTATCTTAATTTAATATATACTATTAGTAGTTTATTTATTAGTATTTAAGGAGGAAAAGATGAGTAAAATATTATTAGTTGAAGATGAAGAAAATATTAGATTATTTACAAAAATAAATTTGGAAAGAGAAGGTTTTGAAGTTTTAGAAGCAGGAACTGGAGAATTAGGAGTTGAACTTGCATTAAAATATAATCCTCAGGTTGTTATTCTAGATGTAATGTTACCTGGAATAGATGGTTTTGAAGTTTGTAAAATTCTTAGAGAAAAACTTCCTAAAATTGGAATAATAATGCTTACTGCAAAGACACAAGATGTTGATAGAATTAATGGTCTTGAAAGTGGAACAGATGATTATTTAAGTAAACCATTTAACCCTGTAGAACTTATATTGAGAATAAAGTCTTTGATTAGACGTTTAGATTCAATTCAAAACAATAGTGATTTAATTAATATATATCCTTTTAAATTAGATTTGTATTCTAAAAATTTTTATAAAGAAGGAAAAGAAATTGAGCTTACACCAACAGAGCTTACAATTATAACAATTTTTATGTCAAATCCAGGAAGAGCTTTTTCAAGAAATGAACTTTTAAATATGACATGGGGAGAAGAGTTTGATGGAGATATTAAAATTGTAGATGTTAATATAAGAAGACTTAGAGCTAAAATTGAAGACAATTCAAGTAAACCAAAGTATATTGAAACAGTTTGGGGGACTGGATATAGATGGAATTCAAACTAGAGTATGATAAATTAGTTGAAAAATTTAAAGATGTTAAAGATTTTATATTGAAAAAATCCTTAAGAACAAGAATTATGATTCAATTTTTATTAGTAATTCTTTTAATTGTAGTATTTTTTGAAATTTTTCTGATATTTACTATAAAAAATTATTATTATTCAGGAGTAACAGGTGTAATCCAAAGCCAAGCAAAATATAGTGCAAAACTTTATGAAACTTATTTAGCTAATTCAAGTCTTTCTGAACTTGTTTTGGATGATATAGAAGAATTTTATAGTGAAGTAAATTCGGAAGTGCAAATTTTAAATAATTCAGGTAAAGTATTATTGGATACTGTTAATGGGAATCATGTAGGTAAAGTATTGTCTTCAAGTGATGTTATTTCAGCTAAAAATGGTAGTAATGGATCCTATGTGTATAAAAATTCTATTTCAAATAAAAATGAATTGGCCGTATCTATTCCTCTTAATAATGGAAATGAACAAGTTGGAATTGCTAGATTTATAATATCTTTGGAAAATATTGATAGAATTATTGCACAGAGATATCTAGTATTTTTCCTATTTGGTTTTTTTGTGATTGTAATAGGTGTGAGTATTAGTATTTTTATGAATACTAAGATTGTTAATCCTATAGAAAAGCTTACTAATGTTGCATTAAAATTAGCAGATGGACAGCTAAATGAGAAAGCTGATGAAGTAGGAGATTATGAAATTTCTAAGCTAGGAAGTACTATGAATTTAATGAGTGAGAATTTAGTAAAGAAAGAACAATTAAAGAAAGATTTTATTTCAAGTATTTCTCATGAATTAAGGACTCCACTTACTGTAATAAAGGGCTGGGCATTTACACTTCAACCGGAGGCTAAAGGAAATAAACTTTTGGAAGATGGATTAAGTATTATAGAAAAAGAAAGTGACAGATTAGGTAATATGGTAACAGAACTTTTAGATTTTTCAGAGCTTAGTAGTGGAAGACTTATAATGAATAAGGAACTTTTTGATCTCAATGAACTTGGAATTTTTATAAATAAACAATTAATGCCAAAATCTAGTTCCAAAAAAATTGATATGATTTTAAATTATGATGAAACTAAAAGAGTAATGGTAATTGCTGATAGAGATAGAATTAAACAAGTATTTATCAACATTTTAGATAATGCTTTAAAATTTACTGATGAAGGTGGAGTTGTTTTAACTGATATAAAAATTGAAGATGATATAGCTGTTGTTGAAGTAATAGATAATGGTTGTGGAATTTCAGAAGATGAAATCTCGTTAGTTACGGGTAAATTTTATAAAGGCTCTAATAGTAATTCACATACAGGCCTTGGATTGTCTATTTGTGAAGAAATTGTAAAAGCTCATAATGGAAATTTAATTATAAGAAGTGTTCTAGAAAAAGGTACTGTAGTTAGAGTTGAACTCCCACTTGAAAAAGGAGAACTTAAAAATGAGATATAAGAAATTAATATTTAGTAGTATTGGTATTAGTTTATTCTGTTTGACAATTTTACTATTTTTTGTATTAAGAGGTAATTTTTTTAGATATACTGATATAAATTCAATGATTTCAGAACCAAAAGCGAATTCATTGTTAGTATCGGGAACATGGCAATTGACTTCTATAACATCATTAAGCGATGGTAGCGAGTCTAAAATAACAGATGATAAATTATATATAAATAAAGAAATAATTTATTTTGAAAAAACAAAAACAACGAATCCTAAATTTAAATTTAGACAAGTAAATTTTAAAAATTATTTATTATATAATGGAGTCGTAACTGATAAGATTAACATTGATTCTGAGGACGTAATCGTAGTTTCAATAAGAGATGAAAGAAATTTTTATAAAGAATTTATAATTATTAACAAAAATAAAATTGCTACAATTCATAATAAAAAATACTATATGTATGAAAAAATTTCAGATGATGTTGATAAAAATAATATTGGTGAACTAAATTCTAATGACAATTCACAAAATTCAAAAAAAGATATTAGTTTTCTAATAGGAGTAAAAAGTGTAGGAACAAAAGATGTTGATTATGAAACTTTTCTATTTAGAAAAAACGGAGATGAAAAACCAACATTTAACAAGATAGAGGGACTTTTTATAAACAATAAGAATAAATTTTTTCTTGTAAATTCAACAAATGATGGGATTTATGTCAGTAATGACTATATAAATAATTCTAATAGAATTGAGTTAGCTATAAAAAATGCAACAATCAATTTTTTGAGTAAAAATTATATTAGTCTTGAATCATATAATTCGGAGACAAATAAAAAAAATTATTCAATATATAAAATTGATGGACTATCAGATGAAAAGCAAATATCGATTAAAGATATTGCTGGAGATAGAGGAGAAAAAGCGTATTTTAATAATATAAGAAAACTTGGATATTCAAGTGATAACATTAATTTGTATGATATGAAAAATTTTGGCGTTAAAAGAAGTAATTTTAACTGGATTTTTAAAGGAATATTGAGTAATTATTCACATGATAATTTTGTGTCGAGTGAAATTGATTTAGACTTAATTCCAAATGTTGACATCTTTTCTAATAAATCTAGCAAAATTTCTAAATTGAAAGTTAAAGAAAAAGTTCAAAATGTATTAGATTATTTTGTTTCTCCAGATGAGAATCTAATAGTAATTTTAACAGCAGATGATATTTCTATGTATGAAATAAAAAATCAGGATATAGGAACATTACCAATTTTTACAGTTAGTTTAAAAAATAGAAGAGAAGTAGTTACTTTTCAATGGACTAATTCAATTAGTAGTGAATTGACATATACAGAGTTTTTGAAGATTAAACAAATAAATTAGCGTAACAAAAAATCTCTATGAAAACCATAGAGATTTTTTATTATCAAATATATTTATATTAAATTAATATCTAATTCTTTTTTTAATTCATTAATTTCATCCATCATAAAATCTTTAAATATTTTATTTATATTTGAAAATTGTAAATTTTTATTATAAACAAAATAAAATTTTCTATTTAGATAAAGATTTTTTATGTTTAGTATTTTTACTTTATCTTTAAAAGGAGATATATTTAACATTCTTTGGGAGATAAAGCCACTTCCTACTCCTTTTGTAATAAGTTCTAAAATAGTATTAGTATCATGTATAGTTGCAACACTGTTAGAAATGACATTCAATGAGTTATTTCTTTTTAACTCATCTTCAACTATTTGTCTAGTACCTGAGCCAATTTCTCTGAGTAAAATTTTATCATTACTTAAATCTTCAATATTAATAACTGAATAGTTTTTTAAGTCGGGATATGCATCTTTATTAACAACATATACAATGTGATCATCCATAATTTGAGTATAAATCAATTTAGGATTAGATATTTTTAGTCCTACAATACCAAAATCTGTTTCTCCAACTAGAATACTATCAATAACGGTTCTAGAATCATCATTACTAATATTAAAAGAAATATCAGGAAATAAATTTGAGAATTTTTCAATTAAATTTGGTAATATGATTTTTCTAGGAACGGAAGAAACACAAATATTTAAAGTTCCTTTTAAATTTTGAGAATATATGTCTAAATCTCTTATAATTTCATCATAAGAAGCCAAAATATTTAAAGCATGTTTGTATACAATACTTCCTGCTTGAGTTAAAGTAACACTTCTTCTTGTTCTGACAAAAAGAGAAGTGTTAAGTTCAGATTCAAGAGCTTGTATATGATTTGTAACAGATGGCTGAGTTATATATAACACATCAGCAGTTTTCGTAAAAGATTTTGTTTTTACAATAGTTATAAATGTTTCTAATTGTTTAAAGTCCATAAAATCCTCCAAATATGTATAAATCTAACTATAAAATGTATATTTTATATATTTTTTTATATTATAACATTTTTTTAACAAAAAGTAAATATAAATAAAATATTATAAATTTAAAATGATTTAAACGAGAAGAATTTTTTTAACAATTATGCCTATATTAGAAAACATATTGACTAAATATTTAAAATATGATAATATATTTGTGATAGGGGGTATTAGAAATGTTTTCAAATGATAATATAAGAAAAGTTGATCCAGCTATAGCTGAAGTGATTGACAAAGAATTAGAAAGACAAAATAGTCATATTGAATTGATAGCTTCTGAAAACTGGGTAAATGATGCCGTTTTAGAAGCAGCTGGCAGTATATTAACTAATAAGTATGCTGAAGGATATCCTGGAAAGAGATATTATGGTGGCTGTGAAGTAGTAGATGAAGCAGAAAAATTAGCTATTGAAAGAGTTAAAGAACTTTATGGTTGTGAGTATGCAAACGTTCAACCTCATTCAGGTTCACAAGCTAACTTCGCTGTATTTTTTGCAGTTTTAAAACCTGGTGATACTTATATGGGTATGAACTTAAATCATGGTGGCCATTTAACACATGGAAATCCTATTAATTTCTCAGGTAATATTTATAATCCAGTACCTTATGAAGTTGATGAAAATGGATTTATCGATTATGATGAAGTTTTAAGAATTGCTAAAGAATGTAAGCCTAAAATGATAATTGCAGGTGCTTCTGCCTATGCAAGAAAAATAGATTTTAAGAAATTTAGAGAAATTTGTGATGAAGTAGGAGCAGTATTAATGGTTGATATGGCTCATATTGCCGGTTTAGTTGCTGCAGGATTACATGAATCTCCAATTCCTTATGCTGATGTAGTTACTTCTACAACTCATAAGACATTAAGAGGACCAAGGGGTGGTCTTATTTTAGCAAGTGCTGCTGCAAATGAAAAGTTTAATTTCAATAGAGCTGTATTTCCGGGATCACAAGGTGGACCATTATTACACATAATTGCTGCTAAAGCTATTGCTTTCAAACAAGCTTTAGAACCTGATTTTAAAAAATATCAAGAACAAGTTTTGAAAAATGCTCAAGCATTAGCAAAAGGATTGATGGACAGAGGAATTAAACTTGTATCTAATGGTACAGATAACCACTTAATGTTAGTTGATTTAAGAGATTGTGATATGAGTGGTAAGGAAGTTGAAAAAGCATTGGATTCAGTTCATATTACTTGTAATAAAAATACAATTCCAAATGATCCTAGATCACCATTTGTTACAAGTGGTATAAGACTTGGAACTCCTGCTATCACTACTAGAGGATTTAAAGAAGAAGAAATGGATTTAGTAGCTGAAGCAATTGCAGAAGTTATAAAGAATGGAGAAGAAGGAAAAGCGAAGGCATTAAGAATAGTTGAAGATTTAACTAAGAAGATACCTTTAAAATAGTTATTTAAATTTAAAAAAACGTCAGTAAAATATGCTGACGTTTTTTTATGGAACTAAAGAAAATATTTTATTAATTATTATTTGCTCAAAATTAAAATTATTTTTTTCTAATTCCAAAATTTCTTTAGAAAGAGAAACTTCATCAGTTATTATTCCATCTGCACCACTCGTGAATGCTTTTACAATTTCATCATTAGTATTTGTAGTCCATATATAAACTCTCTTACCATTTTTTTGTATTTTTCTTATCATTTCATTTGTAACAATTTCTTTTTCAATACAGAAAAAATCAACAAATTTTGCATTGTAAAAATTACCATAACTAAAAGCTAATATTAGTCCTGTTGAAATACTAGGCTCTATATCTTTAATTTCTTGTAAGGCTTTTGGAGATAAGGAAGAAACAATTACATCATATGGTTTATCCTTAATTAATTTTGCTACTTCTTGAGCTAATATTTTCTCGTTGTTTTTAAATGGTTTTAATTCTATATTTAATTTTATTTTTCCTGAAGTTTTTTCAAGCACAGTTTTTAAATCGATAAATTTATATTCTTTAGAATTTTTTTCATCAATTATTTTGTAATTTTTTAATTCTTCAAAATTTAAATTTTCGATATTAACTTTTTTTCCTGTAAGTCTTTTTAAATTATGATCATGTGATAAAACAACTACATTGTCTTTCGTCAATACTACGTCTATTTCAGCAAATTCAGCTCCATTATGAATAGCTTCATTTATAGATTCTAATGTGTTTTCAGCAGAATTTTTTGTGCTTCCTCTGTGGGCCATAATATCCGGCTTTAGATTCCTGAAAGTATGGTAGAATTTTATTTCTTCATTTGAATTTCTATATTTACTAAAAATTCCGGCAAAAATTAAAAATACCATTACAAGTGCCACTTTTAATTTAATTTTGTTTGCAGGATAAATATTTTTAGATAATTCTATATTACTAGAAGAATTAAAATAAAATTTTGATAAATCGTAAAAAGTAATAAAATTTGATAATACATTTGTAAAAACTTTTAAAAATGTTGCAATACATAAATAAGCAATTATTCCGGCATTACTTAATGTTTTATTATTTGTATGCATATAAAATATTAGTATTATTGAAATTAAACATATAAATTTTATAATTTGAATTAGTAAATTCTTTATTCCTAATATAATTAATACTTTTATACTTTTAAAAATATTCTTTCTAATCCTACTAAAACTTATCTTTATACTTTCAAAAAAATTTTTATCTTCTAAAAAAAATATATGGTAAATAAATAATAAAAGTATTGAAAAAACAATTGCTAATAGTATTACTATAATAAAAAATATTATTCCTGCAGTTGAATTTAAAATATAATCTGTAACAAAATTAGGAAGTTTTATTCCTTTGTGAATTGAAGTTGATACAGGTATGTTTATGGACACCAATATTAGAATCAAATAATTTTGTATATAACTTATTTTTGATTTTATTTGTTTATATGAATTATTAAAAATTTCTAAAATTGAAACTTCATTATCTAGTCTTATTTGATTTGCAGTAAATATAAAACTACTTACTTCAAATAATTTAACTATAGAAAATGAGAAAATAATTATTAAAACAGACCATATTTTTGCCGGAGATTTTGCGAAAATACTAGGACTTTCTATATAGAAAAAGCCAAATTTAGTTAATTTTAAAATATATGAAAAAAATTCTTTTGCAAAAGGTAATAAAATAACAATAAAAGCAAGTTGATATAATAAGTCAAAAACTAATAAATTTCTAAAACTTTTCTTTTTTAACAGTTTAAACATATTATCTCCTTTCTAAAAAATATATAGATAATAATACCATAAATAGAGATAATTATAAAGTAAATAATGTTTTAAGAATTTATTTATGGTATAATTGATTTGGAGGATGTTATGAGAATTAATTTAAAAAAAGAATTAAAAGGTGATATTTTAGATATTGGTGGTGGAAGAGAAGGAATAATAGGACGTCTATATACCAATCAGGTTATTTCAATAGACAATAGAAAAGAAGAGCTTGATGAAGCTCCTGATTTTTGTAATAAAATTTTGATGGATGCTACCAATTTAAATTTTAAAGAAAATTCATTTGATGTTGTAACATTTTTTTATTCATTGATGTATATGAATGAAGAAACTAAGAAAAAAGCTATATTTGAATCCTTCCGTGTATTAAAAACAGGTGGTATTTTATGTATATGGGATACAGAGATAGAAAATATTTATCCTAAACCATTTTTAGTTGAATTGGATATTCGTTTTGAAAATAATGAAGTTCATACAACTTATGGAGTAATAAGAAATGAAATACAAACGATTGATATGATAAAAAATCATGCAAAAGAATGTGGATTTAAACTAATTTTATCTGAATTTGAAGAAAGTATATTTTATTTAAAGTATTATAAATAATAAATTATGTAGAACAATTTATAATAAAAATATTTTTAAAAAATCATATTGACAAAATAGATTTTTCTTGCTATCATTTAGTTGTAAGTTAATTATGATAACTTAAATGAAATAAAATTAATGAGAGAAAGAGTATCTAGGGTTCCGAATCTATTTGCTGGTCCGAGCGATACGAATACTTTTTAAGTATTACACCTAAGGGAGAAAAGCCCAGGAGGTAGGTTTCGCTTGAAGCCTACTTGCTGGGCTTATTTATTTCTTATGTTTAATTTTAGGAGGTATTTTATGGAAAAAATTTACACTGGAAAGACAAAAGATATTTACAAGAGCGAAGATGGAAATTACGTTTTAAAGTTTAAGGATGATGTTACAGGAGAAAATGGAGTATTTGATCCTGGTGCTAACACTGTTGGTTTATCAATTGAAGGTGTAGGACATGAAGGTTTAAAGATTACTAAATTTTTCTTTGAAATTTTAAAGGAAAAGGGAATTAGAACTCATTATATAGATTGTGATTTAAAAGAGAATACTATGACCGTAAAACCTTGCAAAGTTTTTGGTAAAGGTATAGAGGTAATTTGTAGATTTAAAGCTGTAGGAAGTTTTATAAGAAGATATGGTTTATATGCAAAACCTAATGATGATTTAGATACTTATGTTGAAATTACATTAAAAGATGATGAAAGATGTGATCCTTTAATTACTAAGGATGCACTTGTTATGTTAAATATATTAACTGAAAAGGAATATGAAGACTTAGTAGCACTTACTAAAGAAATTTGTACTATTATTAGAGATGTTTTAAAAGAAAAGGGACTTACTTTATACGATATTAAGTTGGAATTTGGTAAAGTTGATGGAGAAGTTGTATTAATTGACGAAATATCTGGTGGCAATATGAGAGTCTATAATGGAGATAAAATTGTTGCACCAACTGATTTATATTCTTTTTTGCTTAAATAATCATAGCCGGAGAATATTCCGGCTTTTTATATTGTGAAACTACAAGGCTTTTAGATGCCAACCAGGTGATAAGAATTGAGAAAGGGATTAATATTTAAAATAATTTGGAGGTAATTATGAAAGTGGCAGTTATTATGGGCAGTATTTCTGATAAAGATATTGCTAAAAAAACTTGTGATATTTTAAAAAAATTTGGGATAGAATATGATGCAAGAGTTATCTCTGCTCATCGTTCTTTAGAATTTGCAATAGATTTTGTTAATAAAATGGAAGAAAATAAGATTGAATTAATTATAGCATTTGCAGGTAAAGCAGCTCACCTAGCAGGTGTTTTAGCTGGAATTTCAACGGCACCTGTTATAGGTGTTCCAGTTAAAGCTTCAACACTTGATGGATTAGATGCTCTACTTTCAACTGTTCAAATGCCTAAAGGAGTGCCTGTTGCAACTGTAGCAATAGATGGAGCTGAAAACGCCGGTATTTTAGCAACACAAATTTTATCATTAAAATATGATGAGTTAAAAGTTAAACTTAAAGAATATAAGCTTGAGATGAAAGAACAAGTAAAAAAAATGGATAATGATTTAGATATATAAATGGAGGATATTTTAATGGCATTAACATATAAATCTGCAGGAGTAAATAAACATGAAGGATATAATGAAGTAAATTTAATAAAAAAATTTATAAAAAATACTTATACAGAAGGTGTTCTTTCTGATTTAGGCGGCTTTTCAGGACTTTTTGAACTTGGAAAAGATTTTAAAAATCCTGTTTTGGTTTCTGGAACTGACGGAGTTGGAACGAAAGTAAAATTAGCTCAAATGATGGATGTTCATAATACAGTTGGAATAGATTGTGTTGCAATGTGTGTTAATGATATTTTATGTCAAGGTGCTAAACCTTTATTCTTCTTAGATTATATTGCTACCGGAAAACTTGTTGCAGAAAAAATGGCAAGTATTGTTGAAGGTGTTGCAGAAGGATGTATTCAATCAGGAAGTGCTTTAATTGGCGGAGAAACTGCTGAGATGCCAGGAATATATAAAGAAGAAGATTATGATATTGCAGGTTTCTGTGTAGGTGTTGTCGAAAAAGATAAAATAATTGATGGTAAGAAAAATGTAAAAAAAGGAAATGTTATTTTAGCATTACCATCTTCAGGGGTTCATAGTAACGGTTTTTCTTTAGTCAGAAAGATAATTTTTGATTGTAAAAACTTTTCATTAAACGATATGATAGAAACAGGAAAAACTTTAGGGGAAGAACTTTTGACTCCAACTAAAATTTATGCGAAATCAATAGTTAATTTGTTAGAAAAATTTAAGGTAAATGGTCTTTGTCATATAACAGGTGGAGGAATTTATGAAAATGTACCAAGAGTTTTAGGTGATGATGTTGATGCTAAAATTATAGAAAAAAATATTCCTCAAAAAGAAATTTTTTCACTTCTTCAAAGATGGGGAGAAATTTCAAAAGAAGAAATGTATGGAACTTTTAATATGGGGATAGGTATGTTAATCTTTGTAGAAAGAGAAGATGTTGAAGGAATAAAAGACTTATTTAAAGAAATGAATGAGGAAATTTACGAAGTTGGAGAAGTTGTAGAAGGAAATTCTAAAGTAATTTTATGTTAGTAAATTTTGGAGGAATTATGGATAAGAGAATTTTTGTTAAGAAGAGGGATGGATATAATAAGGAAGCTTTAGATCTTAAATACAATTTAAATATTGAATATAATTTAGGAATAAAAGATTTAGAGCTTTATATTATATATGACATTTACAATATCAATGAAAAAACTTATGAATTAGCTAAAAATTCAGTTTTTTCAGAAGTAATGATTGATGAAGTAGTTGAAGACATAATACTACAAGATGGAAGATATTTTGCTTATGAAACATTACCTGCTCAATATGATCAAAGAGCTGATAGTGCAGTTCAATGTGTATCTCTTTTAGATAACAATTCAAAAATTACTGTAAGAAGCGGAAAACTTATAATTTTTGATAGAGTTTTAAATCAAGATGAAATGGATAAAGTAAAAAAATATTTGGTTAATCCTATTGAATCAAGAGTTAAAGATATGAATATTTTGAGTTTTTCAATGAGTTCAGAAATGAAAAAAATGAAAGACTTAAAAGGCTTTTCTTCTTTTTCAAAAGATGAATTAATTGATTTAAAAAAAGAAATGTCTCTAGCGATGAATATTGAGGATTTAATTTTCATTCAAGATTATTTTAGGAATGAAGGAAGAATACCTACTGAAACTGAAATCTACGTTTTAGACTGCTATTGGAGTGATCATTGTAGACATACAACTTTTGAAACTGTGTTAGATGATATTAAAATTGAATCTAAGCTTTTCCAAAAAGAAATGCAAAATGCTTTTGATATTTATTTAAATGTTAGAAAAGAATTAAATATTACTAAGCCTATAACTCTAATGGATATGGCAAGTATATTCGGTAAATATCATAAAAGAGTATTAAATGATCAAAATATAGAGGTTAGTGAAGAAATTAATGCTTGTTCATTTTTTACTGATATTGAAAATAATGGAGAAACAGAAAAATGGTTAATTCAATTTAAAAACGAAACACATAATCACCCTACAGAGATTGAACCTTTTGGTGGAGCGAGTACTTGTGTTGGAGGAGCAATTAGAGATCCATTGTCCGGAAGAAGTTATGTTTATCAAGCAATGAGAGTAACAGGTTGTGGTAATATTTTACAAAAAAGAGAAGAAACTTTGAAGCATAAATTACCTCAAGTTGATATTTCTACAAAAGCCACAAGTGGCTACTCATCTTATGGTAATCAAATTGGACTTGCAACAACTTATGTAAAGGAACTCTATGATGACTCTTATGTTGCTAAACATATGGAAGTTGGAGCAGTTGTTGGAGCTGTTAAATACGGAGATTTCAAAAGAGAAACTCCTGTTAAAGATGATATTGTAATCTTAATTGGAGGAAGAACAGGTAGAGACGGTATTCAAGGAGCAAGCGGTTCAAGTTTAATTCATACAAATGATTCTCTTGAAACAGCATCAAGTCAAGTGCAAAAAGGAAATGCCATTGAAGAGAGAAAAATTCAAAGATTATTTAGAAAACCTGAAGTTACAAAATTGATTAAAAAATGTAATGATTTTGGTGCTGGTGGTGTTTGTGTTGCAATCGGAGAATTATCTGATGGAATTGAAATTCATTTAGATAAAGTTTTATTGAAATATGAAGGGTTAAATCCGACAGAAATTGCCACAAGTGAGTCACAAGAACGTATGGCAACTGTAATATCACCAAATGATTATGAAATTTTTATAAAAGAATGTGAAAAAGAAAATATAGAATATTCTAAAGTAGCAACTATAACCGATAGAAGAAGACTAGAGATGTATTATTATGATGATAAGGTTATGGATTTAAGCGCAGACTTTTTGGCAACAAGTGGAGTAAGACAACACTCAAAAGCATTATTATGCGATAATAATGGAAGCAATCCTTTTGAAAATAAGCTTATTTCTAAAGAAAATGTATTAAATGAATTATCATCATTAAATGTAGCTTGTCAAAAAGGAATTGCTCAAAGGTTTGATGCTTCAATAGGTGCAACAACCGTATTAATGCCCTTCTCAGGTAAAAATCAATTAACTCCTGTTCAAGCTGGTATTCAGGCATTACCTACAATTCATTCAACAAGTGATACAGCTACAATTTTGAGTTATGGATTTATTCCAAAGATATCTCATTACTCACCATTCTTATCAGCTATTTATGCTGTTTTAGAATCTGTTGCCAAAGTTTATGCTGTTGGTGGAGATAAAAGTAATTTATATTTTTCTTTCCAAGAATATTTTGAAAAACTTGGAAAAGACAGTAAAAAATGGGGAAAAGTTACTCAAAGCTTACTCGGAACTATCTATGCTCAAAATGAGATAGGATGTCCAAGTATCGGAGGAAAAGATAGTATGTCTGGAACATTTAACGAATTAAATGTCGTTGAAACATTGATATCTTTTGCATGTACTCCTGTTAAAATTAAGAATGTAATTTCTCCAGAATTAAAAACAATTGGAAATTATATATATTATGTTCCTATTGTAAAAAATTCGAAAGGATATCCTGAAATTAAGGAAACATTAAAAAGCTATGAACTAATAAATGAACTTATAAAATCAGGTAAAATTTTATCAGCATATGTTCAGGAAGAAGGTAGTGTAGTAAGTTCTCTAGTAAAAATGGCAGTTGGAAATGGTTTAGGTTTTACAGTTAATAAGGAAAATATTTTAAATTTTGATCCTGCATCAATTGTTGTAGAATCAAATTGTGAATTACCTTTTGAAAAAATTGGAATGGTTAGTGAAGAAATATCTATAAATGGAATTAAATTTGATTATGATGAAATATATAATGCATATACAAAAACATTAGATAAAATCTATCCTTTATATCAAAATTTAGACTGTGGAAATTGTGAAAATTTATCTAATTATAAAATTGAAAAAAAATATTTTAAAGAATATATTGAAAATGTAAATGTCTTAATTCCTGTATTTCCTGGAACTAATTGTGAATATGACGTAGAAAAAGCATTTATTGACGTAGGTGCTACAACAAAAACTGTTATATTTAGAAACAAAAAGGAAGATGATATTGAAAAATCAATTGATGAATTAGTAAATGGAATAAAAGATGCACACATTATTATGATACCAGGCGGATTTTCAAGTGGAGATGAGCCTGATGGAAGTGCAAAGTTCATAGTAAATGTTTTAAAAAACGAAAAAGTTAAAGATGCAATTCATAAACATTTAGATGATAAAAAATTAATTTTAGGTATTTGTAACGGATTTCAAGCATTAATTAAGTCAGGACTTATACCTTACGGAAGAATAAAGTCTTTAACTGAAGATGACTTAACATTATATAGGAATGACAGCTATCATCATATTTCAACAAGTGCTATAACTCGTGTTGCAAATTTAAATTCTCCTTGGACTCAAGATTTTGAAATTGGACAATTGCATGAAATTATGTTTAGTCATGGTGAAGGAAAACTTGTTGGAAACAATATTGAGAAATTTAAGGATTTATGTGCCTTCCAATACTGTGATTTTGAAGGTAATGCAAGTAGCAATGGAAAATTTAATCCTAATGGTTCACTATATGCCATTGAAGGTATGATTAGTGAAGACGGATTGGTTTTAGGAAAAATGGGACATAGTGAGCGTTATGGAACCGGTTTATATAAAAATAAAACTATAAAAGAAATTCAAAATATATTTGAAAATGGTGTAAACTATTTTAAAGGAAATAAATAATATATATTAGCATAAAATCAATATTTTTATATAAAAATATTGATAATAAAAAAGATTTTTAAGGAGAATAACAAGTGCGTGGAATAAATGAAGAATGTGGAGTTTTTGGTGTCTGGAATCATAAAGATGCTTCAAAGTTAACATATTTTGGACTTCATAGTTTACAACATCGAGGACAAGAAGGGGCAGGAATAATTAGTTCTGATGGAGAAAAATTATATAGTTATAGGAATTTAGGATTGGTTTCTGAAGTTTTTAAAGATAAAGAGCTTTTATATAGCTTAGTTGGGACATCTGCGATAGGACATGTAAGATATGCAACAGCGGGAGATAATAGTGTAAGAAATGTTCAACCATTTCTATTTGATTTTTATGATATGAGTGTTGCTATTTGTCATAATGGAAATTTAGTAAACGCTAAGAGCTTGAGAGTAGAGTTAGAAAAAAAAGGAGCAATTTTTCATTCTTCATCAGATACTGAAGTGTTAATTCACTTAATCAGAAGGAGTAAAAAAGAATCTTTCGAAGAAAAACTAAAAGAAAGTTTGAGTAAAATTAAAGGTGGTTTTACTTATTTAGTTCTAGTTAAGGATACTTTATATGGAGCAGTTGATCCAAATTCTTTAAGACCTCTAGTTATTGGTAAAACAGAAAATGGAACTTATGTTATGACGAGCGAAACTTGTGCTATTGATAATATTGGTATTGAATTTGTCTGTAATGTAAAAGCAGGACAATTGGCTATTATAAATAAAGATGGTCTTAGAATAGAAAATTACACTACTCCTGATAGAATTTCAATTGCTGCTATGGAATATGTTTATTTTGCAAGACCGGATTCTAATATTGCAGGAATTAATGTTCATACTGCAAGAAAAAATACAGGAAGAACTCTTGCAAGAGAATGCCCTGCAGATGCAGATATAGTTGTTGGTGTACCTAATTCTTCACTTTCTGCAGCAAGTGGATTTGCAGAAGAAAGTGGTTTGCCTTATGAAATGGGATTGATTAAAAATCAATATATTGCAAGAACTTTTATTCAGCCTACTCAGGAGCTTAGAGAGCAAGGTGTAAGAATGAAATTATCTGCGGTTAAAGGGGTTGTTAAAGGAAAAAGAGTTGTTATGGTTGATGATTCAATAGTTAGAGGTACAACATGTAAAAGAATTGTTAAACTTTTAAAAGATGCAGGAGCATCTGAAGTTCATGTTAGAATTGCATCTCCTCCTTTTGCATTTCCTAGTTTTTATGGAATAGATATTTCTACTTCAAGAGAACTTATTGCAGCTAATAAAACATTGGAAGAAATAAAAGAAATAATAGGAGCTGATTCATTAGGGTATTTGAGTGAGCAAGGACTTGTAGATTCAATAGGTCTTAAATTTGATGCTCCATATAATGGATTATGTATGGATTGCTTTAATGGAGACTATCCTGCAGGATTGTACGATTATGAAGAGGATTTTAATAATTCTTTAACTGATATTCAAAGAAGAATTTTAGAAAGAAAAAATAAATAATTTAAGGAAAGGTAAATTATGTTGAATATAGCTGTTTTTATTTCCGGTGGAGGAACAAATTTACAAGCCATAATTGATGCTGTCAAAGAAAATAAAATTAATGGAAAGATAAAATTGGTTTTTTCAAACAGAAAAAATGCTTATGGGCTAATAAGAGCACAAAGTGAAAGTATCTATACATTTTATTTGAATAGAAAGAACTTTTTTAGTAATGAAGAATATGATGAAAGAATACTTGAAGAGCTAGAAATAAATAACATTGATTTGATTGTACTTGCAGGTTATTTGAATATTTTATCTTCAAAGTTGGTTTCAAAGTATTCAAATAGAATTATAAATATTCATCCATCTTTGATTCCTTCTTTTTGCGGAGACGGATTTTATGGAGAAAATGTTCATAAGGCAGTTATAAAATCAGGTGTTAAATTTACCGGAGCTACAACACATTTTGTTGATGAAAATGTAGACACCGGAGCTATAATATTGCAAGATGTTGTTCCGGTTTTTATAAATGATGACTTTGAAACTGTTGCTAAAAGGGTTTTAGAAATAGAACATGAAATATTGGTGAAGACAGTAAAGGCATTTTGTGATAATAAGATTGTTTTTAAAGATAATAGAGCATTCATAGTGGAGGAATAAGATGTCAAAAAGAGTGTTAATAAGTGTTTTTGAAAAAGAAAATATTGTTGAATTTGCAAGTGAACTTGTAAAATTAGGATGGGAAATTATTTCAACTGGAGGAACTTATAAAATTTTAAAAGAAAGTGGACTTAATGTTATTGAAGTTGATGAAGTAACTAATTTCAAGGAAATTTTAAATGGTCGTGTTAAGACTTTACATCCATTTATACATGGTGGAATTTTATATAAACGTAATGAACAAAGTCATGTTGAAACGGTTGATAATCTTGGTATTTCTTCAATAGATATGGTTGTAAACAATTTATATCCTTTTGAAAAAGTTTTAAATAGTGAAAATAAAACACATGAAGATTTAATTGAGAATATTGATATAGGTGGACCTTCAATGATTAGAGCTGCTGCTAAAAACTATAACGATGTATCTATTGTTGTTGATCCTAAAGATTATTCTGAGATTATTGAAAGATTGAAGGAAGATAAATTGGATAAAGATTTTAGATTGTATCTATCTTGTAAGGCTTTTAATTATACTGCATACTATGATGCTTTGATTTCATCTTATTTCAATGATTTATTGAATATTGATTTTCCAGAAAAATTAACAATGACTTATAAAAAAGTTAATGATTTGAGATATGGGGAAAACCCGCATCAAAATGCTTCTTTTTACGAAAAAGTATATGTTAAGGATGATGAAAAAGCTGATTTCAAGCAATTACATGGAAAAGAATTGTCATATAATAACTTAACTGATATGTACTCAGCTATTAAAATTGTTAAAGAATTTGATGAACCTTGTGTAGTTGCGGTCAAACATAACAATCCTTGTGGACTTGCAATTTCAGATAATATTGATGATGCTTACGATAAGGCTTATGCTTGTGATTCAGTTTCGATTTTTGGAGGAATTATTGCTTTAAATAGAGAAGTGACTAAATATATAGCAGAAAAGATTAATAGTTTTTTTGTAGAAATTGTAATTGCAAATAAATTTTCTAAAGAAGCTATAGAAATTTTAACTCAAAAGAAAAATATTAGATTAATTGAAGTAGGAAATATTTCAGATTTCAAACTTCCAAAAACAACAATAAAAGAAGTTTTAAATGGTATTGTTGTTCAAGACTATGATAATATTTTATTTAAAGAAGATTTAAAAGTTGTTACAAAGAGAAAACCAACTGAAGAAGAGTTAAAAAATTTAATTTTCGGTTTTAAAGCTTGTAAAACAGTTTCTTCAAACGGAATAGTAATAGTAAAAAATAATGCTACTATTGGAATAGGACAAGGAGAAGTTAGACGTTCTTGGGCAGTTGAAGAAGGATTGGAAAGATCAAAAGAAAATCTTAAAGATGCAGTTTTAGCATCAGATGCATTCTTCTTCGAAGATACTGTTGAATTATTAAAAGAGAATGGAATTAAAGCAGTAATTCAACCGGGGGGGTCTATAAAGGATGAGAACGTAATAAAATTATGTGATGAATACGGCATAGCAATGGTATTTACATCTACAAGGCATTTTAGACATTAGGAGGAAGTCATGAAAGTTTTAGTTATTGGTAATGGTGGAAGAGAAGATGCTATTTGTAAAAAAATATCTGAAAGTAATAAATGTACTGAACTCTTTTGTTCAAAAGGTAATGCAGGAACTCTTAGATATGCTAAAAATGTCGAATTAAATACAAATGAAGAAATTTTTGAATTTTCAAAGAATAATGATATTGATTTAGTAGTTGTAGGACCGGAAGCTCCGCTTTGTGAAGGTATTGTTGATTTGTTTAAAGGTAGTAATATAAGAGTTTTTGGAGCGGATAAAAAAAGTGCAAGACTTGAAGGTAGTAAAGATTTTGCAAAAGAATTTATGAAAAAATATGATGTTCCAACTGCAAAATATGAAACTATAAAATCGATAGAAGAAGGAAAAAAAGCTATTGAGAATTTTTCATATCCAATAGTTATAAAGGCTGATGGACTTTGTGCAGGAAAAGGTGTTAGAATTTGTAATACTAAAGACGAAGTTTTAGATTATTTCAAAGAACTTTTTGAAGATAAGATTTTTGGAAAAGAAGGAACCACAGTTGTTATTGAAGAATTTTTAAAAGGGAAAGAAGCTTCTTTACTTTGTTTTGTATCTAAAGGAAATTTAATTCCTATGGAAAGTGCAAGAGACTATAAGAGAATTTTTGATAATGATGAAGGTGAAAATACAGGGGGTGTAGGCTGTTATTCGCCAAGTGAGTTATTTAATGAAGAATTAAAATTAAAAATCGAAAAAACTTTAGAAAAAATTTCAAATGGATTAAAAAACGAGCATTTAGAATATTCAGGAATACTTTTTATTGGATTTATGATTGATGAAGATGCTAAAGTATTGGAATTTAATGTAAGATTTGGAGATCCTGAAACGGAAGTAGTTTTACCTAGAATGGAAAGTGATTTACTCTTAGCTATAGAAAAATCTTTAGATGGTAGTTTAAAAAGAGAAGATTTAAAATGGAAAAAAGAAAAATGTTTAACAGTTATTTTAACTTCCAGAGGTTATCCTAAAAAATATGAAAAAGGAAAAGAGATATCTGGAATAGATTTGGTTGACAAAGATATTTATGTTTATCATAATAATACTAAGGTAAATGGAAGTAAAATATTGACTGATGGAGGTAGAGTTTTATCAGTTACTGCGCTTGGTAACAGCTATGATGAAATCAGAGAAAAAGTTTATAAAAACATTGAAAAAATATCATTTGAAACAAAACAATATAGAAAAGATATCGGAAAAATGTAGCATTCTATAAATCTCTAAAAAATATATGTGATTTTTTAAGTAAAAACTTTACATATATTTTTTTTTGTGATATAATATATTGGTAAATCCTTGCTCGATAAAAAGAGCCAGAGACCATAAGGAGGTGAATGTAATGAGAAAATATGAAGGAGTTTTTATTTTCAAACCAAATTTAGAAGATGAAGTAAGAAACCAAGCATTTGATAGAATTAAAGCTGCTATTGAAGCTAATGGAACTATTACAGAAATTAACGAATGGGGAAATAGAAAACTTGCTTATGAAATTAACTACATTAGAGAAGGATATTATATTATAGTTAATTTTGAAGCTGCTGCTGAAGTAGTTGCTGAAGTAGAAAGAAGATCAAGAATATCTGATGCTGTCATTAGATATATGGTTGTTAAGCAAGAAGCTTAGTGGAGGAACTTTATGAATAGTGTAATTTTAATAGGTAGATTAATTAAGGATCCAGAATTAAGATATACTCAAACATCTAGTAGCAGTTATGCTAGATTTACCATTGCAGTAGATAAGGGAATGTCTAAAGAAAAAAAACAAGAATTAGAAGCTAAAGGTCAACAAACTGCTGATTTTATAAATATAGTAGTTTGGGGAAAACAAGCTGAAAATTGCCAAAAATATCTGCAAAAAGGTAGAAATGTAGCAATTCAAGGTAGACTTCAATCTGGAAGTTTTACTGCTCAAGATGGAACTAGAAGATTTGTTACAGAAGTTTGGGCTGAAAGAGTTCAGTTTATTGACTGGGGAGATAGAGTTCAAAAATCTGCTACAACACAAGGATTTGGTTCATTTGATACAGGTATGGATGATGGATTCGATTTACCTTTTCAAGATGCATCAGATGAAGAAATTCCATTTTAATTTTTAAAGGAGACAAAAATATGCAAAGAAAATTTAGACCAAGAAAAAAAGTTGTTGCATATTTCTCAGATAACAGTAAACCACTTGATTATAAAGATGTAAACACTCTAAAAAAATTTATTAGCGAAAGAGGTAAGATTTTACCAAGAAGAGTGACTGGTGCTACTGCTAAACAACAAAGAGAAATTACAGCAGCTATAAAAAAAGCTAGACAAGTTGCGCTATTACCATATAGTGCAGAATAATAGATATTAAGGGGAGATGAAGTCTCCCTTTTTTATTGTGATAATGGCACTTAATATTATTAGGAGAAGTTATGAATACGAAAAAAAGAAATTTATTTATTATTGCAGGACTATTATGGTTATTTGCAGGAATAATGGTTATGAAAGTTGGAATACCTTTTTTAGTTAGTGATGATAAAATGTTCATATTTGGATTATTGGGAGCAATAGCTATATTTTTAATATTTTACATAATGATATTTTCAAAATATGTACATAAGCACAAAAATAGGATTTTAAATGATAAAAGAGAACTAATGAAAATTTGGGAGTTTTTTGATAAAACAAGTTATATTTTGATGATCTCAATGATGACTTTTGGAATGGTATTAAGATTTAGTGGTTTGTTACCAAATTTTTTCTTTGAATTCTTCTATACAGGATTAGGATTTGCACTATCACTAAGCGGAATTTCATTTTTATTTTTAGCTTATAAATATATTGATATTTAAATCAATTGACTTTTAAAACTATTAATGATAAAATGAATGTATAATAAGACTTTAATTTGATAATATGCTTATTGAGAAAGAGGTGAGCTTATGAATAATAAATTATCCGTAAAGAATAATGTTGAAAAATTTAGAGTTGAAAAGGAATTTTCACAAAGGGAATTAGCTAATTTGATTGGAGTTTCAACTGATATTATCGTTTCAATAGAAAATGGAAGTTTAATTCCTGACATAAGACTTGCTCTTACCATATCTACTGCATTAAATAAAAAATTTGGAGAGGTTTTCTTCTTCAATATTGATTGTAAAATATTTTAACTAAAGTACACTCGCATGAGTGTATTTTTTATATAATAATAATTTTTAAAGTGTCTCTGATAAATAGCTTAGATTATATTTGTTTTTATATATTATTTTATGATACAATTAAACTAGTATAAATTAAGGAGTTTTTATGAATCAAAAAGTTATTACTGTTACTGTAAATATAGATATGAATGAAAAGACTTTAGAAGATAAAGTCATTGAACTTGAAAAATTAGTTGAGGCTTTGGACGGAGAAGTAGTTTTAAGTTTGACTCAAAATAAATCCTATATAGATAAGGCTTTTTATGTTGGAAAAGGAAAAGTAAATGAAATTAAAGATTATTGTGAAAAATTAGAGGCTGAATTTGTAGTTTTTAATAATGAATTAACAGGTTCTCAAGTAAAAAATCTTGAAGAAATTATAGGGATTAGAGTTATTGATAGAACTAATTTAATTTTAGATATTTTTAGTGAAAGAGCAAGAACAAAGGAAGCGAAGCTTCAAGTTAAACTTGCAAAATTAAAATATACTTTACCTAGATTATCTGCACTTAGAAGTGGCTTTTCAAGACAACAAGGTGGAATTGGTGGTAAGGGTATAGGCGAGCAACAAATAGAATTGGATAGAAGAACTATAAATAGAGAAATTTCAAGTATCACTTCGCAACTTAAAGAGATTGAGAAAAATAGAAATGAAATTAGAAAAAAGAGAATTAATTCAAAAGAGCCGATTATTTCTCTAGTAGGATATACAAATGCTGGAAAGTCAACTTTGATAAATAAGTTGATTTCATATGGTAAAGATGAAAATTCTGAAATTAAAGAAGTTTTTGTTAAGGATATGTTGTTTGCAACACTGGATACTTTTGTTAGAGAAGGTTCACTTTTAAATGGTTCAAAAGTAATGTATGTAGATACTGTAGGATTTGTTTCTGATATTCCACATAATTTAGTTGAAAGTTTTAAAGGCACGCTTGAAGAAATAAAATATTCGGATTTGATTTTGCATGTTGTTGATATTTCTAATGTTAATGTGGATGAACAAATAAAAATAACTAATGATATGATAAAAAAACTTGAATGTGAAGATAAAAATGTAATTTATGTTTTCAATAAAGTAGATAAATTAATAGATGAAAATATTAAATTGCAATACGCAAATATTGAAAACAAGGTATTTATAAGTGCAAAAAAAGAACAAGATATTGTTTTGCTTCTAAAAGAAATCGAGAAAAATTTGTTTTCATCATTAGTTAAAACAAGATTGTTGATTCCTTATGATAAGCAAAAAATTATGAGTAATATTTTAAATGTTTATACACCGGAGTTTGTTGAGCATGGGGAAAATGGTAGTTTTTTAGAAGTGTTTTTAAAAGCGGAAGACTATTCAATTTATAAAGGATATGAAGTAAATGGAAAATAACGAAACTTTTTTAAGTATTCATAGTAATCAATCATATAGTTTTATAGTAAATAAATCAGAATTTATCGGACATGCTTTTTATGTTGAAAGTGTTGATGAGGCAGAAAAGTATATTTCTGAAATAAGAGATAAATATAAAGATGCAACTCATAATTGTTTTGCATATATAATTGGAGTTGATAAGTTAATACAAAAATATTCTGATGATGGAGAACCATCAGGAACAGCAGGGATTCCAATGCTGGAAGTTTTAAGAAAAAAAGACCTAACTAATTGTTTGGTAATTTCTACAAGATATTTTGGTGGAATTTTACTTGGTGCAGGAGGTCTTGTTAGAGCATATACTAAATCCACTGTTGGGGCACTGGAAGAATCAATAATTGTAAAAAAAGAACTTTTTTATAATATAGACATAATTTTAGATTATGTTTTTTGGGGGAAAATTGAAAATATTTTAAAAAATTTCGGACTTGAAATTATAAATATTGAATACCTTGAACAAGTTAAAATCAATTTGTCGGTTAAAAAAGAAAATTTTAAAAGGTTAAAAAATATTATTACTAATGAAACATCGGACAATTGTATTATAAAGATTAATGGAGAAAGTTATGGCTCAGTTTTTATCTAATTATATATAAATATTTTACAAGTTGATTAAACAAGTGTTTGGTTATATATTATTTAATAAGATTTATATTATTATTCCTTGTATTAAAATAACTTTTATTGTATAATATCTAGTAATGATATAAAATTTGAATATTATTTTGAGGAGGGTTTTGACTTGTCTGATAACAAAACAAATGACAACATTGTAGTTATGAAAGGCATTACTAAAATTTTTGGCAAGAACAAAGTTTTAGATGAAGTTGATTTTGAATTAAAAAAAGGAGAGATTCATGCTCTTCTAGGAGAAAATGGTGCCGGTAAAACTACTTTAATGAATATTCTTTATGGCTTATATTCACCAAATTCTGGAGAAATTTATATTAAGTCAAACAAATATACCAATATGACACCGAAGATTGCAGTTGAAAATGGTATTGGAATGGTTCATCAGCATTTTATGCTTATAGAGCCTTTTACTGTTATCCAAAATATCGTTTTAGGAACAGAGGATACTAAAGGTTTGTTTATTGACCTTGAAAAATCACGTAAAAAAGTTCTTTCTATAATTGAAAAATATGGTTTTAATATAGATTTAGATTCTAAAATTCAGGATATTACAGTTGGTTCTCAACAAAAAGTTGAAATTTTAAAAGCTCTTTATAAAGGTGCTGAAATTATTATTTTTGATGAACCTACAGCTGTTCTTACACCACAAGAAATTGAGGAATTTATAAATATCTGTAATAATTTAAGAAATGAAGGAAAATCTATTATAATAATTACACATAAGTTGGACGAAATTAAAAAGATGGCAGATTATTGTACAATTATTCGTCGTGGAAAGTTTATCGATAAAGTTACTGTTTCTGAATCTTCACAAAAAGAACTTGCTGAAAAAATGGTTGGTAGAGAAGTTAGTTTCAGTGTAAATAAAAAAGAAACTGAAATAGGGGAAGTTGTCTTAGATGTTAAAGATATTAATGTTCTTAACAATAGAGATTTACCTGCTTTAAGTGGATTGAGTTTAAATGTAAGAAAAGGTGAAATTTTAGGAATAGCGGGGGTTGATGGAAATGGTCAATCAGAACTTATTGAAGTTATAACTGGTTTAAGAAAAGTAGAGTCTGGGAATATTTTTATTCTTGGAAAAGATATAACAAACAAATCTGTTTATGATATTATTGAAAGTGGAATTAGTACAATTCCTGAGGATAGACATAAACATGGCTTAGTATTAGATTTTTCTGTTTCTGAAAATATGATTTTAGAAAAAAGAGGTAAAGCTCCTTTTTCTAAAAAAGGAATTTTAAATTTTAAAGAAATTGAATCATATACTCAAAAAATGATTGATAAATTTGATATAAGACCGAATGATATTCATGCTACTGCAAGAGGATTATCTGGTGGTAATCAACAGAAAGTAATTTTAGCAAGGGAAATTGATAACAATCCCGACTTGTTAATAGCTGCACAACCTACAAGAGGTCTTGATGTTGGAGCTATTGAAATAATTCATAAATATATTGTAGAACAAAGAGATAAAGGTAAGGCTGTTCTATTAATTTCATTTGAATTGGATGAAGTTATGGACTTATCAGATAGAATCGCTGTTATCTACAAGGGAAAAATAGTTGGAGAAAGATTAGCAAAAGATGCCAACGAAAATGAATTAGGACTTATGATGGCTGGAGGTGTTATTAATAATGAACAGTAGAAAAAAGATATTAATGCTTTTATTTTCCGTATTGATTGGATTTGTTGTAGGATCTATTGTTATTATGATAGCCGGATTTAATCCTATTGAATATTATAAAATAATGATAGAAACAACTTTTTCAAGACCAAAATTTTTTGCTAGAACATTAGTAGATGCTGTACCTATAATAATTGGTAGTATAGGTGTTTCATTGGCATTTAAGACTGGTGCCTTTAATATCGGTGCAGAAGGTCAATTTATAATTGGTTCTTTAACAGCTGCATTCTTTGGTTACTTTTTGAAATTACCTCCGATTATTCATCCTATAGTATGTATTATATTAGCTGGTTTAGCAGGTATGGCTTGGGGTGGATTTGCTGGTTGGGTTAAATCAAAATTTGGAGTTCATGAAGTAATAACTACAATTATGTTGAATTGGATAGCATTATATTTTTCTAATTTAGTTGTAACTTTTGGAAAATTTTATAATGAAACAGGACAAACTTCAAATGATATTCAATCAACTGCAAGTATAAAAATGTTTCAAGGTTTAAAGAATTCTTCTATTCCGTTTATAAAAGATTTCTTTTCAGCTGATATAAATTTTGGAATTATATTAGCTATTATTTTAGCTTTTGCAGTTTATTATCTATTAAATAAAACTTCTAAAGGTTATGAATTAAAAGCTGTAGGCTTAAATCCAAATGCTGCAGAATTTGGTGGTATAAATGTTGGAAGCAATTTAGTTTTATCAATGGGGTTATCTGGAGCATTATGTGCCATAGCGGGAGCGGTTAAAGTACTTGGATTTGCGGGAAATGTTGCAAGATTGACTGTTGCTGAAGGTAATGGTTTTGATGCAATGTCAGTTGCTCTTTTAGCAAATAGTCATCCGATAGGATCAGTATTCTCAGGCTTCTTCTTTAGCGTTTTGAAAAGAGGGGGATTCAGGGTTCAACAATTATTAGGTGTTCCTTATGAAATTGTTCAAATTATTATAGGTATTATTGTTTTATTCATTTCAATGCCTTTAGTTATAAAAATTATATCAAGTAAATTTAAAAAAATTGGAGGTAAAAAGTAATGAGTTTATTAAAAATAGCTTTATTTATATCTGATACATTATTATTTGCAACTCCATTATTATTTACTGCTTTAGGTGGAATGTTTACAGAAAAAGCAGGTGTTACTAATATCGGTTTGGAAGGTATGATGACGATAGGGGCTTTTGCTGGAGCTGCGGTTGGATATTTCACAAAAAGTGCATTATTAGGATTTTTGGCAGGTGGAATTGCAGCATCATTAGTTGCTCTTATTCATGCTATTGTTAGTATAACATTTGGTGCAGATCAAGTAGTTTCGGGGATTGCTATAAACTTCATTGGTCCAGGAGTTGCATTATTTATTTGTTCACTTCTATTTGATGGAGCAAAGCAAACTATTCCTGTAGCTGAAGGTGAAGGAAAAATGCTAAAAATATTTGATAATTTAACAGGTGTTGACTTTATAGATAAAATATTAGGACAATATGTTACTACTTATATAGCTTTAGGATTGGTTGTATTAATATCAATATATTTATATAAGACAAAATTCGGCTTGAGATTAATCGCAGTTGGAGAACATCCAAAAGCTGCAGAAACATTAAATGTTAATGTTTATTTGTATAGATATTTTGCTGTAATAATTTCAGGTTTATTAGCAGGATTTGGTGGGGCAACTATGAGTTTGGCTACTGTTTCAAATTTTTCACAGTCACTTGTATCAGGACATGGATTTATAGCATTAGTTGCTGTTATTTTTGGAAAATGGAAACCATATGGTGTTTTAGGAGCATGCCTGTTTTTTGGTGCAGCTCAAGAATTGGCGATTTTATTGCCTGGATTAAATATTAATATTCCGGAGCCGATTTTACCAATGGTTCCATATATCAGTACATTATTGGTACTTATTTTCTTCGTTGGAAAGTCAAAAGGACCTTCTTCAGCGGGAGTTCCATATATAAAATTGGAAGATTAATTAAGAAAGGCATACTGTTCGGTATGTCTTTTTGTTGTAAAACAATGATGGATTTAGTAAATAAACTAATAAGAAATATTTAACTTTTTAATTTAAAAAATTGGGGGATAATTATGATAACAATAAAAAGCAAACAAGAAATAGAGGGAATGAAAAAGTCTGCTGAAATTCTATCAAAAATTCATATAGGTTTGAGAGATATAATAAAGCCAGGAATTACAACCTTAGAGATTGATAAATTTTGTCATGAATTTATGTTAAAACATGGAGCTAAGCCAAAACAAATAGGATATCACGGATATCCTTATGCAACTTGTACATCTGTTAATGACGTAATATGTCATGGGTTTCCAAGTAAACAAGTTTTGAGATCGGGAGATTTAGTTACTGTAGATATGGTTGTAGATTTAAATGGTTATTTATCAGATAGTGCATGGAGTTATGCAGTTGGAGAAGTGTCTGATGAAGTTAAAAATCTTATGGATGTTACAAAGGAGGCAATGTATAGAGGAATTGAAGCTGCTGTAATTGGTAATAGGATTGTTGATATAGGAAAAGCGATTCAAAGTTTTGTTGAGCCTAAAGGATATTCAATAGTTAGAGATTTTTGTGGACATGGAATAGGAGTAGAAATGCACGAGGATCCCCAAGTTCCTCATTATATTACTGCTACAAGAGGAGTTAGACTTGTTGAAGGTATGGTGATAACTGTTGAACCTATGATTAATACAGGTGATTGGAGATGTACTATTGATGATGATGGTTGGACAGCAAGAACGATTGATGGTGGTCTTTCTTGTCAATATGAACATACATTTGTTATTACAAAAAATGGTCCTTTAATTTTAACAGATCAATCATTGTATGAATAGTATGATAAATATTTAGTAATATATATAAAAATATTATTTATTATTGCATTTTTTAAAAAATAGGAGTATAATCATATTATAGATATTGTAAAATTAATGAAAAATATAATATAGGGACAAAAAATAAATGATGGGACAAAAAGATATAGATTATATAAAAAAGTTTGCTCCTGACTTAGTAGATAAATTTATTTTTAGATATAAAATTTTAGAATATATTTCACTAAACGCCCCTGTCGGGAGAAGAAATATATCAGCCTATTTAGGAGTTGGAGAACGTATAGTTAGAAATGAGCTGGATTTTTTTACTGATGAAAAAATTGTTGAAGTAATAAAATCAGGAACATTTATAACTAATCTTGGATTATCTATGCTAGAAGAACTTAGAGAAATAATTAATATTTTTAATGAAAATCAAGCTATTGCAGATGATTTAAGAAAAAAATTAGAAATAAAGAAAGTTATAATTTGTGATTCCTATGAGGATGAATTTCTTGGAAAAGAACAAATTGCTAAAGTTGCATCTGAATATTTCTTAAATATCATTTCTGAAAATGACGTTATTGGAATATCCGGAGGAACTACAGTTAAATCTTTTGTCGATATAATGAATGTAAAAAAATTCTTTAAAAATATTTCTGTTATTCCAGCTAGAGGAAGTCTAGGTAATGGATTGGAATATCAGTCAAATGTTGTGGCTAATAATTTATCAAAAAAGCTTGGTGCGAATTTTTTTGGAACTTTTTTACCAGATTATTTAGATGATTTAACATTTGATAGATTAAAGGATTTAGAAGAAGTAAAAACATTAATTGAGTATTTAAATAAAATAAATATATTAGTTTTTGGGATAGGAAGAGCTGATGCTATGGCAAAACGACGTTCTTTAACTGAAGATGAAATAAATATATTAAATGAAAAAAATGCGGTAAGCGAGGCGTTTGGAAATTACTTTGATATTGATGGAAATATAGTATATAGTTCAAATACTATAGGATTAGATATGGAACAATATTTAAAAATCAAAGAAGTAATTGCAATAGCAGGTTATGGAGAAAAGTATAAGGCGATAGTTTCTATTTGTAATATCAGAAAAGATATGACTTTAGTTACAGATAAAGAAACGGCTAAAAAGATTTTAAATATATTATAAGCGAAAGCTTTTTATAAAATTTTAAGGAGGAATCGAAATGAAAGTTGCGATTAACGGATTTGGAAGAATAGGAAGATTGGCATTTAGACTAATGCATGATTTAGAAGGAGTTGAAGTTGTAGCTATAAATGATTTAACAGATGTAAATATGTTAGCTCATTTGTTAAAATATGATTCAACTCAAGGAAGATTTGAAAAGGAAGTAATTGTAAAAGAAGGATGCTTTTCTATAGATGGAAAAGAAATTAAAGTTTTCTCAGATGCAGATCCTAAGAATTTACCTTGGAAAGAATTGGATATAGATGTAGTATTGGAATGTACAGGTTTCTTTGTTGCAAAGGAAAAAGCACAATTCCATATTGATGCCGGTGCTAAAAGAGTTATTATATCTGCTCCAGGAAAAGGCGATATGAAAACTGTAGTTTATGGTGTAAATCATGATATATTGGATGGAACAGAACAAATTTTATCAGGAGCATCATGTACAACTAACTGTTTAGCTCCAATGGCTAAGGTGTTACAAGATAAATTTGGTATTATTCAAGGTATTATGACTACTATTCATGCTTATACAGGAGATCAAAATACTTTAGATGCTCCACATAGAAAAGGTGATATGAGAAGAGCAAGATCAGCAGCAATAAATATAGTTCCTAATACAACAGGGGCAGCTAAAGCTATTGGACTTGTTATTCCTGAATTAAAAGGAAAATTAGATGGTTCTGCTCAAAGAGTACCTGTTGCTACAGGCTCATTGACTGAATTGGTAACAGTTTTAGAAAAACCTGTTACAGTTGAAGAAATTAATAATGCGATGAAAGAAGCATCAAGTGAGTCATTTGGATATACTGAAGATCCTATAGTTTCTACAGATGTAATCGGAATAAAATACGGTTCTTTATTTGATGCTACTCAAACTAGAATAGTTGAAGTTGACGGTAAACAATTAGTTAAAACAGTTGCATGGTATGATAATGAAATGTCTTATACTGCTAACCTAATTAGAACTTTCCAATATTTAGTTAATCTTTCAAAATAGTTTATAAATAAGAATTTCCAAAATTTAATTATTTTTGCATCCAATGATGCTTTGGAATCTTATTATTTCATAATAATATGAGGTGGAGATTTTCACCTCATATTGTATAGTAAGGAGTAATTATGAATAAAAAAGTTATTACTGATTTAGATGTAAACTCAAAAAGAGTTATTGTAAGAGTTGATTTTAACGTTCCAATGTCAAAAACAGAAGAAGGTAAAATTACTGATAATGCTAGGATAGTAGCAGCATTGCCAACTATTAAATATTTAATTGAAAACAATGCAAAAGTAATATTATTATCTCATTTGGGGAGACCAAAGGGAGAA
Organism: Parvimonas oralis; assembly: GCF_047608425.1. NCBI lineage: Bacteria > Bacillati > Bacillota > Tissierellia > Tissierellales > Peptoniphilaceae > Parvimonas > Parvimonas oralis. Next base: position 368,529 of record NZ_JBLKRS010000001.1, read on the forward strand.
GCTAAGAAAGAATTTTCATTAGCACCTGTAGCTAAAGAATTATCTAAACTTTTAAATAAAGATGTTAAATTTTTACAAAGTAATTTAGTAGTAGATGATAATGTAAAAACGGAAGTTTTAAAATTAAAAGATGGAGAAGTTGCTCTATTAGAAAATACAAGATTTAGAAACGAAGAAACAAAAAATATCGATGATTTTTCTAAAGAATTGGCTGAACTTGGTGATTTATATATTAATGATGCTTTTGGAACAAGCCATAGAGCACATTGTTCAAATGTTGGACTTTGCAAATTTTTACCATCAGCTGTGGGATTTTTAGTAGAAAAGGAAATTTCTATAATGGGAAAAGCTCTTTCTAATCCAGAAAGACCTTTTGTAGCAATTTTAGGAGGAGCAAAAGTATCTGATAAAATTACTGTAATTGAAAATTTAATTGAAAAAGTTGACAGTATAATAATCGGAGGAGGAATGGCATTTACATTCTTAAAATCTTTAGGTTATTCAGTAGGTAAAAGTTTATTGGAAGAAGATAAAGTTGATTTGGCAAAAGAGTTGATTGAAAAAGCAAAAAGTAAAAGTGTTAAGATATTATTACCAATAGATGTGGTTGTTAGTAAGGAATTTTCTAATGATTCTGAATTTAAAACAGTTAGTATTGATTCAATTGGAGACGATTATATGGGTCTTGATATTGGTGAAAAAACAGTTAAACTATTTTCAGATGAAATTTATAATGCAAAAACTGTTGTTTGGAATGGTCCTATGGGAGTTTTTGAAATGTCAAATTTTGCAAAGGGTACATTTGAAATTGCAAAGGCTATTGCAGAAACTGATGCAATTAGTATTATTGGTGGAGGAGATAGTGCATCCGCTGCAGAAAAATCCGGTTATAAAGATAAAATTACTCATATTTCAACCGGAGGGGGTGCATCTTTAGAATTTCTAGAAGGAAAGATTTTACCTGGAATTGATTCTATAGATAATAAATAGTTGGAGGTAATATGAGAAAACCTGTTATTATTGGAAATTGGAAGATGAATAAAGATTTGGAAGAAGCCAAAATTTTAGCAAAAGAAATTATATCAGAAAAGTTAGATAATAATGTTGAGAAAGTAGTATGTGTTCCTTTTGTTTATGTTACTGAAGTTAGAAAATTATTAGAAGGTACAGACGTAGGCTTAGGAGTTCAAAATATGTACTTTGAAACTAAAGGCGCATTTACAGGTGAAATTTCTCCTGTAATGTTGAAAAGTTGTGGAGTGTCATATGTAATATTAGGACATTCCGAAAGAAGAACTATTTTTAACGAAACTGATGAAATTATTAATAAAAAAGTAAAATCTGCATTACAATATAAATTAATTCCAATATTATGTTGTGGTGAAACTCTTGAAGAAAGAAATTCAGGAGTAGAAAAAGAAGTTGTTGAAAAACAGATAAGAAATACTTTAGAAGGTATTAGTGAATTTGATATTGAAAAAGTAATAATTGCTTATGAGCCTATATGGGCTATAGGAACAGGCTTAACTGCATCTTCTGATGATGCTGAAAATATGATTAAATTTATAAGAGAAATTTTATTTGACATTTATGGAAATTTATCTATGAATGTAAGAATTCAATATGGAGGCAGTGTTAAACCAAATAATGTAAAAGATTTAATGCAAAAAGATAATGTAGATGGAGCTTTAGTTGGTGGAGCTTGTTTAGAAAGTACAAGTTTTTGTGAACTAATAAATTATAATTTATAAGGAGAATATTATGAGCTTAATAGTTGAAATTTATGCAAGAGAAGTTTTAGATTCAAGAGGAAATCCTACTGTTGAAGTTGAGGTTACAACTGAGAATGGGATAGTAGGAAGTGCAATTGTTCCTTCGGGAGCATCAACAGGAGTACATGAAGCTGTTGAACTTAGAGATGGAGATAAAACAAGATATTTAGGCAAAGGAACTTTAAATGCAGTTAACAATGTTAATGAAATTATAGCTGAAGAATTGATTGGGTTTGATGTTTTTGATCAAGTTGGAGTTGATAGAGCTTTAATTCAAATTGATGGAACTGAAAATAAATCAAAATTAGGTGCAAATGCTATTTTAGGAGTTTCTATGGCAGTTGCAAGAGCGGCAGCTATTGAATCAGATACTCCTCTTTATGAATATATAGGTGGAGTTAATGCAAAAACTTTACCTGTTCCAATGATGAATATTTTAAATGGTGGAGAACATGCTGATAATAATGTTGATATTCAAGAATTCATGGTTATGCCTGCAGGAGCTTGCTCATTTAAAGAAGCTCTAAGAATGGGAACTGAAGTTTTTCATAATCTAAAATCTGTTTTGAAATCAAAGGGATATAATACAGCTGTTGGTGATGAAGGTGGATTTGCTCCTAATTTAAATTCTAATGAAGAAGCTTTAAAAACAATTATGGAAGCTATTGAAAAAGCAGGATATGTTGCAGGAAAAGATATATTTTTAGCTTTAGATGTGGCATCAAGTGAAATGTATGAAAATGGAAAATATAATTTTAAAGGAGAAGGAAAAATTTATTCTTCAGAAGAATTAGTAAATTATTATTGTGATTTGGTTGAAAAATATCCTATTATTTCTATCGAAGATGGATTATCAGAAGATGATTGGAATGGATGGAAACTTTTAACTGAAAAAATTGGAAATAAAGTACAATTAGTTGGTGATGATTTATTTGTTACTAATTATTCAAGATTAAATATGGGAATTGAAAAAGGAATTGCTAATTCAATTTTAATAAAATTAAATCAAATAGGAACAATAACTGAAACATTAAATGCAATAGAACTTGCTAAGACTCATGCTTATACTTGTGTAATTTCACATAGATCTGGAGAAACAGAAGATACTACTATCGCAGATTTAGCTGTTGCTGTAAATGCAGGACAAATAAAAACTGGTTCAGCATCTAGAACCGATAGAATTTGTAAATATAATCAACTATTGAGAATTGAAGATAGATTAGGGGAAAATTCTAAATTTTTGGGATTGTCTGCATTCTATAATATTGATAGAAAATAATAAACTTTATTTAGCTCATTATTTATATAAATGCTAGGATTATTTCATAAAATTATTTTAAATAAATAATAAATTTAATTGGTTTTATGGTATACTATTATTGATATGTTTATATAAAATATATGAGCTAATATTTTGATTATTTTTAACAATTATGGAGGAAATATGTCTATTTTCATTTCTGTTTTAGGAGGTTTAGGTTTGTTCTTGTATGGAATGAATCTAATGGGATCAGGACTACAAAAGTCTTGTGGTGAAAGATTAAAAGGAATAATTGCTGCAATAACTAAAAATAGAATTTATGCTGTTTTGGTTGGTATTTTTGTTACAATGATTATTCAATCAAGTTCAGCAACTACAATAATGACAATTGGTTTTGTAAATGCAGGGTTTATGACTTTAGCTCAATCTGTTGGAATAATAATAGGTGCAAATGTAGGGACAACTATTACTGCGCAAATTATTGCATTTGATATTGCAAAATATGCACCGTTGGTTATAGCCATAGGAGTTTTTCTATGGATGAGAGCTAAAAACGATAGAAAAAAAGATATATCTGAAATTTTAATTGGATTTGGTATTTTATTTTTAGGTATGTCCATTATGAGTAATGGTTTAGCACCACTTGCTCAAGAAGAATGGTTTAAAGAGATACTTATGAAATTGAATAATCCTTTTGTAGGAGTGTTAGCCGGTCTGATGTTAACTACAATATTACAATCTTCATCAGCTTCAATAGGTTTATTGGAAGCGTTAGGAATGCAGGGAGCAATAAATATAAATCAGGCATTTGGTATTCTATTTGGAGATAACATAGGAACAACTACAACCGCTATGATTTCAAGTATAGGAGCTAGCAAAAATGCTAAAAGGGCTGCGTTTATACATTTTCTATTTAACTTAATTGGAACTTTAATATTTATGACTGTATTAAGAATACCTGTTCAATATTTAGTGGAATATATCTCGCCAGGAAATGTTCAAAGACAGATTGCTAATGCTCATACATTTTTTAATATAATTAATGTTTTAATTCAATTGCCTTTTTCAAATTTTTTAGTTAAAATTTCTCAATTAGTTATTAAGGGTGATGATATAGTTGAAGAACGCTATTCTGAACATTTAGACAAGAGATTTTTTGAAACGCCAAGTATTGCAATTATTCAAGCGCAAAAAGAGGTTATAAGAATGGGCGAAATTGTAATTGAATCTCTTGAAAAAACTATAGAAGCATTTAAAACTAAGAGTAGTAAGAATATAGAGTTTGTTCTTAATAGGGAAAAGATGATAAATGGACTGGAAAAGGAAATTATTGATTATTTAGTTCCTTTGGCAGATAAAAATTTATCAGATGAAGAAAAGCATAAAGTATTTGTGATGATGTATTCAATAAATGATTATGAAAGAATTGGAGATCACTGTGAAAATATTATTGAGTTGATTCAGGAAATAAAAGATGAAAATTCAGTTTTCAGTAAGACTGCTTTTGATGAATATGATAAAATATCATCTGATGTAATGAAAATTGTTGTTGATACAACCAATGCATATAAAGATAATAATCTTGAATTAGCAAAAGATTGTATCAATATAGAAGAAGAAGTGGATATGCTGGAAGAAAATTATAGAAGAAATCATATGGATAGAATTAATAGAGGTATATGTGATACAAATTCAGGTGTAAAATTTTTGGATATATTATCTAACTTAGAAAGAATTGCTGACCATGGTGTAAACATTGCAAATTACACATTAGGGAAGGAATTGTAGAAGATTGTTAAAATTATATACAAATGCTTAAAGTTATAAAAAAGTTTTATTATGATTTTACCAAAAAATGCTTTACAATTGAGTAAACTTAATATATAATAATAAACGGGTGTGGTTTCATTACAGTTTATTATTTTATACTGTAATTGGAGGTAAATTATGTACGATTGTATAATAATCGGTGCAGGCCCTGCAGGGATTAGTGCTGGAATATATGCAGCAAGGGCTAGTATGAAGACTATAATAATAGAGAAAGGTACACCAGGTGGTTTAATTGCAAAGACTGATGAGATAGCAAATTATCCCGGAGCAGAAGATGTACCAACAGGACCAGAGTTAATTGAAAGAATGGTTAAACAAGCAAAATCTTTTGGAGCTGAATTTATTACTGATACTGTTATAAATGTTGATTTTTCGGGAACTAATAAAGTGGTTTATGGTGAAAATAAAACTTATGAAGGAAAATCAGTAATTATTGCTACTGGATCTAATCCAAGATTATTAAATGTTCCTGGAGAAAAGGAGTTTACAGGTAAAGGTATAGCTTATTGTGCAACTTGTGATGCACCATTTTTTCAAGATTTAGATATTTATGTTGTTGGTGCTGGAGAAGCAGCTGTTGAGGAAGCAATGTATCTTACAAAATTCGGAAGAACTGTTACTTTGTTGGTTAGAAAAGATAAATTATCTGTTGCTAAATCAATTGAAGAAAAAGCATTAAAATGTGAAAAATTAAATATCATGTGGAATGTTGAAGTTGAAAGTTTTGAGGGGACTGGTTTGTTGGGAGCTATGAACATAGTAAATAATAAAACTGGTGAAAAGACTAAAATTGTTCCTAGAGAAGGTGACATGATATTCGGTGTATTTATTTTTGTAGGTTACATTCCAGAAAGTACAATTTTCAGCGGAAAGATTGATACTGATAGAAATTATATTATATCAGATGAAACAATGAAAACTAGTGTTGAAGGTGTATTCGTCGCTGGCGATGTTAGAGTTAAAGAACTAAGACAAGTTGTTACAGCGGTTAATGATGGGGCGATAGCAGCAATTAATGCTAGAAAATATGTCGAGAGTTTAGAATAATTGAATTTAATTCCGAAAGGATTAAATATATAAATTTTAAGGAGGTGAGTATATGCGTCTAGAATTAGGAAAAATCTTAATTAACGATGTTAAATTTTGTTCAGAAACAAAAGTTGACAAAGATGTTTTATACATTAATAAAGAAGAGTTAATAGCTCATTTAATGGATGATGAACACTTAAAATCAGTAGACGTAGATCTTGCAAAACCAGGTGAAAGTGTAAGAATTACTCCAATTAAGGATGTTGTAGAACCAAGAGTAAAGGTTAACGGAGCAGGTGGAGTATTCCCTGGAATGATTTCAAAAGTTGATGTAGTTGGTTCAGGAAGAACTCATGTTCTTAAGGGAGCAGCAGTAATGACAGTTGGTAAAATAGTTGGTTTCCAAGAAGGTATTGTTGATATGCAAGGACCGGGGGCTGAATATACACCATTCTCAAAAACTAATAATATAGTATTGATTGTGGAACCAGCTGAAGGAGTTGCAACTCATGCTTATGAAAAGGCTGTTAGAATGGCTGGATTAAAGGCTGCTACTTATTTAGGATTAGCTGGAAAAGAAGTTGAACCGGATGAAGTAGAAGTATTTGAAACTAAACCATTATTTGAACAAGCTGAAGAATTAAAACATTTACCAAAAGTAGCTTATGTACAAATGTTACAATCACAAGGATTATTACATGATACATATGTTTACGGTGTAGATGCAAAACAAATAGTTCCAACAATATTATATCCAACAGAATTAATGGATGGAGCTATCTTAAGTGGTAACTGTGTATCTGCTTGTGATAAGAATACAACATATCATCACTTAAATAACCCTGTTGTTAGAGCAATGTATGAACAACATGGAAAAGAAATTAACTTTGTTGGTGTTATTATCACTAACGAAAATGTATATTTAGCAGATAAAGAAAGATCATCAAACTGGACTGCTAAATTATGTGAATTTTTAAATCTTGATGGAGCTATCGTATCTCAAGAAGGATTCGGTAACCCAGATACAGACTTAATAATGAACTGTAAGAAAATCGAAGGTAAAGGCGTTAAAACTGTTATTATTACTGATGAATATGCAGGAAGAGACGGTGCTAGCCAATCATTAGCTGATGCTGACGTAGCTGCAAATGCAGTAGTAACAGGTGGTAATGCTAACGAAACTATCGTATTACCTAAGATGGATAAAGTTATCGGAACTTTAGACTATGTTGACATTATTGCTGGTGGATTTGATGGATCATTAAGAGAAGATGGTTCAATCATGGTTGAATTACAAGCAATAACTGGAGCAACTAATGAATTAGGATTTAATAGATTATCAGCTACTGGCTATTAAAATTTATTAAATACACGGAATATTATATAAAATTAAACGAAAATAAAATATATAGAAAGGATGTGTTAGCGATATGGCACTTTTTACAGAAAATACAAAAGTAATCATAATCGGTGATAGAGATGGTATACCAGGACCAGCTATGGAAGAATGTGTCGCTACAACTCCTGCAGAAATAGTATTTTCAGCAACTGAATGTTTTGTCTGAACTGCAGCAGGAGCAATGGACTTAGAAAATCAAAGAAGGGTAAAAGAATTAGCAGAAAAATACGGTGCAGAAAATTGTTTAGTTCTTTTAGGAGCATCTGAAGCAGAATCAGCAGCATTAGCAGCTGAAACTGTAACTACAGGAGACCCTACTTTTGCAGGTCCATTAGCAGGAGTTCAGTTAGGACTTAAAGTATATCACGCAGTTGAACCTGAATTTAAAGCAGAAGTTGATGAATCAGTTTATGATGACCAAATTGGTATGATGGAAATGGTTCTTGACTGTGATGCTATCATTGAAGCTGTAAGTGAAATTAGAAATTCATTATAATTTGTAATTAAGAAAAAAATCATATATAAATATATGATAGAGAGGTGATTAGTGTGGAAAAATTAAGAGTAGTTCACTATATAAACCAATTCTTTGCTGGTATAGGTGGAGAAGAAAAGGCAGATTATAAACCAGAAGTCAGAGAAGAAAAAATTGGACCTGGTTTAGCGTTAAATGCCGGTTTTAAGGGTGAAGCTGAAATAGTTGCTACAGTTATTTGCGGAGACAGCTATTTTGGTGAAAATATGGACCAAGCTAAAGCAGAAGTTTTAGAAATGGTTAAAAAGTATAATCCAGATTTATTCATAGCAGGTCCTGCATTTAATGCTGGTCGTTATGGAGTTGCTGCTGGTACAATTACTGAAGCTGTTCAAAATGAATTGGGTATTCCGGCTTTAACTGGTATGTATATTGAAAACCCAGGTGCAGATATGTTCAAAAAGAGCATATATATAGTTTCAACTAAAAATAGTGCTGCAGGTATGAAAGATGCTGTAAGCAAAATGGTTCCACTTGCAATGAAACTTGTTAAAGGAGAAGAAATTGGTTCTCCAGCTGAAGAAGGTTACATTGAAAGAGGAGTTAGAAAGAACATATTTAGAGAAGATTTCGGTGGTAAGAGAGCTGTAAATATGATGATTAAAAAGTTAAAAGGTGAGGAATTCGAAACAGAATTTCCAATGCCACACTTTGACAGAGTAGATCCAAATCCAGCTGTTAAAGATATTACAAAAGCTAAGATTGCTTTGGTAACATCAGGTGGTATTGTTCCTCATGGAAATCCGGATCATATTGAGTCTTCATCAGCTTCAAAATATGGTAAATATGATATTGAAGGTGTAATGGATCTTAAAGAAGGCGAATGGGAAACAGCGCATGGTGGTTATGACCCTGTTTATGCTAACCAAGATGCAGATAGAGTTTTACCTGTTGATGTTTTAAGAGAACTTGAAAAGAAGGGTGAAATTGGAAGTCTTCATAGATATTTCTATACTACAGTAGGAAATGGTACAGCTGTAGCTTCTGCAAAAGCATTTGCAGAAAAATACAGCAAAGAATTGGTTGCTGATGGAGTAGATGCAGTTATATTAACATCTACCTGAGGTACTTGTACACGTTGCGGTGCAACGATGGTAAAAGAAATTGAAAGAGCTGGAATTCCAGTAGTACATGTATGTACTGTAACTCCAATTTCATTAACAGTAGGAGCTAACAGAATTGTTCCTGCTATAGCAATTCCTCATCCATTAGGTAATCCTAAATTGAGCCATGAAGAAGAATATGCATTAAGAATGGGTATTGTTAAAAAAGCATTAAAAGCTTTATCAACTGAAGTTGATGGACAAACAATATTTGAATAATTTTTAAGTAAAAAAAGGTGTCAGGTATTGACACCTTTTTAATTTAGTGGTATTCTATTATGTAAGGGTAGTTGGCTTATATGCAATACATACTGTGCTATCTGTTTTTTATATTAAAGGAGGTAATTAAGATGAATTTTCCTGTATTAAAAGGAACTTCTTACGTATTAGTTCATGCGCCAGACATGATAATTCAAAATGGAACAACTCAAACTACTGAAAAGGCTTTAAATCCTAATTCAGAATATCTAAAAGAAATACCAAAACATATTAGAAAATATGAAGAAGTATTAAATTATTTACCAAATCAAGTTTATATTGGAAATAAAAGACCTGAAGATTTAAAGGCTGTACCACAACCTTGGTCAGATAAAGAAAAATATTTGACTGATTCTCCAAGAGTTGGTAAATATGGTGAAATAATGCCTGAAAATGAATTCATTGGCCTTATGAAGATTTGTGATGCTTTTGATTTAGTTTATCTTAATAAAGAATTCACTGAATCTGTAAAAGCTGATTTGGAAAAACATCCATTAATTAATGAGTCATTAATTGCTAGATTAAAAGAGGGTGTGGAACAATCTGTTCTTGAAGGACATATGGATAACCACGCTGAAGGTTTATATTTTGAAGATAAGTTGGTAGGTGTTGTTACTAGAGCACATGATGTTGATGTTAACTTGTCAGCACATGTTATGTTAGAAAATTTAGTTACTAAAGCATCTGGATTATTAGCTGCTTTACATTTAGTAGATAAAAATGATTTAGATCCTAATGATGTTGAATATATTATTGAATGTTCAGAAGAAGCATGCGGAGATATGAACCAAAGAGGTGGTGGTAACTTTGCAAAATCTATAGCTGAGTTAGCTGGATTTAATAGTGCTTCAGGTTCTGATTTAAGAGGATTCTGTGCTGCTCCAACTCATACTTTAATTGCTGCATCTTCCCATGTTCATTCTGGAACTTTCAAAAATGTTGTTATAGTTGCAGGTGGTTGTACTGCTAAATTAGGTATGAATGGAAAAGATCACCTTAAAAAAGGCTTACCTATATTAGAAGATTGTATTGGTGGATTTGCTGCATTAATTTCTGAAAACGATGGAGTTAACCCTGTATTAAGAACAGATATAGTTGGAAGACATACAGTAGGAACTGGTTCATCACCACAAGCTGTAATGTCTGCTTTAGTTACTGCACCATTAGAAAAAGCTAATTTAACAGTTAAAGATGTTGATAAATATTCAGCAGAAATGCAAAATCCTGATATTACTAAACCTGCAGGAGCAGGAGATGTTCCAAACGCAAACTTCAAGATGATTGGTGCATTAGGAGTAATGAAAAAACAATTAGAAAAAGCTGAAATTGCAAGTTTTATTGAAAATCATGGTATGGAAGGATGGGCTCCAACACAAGGACATATTCCTTCAGGAGTTCCTTATTTAGGATTCTGTCGTGAAGACTTAACTACAGGAGAACTAAATAGAGCTATGATTATTGGTAAAGGTTCTTTATTCTTAGGAAGAATGACTAACTTATTTGATGGTGTATCAATTGTTTTAGAAAGAAATTCAGGTAAATTAGAAGACAACTCTGGAGTTTCTAAGGAAGAAGTTAAGAAATTAGTTGCTGAAGCAATGAGAAATTTTGCATCTTCTTTAATTGAAGAATAGAGGTGATTTCATGTCTGATATTAAAAAAGTAATTGGTAATGTCTTTGAAGAAATAGCTACTGGTTTAGAAACTGGAGCATTTGGAAAAAGACCAAGAATTGCTGTTACAACTTTAGGCAGTGAACATGGATTAGATAATGTTGTTAAAGGAGCTGAATTAGCTCAATCAAGAGATAAAAGTGTTGAATATTGTATAATTGGACCTGAAGTTAATACTTCATTAAAACAATATGTTGTTGCAAATGAAGAAGAAGGTTACAAAAAAATGGAATCACTTTTAGATAGTGGAGAAGTTGATGGCTGCGTTACAATGCATTATAGTTTTCCAATTGGAGTTTCTACTGTAGGTAGAGTTGTTACTCCAGCTGCTGCGAAAGAAATGATTATTGCAACTACTACTGGTACTTCTTCTGCACATAGAGTAGAAGGTATGGTTAAAAATGGTATTTATGGAGTTATAGTTGCTAAAGCATTAGGAATTCAAAATCCAACAGTTGGAATTTTGAATGTTGATAATGCAGTTTCAGTTGAAAGAGCATTTAAAGAATTAAAAGAAAATGGATATGATATGAACTTTGCTGAATCTAATAGAGCTGACGGTGGAGTTTTAATGAGAGGAAATGACTTATTACAAGGAGTTCCTGATGTAATGGTTAATGATACTTTAACGGGAAATCTTTTGATGAAAGTATTCTCATCATACACTACTGGTGGTGGATTTGAAGCTATGGGATACGGATATGGTCCGGGAATTGGTGAAGGATATGATAGATTAGTTCTTATAGTTTCAAGAGCATCTGGATTTCCTGTTATTGCTAATGCAATGACTTATGCTGGACAATTAGTTAAAGGAAATATCAAAGAAGTTTCAAAAAATGAGTTTGAAAAAGCTAATAAAGCAGGATTAAAAGCTATTTTAGAAAAAATTACTTCTGCAGGAGCTAAAAAAGCTGAATCAGAAGAAGAAGTTAAATGTCCTGCTGAAGAACAAGCTACTGCTACTATTGGTGGTATAGATATTCTTGAACTTGAAGATGCTAAGGTTGCTTTATGGAAAAATAATATATTTGCAAAAACTGGAATGGGTTGTACTGGACCAGTTGTAATGGTTAATGATGCAAATCTTGAAAAAGCCAAAGAAATCTTAACAAAAGAAGGTTATATTGCTTAATAAAAAATAAAAAGAGAGTTTTTACTCTCTTTTTTGTTTGAAAATATTTAAAAGTGGTATAATAAATATGTCTTAGTAAAAAAAGACAAATATAGGAGGTATTAAAATGAGTTTAATTGGAAAAAAAATTGAAGAATTTCAAGTTCCTGCATATTATGATGGGGATATAATAACAGTATCAAACAAAGATTTAGAAGGCAAATGGAGTGTTTTCTTCTTTTATCCAGGAGATTTTACATTTGTATGTCCAACTGAATTAGAAGATTTAGCATTAAGCTATGATAAATTTAAAGCAATAGGTTGTGAAATTTATTCAGTATCTACTGACTCTGAATTTGTTCATAAAGCTTGGTGGGATGCTTCTGAAACTATTAGAAAAATTCAATATCCAATGATTTCAGATAGAGCTTTAGCTCTTTCAGAACAATTTGGCGTATTAATTGAAGGCGAAGGACAAGCTTTAAGAGGAACTTTCGTTGTAAATCCTCAAGGAGAAATAGTTCTTTATGAAGTAAATGCTAATGGTATTGGAAGAAATGCAAAAGAATTATTAAGAAAAGTTCAAGCTGCACAATTTGTTGCTAAACATGGTGATAAAGTATGTCCTGCAAGATGGGAACCAGGTGATGAAACTTTAACTCCAGGATTAGACTTGGTAGGTAAATTATAATTATAAATTACTTTAGATCGGAATTTAATTCCGATCTTTTTTATTGCGAAGCAATAAGGTTCCCGGGTACTCACCTGATGCGAAGCATCATGGAAGGGTGGGGTTCTTATTATATAATACTAATTTTTTTAGAAATAGTTTGATTATAATTATACGAAAACATTCAAATTAATGACACTATTTTATTGAAATTTAATTATTTTCGTGTTATAATATATCTAATATTTTTATATAAGTATAAAATTAAATATAGGCATATAAAAGAGGAGTAACTTAAAAGGAATTTTAAGAGAGAATTTGTTTGGTGTAAAAATTCAGTTTGTTTTTTGTGAAGGTAGCTTTTTAGCTTTGAAAAACGGGTAATTTCGTTATAAATTTAGAGAGTCATTTTATGAAAATTAGGTGGTACCGCGATAACTTCGTCCTATTTATTGGATGAAGTTTTTTTATTACTATGAAATATTGTTATAAAAAATAAAATGATTATATCTATAATATAAATTTATAGGAGGTATTATGAAAAATTTAGAAAAAAATTACAATCCAAAAGATTTTGAAAAAAAAATATATGATAGTTGGTTATCTGATAAAGATTTTGTTGCGAAAGTAAATCCAAATAAAATACCATATACAATTGTTATGCCACCACCAAATGTAACAGGTAATTTACATTTAGGACATGCACTTAATAATACTATTCAAGACATTTTAATTCGTTGGAAAAGAATGAGTGGTTGTGAAACTTTATGGGTTCCAGGGACTGATCATGCATCTATATCCACAGAGGCAAAAGTAGTTGAAAAAATTAAAAAAGATGGAAATTCTAAAGAAAAACTTGGCAGAGATGGGTTTTTAAAAGAAGCATGGGATTGGACAGATAAGTACGGTGGAAATATAAAAAATCAGTTAAAAACTTTAGGAGTTTCTTGTGATTGGTCAAGAGATGCATTTACTTTAGATGAAAATTTATCTAAAGCAGTTGAAGAAGTTTTTATCAAAATGTATAATGATGGATTAATTTACAGAGGAGATAGAATAGTTAATTGGTGTTGTAATTGTGGTACAGCTATTTCTGATGCTGAGGTTGAACATAATGATGAAGATGGAAATTTCTATCATATTAAATACTTTTTTAAAGATAGTGAAGAATATCTAACGATTGCAACTACAAGACCTGAAACAATGTTAGGTGACCTTGCAGTTGCTGTTCATCCTGATGACGAGAGATATAAAGACAAGGTAGGAAAAACTTTAAATTTACCTATTTTAAATATTGAAATTCCTTTGATATCAGATGAATATGTAGATATGGAATTTGGTACAGGTTGTGTTAAGATTACACCTTCTCATGATCCAAATGACTTTGAAGTTGGAAGTAGACATAATTTAGGTCAAAAGTTAATTATGGATTATGATGGTAAGATTGCTGATGGCTTTGGTAAGTTTTCTGGTTTAGAAAGAGATATTGCAAGAAAAGAAATTGTAAAAGAACTTAAAGAAAATGGATATTTAATTAAAATAGAACCACACAATCACGCTGTTGGCCATTGCGAAAGATGTAAAACAACTATTGAACCAATAATTTCAAAACAATGGTTTGTAAAAATGGAAGAATTGGCAAAACCAGCTAAACAAGCATATTTAGATGGAAAGTTAAATATTATTCCTGAAAGATTTGGTAAGGTTTATATAAATTGGTTAGATAATATAAAAGATTGGTGTATTTCTCGTCAATTGTGGTGGGGACATAGGCTTCCAGTATATTATTGTAAGGAAAGTGGAGAGGTTGTTGTAAGTAAAGTAGAGCCTAAAGAAGAAGGCAAGACTTTTATAAGAGATGAGGATACATTAGATACTTGGTTTTCTTCTGCTTTATGGCCTTTTTCAACATTGGGATGGCCCAATGAAACTGAAGATTTAAAATACTTTTTCCCGACTAGTACTTTAGTTACAGGATATGATATTTTATTTTTCTGGGTTATTAGAATGGTGTTTTCAAGTTTATATAATCTTAATGAAGTGCCTTTTGAGAATGTTTATTTTACAGGATTAATTAGAGATGAACTTGGAAGAAAGATGAGTAAGTCTTTAGGAAATGGAATAGATCCGATTGAAATAATAGATAAATATGGTGCAGATGCTTTAAGATTTACATTAGTTGGCGGTAATACTCCAGGAAATGATATGAGATTCTATGAAAAGAGAGTGGAATCTAATAGAAACTTTGCAAATAAATTGTGGAATGCATCTAGATTTGTTCTTATGAATTTAAATGATGATGAGTCTTATGAAATTGATTTTAGTAAGATAGAAATAGAAGATAAATGGATTTTGACAAGATTGAATAGAACAATCAAAGAATTAACAGAGAATCTTACAAAATTTGAATTTGGATTAGCTTCTGCAAAAATTTATGATTTTATCTGGAATGAGTTCTGTGACTGGTATATTGAGTTTTCTAAAACTAGATTATATGGAGATAATATTGACAAAAAAACAGTTGCGAAATCTGTTTTAGTTTATGTTTTAAATAATATTTTAAAACTATTACATCCATTTATGCCATTTATAACAGAAGAAATTTATTCTTTTATGCCTAATGTAAATGAAAAATTGATTAATGCGAGTTTTCCTGTATATAATGAAAATAGTATGTTTATAGAAGAAGAAACAGAAGTTGAAAACTTAATAGAAACAATTACTGCAATTAGAAATAAGAGAAGCGAAAAAAATATTCCACCTTCAAAGAAATCCGACTTGTATTTTGTTTCAAGTAGCGAAGTAACAAAAAAATATACTTCATCATTAGAACATTTATATAGATTTTTGGCTTCTTGTTCTAAAGTTATAGTAATGGATAAAGATGAAGAAATTACAAATTCTATGGTTGTGATTTGTAATAATCAAAAAATTTATATTCCATTAGATGGGCTTGTAGATTATGAAAAAGAATTAGAAAAACTAAATTTAGATTTACAAAAATATGAATCAGAAATAAAAAGAGCATCTTCTAAACTTTCAAATGAAAAATTTGTTAATAATGCACCTGAAAAAGTTGTAAATGAAGAAAGAGAAAAACTAAAAAAATATCAAAATATTTATGATGAAATATTGTCAAGTATTGAAAAAATAAAGAATAATTAGGTGATTTTATGAATATAGATTTTAATGTTATATTTATGACTTTTTTAATTGTGATACTTGTTAGTATTCAATATACTTTAAATAAAATATTGATAATTTTAAAGGAAATTAAGGATACTGAAAAGAAAAAAATAGAATTTGAAAAAAATAAAAATAATAAAAAAATTGCTAAGGGGGACTATTTTGATGAACAAAAGAGAGGTTACTAGATTTACAAGAGAAGAAATTGCTAATAGAGTGAAAGAACTTGGAAAACAAATTTCTAAAGATTATGCAGAAAAAGAGTTAGTTGCAATAGGTCTTTTAAGAGGCAGTTTCGTATTTCTTGCGGATTTAGTTAGAGAGATAGACAATCCAATAGTAGTAGATTTTATAACAACTTCATCTTATGAACATTCTGAAATTTCGACAGGTACAGTTAATATTATTTCTGATTTGAGAGAAGATATTGAGGGAAAAGATGTTCTTATTGTAGATGATATTATGGATTCAGGAAATACTTTAAAAAATATTAAGGAGTATATTTTTAGTAAAAATCCAAAAAGTGTTAAAACTTGTGTAATGCTTGATAAACCTTGTAGAAGAGAAGTAGATATAGTTCCGGATTATTTTGGATTTGAAATTGAAGATTGGTTTATAGTTGGATACGGTCTTAACTATGGAAACAAGTATAGAAATATTCCTTATATTTTTTCTTATGAGGACTAAATATGTACGATAAATTTTCTTATATTTATGATGAACTTATGAAAAGGCAAGTAGATTATAATCTACTTGCCTCTAATGTTATACAAATATGTAATGATAATAATATTGATGTAAAAAATATTTTAGAATGTGGAATGGGTAGTGGAAATTTAACAGAACAATTTTTAAAAAGAAAAATTGATGTTGACGGTTTTGATATTTCAGATAATATGTTATCCATCGCTTATAACAAATTGATAGATTATAATAATGTTAATATTCTGAAGGGGGATATAAGAACTTTTGTTTCTAATAAAAAATATAATTTAATATGTTGTTTTTTTGATGTTTTAAATTATATAAAAAATTTAGATGAAATTGAGTTATTCTTACAAAATGCAAAAAAACAGATGAATGAGAATTCTATTTTAATGTTTGATGTGAATTCAGAATATAAGCTTAAAGAGTATTTGGGAAACAATACTTTTGTAGTTGAAGAAGATGATATTTATTATGTTTGGAGAAATTCTCTTTATAAAAAATATATAGATTTTGAAATTGATTTTTTTATAAAAAAAGAAAAAAATATCTATGAAAAAATTAAAGAAACTCAAAGGCAATATATTCATTCTGAAAATGATATATTAAAACTAATTGAGAAAAATAACTTTAAAATTTCAGATATTTTAGATTTTGAAACCTTTAAAAATAAGAGAAAAAACACTTATAGAATACTATATATCTTAAAAATTTGAGTTTGACAAATATAATAGATGAGTATATAATAAAGAAGGATGTGAAAAGCATTCCATATATTTTTAAGGAGGTATTTATATGTTATATTTTGCTCAAGAAGTGACAAAACAACAATATTGGTCACTTATTAAGACAGATAATACATTGGTGTTATTAGCTATTTTATGTGCAATAGCCGCTTTCAGTATTTATCTTGAACAAACTTACAGCTGGGCTGGTAAAATTACAGGTTGTATTTTGGCATTAGCTTTTACAATGGTTTTATCAAATGCTAAAATTATTCCGGCAGAAGATACAAAAGCATATGATATAGTATGGGGTTGGGTAGTTCCTCTTGCAATTCCTATGTTGTTATTTAAAGCAGACTTAAAGAAGGTTTGGAAAGAATCTGGAAGACTTATATGGATTTATTTACTCAGTGGTCTAGGAACAATTTTAGGAGCATTTGCTGCTTTTTTCCTATTAAAAAACTTTATTCCGGAACTTTATAAATTAAGTGCAATGATGGTTGGTACTTATACCGGTGGTAGTATGAACTTAACTGCTATGGCAGATGCATTTCCTTTAGATGATAAAGGATTACTTGGTTCTGCAGTTGTAGCTGATAACTTGTTTATGGGAATTTACTTTGTGAGTTTAACAATTATTCCTACAATGAAATTTTTTAGAAAACACTATTCTCATCCTTATGAAGATGAAATGGAAAAATTAGGCTCAGCCGGAGAAAACAAGGCAGCTCAATTTTGGTCAAAAAAGGATGTTTCTTTGTTGGATGTTGCAAAAGTAGTATCTTTTTCATTTGCAATAGTTGCAATTTCTACAGAATTAGGTGCATATATTTCAGGATTTAAGCCTGATACTAATAGTATGGGTACAGGATTGAAATTTATAGTTGATTTATTCTTTGGTTTAATAGGTAGTAAATATCTGTTAATGACTACAATTACTGTTCTTTTAGCTACTTATACTAAAGTTCTAGCTAAGGTATCCGGTGCCGAAGAAATTGGAACATTTTTAATTCATATTTTCTTTGGAGCTATCGGAGCACCTGCTTCAATTGAAATTATTTTAAAGAAAGCACCTTGGTTATTAGTATTCTGTATTCTTATTGTAGTTATAAATATGCTTGTTTCATTTATTTTCGGTAAGATTTTCAAATTTTCAATTGAGGAAGTTTGTATTGCATCAAATGCTAATATTGGTGGCCCAACAACAGCTGCTGCACTTGCTATAGCGAGAGGCTGGAATCAATTAGTTGTTCCTGCAATGTTAGTTGGTATTTTAGGATATGTTATCGGTAACTATTACGGTGTATTTATTGGTAACATATTGAAGTTGTTCTAGTTATGATTTGTAATATAAGATTAGATAAAAATGGAGAGATGATTTTATCCAGTAATGGACAGGAGATAATAACACATAGTTTAAAATGTAAAGAAATAAATTCCGGATATATGTCACCGGGTGCTATGTTTATGGGAGCCCTTGCAGGCTGTAAGGTTTTAACTTTTATGAAATCTGCAAAGTATTATAAAATTAAATTTGAAGATTTAAATATTGAAGTTGAAGCTTATGTTGTAAGTACTGATAATATAGGAGATACTCCATTTAAAAATCAAGAATATTCAGAAATAAGAACAAAATATTCTTTGAAAACAGATGCAAGCATTGATCAACTTGATAGAGTAATTAATCTTGCAAATAAAATATGCACCGTAAATTTAGCTGTTGATAAGAATATAAAACAGTTTCATACAATTGAATTATTATAAATTTAAAAAATCACAGATAAAATATTCTGTGATTTTTTTATAAGATGTTTTAATCTTTACAATAGTATTTATTAATGGTATAATACTCGTATATAGGACTGGAGGAAAATATGAAAAATAAATTTTTACTCATGATAACGTTACTTTGCTTTTTATTGAGCAATTCTTACATAACTAAAGCTGAAGGAAGTAATTTAACTGATAACTATAGAATTTATGAACCCTTTAATTTATCTGATACTAAAAATTTAGAATTAACTGGAGATTCAATAATAGATTTTTCAAATGCAAATTCAAATGAAAATAAATTAGATGGAATATATAAAGCAAATTATACTCTTAAAAGTACAAATAATGGAAATTCAACTTTAAAAATGGGATTAACATTTAATAGTAGCATCGAAAAGCTAAGTAATTTTTCAATTAAAATAGATGGAGCAGAGGTACCATATTCTTTTAAATTTTTAAATGATAAATTTAAGACGCCAACAGGAAGTGAATTTTATAAAGAAATAGTTAGTAATATAGATTCTCCAATTTATGAACCTGTTAATTTTAAAAAAGAAGATGTTGGAACTCTTAGAAAATTTAATTTAGAGTCAAGCAATGCAGAAAATTTAAAATATGAGATTACTATTAAATATTCAACTGATAAAACAAAGTTGTTTTTGTCAGGTGGTGAAGATGTCAAAGTTGAAGAAAATAAAAATAATAAAACTTTAATCTTAACGCATGAGTTTAGCGGTAAAAGCAAAACTCCTATTTTATATACAATTGGAAATGATGTAAATATAACAACAAAGGTATTTTTAGGAGATAAACAAGTTAACTCAGGATATAAAGAAAATATTGAAAAATCAACAATTAATGTTGAAAATTTTTTAAAGACTATTTTTTTAGGAGAAGTTCCTGAAAATGTTCGACAAAGATTTTCAGAGGATAATTTATATGAAATATTTGTTGAAAATTTTGATAAAATTTTAGGTGGTATTGGATATGACAGTTTAGGAGTTTTGAAATCAACTGCAGATAAACAAATTGTTGTAACTTTTGAAACTTCAATTGAACCTAAAGTTGAAAAAAAATTAAGTGTTGAATATCCAATTTCAGCGACTCTTACAACTGTAAATAATATTAATGTAATGAAATTAAATTTAGAAAGTTCTTCACTTTCTACTTTTGATAATTTTAAAAGTTTTAAATATAAATTTTTAGGTAATGATGATTACAAGTATATTATAAATTCAAATACAAAATATATTAATACTAAAAACGGTTCAGAAATAACATTAAAAAAGTCTAATTTAGAACTTATTACAAACTTAATTTATAAGGAAAAATATGTAAAAGGAATTAGTGAAAAAGATGTAAAATCTTATACTAATTATGCATTAATCATATTAGGAATTTCTGAAGTGGTTGGAGTTTTGTATTTAAAGAATATGTATTTTAAAGATAAAAAAATTAATAGAAGAAAAAGATAAAATCGAAATTCATTTTCGATTTTTTTCTTTTTATTGCATTTGCAACATAAAATAAGTAAAAAATATAGTAATATAAATATATTATAAGGAGGTAAATATGAATAAAATAAATTTTGATGATAAATTATATAATATTTTAAATGGAAATGAAAAACTTTTACAATTTTTTATTAATAATGGGTTTGATCAATTAAAAAATGAAAAAATGTTAAAAACAATGGGTAAAATGGTTTCTTTAAATATGGCTTTAAAAGTTAGAGGAATTAATAAAGCTGCTTTCGAAGAAAAGCTAGATTTGTTTTTGAATGACGAACATAGTTCTGTTGATAAATCACTTGAAGAAGAAAACTCATTAACAGGGGATGTTATTGTAAAAGGTGTTTTACCATGTCCTTTAAAAATTCCTATTCTAGATGCTCTTGATAAATTTGTTGAAGATGAAAAGACGAATGATTTAACAATTGGATATGAACTAAAGTCAGCAAATTTAGGTTTAGATTGGATTGAAAATGATATTGATTCCGGAGATATTAATAAGGTTGCAGATATTATGATTTCAGCAGGTTTTGAGTTATTTTTTGATAAAGATAAATTTGGGAAATTTTTTGAAGAGGATAAATTTTATATAGAAAATAAGCAGATGAATAAAGACTTTGATAATGAAAAAATCTGTTTAAGAGATCCAAAAAATATCTACAATATTATTGCAGTAGTTCCTTGTGTATTTTTAGTGAATGAAAATAATCTTAATGGAAGAAAAATTCCTACTTCTTGGGAAGATTTACTTTTTAGCGGAGATTATATTGATAGTGTAGCGATACCGTTATCTGATTTAGATATGTTTAATGCTTTAGTTGTAAACATTTATGCAAAATGGGGAATTAAAGGAATCAAGGCATTGGCAAAAATATATAAGAAGAGTTTACATCCTGCAGAAATGGTTAAGAAAAAAGGAGATTCAAAAAATAATCCACTTGTTAGTATAACACCATATTTTTTTACACAAATGGTATCAAGAAGTTCTGCACTAAAAGTTGTTTGGCCAAAAGATGGTGCAATTGTCAGCCCTGTGTTTATAATGGCTAAAAAGGATAATGAAAAAGCTCAAAAAGTTGTTGAATTTTTTAGAAATGAAGATGTTGGAAAATTACTTTCTTCAAATGGAAAATTTCCTACTACAGTTTATGGTGTAGATAATATGATGAATAAAGACTATGGATTTTTATTCTGTGGTTGGGATTATATTCATAATAATGATATAGTAAAGGTTATGGAAGAATCTGAAAGGATTTTTAATGAAGAAATATTAAAATAGAGGTTTATATGAATTTAGTAGTATTTTCAGGTCCTCCTTCATCAGGGAAGACCAGTGTAATAGTAAAGACAATTGAAAACTTAAAAAATAGAGGTATTAAAGCAGGAGTAGTTAAGTTTGACTGTTTATATACTGATGACGATTTAATTTATAAAAAAAATAATATTTTAGTTAGAAAAGGACTATCTGGTGCTTTGTGTCCAGATCACTTCTTTGTTTCAAATATTGAAGAAGTTGTTCAATGGGGAATTAGTAATGAATTGGACATTTTAATAACAGAATCAGCTGGACTTTGCAATAGATGTTCACCATATATTAAAAATATAAAAGCTGTTTGTGTTATTGATAATTTATCTGGTATAAATACACCTAAAAAAATTGGTCCAATGTTAAAAAGTGCGGATTATGTTGTTATAACAAAAGGAGATATTGTTTCCCAGGCTGAAAGAGAAGTTTTTTCTTCAAGAGTTGCTTCTGTTAATCCAAGTTCTATAGTTATGAATATAAATGGACTTACAGGACAAGGAACTTATGAATTAAGTACTTTATTGTATGATGAAAAGAATTCAATAAATACAGTTAATGGTATGGAATTAAAATTTGCGATGCCAACTGCATTGTGTTCTTACTGCTTGGGAGAGAAGAAAATAGGAGCAAAATATCAAATGGGAAATATCAAAAAAATGAAATTGGAGGATAAAAATGCGTAATCTAAAAATTGAAAAATTAATTGAAAAATATCCTTTTGTTGAAGTTTTTTTTGAAGAAAATAACTTTGATATTTCAAATAGTAAACATTTATCATTTGCAGAGTATTTACATTCATTTTCTGAAGAAGAAAAAGAAGAACTTGCGATAGACGAAGAACTGCTTTGTGATTCATTAGAAATATATATAAATCAAATGAAAAGTTTTTTAGGACTAGAAGATGATGAAGTAAATTCAATAACTTTACTAGCTGGTACAGATAAATTTGGTAATAAAGAAAATTACGATGAATTTATAGTAAATAAATCAGAAATAATTTCAATTGTTGGTCCTACAGGAAGTGGAAAATCAAGACTATTAGGAGATATTGAATGGGTAGCAGATAGAGATACTCCCACTAATAGAAAAATTTTAATAAATGGGAAAGACGCTGATAAGAAATGGAGATTAAGTGCTAATAATAAATTAGTATCTCAACTTTCTCAAAATATGAATTTTGTTATGGATTTATCCGCTTATGAATTTATAGAACTTCACGCTAAAAGTAGAATGGTTGAAAATGAAGAAGAAGTAATTAACAAAATAATTGTAGAAGCAAATAAACTTGCAGGAGAAAAATTTGACTTAAATACTCCTATAACTTCATTAAGTGGTGGACAGTCTAGAGCTTTAATGATTGCAGATACAGCAATTTTAAGTTCATCTCCGATTGTTTTGATTGATGAGATTGAAAATGCAGGAATTGATAGGAAAAAAGCTTTAGATTTACTAGTAAGTGAAAATAAAATTGTTTTAATGGCAACACATGACCCGATATTAGCTTTGATTGCTGATAAGAGAATTGTAATAAATAATGGAGCTATAGTTGCGATACATAAAACAACTGAAAAAGAAAAGGAATTACTTTTAGAACTTGAAAAAATGGATAATGTTATTCAAGATTTAAGAAAAGAATTAAGATATGGCAACTCACTTTCAAATTTTAAAATAAATTCTAAATGATTGACTTTTTTAATTTGCTGTATTATAATACTTTTATAAAGTATACATTGTACAGTGAAATAGGAGGAAATTATTATGAAATCGAGAACAATTTCTGTTTTAAGCATATTTTTGTTTATAATATCATTTTTTCTTTTAGAAAATATAATGTTAAATCAAGAGTTTACATTTAATTATTATAGATATATATTAATTAATATTTTTAGAGTGAATAAAATATTTCCACAGCCTGAATATGGTTTGACTCATATATTTTTTTACAGCATATTACTTTATTCGATTTTAAATTTAATTTTCTGTTCAAACAAAATATATTTAATTATAAATCAAATATTTTTGAGTATATATTTTATTCTCAATATATATCCAATAACTATAGGACGTGCCGGTTTTGAAGATAATATTTCAATGATGTATTTTTTTACAAATATATTGATAATAATTTTGCTACATCTTATTAATTTATACCAATTTAAACATCTTAAAAATTAAGTTTTAATAAATAACAGATTTTATAGTGAGGTAGTTGTTATGAATATTGCTAAAAAATTTTTTATAAAATATTTATGGATTGTAAATTTTGTTATATTTATTGTTCTGATGTTTATGCTGGATTATGTCGATTTAAATAATGAGTATATATACAGTGTTGATAAATATTTATTTCTAATGGTTTTGCCGATAATTGATGAACTTAATGGAGGGACATTCATTGTCATACTCTTATTATATATGACATTTTCAATTTTGTATAAGATAAATTATAAATTTTTAATTATAAATTTATGCTATGTAATATTTCAATTATTAGTAATATTGTATCCAGTTGTATTCGGGAAAGTCGAATTATTAGGCTCTAAATCAATATTCTTGTTTATAATTATAATAATAATTCATTTTATTTTGATTTTTATTAATACATTTCTTATAAAATTTAAATATGATTGAATATTTTAAAAGGAGGAATTTTAATTTCTCCTTTTATATTGCAAAAAATGTGGTATAATAATCATATCTTTACACATTTTATGAAGATATATTTTTTATTGTGAGGGATTTTATGTTTGAACTTTTATCTCCGGCGGGTTCTATGGAATCCTTGAAAGCCGGAATTCAAAATGGTGCAGATGCTGTTTATTTAGGGGGTAGCAGTTTTGGAGCAAGAGCCTCTGCAACAAATTTTGACAATGATGAACTAATAGAAGCTGTAAAATATGCAAAACTTAGGAACGTAAATATATTTGTTACGGTTAATACATCTATTAAAGAAACTGAAGTTGAAGAATTGATTTCTTATACAGATTTTTTATATAAAATTGGTGTGGATGCAATTATTTTGTCAGATATTGGAATTGCAGAAGTTTTAAGAAAAAGATATCCAAATATGGAACTTCATGCATCAACTCAAATATCTGCACATTCTTTAAATGACGTTTTAGAATTAAAAAAAGTTGGATTTGATAGAGTGGTTATTGCAAGGGAGCTCGGTATAGAAGAAATTAAGGAAATTTGTGATAATGTTGATATAGACATTGAGGTATTTATTCATGGAGCTATTTGTGTAAGTTATTCAGGTCAATGTCTTATGAGCTCAATGCTTGGAGATCGTTCAGGAAACAGAGGTCGTTGTGCTCAACCTTGTAGACAAAGTTATAAATTGATTAACAAAACAACAGGAAAGGCAATTGATGTAAATGGAAGTTACTTATTGAGTCCAAAAGATTTATGTAGTATAGAAAATATCGAAAAAATATTAGATACGGGTGTTAAATCTTTAAAAATTGAAGGAAGAATGAAGAGACCAGAATATGTAGCAGTTGTTACATCAAGATATAGAAAAGCTATAGATAATTACATAAATAATAAAATTACAGATGATAAAAAGGCTTTAAAAGAAGATTTAGAAGCTATTTTTAATAGAAAATTCACATCAGGATACCTTATGAGTAAAAACGGTTCTGATATTATTAATTTAGATAAGCCTAATAATGTTGGAGTTAAAGTAGGAGAAGTTTTAAGTTTCAATACCAAAAAAAAGAAATTGAAAATAATATTATCCGGTAAACTTTCAAAGGGAGACGGCATTAATTTAGGTGGAGGAAATGTTGGCAGAATAATTAAAAATGGAGAAAGTTTTGACTTTGGAGTAGCTGGAGAAATAATAGAAATTGATTTCTTAAAAGATATAAAGCCAAAAACTCCAGTTTACAAAACTTCCGATAAATTACTAGTAGATAGTGCTAATAAATCATTTAGAGAAGGAATTGAAAATAAAAAAATAAATTTAAAATGTGAAATTTTTATAAAAGTTGGTGAAAAAGCAAGGTTTGTTTTAGAAAATATCGAAGTTTATTCAGATGAAAAAATAGAAAAATCAAAGAATAAAGAAGTTGAAATAGATAAGATTATTGAAAAATTATCTAAAACTGGAGGAACACCTTATATTTTTGTTTTTAAGAATATTTGTATCGATAAAGATGCCTTTATTCCGGTTTCAGTATTAAATAATATGAGAAGAAAAGCAGTTGAAAAATATGAGGAATATAAACTGAATTTTTCAACAAAAAGAATTATATGTCCTTCTCAAAATTTTAGTTATCAAAATGGTAAAAAGGTATTTAATAAAAAGATTACATTAAAAGTACGTAAAAATACTCAACTGGAAAAAATTATTGAAAATCCAAATATATCAGAATTTATAAAAGAAATTTACACTGAAGATTTTACTTTGCTTGAAAAATATTATAATAAATTTAAAACTATGGGGATAAATATAATTTACAGTGCTCCAGGTGTTATAAGAAACGAAGAGTATTCTCTATTAGAAAAATATTTATCCAAAATAAATGATGAAATTTTTAATAAAGTTCAAATATCAACTTGGGGTTCAAAAAACTTTTTTAAATCAAAATTTGGTACTAAAAAATTTAATATAGACACATATTTTAATATCTATAATTCATATTCATTGAAATTTTTTGAAAAATATTTTGATGCTGAAGATATAACAATTTCACAAGAAATAAATAAATTTGAAATAAAAAACTTGTTGGATAAGTCAAAAGAAAGAAATTCAAATGTCGATATGATTATTTATGGACATACAAGATCAATGCTTACAGAATATTGTGCAATGGGAGTTTTGACAAAAGATTGTCATAAAGACAGATGTTGTGCTGAATGTGCAAGAAGTGATTATGTTTTAAAAGATATGGAGAATAGAGAATTTAGACTATTTCAAGATATGTTTTGCAGAACTGAAATAAGAAATCATATTGCGCTGGATTTAAGAGAAAATATAAAAGAAATATTTGAATTGGGAGTTGACAGAGTAAGACTTGATTTTACTTATGAAGATTCTGATATGGTCTATAAAATTTTAAAAGAATGTATTGAATGTATAAAATATTCAAAAAAAATAAAAGATACAAATGCTTTTAAAGGCCATTATATAAATTCAGTTAACTAGTTTTTTTTTTAATACAAAGGTAGTATTTTTAAAATTTTAAATACTACTTTTTTTATTGAATGATAACAAAACAATTAGTTACTTATAATATGGAAAACCGGTATTAAGTAAAAAGTAATATTTTCATAAAAATGGACTATGTTTTATGAAAAAAATTTTTAAAACATTGAAAAATGGATAAATTTTTGATAAAATTAATGTCAAGGTGAAAAGTATACCTTTTTAAGATATGTTTTATAAAGTATGTAATTAAAGAATTTTGTGATTTTATAATAAAAATAGGGAAGTGTATATGAAAAAAGGAGATATTATCGTTATTTTTAGTTTGATTATTATTTTTTTCTTTTCATTTGTATATATAAATAAAAGTTTTATAACAACTGAAGATAAATATATAAGTGTTCAAGTAAACGGAGAGGAAATTAAACAGATAACATTTGGCAAGGAAAAGAAAGTTTATCCGATAAGAACATCTTTTGGAATTAATGTTTTAGAAGTTGACAATGACGGGGTTAGAGTTATTGAGGCAAATTGTCCTGATAAACTGGATGTTAAGTTTGGTAAAATTAGTAAAGTTGGACAGGCAATTATTTGTATGCCTAATAGATTGGTTATACAAATTAAATCAAGACAAAATAATGATTTGGATGTGGTAAATTAATGAATGTAAAAAAAGTTATTTTAATTTCTTTGTTTGTTTCAGTTGCTTTAGTTGTATCTTTGCTTGAGTATTATATTCCAATACCCATTCCAAATGTAAGATTGGGCTTATCAAATGTAATAATTATAAACTCAATTATACTTTTCGGTTTTAAAGAAACATTTTTTATTTCGTTTTTAAAGGCGGTTTTATTGGTAATAATATTAGGTAATCCGGTAAGTTTTATATATAATTTTTCTGCAGGATTTACAAGTATTGTTGTTATGTATATATCAAATAAATTTTGTAGTAGATTTTTAAGTTTAATAGGAATAAGTGTTTTAGGGTCTGTTTCTCATGTTATGGTTCAAATATTAGTTTCTATGATACTTTTAAATACAAATACTTTGGTCAATTTTATTCCTTTCCTAGGTATAATAGGAATTTTTACCGGAATTTTAGTTGGGATTATTTCTAATTATATGTATAAAATTTTAAGAGGTAATTATGTCAAGCTATAATTATGAAGATTTTTTAAAAGATTTAAAAATATTTTTGAATGATGAGAAACTAAAAGATAAAAAAATATTTGAAAAAGAAATCAAAGAAGAAGAGTTGTCTTTTGTAGATAAAACTGTAAATGAAGTTAATAGTGTAAAAAATATAGAATATAAAGATATAGATACTTTTACTATTTCTATAAAAGAATTACAAGAAACTGATAAACCAAGAGAAAAACTTTATAAATTCGGATCTGAAAAATTAAGTGAATACGAGCTTATAGCAATTTTAATTCGTAGCGGATCAAAAAAAGAGGATGTTTTAACTCTTTCAAAGAAATTATGGCAATATATGAATAAATTTCATAGGATAAGTGAAATTACAATTAATGATTTGATGAAAATAGACGGAATAGGATTGTCTAAGGCATGTTCTATAATTTCTGCATTGGAGCTTTCTAAAAGACTGAATATGAGAGAATGTGTTGATAATTTTTCATTTTGTTCTCCAAAAAGTGTTGCAGATATTTTTATGAATATATTAAGGGATGAAATGAAAGAACATTTTTATGTTCTTTTGCTAGATACTAAGAATAAAATAATTTCTTGGGACGAAATATCAAAAGGTGATTTAAATTCATCAATAGTTCATCCTAGAGAAGTTTTTAAATATGCTTTGAAATACAGTGCAAACAGTATTATTTGTTTGCATAATCATCCAAGTGGAGATCCAACTCCAAGTTCTCAAGATATAGATATAACAAAAAGATTGGAAGAGGTCGGAGATTTGGTAGGAATAAGATTGTTGGATCATATTATAATCGGATATAATAAATATATAAGTTTAAAAGAAAAGGGATTAATGAGATAAGAGAGGTAGAAAAATGGGTTTTTCGTGGATTTTAGGGGAAGATTTAACTTTAGATTTAGGTACATCTAACACTCTGATATACTCAAAAAGAAAAGACGGTAAAGTTATTGAACCTTCTGTTGTTGCTGTCGATTTGAATAATTATGAAATAGTTGCAGTTGGGGAAAAGGCAAAAAGTATGGAGGGAAAAACTCCTGATAATATAATAACATTAGCACCTATTAAGGGAGGAAAAATAATAAACTTTGAGATTGCTCAAGTAATGCTTACAAATTTATTAAAAAAAGCAAAGTCAAGTTTTTCAATTTTTCATCCAAAGGTGTATATTGCAATATCAAGTGGAATTTCTGAAGTTGATAGAAGGGCTATTGAAGATTGTGTAATATATTCTGGAGCTAGAAGTGTTGAATTTATTCCCAGTGCAGTTGCATCTGCAATAGGAATGGGACTTCCTGCTTTAGATCCTTCAGGAAATATTGTTGTAAATATAGGTGGAGGAACTGTAGATGTTTCATTGGTTAGTTTAGGTGGGGTCGTTGCATCTAAATTTGTAGATATTGGGGGAGATTCTATTGATTATGATATCGTAAATATTGTTAAAAATAAATATGAGTTAATGATTGATAAAGAAACTGCCGAATTTATAAAAATAAATTTATCTTCATTTATTAGTAGTAATATCAGTAATAATCTATCAATTTTTGGCAGAGATATAAACAGTGGAATGCCAAGAAATGCTATGATATATGGTAAAGATATAACATCTTCATTATTTCCACTTTTTAATGCTGTATCTGATGCAATAAAAGTTATTTTGGAGAAAACACCACCTTCAATGGCAGGAAATGTTTTAAGAAATGGAATATTTTTAACTGGAGGTTGCTCAAAAATAAATGGTTGTGTTGAATATTTACAAAATGAGTTAAGAATAGGGATTAATGTGTCCGAAAGTCCACTGACTTGTACCTGTGAAGGAGCAAGTATTTTAACTAATAATATGAAAGGTAAAAGTAATAGGAGAAAGAATAATGAATAGATTTAGAAATATTAAATCCCGTAAAAAGAAAATCTCTTTTTTTACAACAGTAATAATTTTAAGTTCTATAATTTTTTTCAGTAACAATTCTTCTATTATGAATATAGGAGAAAATGCGATAGGGACTGTTACAAGTTCAATTTCAAGGATTGTATATTCTTCTATTGCAAGTTCAAAAGAAGTTTTTAAAAACATTTTTGGATCAAGAACTATTAGAGAAGAGAATGAAAAATTAAAAATTGAAAATGCAGAACTAAAAGAAAAGAATGTAAGTATGGAAAATATAATAGCAAAAGAAGATTTTTTGAAAAACGAATATAATTTGTATTTAAAAAACAAAGAAAATTTGTTGAGTGCTAATGTTATTGCTTTAGATAATAATAATTTGTTAATAAGATTTAATATTAATAAAGGAAGTAAAGATGGTGTAAAAGTTGGAGATATTATAGTACAGGGAACTGTTGGTGATAAAGAAAATACTTATATAACTGCTGTTGTAGGAAAAGTTGTAGAGGTTGGTTATAATTGGAGTAAAGTTTCAGGTTTACTGGATTCAACGAGTAATGTTTCTTTTAATGTCGTGAGAACCCAATCATATGGAGCTATAAATGGTCAAGAAAACAATTTTTTATCAGGTTTTATGTACAAATCAGATGCAGATGTTGTAGTCGGAGATAAGTTGGTTACTTCCGGTAGAGGCGGAGTTTTTCCCGGAAATTTATATATTGGAGAAGTTACAGAAGTAAAATCTTCAGATAATAATTTGGAAAAAAAGGTTAGTGTTAAATCTCCTGTTGATTTTACAACTTTATTCAGAGTATTTGTCTTAAAAGGAAATGGTGGAGCTAATGAATAGATTAAAAGTTGTATTGATGTTTTTTGCAAGTATAATGATACAAACAGCTATATTGCCAAATTTTAGTATATTTAATTCTAAAGCTAATATGAGTATAGCACTTGTTGTAGCGATAGCTATGAATTTTGGATCTTATGTTTCTGGATATTGTGGAATTGTACTTGGATTTTTTGAAGATATTCTATTTTCTAGAGTAATTGGAATAAGAGCGTTGATATATTATATGATAGGCTTCATAGTCGGGTATAGTGAAGATTCTATAAATAAAGGAGATATACGTTCAGGTTCTATAATTACTATTGTAGCAACATTATTTTATTGGATTATGAATACAATAATTTATATGTTTTTGGAAAATTCTTCTGTAAATGTTCTTATAAAATATTTAAAAGGTCCAATAGTTATAGAGTTGATTTTAAATGTTTTATTATATTTGGTATGTAATTATGCTTTGAAAAAAGTATTTAAAAAGAGAAAATTTAGATTTTAGTAGGTAATTATATGAAAATTTTTGATAAGAATAAATTAGAGAAAATTAATGATAGACAATTGAGATATAAGATAGTTTATTCTATTTTATTTTTTTTGATGGGTGCACTTGTTCTAAAATTATTCCATTTAACAATAATAAATGGAGATGATTATAGAAATAAAGCAGATAATAATAGACTTAAAGATGTAAAAATAACTGCTCCGAGAGGTAATATTTATGATAGAAACGGTAAATTATTAGCGGGAGTAAAAACAAGTCCGGCTGTTCAAATTTTAAAAGATGAATTTAATAGGCTGAGTAAAGATGAAAAGGTTGAAAAAATTGAAGAATTAACAACTATACTTAATAAAGATGGAGCAAGTTGGGATACTGATGATTATTTTTTAGGAATTAATTACTTTGTATATTCTTCAGATGTTGATTATTTCACAGAATTAAAATCTCCTAAAGAAAAAGTTTTGGATATAATTTTGGAAAACAAATTAGTCGAAGATATTTTAAAACTAAGAATTGAAAAAAATTCTTCTTCTAATTTTTCCTACTATATCATAAAAAAAGTTATAAGAGATTTACAACTTAAAGGAATATATGTTCCAAGTGATTTCTTTGATGTAGATAGTGGAGACATCACCTTTACTAAAGGAGATAAATATAATGAATACGCAAAGGATAAAGATCTTTCTAAAGGAATTTATTCACATGTTGCAAATTTAGTAAAAGACGATAAGTCAATAATAAGAAAAATATTAGATCAACCTTTGGCTAGAAAATTGGTTTATGATGAATTGAAAAGTAGAAACCTTTTGAAAAATATTGAATTAAGTCCATTGGTAGATTTAAATAGATATAATTTGTTGTTAATAAAGTCGGAATTAAATAAACAGAATTCAAAAGTAACTTTGGAAACTGATGCAAAAGATGATTTTTATAATATGGTAAGAAAATTTACTATGGATAAATTATTGAGTTATGTTAAAGTTGATAAAAATGGAAATAAAGTAATTCCAGCAGAGGTTTTATTAAAAAAATTAGAAGAAAAGAATATAGATGCAAATGTTGAATATACTTTAGTTAAAGATGAAAAAGACAAAGAAACAGTACAATTTAATTATAAAGATAATGAGAAAAAAGATATTGAACCTTTAACTCATTTAATTTCTATTGCAGAAGAAAATAATCTACTTTATGATTTTGTTCTATCTGATGATATTAAGTTTGTTGCTCAAGAAGTAAATACTGAAAATAATATTATTTTAAGAATTTCTATAACGAGTAAATCATTTGACTATGTTTATAATATCAATAGGACAGAAATAAAAAATAGATATAAAATAAAAGAAGATTATACAGCTGAGAGCTTATTTTCAACATTAAAAAAGACATATTCTATTGATAATTTAGATGATTATATTGCATATAGTTATTTAGTTTTAAATAGAAAAGTTGAGTTGCAAGGTGATAAGGCATATATTCCTATTACTTTAACTTATGGAATATCTGAACCTTGTATATCTCATATAAAAGAAAAATTTGAAAATAATAATGGATTTACTGTTTCTATGGAGCCCATAAGATACTATCCTAATGGTGAATTAGCATCACATATCTTAGGATATATAGGGAAAATTTCACAACAGGATGAAATTGATAAATATACAAAAAATAAAGGATACTCATCAGATAGTTTTATTGGAAAAACTGGAGTTGAAGAAAGTCAAGAAGTTTCACTAAAAGGAAAAGATGGCTTTAAAAAAGTAATGGTGGATAATAGAGGAAATAGGACTGAAACAATTTCGGAAACTCAGGCAGTTCCGGGAAAAAATGTCTATTTGTCTATCGATTCGAATTTACAAAAAGTTGCTGAAGAGTCTTTAAAGAATACTTTGGAATCTATTAGAAATGCAAGTGAGTACAAGAGTAAATGGGGAAGTTATACACCGCATGAAAGACATAGAAATGCAACAAGTGGAGCGGTAGTAGTTCTTGATGTTAAAACTGGAAAAATTTTAGCACTTGCAAGTTATCCGTCTTATGATCCAAATCTTTTTGTAACAGGTATTTCAAACAGCGATTGGATAAGCTTATTTCCTGAAGATCCAAGAGATTTTCTTGCTCCTAGACCGCTGTATAATATTGCAACACAAAGTGTTTCACAACCCGGTTCTACTTTTAAACTTGCAAGTGCATTAACAGCACTTGAAAAAGGTTTAAATCCTAATGAAAATATTAATTGTCAAGGGATTATGGATGTCGGAGATACTAAATTTGGATGTTGGATATGGAACCAGTACCAAAGAACGCATGGTAATGAAAACTTGAGAACTGCATTAAGAGATAGTTGTAACTATTATTTCTATGCTTTGGCTTTAGGAGAAAATCCTAAATCAAATAAGAAAACAGGTACAAAGATAACTATTGAAGATTTATCTAAAACTGTAAAGGAATTAGGTCTTGGAGAAAGAACTGGTATAGAAATCAATATTCCAAGAGAAAGTAAAGGTGTTGTACCAGATTCTAATACAAAAAAATCTTTAACTAAAATTATGTTAAAACAGAAGTTGGAAAAAGAAATTGAGAAGTATATTTTAGATGGTAAAAATAAAGAAGATTACGACTTTAATAAAATAATTGATACTATAGTAAATTGGACTGAAGAAGAATCTGTTCCATCTAGGACAGAAGTAATTAAAAGATTAAAACAATTGGAATTAAATGCTGAAGAACCAATTGGTAATTCAAAAGTTTCTTTAGCTGATATGATAAAATTCGACTATTTAAATCAAGCTTCTTGGTCTAATGCGGATTCATTAAATACTGTAATTGGACAAGGTCAAAATGCCTATACTCCAATTCAAATGGCAAGATATATGGCTATGATTTCTAATGGTGGTCAAAAAGTAAAAACTTCAGTAATTGAAAAGATTGTAAGTTATGATAATAAAACTGTTTCATTTCAAAACAATCCTGAAACTGAAAAATCAACTTTTAATCCTAAAAATTTGAAATATATTTTAGAAGGAATGAATATGGCTTCTAAAACTTCAGAAAATGCTAAAATCTTTAAAAATTTACCAATAGAAATCGGTATAAAAACAGGTACTGCACAAAAAAGTGGAACTAATCCGGTTACTGGTCAAGCGTATGATAACTATGCTTGGAATGTTTCATTTGCACCTTATAATAATCCTGAAATTGCTATAGCGACAGTAATATTTCAAGGTGGAGCTGGTGCTTTTTGTGGACCTATAGTAAGAGATATAGTAGGACAATATATTGATAACAAAGCTGAATCAGGTCAAAATGTTCAATCAGATAAACAAAATGACAATAATTCAGAAAATAATGATAATTTAATAGGTGATTAGCATAAAAACTATTGAAATTTTATTTATTATGATATATAATGTACTAGACTAAATAATTTAGGAGGTTTTATATGAAATTTAAAAAGGCTTTCGCAGCACTTTTAGTTGGTGCTATGATTTTAACAGGTTGTTCTTCTAAACCTAGTGAAAAAACAGAAGAAAATAAGGGAAATACTAAAAAACCAATCAAATATGCTATGGTAACTGATACTGGTGGTGTTAACGATCAATCATTTAACCAATCTGCTTATGAAGGATTAAAAGAATTACAAAAAGAAGGCATAATTGAAAAACCTATTTATGTTGAAAGTAAACAAGCTTCTGATTACAAAACAAATTTAGAAACTTTACTTGATGCTAAACATGATTTAATTGCAGGTATAGGTTTTGCATTAAAAAAAGATATTGAAGCGGCAGCAAAAGCTAATCCGGATCAAAAGTATGTAATTATTGACTCTGCTTTTGAAAATACTCCAAAGAACTTAATTGGAACAATTTTTGCAGATAATGAAAACTCATTTTTAGTTGGGTATTTAGCTGGAGCATTAACTACTTCAAACAAAGTTGGTTTTATTGGTGGTATTACATCTCCATTAATCAAAAAATTTGAAGCAGGTTTTAGAGCCGGTGTTGAACAAGCAGCAAAAGACAACAATAAAAAAGTAGAAGTTGTTGCTCAATATGCTGAAAGTTTCGGAGATGCAACTAAGGGTAAAGCTATTGCAAATAGTATGTACTCATCAGGAGTTGATATGATTTTCCATGCATCAGGTGGTACAGGAAATGGTGTTATCGAATCAGCAAAAGAAAACAAAAAATTCGTTTTTGGTGTAGATAGAGACCAATCTTACTTAGCACCGGAATATGTTGTAGCTTCTACAATTAAAAAAGTAAATGAAGCTATTAAGAGTGTTGGTAAAGATTTATATGAAGGAAAATTCAAAGGTGGCGAAACTATTGAATTTTCACTAAAAACAAATGGTGTTGACGTTGCATATGGAAAAGAAGATCAATTAAAGATTAAAATTCCTAATGAATTAAAACAAAAAATTGAAGAATTAAAGAAGAGTATTGCTGAAGGTAAAATTACAGTACCTACAGAAGTAAAATAAATTATTTAATAAAAGGAAGCGAAAGCTTCCTTTTTCATTTAAAATAACTTTATTGATATTTACCTTTTGTTACTAATATTATATAATATTATTATTAAATAAAATTAAGGAGATTATCAAATGAAAAATGAATTAATTCTTGTTGTTGATTTTGGAGGACAATATAATCAATTAATTGCCAGAAGAGTAAGAGATCTTAATGTATATTGTGAAGTTATTCCTTACAATAAAGCAGTTAATGAAATAAAAATAAAAAGACCTATAGGAATAATATTTACTGGTGGACCTAATAGTGTTTATGACGAAAATGCGCCAAAAATTGAAAAAGAAATTTTTGAATTTAATATTCCTATTTTAGGATTATGTTATGGAATGCAATTAATTTCTCAAATTTTTGGTGGAGTTGTTGAAAAGGCTGACAAAAAAGAATTTGGAAAAACTTTATGTATTAAAGATAAAAATTCAAAACTTATTTCAAATATGAAATCTGAAACAACAGTTTGGATGAGTCATCAAGACCAAGTTGTAAAACTTCCAGAAGGATTTGATTGTATTCAACATACTGATACATGTCCTTATGCCGGAATAGAAAATGAAGAAAAGAAAATTTATGCCATTCAATATCACCCCGAAGTTAATCACTCAGAAGAAGGAAAAGAGTTAATAAAATCATTCCTTTATGATATTTGTAATGCAAGTGGTGATTGGACAATGCAAAACTTTATGAATGAACAAATACAAAAAATAAAACAAACTGTTGGAGATAAAAAAGTTTTATTAGCTCTTTCAGGTGGAGTTGACTCTTCTGTTTGTGCGTCTTTACTTTCAAAAGCTATCGGAAGCCAATTGACTTGTGTATTTGTTGATACCGGACTTATGAGAAAAAATGAAGGTGATGATGTAGAAGCTGCTTTTAAAAATGATGAATTAAATTTTGTAAGAGTAAATGCAAAAGACAGATTTTTAGAAAAGTTAAAAGGAATAACAGATCCTGAACAAAAAAGAAAAATAATCGGTGAAGAATTTATCAGAGTTTTCGAAGATGAAGCTAAAAAGATAGGTCAAGTAGATTACCTAGCACAAGGAACAATATATCCGGATGTTATTGAATCAGGACTTGGAGATGCAAAAGTTATAAAATCTCATCACAATGTAGGTGGACTTCCGGATGTTGTAGATTTTAAAGATTTGATAGAACCTTTAAGAGATTTATTTAAAGATGAAGTTAGAAGATTAGGTTTAGAACTTAAAATGCCTGAATACTTAGTTTTCAGACAACCATTCCCGGGACCTGGCTTAGGAATAAGAGTAATGGGAGAAGTAACAGAAGAAAAATTGGAAATTTTAAGAAATGCTGATGCAATATTTAGAGAAGAAATTGCAAAAGCCGGAGAAGATAAGAATATAAGCCAATATTTTGCAGTTATAACAAATAACAAAACAGTTGGAGTAATGGGAGACTTTAGAACATACGACTACACTCTAGCTCTAAGAGGAGTTACAACAACAGACTTTATGACAGCTGATTGGGCTAGAATCCCTTATGAAGTATTGGACAGAGTTTCCGTAAGAATAGTAAACGAAGTAGAAAATATTAACAGAATTGTCTATGACATAACAAGCAAACCACCAGCAACAATCGAGTGGGAGTAGAACAGATTTCTTAGAAAATTCCTTGTTTTCAAGGGCTATAGCCTATTATGATAAGTAACAGAGACAAAATTAGGTAAAGATTTTAAAAAGAATAAATCTGATAATATTTAAAAATGGATTTACAAATAAATATAGAAAATGAGACCGTAGCTTAGTTGTTACGGTCTTTTTGAGATTATTTGAAAGTGGGTATTCCGGAAAAATATTGTTTAAACAAACTATAATTTGTCTTCATATATTGTCGCTTAGCAAATAGAAAATCTTATGCTGAAATTCTTTAGAAATATTATCTTTGTTCGTCTCCAGAATGGCATACGGTCCATCCGTATATGATTCAAGCAGATGTAGAGCTTCTTCAATGATATCCGTGTCATTGTCAGTTATTACAATTTTCTGCAATAACTCCTTCAGGGGTTCTTTGATAACAGACAAATCTTTGTTATAGTATGGATCCATATACCAATCGAGATAGAATAAAAGTCTTTCCTTAGCGTGAATATCTTCTCCCATTAATACAGCCTGTATGTCTTCTATTCCGCCATCAACAGTTTTGAACTCTTCTTCTCCATAATATATATCAAACTCTTTGCTCATATAATCCTCCCAAACTTACGAGTTTTAGCTTATTTAAATTCAATTAGGTCTTACAGTGTTTTTTA
Source organism: Parvimonas oralis (assembly GCF_047608425.1). Lineage (NCBI taxonomy): Bacteria > Bacillati > Bacillota > Tissierellia > Tissierellales > Peptoniphilaceae > Parvimonas > Parvimonas oralis. Next base: position 406,713 of record NZ_JBLKRS010000001.1, read on the forward strand.
TAATTATTTCCAGAAATCTCTCTTCCAGTGAATTGTATTCATCATAGTGAATATGACTTCCAGGAGAAGATTTCGTTAATTACAAAAGTTGATTTTACAAAGAAACCAAACATTCTTTGTTTACTTGAATAGTGATTTTATCACAATCAGCTTTCACTTTAATAATTAATCCATCTAGCCAATCTATTGCCATCATATTATCCTCAAAATTCTAATTTGTCGTTGGTATATTTACTTAAGTCAGCGAGTAATTGGTTAACAAACTCTCTCAGATAGGTCTGACTAATTTCATTTTCAAAGTTTATTTTATGTAGAACCAAAAGCACTCTTATTCTTCAGCCGTTCTATGACTCTTATATTACTATTAGTGTCAGCAGTAAACTTGATGTAATTATGAACACTTTATGCCTCTTCCAGTCTTGCATCTGTTTACAGTATTTAATAGAGATTCTTTAACAGTAAAACAAATTCGGATATCCCATTAATACCGACAACCATAAATGTGTCTGCCGAATAGCCATAACTGGAACTTTTCACACCAAGATATACATTTGCAAGATATGTAAAGTTCTGTTTATGAATATTTGGAGAAAGCTCCAATATGAATGTACCTGTCTAAATTCAATACACCTTTTTCTTACAAATCCTAATTTGCCTATCTTTATTTATTATATAAAATTTTTCATAGTCATAATTCTATAATCCTTCCTTGTTGTGCATATAAATTTTACTTTATCTAAATTTCTTTAAAAATCGTGATTTCTTAGCAAAAGATAACTTCTATTCTTCAAACTCCTCATCTGTACTTTTCCTGTTGTAGCGTTTCTTTCTCATTTGATTCCATTAAACTAAAAAATCATTGAAATGCAGATTATGAAATAGTAGTGCAGTGGTTTAAGGGAATGATAGTTTATTGTATAATCTTTTAGTATATTTTATCATAAAATCACACTAACTACAATAAAATTAAAATAAACAAAGTCACAAAAAAAAATTTTTTATAATTGTTATTGACAGAACAAATATGTATAGTTATAATGAAAGTAAAAGAATAGATAATAAAAGATTAGAATCTAAACTAATGAAATTGATTTTTATCAAATTCTAGATAATAATGTAGAGTATTATATTACTTACTATTGGTTATGAATTAATAAAATAAAATTTTAATAACTATTTTTAAATTTTAATGTACTATGTAAATATAGATAATAATATAGATAAAAACGGAATAAATAAAATAAAAATTTTTTTATTTTATTTATGTTTATTTTAAGAGTCTATAAAAGGCGGTGATAGAATGAGAATACTTTTAGCTGAGGATGAAAAAAGGATGGCAAGGGCACTTGTAGAATTGTTGAAGCAAGAGAAATATGATGTAAATCATATGGAGGATGGTGATTCTGCACTTATGGCTTTAGAAAGTGGAATCTATGATATTACCATACTTGATGTTATGATGCCAGAAATGAATGGATTTGAAGTTGCAAGAAGAGCGAGAAAAAATGGGATTAAAACTCCAATTCTTATGTTAACATCAAAGAGTCAGTTGGATGAAAAAGTTGAAGGGCTTTATAGTAAATCAGATGATAATTTAACAAAACCATTTCAAACGAAAGAATTAATATATCATTATAAAGTTAATAATTTGTAAGGATTTTGCTTTTAAATATGGTTTTATGAATTATATAATGGGGAATGGTTTCTCCATTATTTTTTTATATTAATTATAATTAGGTTATATTTATAAATGCTATATTTTCAATCAATAATATTTCTAATATTTTATTAAATTATTTGTAATTAATATGATATACTATTAGTAGGAATTAAAAAATTAGTATTACAGTTAATAGTATACGAATTTATACTACAAATAATAAATAATATTAATATCATAATAATAATAATTTAGTCTTTACAAACGTATTTTGAAAAATAATTAGAATGCATAGTAACAAATTAATTTCATTTTATTTACTTTTTTAAGATAATTTTTCTTAGAATTATATAGAAATTAATTTTTAGAGATAAAGGAGGATGTAATATTGAAGATTATTGGGGTTATGTTTTGTATACTTTCAATAGCTTTAGTTTATAAGAAACTTACATTTATGATTTATGGAAAATCTGCTATAGGGACTATCATTGGTTTTGGTAGTAGTGTAAGTGGAACTAGAGGATTCTATTCTTATCCATATCTTGTAAAATTTGAATATAACAATCAAGAGTATATAGCTAAGAGTATAGAGAGTGCGCTTGGAAGTTATTATGGAGTATTTTCTGAAAAAAACTATTATAGAAAAGTAACTGTATTTTTTAAAGAGAATAATCCTGAAGTAGTCACTATATATGAATTTAAAGGAATATATGTAATTAGCTTATATATGTTTTTGTTTGGTTTGATTGGTGTAATTTACTTATAAAAATAGAAAAAAATATAGTTAAGTAAAAATATTATAAAAATATTTAAACGACATAAAATTTATTGAAATTATATTATGTTTATGCTATAATGAAATAAACTATTATAGTTATAATTTATAGCTTGGTTTGTGTTTAATAATCAAATTAAAAAATATTAAAATAGTAAAGAATATACCAAAATTATATTGTTTAAGATGTTTTGAGCAACTATAATGTTTATATGACAACTATTATAATAGAATATATTTGATTTTAGAGTATAGTTTAAATATGCTGTATTTAATTAGGATATAGATATAAAGGAGTAATTTTATGTTGAAAAATATTATTGAACAAAATGAAATTTCGAAGGAAGTTTTTGATGAAAAACAGGATAAAATTAAGGAAGAAGCATTGAAACGTTTCATTAAAAACGAATCTGAAAAAGATGTAATTGTACCAAGAAAGATTATTAAAAATAATAATATGGAATCAAGAATAAAAGTTATAAATGCATATGATTCTAATGCTAGGGAAAGAATCTTAGATGGAAATGATTTATTTCCAATCTCATATCTACAGATGGGATTTAATTCCGGAAACTCTATTTGTCGAATACAGATTCGTAATGATAGGGGAAGTTTTATTGGTTGTGGAACAGGATTTTTAGTTTCAGAAAATGTACTTATTACTAATAATCATGTTATTGATAATATGAGAACTGCTTTAAATTCTATAGTAGAATTTAATTATCAAGATGATACAAACTTTATGCCTTGTCCTATATACACTTTCCGACTTGATCCTGAAAGATTTTTTGTTACTGATGAAGAACTTGATTTTACATTGGTTGCAATTAAAGATAATCCTTTAAGTGAAAAACATCCTAAAGATTTTGGTCATCTTAACCTAATTCCTGATGAGGGAAAAATTCTTGAAGGAGAATATGTTTCTATAATTCAACATCCAAATGGAGGTCCAAAGGTGGTAACAGTTAGAGAAAATATGGTTAAATCCATTTTTGACGACTATGTTCACTATTTAACTGATACTGAACCCGGATCATCAGGATCTCCAGTTTTTAATGATCAGTGGGTTGTTGTAGCACTCCATCATTCAGGAGTTCCTAATCCTAATAACAAAAATGAATGGATTGCAAATGAGGGAATTCGTATTAGTTCTATTTCAAATTATTTTGTAGAAAAATATAATGATTTTACTATGGAAGAAAAGATATTTATTAAAGAAGTATTTCCGAATATAGAGATTTTTAGTAAGCATAATTTTAATCAATCAAATATTTCTCAAAAAGAATATGGTTATGATAGTACGTTTCTTGGATTAGAGTATAATGTTGATCTTCCAAAACTGTCTGAAGATATGAAAAAAGATGTTTCATGTATGGATGATGGAAATTATGTTTTGGATTATACACATTTTTCAATTGTAATGTGTCGTTCTCGTTGCCTTGCATATTTCACTGCGGTAAATATTGATGGGAATCAGGCACAAAATATCAAAAGAAGTGGAGATACTTGGAATTTTGATTCAAGAATTCCTATAGAAGCTCAATATGGTGATGAGTTATATGCGAAAAATGATTTAGATCGTGGTCACTTGGTAAGAAGACTAGATCCGGTTTGGGGAGAAAAAGCTATGCAGGCAAATAATGATACTTTTCATTTTACAAACAGCTCTCCTCAACATAAAAACTTAAATCAAAAAATTTGGTTGGATTTAGAGAATTATATTTTAAAAAATGCTCAAAATCATAACTTAAAGGTTACTGTTTTTACCGGTCCTGTATTTAGAAGTGATGATATGATATATCGTGGAAAATTTAAGATTCCTGCTGAATTTTGGAAAGTTGCAGTTATTATTAAAGATGATGGCAATATGTCTGCTACTGCTTACCTTCAAACTCAGAAAAATATGATTGAAAATCTTGAATTTGCATATGGTGAGTACAAAACATATCAAGTTCCTGTTTCTCAAATAGAAGAAATTACAGGCTTGGATTTTGGAGATTTACCTAAATTTGATCCGATTGCAAAAATTGAATCATCAGGTATGGTTATTGAAACTCCAGAAAATATTAAGTTGTAATAAGCAAATATATTTTAAAAAATTTATAAATAAACAAGATTTACTAAAGGGATGACAAATTTTTTCTTAAGTTGTCCCTTTTTTATTGAAAAAAATCGATTTTTTATTATATATTTGCATTTTTATTAAAATAGTGTATAATAAATTTATAAAATAATTTAAGGAGAAGGTTATGGATTTTAAAGAAAAATTAAAGAAATATTCTGAGACTATTATTAAAGTTGGGACTAATGTTCAAAAAGATCAAGTAGTTGTTATAAGAGCAAATATTGAAGCAAAAGAATTAGTTCGTTCTTTAGCTGAAGAAGCGTATAAAGCAGGTGCAGGAAACGTTAATGTTGTATGGAGAGATGATATTATAACTAGACGTAAATTTGAATATGCAAGTATTGAAACTTTATCAGAGGTTAAACAATGGACTGTTGATCAATATACAGATTATATTGATAGTGATGCTGTGTTTATTTCTGTTGTTGGAGATGATCCAAATAATTTAGACGGATTAGATATTGCAAAAATTAAAGCAAGTAGTATTGCAAATTCAAAAGCAATGAAGTATTTTTCAACCTCTCTTATGTCAGATAGAAATTCTTGGTGTGTTGTAGGAGCTGCTACTCCTGCTTGGGCTAAGGTTGTTTTTCCTGAACTTACTGAAAAAGAAGCAGTAGAAAAACTATGGGAATTGATTTTCTATACTTCAAGAATAGGAGAAGGAGATTCAATTAAAGGTTGGGAAGAACATATTAGTGAATTAAGTAGAAGGGCTAAGTATTTGAATGAAAAGCAATTCAAATATTTAAAATATTCCAGTAAAAAAGGTACTGATTTAACTATTGAATTACCAAAGAACCATGTTTGGAATGCGGCGGGTAGCGGATTTAATGCTAAAGGAATAAGCTTTACAGCAAATATGCCTACAGAAGAAGTATTTACTCTTCCACATAAAGATGGAATAAATGGTGTTGTTTATAGTACAAAAGCTTTGAATTATAATGGAAATATAATAGATGAATTTAAGTTAGAATTTGAAAATGGAAAAGTTGTCAAGTATGAAGCTAAAAAAGGTTATGAAGTTTTAAAATCTTTATTAGAAACTGATGAAGGAGCTTTATCTTTAGGAGAAGTTGCTTTAGTACCTTTTGATTCTCCAATTTCAAATACAAATACAATGTTTTTTGAAACTCTTTATGACGAAAATGCATCTTGTCATTTAGCTTTAGGTAGAGCATATCCAACTTGTTTAAAGGATGGAGAAAAGATGACTGATGAAGAACTTAAAGAAAAAGGAGCTAATGATAGTTTAGTTCACGTTGACTTTATGGTTGGAGATGAAACATTAAACGTAGTTGGAATAACTGAATCTGGTGAAGAAATTCCTGTATTTACTAACGGAAATTGGTCAAACTAAAAAAATTGCAGGAATTTTCCTGCAATTTTTTTAATAAATTTTTTTAATTGAATTTAATTTTTAGGAGGATTTATAATATGAATAAGATGAAGAAAAAAGCATTTACACTTATTGAACTTTTAGTTGTTATTGCTATACTAGCAATTTTGATTTTAATCGCGGTTCCTAGATATAATAATTCAAGAGTTAAGGCTGATAAAACTGCTCATTCCGCAAATGTTAGAGTTTTAGAGGTTGCAGGGCTTAGATATTTAACTGAGGAAAAAGTTGAAACTGATATGGATATTACTGAAGAATTGGTAAATAAAAAGTATATAAAAGAAATGCCTAAATTACCTAAGTCTATAAAAGGAACTAATTATAAGGTTGAAATCAAAAATGGTGATATTATAGTAACACCGGCAGTTGAAAAAGATGATTAAAAGAAAATCATTTACTCTTATAGAATTAATTGTCTGTTTAGCTATAATTTCTGTTATGGTTATGATTATTAGAGTAAATTATGTGAATAACAAAAAATCAATTGCCCTTGAAGAACTGAATTTGATAGCTGAAAGTATTGAAAATGCAAAAGTCTTTTCTATAGAAAACAGGAAAAATGTTGTTTTAGAATCTGATTCAAAAAATGATACTTTTAATATTTCATCAGAAGGATATATTTTTAAAAAATTTTATTGTAAAAACTTGAATATATTGAATAGTATTAAATTGGAATTTAACACAAATGGAATTCCAAGTGAAGGAAAGACTTTTAAATTTTCATATAAAAAAGAGAATTATGAAATTAGAATAAGACCTGTAACAGGTTTTGTTAATGTGATTAAAGATGAAAAATAATTTTTTTAGAAATAGAGCATTTACAATGATAGAATGTATTTTTGCAATTTTTATTTTATCTGTTATAAGTATTTATATAATTTTTGGAATTAATACTTTTTTACGAATTCAAAATGTCAATATAAATAATAATGAAAAATTGTTAGGTATTGAAAATACTGTTGTTCTTATAAGAAATAATATAAAAACTAATAAGTCTATTTTAAATGAAGTGAATACTAAAAAATATGATGTTAAAATTTCAGATTTAGGTGAATTATATAATATAAAGATTTTTTTAAAAGATGACATGGAGAAAGTATATGAATTTTATATATCCAAATAAATTAAAATCATTTACATTGTTAGAGCTTTTAATTACAATTGTAGTTTCAAGTATTATTGTTATTTGCTGTGTGTATATTTTTTATGGAACATACTTTGCAAATTTGAATCAAAGAAAAAATTATTCAAAATTAGAACAAATAAATTATGCAATGGAATATATGGAAAATGAAATTTCTGATTCGGTAGAAACTAAAGTTGATTCAGATGGAATAAAGATAAAAAGGTATAGATATAATTCTTTTATAAGCGAAAATTCAAATCATACAATATCGAAAGTAAATGAAATAGCATATAAAAAAGTAAAATATGGGAATAGATATGAAATTCGCAGGATATCTAAAGACATTTTAAATTCAACATATTATGGTAGTAATTTATTGATAAAAGATTTAGATTTTTTTAACGTGGAAAAATCTGATGATTACTTGATTTTAAGGTTTTCTTTTAATAGTAAAGAATATACTAAATACATTTTTTTGAAGAATAAAAAAATTGAGTATCTTACAGGAGAAAATTAATATGAAATGTAAATCTTATATTATGCCAATCGTTCTGTTAATATTTTCTTTAGTTGTTGTTGCTTTTTTTTCGATTTATCATAGAACGATTAATACTCATAATCATAAAAATTCAAAAGAAAAATCTATTCATAAAAAATTGGAAGAAATAGGTTTGGAAGATATTCTAGGTACGAAGAATACTTTAAATTTTATAAATAGTAAATTAAACAATAGGGAGAATTTTAATTTAAAGATAAATATTAGTGAATTGTTGAAAGTTAATAATATCAATGACTATTCAAAATATTTTGAAAAATACAATTTAACCTTAAATAGTAAGAAGATTAAGAAAAAATTAAATTTTTATGATAAAAGAAGTGGGGCTGTATCTTATTTTATTCATCAATATGAAATTTTTTTTGAAGTAAGGAATAATAATAATCTTGTTGAATATAAGATTGTTGATAAAAATAGAATAGAAAATTATTTATTTGATTTGCAAGTTAAGAATTTTATTGATGGGAAACTTAAAATGTTAAGTAATGATTTTTATTTTGATTTAAATAAAGATTATTCTAAATTATATGATAGAATTTTTAGTGATGAAATACAAAATACATATTCCGAAGATTTAAGAATTTATGATTATAAAGATAAGATATATTTTATGTATAACGAACAATATATCAAATTATTGAAAAATTATCTCTTATACAAGGGATTTGAAGCAGAAAATATAGACTTAAACTTATGTGATATTGATAATTTTGCAAATAAGCATAATTTACAGAATTGTTCTAGAGATGATTTCATTAAAACTTTGCTAATAGAAAATTCAGAATATATTAAGGATTATAAATATAATATTATAAACATTAATATTAAAAATAAGTTATATTTTGATTTGAGTAAAGAGGTAAAAGTTTTTAGTAATTTAAAAATAGAAGATAAAGGTGAGGTTATTGTTACTGATAACAGACTTAAAATTCAGGGAGTTTTTGTAAATAATTCAAATAAAGAAAAGTTTGATTTTAATTTTGAAGGGATTTTGTTTTCAAAAAACAAATTAACAAGTAAATATAAATTTTTGCCAGAAGTTTTAGATGTGACTGCAAGATTTATAAAAATAAGTGAAGATTTTTACTTGGAAAAAATAGATAATAATGATATTAAGTAGTTTGATTAAAAGTGATAAATTTGATATACTATACCTGTTAAAGTTTATTTTTTGGAGGATAATTAAGTGCAAATTAAAATTATAAATAGAAGTAAGAACGAAAATCCTACTTATGCTACAGAAGGAGCTTCAGGATTTGATTTAAGAGCCAATTTGGAAGAAGATTTAGTGATTAAGCCTATGGAGAGATTGGCAGTACCAACTGGTATATTTATAGAAATCCCTTTAGGATATGAAGGTCAAATAAGAGCTAGAAGTGGAATGAGTTTAAAGCATGGCATAACTATGGCAAATGGTGTTGGTACTATAGATAGTGATTATAGAGGAGAAATAAAAGTTCTAATTGTTAATATTTCTGATAGAGAATATGTTATAAAAAATAATGATAGAATTGCACAAATGATAATTACAAAGTATGAAAGAGTTGATTTTAAACTTGTAGAGGAACTTTCAGATACATCTAGAGATAAAGGTGGGTTTGGTCATACAGGTTATTAGTAGGGGAAAATATGGAAAATAAGAGAAAAACAAGGTCTAAGACAAAAAAAACTAATTTTAATAAAGAGTATAAACTATTTAAGAATATTATTTTGGGATTGTTTTTACTGAATTCTTTTTTTATTATATTTTCTTTTTTTGCTAATACAGGATTTTTAGGAAATTTTGTAAAAAATATTTTTCAAAAGTTATTTGGTAGTACATATTTTATATTCTTAGTTATTATGGAAATAATTTATATAGTCGTACTTCTTGGAAAACTAAATAAAAAGAATAAAAATCGTAGCATTATGTCTTTATTATTGTTTTTTAATTATATGGCTATAGTTGATTTATCAAATAACACCTCTAATAATTTGTCAATAAAATTTGCAGTTGTAAAAAATATCACTCCGAAAGGAAGTGGTTATATTGGTGCTATTTTAGGATATTTTTATAATATTATGATTGGAACAATAGGCCTTTATATTTTTACTTTTTTAATAGGATTATTTTTGATATTATCATTTTTAGATATAACATTTGTTGACTTTTTAAAGATTATGAAAAGTTATATTTTAAAAGCTTATGAAAATATAAATAATAAATATTTAAAATATAAAGAAGAAAAAGCACTAAAAGATAAAACAAATGAAGCAAATAATGTAGAAACTTTAGAAATTATTGAAAATGTAGATAATTTTGAAGAAAGAGAAATTGTTGTTTCAAATCACAATGATAGCGTATCTAATAAAAATGATATTGAGATTGTAGAGATGGAAAAAGAGCATTTATTAGACAGTTTTAATTTATTTCCTGATGATAATATAGGTAATTTAGATAAAAAAGATGATATTACTGAAAAAAAATCAGATGATTTAGATATAAAGATTACTACTTCAGAAGTGAAAAAGATAGAATATAAAATTCCATCATTAAGTTTATTAAAGGGAAGTAAAACTAAAGAAACTGAATCGGAATTAACTTTAAAACAAAGAGCTAAAAAAATAGAAACAACTTTAAAAAGTTTTGGAGTAGGAGCAAAAGTTGTTAGAATAAATAAAGGACCAACTGTAACTTGTTTTGAATTACAACCTGATATGGGAGTTAAAGTTAATAAAATTGTAAATCTAGCAGATGATTTATCTTTAGCATTAGCATCATCGGATATAAGAATTGAAGCTCCAATTCCGGGTAAATCTGTTATAGGAATAGAGGTTGCCAACACTTTAAAAGAGAATGTGTCTTTGAAAGAGATATTGTCTTCAAGAGAGTATCAAAGTTGTACTTCTAAGATGCCTATGGCTTTAGGAAAGACGATTTCAGGTGAAATTATTGTTTCTTCAATTGATAAAATGCCACATATGTTAATTGCAGGTGCAACAGGTTCAGGAAAATCTGTTTGTATTAATACATTAATTATGAGTATTTTATATAAATCTTCTCCTGATGACGTAAAGATGATTTTAATAGATCCAAAGGTTGTTGAACTAAAAATATATAATAATATTCCACATCTTGCTATACCGGTCGTAACAGATTCAAAGAAAGCAAGTGCAGCTTTAAATTGGGCTGTTAGAGAAATGGAAAGACGTTATACTTTATTTTCTGATAACCAAGTTAGAGATATTAAAGGCTATAATGAAAAACAAAAGACTGATAAATTGGAAAAATTACCATATTTAGTTATAATTATAGATGAGCTTTCTGATTTAATGATGGTAAGTGCAAATGAAGTAGAGTCATATATTTGTAGACTTGCTCAAATGGCAAGAGCATGTGGTATTCATTTAATAGTTGCAACTCAAAGACCATCTGTTGATGTTATAACAGGAACAATAAAAGCTAATATTCCTTCTAGAATATCTTTCCAAGTATCTTCACAGATAGATTCAAGAACTATTTTAGATTCTTCCGGAGCAGAAACACTGTTGGGAAAAGGTGATATGTTGTTTAATCCTTCCGGGCTTTCAAAACCTATTAGAATTCAAGGTTGTTTTGTTTCTGATAGTGAAGTTGAAGCGGTTGTTAATAATATTAAAGAACAAATGCAAGAAGTGTTTTATGATGAAGAAATTATTAAAAATATTGAATCTGAGGTTTCAAATATGGATAATAGTGACGACGAAGATGTTGATGATTTATTTTATGATGCAGTCAGAATAGTTCTGGAGGAAAATTCCGCTTCAATATCTCTATTACAACGTAAGATGAAAATTGGATATGCTAGAGCCGGAAGAATAATTGATGAAATGGAAAGTAGAATGATTGTTGGAAAACAAGAAGGAAGTAAGCCTAGAAAAATTTTAGTTGGATTTGATTATTTAGATAAAATGAAAGGGGACAATAATGAATATAGCAAATAAATTAACTTTGTTTAGAATATTTTTAGTACCAGTTTTTATAATGAGTTTGTTATTTTTAGGGATTGATAATATTTTAGGCTTTCTAATTTTTGTAATTGCCTCTTTAACTGATATGTTAGATGGATATTTAGCAAGAAGTAGAAATTTAGTTACTACATTTGGGAAATTTATGGATCCTTTAGCGGATAAAATATTAGCATGTTCAGCACTTGTAATGCTTGTACAATTTGGAAAAGTTGAAGCTTGGATGGTTTGTATAGTTTTGGCAAGAGAGTTCATAATTTCAGGGTTTAGACTAATTGCAGCATCAAATGGAATAGTTATATCAGCTAGCATTTATGGAAAAATAAAAACTATAACACAACTTTTTGCTATAAGTTTTATTCTCTTAAATTCTACGAATTTAATAAAAATTCCACTGAATATTGATGTTGTATTGTGGTATATATCTGTTATATTTACTGTAATTTCAGCAGTTGATTATATTTGGAAAAATATAAAAGTATTAGATTTAAACAATATTTAAAATAGGAGGAAATAATGGCAATAAAGAAAACTGATAAGTTTGAAAGAATAGAAGATAAAGATGAAAGAAAAAAAGCTCTATCCATTGCACTTGAAAAAATTGAAAAAGATTTTGGAAAAGGAATAATAATGAGAATGGGTGATGCCCCTAAAGTAAATATAGAATCAATAAGCACAGGAGCAATGAACTTGGATATTGCTTTAGGAATTGGAGGAATACCTAAAGGAAGAATTGTTGAAATTTATGGTCCGGAATCTTCCGGTAAAACTACATTAACATTGCATATAATAGCAGAAGCCCAAAAAATTGGAGGAGTAGCGGCATTCATTGATGCAGAGCATGCTTTGGATCCTGAATATGCTAGAAAATTAGGAGTGGATGTTGATAATTTGCTTATTTCACAACCTGATACAGGAGAACAAGCACTAGCTATTGTGGAAGCATTGGTTAGAAGTTCTGGAATTGACTTAGTTATAGTTGACTCTGTTGCGGCACTTGTTCCTAGAGCGGAAATTGAAGGAAATATGGGAGATTCTCATATGGGATTACATGCAAGACTTATGAGTCAAGCATTGAGAAAGTTAGCAGGGATAATCTCAAAGTCAAATACAACTGTTGTATTTATTAACCAATTAAGATCAAATATTTCAACTAATCCTTATGCCGGTGGAGGTCCTGCTGAAACTACAACAGGAGGTAGAGCTTTAAAATTCTATGCGAGTGTAAGAATCGATATAAGACGTGCTGAACAATTAAAACAAGGTGATGGAGAACCATATGGAGCAAAAACTAAAGTAAAAGTAGTTAAAAACAAAATGGCACCTCCATTTAAAACATGTGAATTTGATATAATTTTTGGTGAAGGAATATCAAAACTTGGAATTATAGTTGATATGGCAGCAGATAAAAATATTATTAAAAAGTCAGGTGCATGGTATAGTTGTGGAGATATTAAATTAGGACAAGGAAAAGAAAAAGCAAAAGCTTATTTAGAAGAACATCCAGCATTTTTAGAAGAAATAAAAGAAAAAATATATGCAGCTTATGGCATTGATTATGAGAAAAAAGATGTTCCGGAAGAAATTGAGACAACGACTTTAGTAGATGAAGAAATCGAAAATTCAGAAGAATTATTGTTGGATGATTTAATAATTGAATAATTTTTATATTAAAGATGAGATTAGATGCTCATCTTTTTTATGTGGATTCTATATAAGATGATTTTTATTTATTATTATGATATAATAAATATGATTTTATTCCATATATTAAAGCGATATTTTTTATATAATAGTCGTTTTAATTTAATTATGATATAAAATAATTATTTTTTAGGAGGTTTTATGAAAATAGATTTATTGAAAGACAGTTTTATAAATATTTCTAAAAATATTTATGATTCTGATTTTATTAATTTAGCAAAAATTAATTGTGGAAAAATATGTTTTGATGATAACACTCTGTTTCTTTCTAAAAGTAGTAAAAATAAACTAAATTCTCAACCGATAGAAAATAACAAAGAATGTATTTATATTTTTAAGTATTTTGATTCTTATGGGATACTAGCTGATTTGCCAATTGAAGAATATATTTCTGAGAAAATAAAATGTCATGAACTTGTTTTACCGGATGTTATTCAAGGGATGATTGCAAATTATCATATTTACAATTCCGAAACCGCTCCTTCTTTCATTGTGCATAAAGAAGAAATTGATTATGAAAGTATTATTGAAGAAAAAAAATACGAAAAAGAATATCATTTTGATAATATTGATTTATATGTATATTTTAGAGATGAAGCAAAAGAAATTCTAGAAAAATTTTCAGGTATAGAGCAAATGTATGTAGCTGATGGTCACCATAGATTATATACATCTTCCATGTTAAAAAACAAAAATACTGTTTTTTCTTGTTTTTTAAGTTTTTCACAAGTAAAAATTTCTCCTATTCATAGAGTAATAAAAAATATAGATGCTACTTCTTTTGAAAAGGCAAGAATATTTATGGATAGCTTTTTAGAAGTTTTTGATGAGGGAGAATTGAAAAAAGGATTTGTCAGAATATCATATCAAGGAGATTCTTTTCTTGTAAAGTTAAAAGATACAGAAAAGGATTTGTTTTGGAATAATGATGTTTTTAGAATGAATACTCAAATTATTTCAACGGCTTTTAGAATTTTAAATTTTTCAAATGTTGAATATATTGGAGATTGTGATTTAGATTCAACGAAGAAAAATCTTGGTAAAAATGAAGTATTAATTGAAATTTGTCCATTAGATTCTGATGAATTTATGGAATTAGCTAATGAAGTCTGTGTACTTCCACCGAAATCTACATTTTTTATTCCAAAGTTTCCATCATTTTTAGTTTTTAAAAAGTATAAATAGGAGGTACTTAAATGCAAGCAGTTATATTAGCCGCAGGACTTGGTAGCAGATTAAAGAAACTTACTGAAAATAATACAAAATCAATGGTAGAAGTAAATGGCATTTCTTTAATGGAAAGAATGCTTAGAATATTAGATAAAAAATCTCTTTCAAATATTGTTGTCGTTACAGGATATAAGAGTGAGTTTTTTATTAATTATATAAAGTCTCTAAATATAAATACTAAATTGACTTTTATAAACAATGAAATTTATGATAAAACGAATAATATTTATTCAATGTTTCTTGCTAAAAATGAAATGATTAATGAAGATAGTATTTTACTTGAATCTGATTTGATTTTTGATGATAAAATGATTACAGAAATCTTAGAAGATAAACGAAAAAATTTAGCTTTGGTTGCAAAATATGAACGTTGGATGGATGGAACTTGTTTAAAGATAAATGAGGATGAGGAAATATTAGATTTTATTCCTGGAAAAGATTTTAATTTTAAAGATGCAAATAATTATTTCAAAACTATAAATATTTATAAATTTTCTAAAGAATTTTCAAAAAATATTTATTTTCCTTTTTTAGAAGCATATATGAGTGCTAATGGAAAAAATGATTATTACGAAGCGGTTTTAAAGACAATAATTGATTTAGGTAAAAATCATATATATGCAAAAGTGATATCAGAAGATATTAAATGGTATGAAATTGATGATGAACAAGATTTAGATATTGCTTCTTCAATATTTTCAACAGGAGATGAAAAACTTGAAAAATACCAAATAAGATATGGTGGTTATTGGAGATATCCTAAATTACTGGACTTTTGTTATTTAGTAAATCCATATTTTCCACCTAAAAAAATGATAGATGAATTAAAATATAATTTTAAAGTGCTTCTTGAACAATATCCTTCAGGACTTAATGTCAATTCGAGTCTTGTGGCTAAAATTTTTGATATAAAGAAAGAAAATATTGTTGTTGGAAATGGAGCTGCTGAACTTATAAAATCAGTCATCGAAAAAATTGATGGAAATATTGGTTTTATAAGGCCTACCTTCGAGGAATACCCTAATAGACATAATAGCGAAAAATCAATAGTATTTATTCCAAAAAATGATAATTTTTCATATACCGCTAAAGATATAATTGAATTTTATTCTAATAAAGATATAGAAGCATTGATTTTAATTAACCCTGATAACCCTACAGGTAATTATATCTGTAAAAAAGATGTTTTTACTCTAATTGATTGGGCAAAGGATAAAAAAATTAAATTTATCTTAGACGAGAGTTTTGTTGATTTTGCAGAAGAAGAAAATTCTACATTTTTAGATAATGAGTTATTAAGTTTATATGATGATTTTATTGTTGTAAAAAGTATTTCAAAATCTTATGGAGTTCCGGGTATTCGACTTGGGATTGTTGCAACTTCAAATTCACATTTAATTTCTATGGTTAAAAAAGATGTTTCAATTTGGAATATAAATTCATTTGGAGAATATTATCTTCAAATATATGATAAATATAAAAAAGTTTATGCTAATGCATTAACTGAAATAAAAAATGCTAGAAAGATTTTTTTAAATGAATTAAACAAAATTGGAGAATTTAGAGTTATACCATCTCAAGCCAATTATTTTACTATTGAATTGAAAAAGGGAAATTCTAAAGAGTTATGTTCTAAAATGCTTGAAAAATATAATATATTTATAAAAGACTTGACTTCAAAAATTAATTTAAAAGATAGAGAATTTATTAGAGTAGCTGTTAGAAATATTGAAGATAATGAAATTTTCATTTTAGCAGTTAAAGACTATTATAAAAATTTATAGCTGCAAATATACAATATATTAAAATATTAAACAGTAAATTTTAACTAAATTATAATAAATTTACTGTTTTTTATTACATAAATACATAATAAAATAATTATTAATTTTAAAATAAAAATTTGTATAAAAGTCATAAATATGATATACTGAAGTGTATTAATGTTGGAGGTAATTATGAAAATTATAGTAGATTTATTGGGGTCAGATAAAGGTGCTGAAACAATTTTTAAAGGGGTAATAGAAACAAGTAAATTACTTAAAGATTTGGCTTTTGTAGTTATTGGTCCAAAAGAAATAATAGAAAACATAGATATTGATGACGATTTAAAGAATAGATTAGAAATTATAGATACTAAAGAATATATTTTAAATACAGAAGAACCGACTTTTGCAGTAAGAAAGAAAAAAGAATCATCTATAGTTTTAGGAATGAAGTATTTAGACAAAGGAAATGCAGATGGTTTAATTTCTTTTGGGAGTACAGGAGCTGTTCTCGTATCCGGTCTTCTTATAGCAAAAAGAATGGATAATGTAGAAAGACCCGCTTTAACAATAACATTGCCAACGAATAAAGATAAAATGATTTTATTAGATTTGGGTGCAAATATTGAATGTACTGTTGAAATTTTAAAACAATTTGCAATTATGGGTAATATTTATGCTAAAGAAACTTTAAATAAAGAAAATCCAAGAGTTGCTTTATTAAATATTGGAAGTGAGAATGGCAAAGGAACTAAAATTTTAAAAGAAACATATTCAATTTTAGAGAGTGAAGATATGAATTTTGTTGGAAATATTGAATCAAGAGATATTTTTAATGGGGATGTTGATGTAGTTGTCTGTGATGGATTTCATGGTAATGTATTGCTTAAAACTATTGAGGGTTCTGTTAAGTTTATATTAGATAATATGAAAAAATCTTTAATGTCCTCATTAATTGGAAAAATAGGAGGACTTTTAATTAAAACTCCAATGAAAAAATTAAAAAAAACTTTGGATTATAAAGAATATGGAGCATGTCCTATGTTAGGATTAAAAAAAGTTGTATTTAAAGGACATGGAAGTAGTGATGAAAAAGCCGTTGTTTCAGGCATTGTTTCAATGGTTGATTATATAAAAAAAGATGTAAATTCAAAAATTGAAAAAGAAATTAAGAGAGGAGAAAAATAATGGTTTTTGAAAAAGTTAAAGAATTTTTACAAAATTCATTTAAAGAAAAAGATATAAATTTGGATACTAAATTTAGAGAAGATTTACAAGCTGATTCAATAAAAGTTTTAAGTGTTATTATGGACATTGAAGATGAATATAACCTAGAATTAGATGAAGAAACTATTCGTTCAATTGTAACAGTTAGAGATTTAGTAGAATATATAGAAAAAAATATCTAAGAGGCAATTCAATGATTACAAATGAAAGAAAAAAATTATTGGATGAGTTAATGGGAATACTAGGATATCAATTTAAGGATTTAGAATTATTGAATTTAGCATTTGTTCATAGATCATATATAAATGAATACAAGGATTTTAAATTATCTAATGAAAGACTTGAATTTTTAGGAGATGTTGTTCTTGGTTTTATAGTTAGTGTTGAACTATATGAGCAATTTCCTAATTCTGATGAAGGATATTTGACTAAAATTAGAAGTAAAGTTGTATGTGAAGAATCTTTTTCTAATGCTGCAAGAACTTTTAATCTAGGAAAATATCTTTTATTAGGGAAAGGAGAAGACAATTTTGGAGGTCGAGATAGGAATAGTATTTTAGCAGATACTTTTGAAGCTCTTTTTGGTGCTTTATATCTTGATGGTGGGTTGGAAGTAGTTACAGATATAGCTAATAAATTCTTCTTTGATACTGTTGTTTATGGAATAAATAAAAATATTTTTATAAAAGACTATAAAAGTTATTTACAGGAATATTTTCACAAAGGTTCTTCAACTAAAATTACGTACACACTAGTTTCAGAAAGGGGTCCAGACCACGACAAAGAGTTTGATATGTGTGTTAATATTGATGAAGTTATTATGGGATATGGAACGGGTAAAAATAAAAAACAGGCTGAACAACAAGCAGCAAGAGATGCTCTTATAAAGTCAGGAGCAATAAGTGAATAAATGTAATATAATTCCTATTTTTGTTCCACATATGGGATGTCCACATGATTGTATCTTTTGTAATCAGAGAAAAATTACTAATTTTGTAGATGTTCTTGATGAAATTGATATGCGCAGAAATATCGAAAAATATCTTTCGTATTTTAAAAACAAATCAATTCCTATTGAAATTGCTTTTTATGGAGGTAGTTTTACAGGATTAGATAAAAATTTAATGATAGCTTATCTTAATATAGCCAAAGATTATATAAATAAAGGTTTAATTAAATCTATAAGATTATCTACTAGGCCTGATTATATAAGTAGAGAAATTTTGGATATATTAAAAAAATATGAAGTTGGAACTATAGAATTAGGTGTTCAATCTATGACCAAAACAACATTAGACTTAAATAACAGAGGACATAATGTAGAATGTGTATATGAATCATCTTTGCTTATAAAAGAATATGATATTAAATTAGGTCTACAAATGATGGTCGGACTGTATGGAGACACTTTTCAAACTACATTGAATACAGCTTTTGAGTTATGTAAAATTAAACCAGATTTTGTTAGAGTATATCCTACACTTACTATAAGAGATACAGGATTGGAAAGACTTTATTATTTTAAAAAATATATACCAATGAGTCTTGAAGATTCTATTTATTTGTGTAAGTATATTTATATACTATTTGAATATTATCATATACCTATAATTAGATTAGGGTTACAAAGTAGTGATAATATTTCAGAAGATGGAGATGTAGTTGCAGGACCTTACCATCCATCCTTTAGAGAACTTGTTGAAAGTTCTATTTATAGGGAATTTATAGAATATTATATGAGTATTTTTGATATTAAAGATAATTTTATCATTGAATGTAATAAAACTGAAGTTTCAAAAATAATAGGAAACAAAAAATTAAATTTATATTATTTTAAAGAAAAATTTGATATCAATATAAAGATAAAAACTCATATTTTAGATAAAAATATTTTGAAATTAGATGAAAATATAGTTTATATGAATGATTTTATAGATTATTTTTTTAATAATAATATTTTAAGGAGAATTGATGAGACTTAAAAGTATTGAAATAAATGGTTTTAAATCATTTGCAGATAAGATAAAATTAGATTTTGAGACAAATATCACGGCGATAATAGGTCCAAATGGTAGTGGAAAAAGTAATGTTGCAGATGCTGTCAGATGGGTTTTGGGAGAACAAAGTGCTAAAACCTTAAGAGGAAGCAAAATGGAGGATGTTATTTTTTCCGGAACAGATAATAAAATTAAAAAAAATTATTCAATTGTGAGTATAACTTTCGATAATTCAGATAACATAATACCTATTGATTTTAAAGAAGTAACTATTTCAAGGAAATTATATAGAACAGGAGAAAGTGATTATTTTATAAATAAATCAAATGTTAGATTGAAAGAAGTTAGAGAATTATTTTTAGATACCGGCATAGGAAGAGAAGGTTACTCAATAATTGGTCAAGGTAGAATTGAAGAAATTATAAATGGAAAATCAGAAGATAGACGAGCTATTTTTGAAGAAGCTTCAGGTATATCAAAAATTAAATATCAGAAGAATGAGTCCCAAAAGAAGTTATTCAGAGCAAAGGATAATTTAACGAGACTTAGAGATATAATTATTCAAAATGAAAATCGATATGGTTTTTTAAAAGGGCAATCTACTAAGGCTAAAAGAGGGATAGCTCTATTAGATAGCATTGAAAAAGCTGAATTTTCTATATCATATAAAGATTATAATAATTTAAGTAGTAATTTTAACAAATATTCTGAGACTTTGGAAATAAATAAAGAGGAATTATCTGATATAAATAAAGAATTTGAAGATGTTAAGTTAAAAATTTCTCCACTTAGAGATGAGCTAAATAGTATAACAAATTTAATTGAAACTGATTCTGCTGAATTGAATAAAATAACAAATAAGAAAAATGATATTATTAATAAAAAGAATGTTTTAATTGAAAGAAACAAGTTTATAAATTTAAATAATCAACAATCTTTAAATTTAAAACAGGAGTATATTAATAATTTAGAAAAAATTAATCTTGAAATTATAGAAAAAGAAAAAAATATTTCTGAAAAACAATTATTTTTAAAAAAATATATAGATGATAAAAATAAAGTAAAAAATAAATTATCAGAAAAAAGAGAAACATTAGATTCTAAATTACAAGTTTTGGATAAGTTTATTTTAGAAAAAAATGAAATTGAAAATAAGATAAATGATTTAGAAACTGAAAAAAGAGCTAATGAAATTGTAACAGATAATATAAAAAAGAAAATCGAAGAAAATACTGAAGAAATTTCAAGATTAAATATTGAAAAACAGAATTTAGAAAAAAATTTATCTGAAAATAAATTCCTTTTAGAGTCTAATATACAAAAAATAGAATATTTAAAGCTAGATATCTCTGAAAAGGAACTATTTATAGCAAATTTAGAAAATGAGCTTAACTTATTGAACAATCAAAATTCTAATATAAATAATGAAATTAACTATAAAAATAAAGAGGTAGTTATGCTTAAAAATTATATTAGAAATTATGAAGGATACGGAAAATCCGTACAAGATTTGTTTAAACTTTGTGATAAAGAAATTGAATTGAAATCGATGATTTGTGGTACTCTAGGAGAGCTTATTTCTGTAGAAGAAAAGTATAAAAAAGCCATTGATACAGTATTATCTTCTAACTTACAAGGGATTGTCGTTCATAATGATTTAGAAGCTAAAAAAATTATTGAAAGAATAAAAAATAATGAAATTGGAAGGATTAACTTTTTTCCAATTTCAAAAATATTATTTAAAAAAGAAAATAGCAATTTAATTGATAATAACATATTATCTTTTGCAAATGATGTAATAACTTGTGATGATGAGTACAAAAACATAATCAATTATTTTTTGGCAAATACTGTAATATGTGATGATTTGGATATTGCCTTGAAATTATCAAACAAGTATAAAAATAGATTTAGGATTGTTACATTAGATGGTGATGTAATAAATAGCTGGGGTTCTATATCAGGTGGCTATAAGTCAAGTAAAAGTTCTTTTTCAATAATCGGAAGAAAACAACAATTAAATGAAACTTTATCAGTTATTGAAAATTTAGAAAATAATTTGAAAAAAAATTCAAATAGAATTTCTGATATAAAAAATAATATAAATCTTAATAAAGAAAATTTACTTAATTTAAAATCAGAAAAAGATGATAATAACTTAAAAATCGATTCATTGCAAAAACTAATATATAAGAATGAATTTGATATAAATAATATTTCTGAAAAGATTGATGAAATTGCTAATTATAAAGAAAATCATTATGGATTTAATTCGGATAAGGAAAAGGAATTACTTTTATATCATGATAAGAGTGCAGATATCAATGATACAATTAGTAGAATTAATTTAGAAATTAATGAAATAAAGAATTTTATTTCAGAATTGGAAAAAGATGAGATTATTGTAATAAATAACTTGGACTCAATAGAAAGAGATATAAATGTTTTAGATAATTCTAGAAATATTTTATTGGAAAATAAAAATTCAAATGAAAATAAGTTAAAACTTAAAGTAACAGAATTAGAAGAATTTGAAGAGCAATTAAAAAATAATTTATCTGAAATAAAAAGAATAGAAAAAATTAATGATGATTTAGACATTAAAATTGATAAATTAACTAATTCAATAGGCTTTAATATTGACTTAAAGAAAAGATTGGTGTTTGATAATGAAGAAATCTCAAAAAGATATTCTGAATTAAGTGAAAAATCTTTAACTTTAGAAAAAGAAATTGAGAAAAATGATCTTAGAATTTCAAATATAAAAGAACAATTTTCGAGTTTAATTAATAGACTGTGTGAAGAGTATTCTTTAACTTTAGAAAATTGTGAGAAAAAAATGCAATTGTATAAAAATGAGCATTTTAATAAAGAAGAATTGAAAAAATTAAAAGAAAGTTTAAGAGAATTAGGTTCTTTTAGTTATGATTCTATTGAAGAATTTGAAAAAGTAAAAACTGAACTCGAATTTCAAAAAAATCAGGAAATTGATTTACAAAATTCTATAGAAGATATAAACAAAATTATATTAAAATTAGAAAATACGATGAAAAAAACTTTTGTTAATGAATTTAAAAATATAAATGAAAATTTTTCAAATATTTTTAAAATTCTATTTAATGGTGGAGAGGCAAGACTTGAGCTTGATAGTGATGATATTTTAAATTGTGGAATAGATATTGTTGCAAAACCTATAGGAAAGAAAATGCAGACATTGTCTTTAATGTCTGGAGGTGAAAAATCATTAACAGCTGTAGCTTTATTGTTTGCTATTTTTGAAACAAGACCATCACCATTTTGTATTTTAGACGAAGTTGATGCCGCATTAGATGATTCAAATATATTAAGATATGTTGAATATTTAAAGAATTATTTAACGGAAACTCAGTTTATAATGATAACCCATAGAAAACCTACTATGGAAATGGCAGATATGATTTATGGTGTAACTATGGAACAAAAAGGAGTTAGTAAGATTGTTTCTATGACTTTTAATAAGGAGAATGAATAATATGTTTAATTTTTTTGGGAAGAAAAAAGAAGAAAATGAAACAGAAGAAGTTATTGAAAAAAAACATAGTTTTTTTGAAAAACTAAAAAAAGGATTAGTAAATACGAGAAATAATTTATCAAGCAAGATAGATAATTTACTATCTATGTATACAAAAATAGATGAAGAATTATTTGAAGAATTAGAATATATTTTAGTTTCTGCTGATATTGGTGCCAATGTTACTATGGAGTTAATAGATGATTTAAAAGATATTGTTAAAAGTGAAAAAATTAACGATCCGTCATTAATTAAAGACAAATTAATTGAACTTATGAACTCAAAATTAATTTCCAAAAAATTAAATCATAATTTTAATATTACAGAAGGGGTTCCAACAATTATATTGGTTGTTGGAGTAAATGGAGTTGGAAAAACTACATCAATAGGAAAATTGGCAAATAAATTTAAGACAAAAGGTAAGAACGTAATGCT
Source organism: Parvimonas oralis (assembly GCF_047608425.1). NCBI lineage: Bacteria > Bacillati > Bacillota > Tissierellia > Tissierellales > Peptoniphilaceae > Parvimonas > Parvimonas oralis. Next base: position 430,250 of record NZ_JBLKRS010000001.1, read on the forward strand.
TGTTGCAGCAGATACTTTTAGGGCAGCCGCAACTGAACAACTAACAGAATGGGCTATCCGATCAGGAGTTCCAATAATTTCCAATGAAGAAGGAGCTGATCCTGCATCTGTTGTATATGATGGAATTCAAAGCGCAAAAAGTAAAAAAATTGACATTTTAATTTGTGATACAGCTGGTAGACTTCATAATAAAAAGAATTTAATGAATGAGTTAAATAAAATTACAAGAGTAATTGATAGAGAATTCCCTGAAGCTAACAAAGAGGTAACTCTTGTTCTTGATGCTACTACAGGACAGAATGCTATTGTTCAAGCGAAAGAATTTAGAGAAACTGCAAATATTGATAGTGTAATTCTAACGAAGTTAGATGGAACTGCTAAAGGTGGCGTTGTATTTACAATTCAACTCGAAATGGGGATACCTGTTAAACAAATAGGTATTGGAGAAAAAATAGATGATTTACAAGATTATAATGATGAGGATTTTGTAAATGCAATTTTTAGGTAATTATTAAAAATTAACGTTGAAATATGCGTTAATTTTTTTTTGAAAAATATTACAAAATTTATAAAAAAAGTATTGACAAATCTGTATTTAATGATATAATATTAAGGTCAAGAAAAAAACTTGACCCATTTAAGAGGTGATTATGGAAAAAATAGTTGAGATAGCTGTTCTGTTTGATTATTATGGTAAACTTCTTAGCGATAAGCAATATAATGTTGTTGATCAACATTGTAATGAAGATTTATCTCTTAGAGAAATTGCTGAATTAAATGGAATTTCTAAACAAGGTATATCAGATATTTTAAGTAGAGCAGAAAAAAAATTAAGATTTTATGAAGCTGAATTAAAATTAATTTCTAAATTTGAAAAAATAAATAATAGTTTAAAAGAAATTAACTTATTAATTGAAAGTTCAAAAAATGTTGATTCCACTTTGCTTAATATTCTAGATGTTATTCAAAAGAAAAATAACGAAATTATCGAAAATGATTTATAGGATGTGGTAAGAATGATATTTGAGAATTTATCTGAAAAACTTCAAGGAGCATTAAATAAATTAAGAGGCAAAGGAAAATTATCTGAAAAAGATGTAGATCTTGCCATGAGGGAAGTTAAACTCGCACTTTTAGAATCAGATGTTAATTTCAAAGTTGTAAAACAGTTTATAAGTAATGTAAAAGAACGTGCTATTGGTAAAGAAGTTATGGAGAGTCTAACTCCAGCACAACAAGTTATCAAAATTGTAAACGAAGAACTTACTGCTCTTATGGGGAAAAAGGAAGAAAAGATTCAAATTGATTCCAATCCTCCTACTGTTATTATGCTTTGTGGATTACAGGGTGCAGGAAAGACTACACATGCAGGGAAACTTGCAAGATATTTTTTAAAACAAAACAAAAGGCCTTTGTTAGTTGCATGTGATGTTTATAGGCCAGCAGCAATAAAACAATTACAAGTTGTTGGTAAATCAGTTGATGTTCCGGTGTTTACTATTGATGATTGTAAGGATGTTACCAAAATAGCAAATGAATCAATAAAATTTGCTAATTTTAATGCTAAAGATATAGTTATTTTGGATACTGCTGGTAGATTGCATATAGATGATATTCTTATGGAAGAATTGAAATCTATAAAATTATCAGTTAAACCGATAGAAATTTTATTAGTAGTAGATTCCATGACTGGACAAGATGCTGTAAATGTTGCTGAAAGTTTTAATAATGAATTGGATATTACAGGAGTAATAATGACCAAATTAGATGGAGACGCCAGAGGTGGAGCTGCTTTATCTATAAAGGCAATAACAGGAAAACCTATTAAATTTATTGGTGTTGGTGAAAAATTAGATGATTTAGAACAATTCTATCCTGATAGGATGGCATCAAGAATTTTAGGAATGGGGGATATTTTATCTGTAATAGATAAGGTTCAAAAACAATTTGATTTAAAACAAACAAAAGAACTTGAAGAAAAAATTAGAAAGCAAAGTTTTACATTAGATGATTTTTTAAGTCAAATGCAACAGGTTAGAAATATGGGTCCATTGCAAGATTTACTTTCAATGATGCCCGGTGTAAATTCTAAAATGCTAAAAGATGTTAACATTGATGAAAAAGAACTTGATAAAATAGAAGCTATGATTTTATCAATGACAAAGAAAGAAAGAGAAAATCCGGACATAATTGACAACTCAAGAAAGCAAAGAATTGTTAAAGGTTCCGGTACTAGTATCACTAATCTTAATAAATTGCTTAAACAATTTAAGGATAGTAAAAAAATGATGAAAAAAATGCAAGAAATGACTAAAGGAGCTAAGAAAAAAGGAAAATTTGGTTTACCTTTTTTTAAATAAATTTTAAGGAGGACAATATGGCAGTTAAAATTAGATTAAAAAGAATGGGTTCAAAGAAGAAACCATTTTATAGAATAGTTGTTGCCGATTCAAGAGCACCAAGAGATGGTAAATTTATTGAGGAAATTGGATATTATAATCCACTAACAGAATCAAAAGAAATTAAAGTTGATGCTGAAAAGGTAAATGCTTGGATTAAAAATGGTGCAAAACCAACTGATACTGTGAATAGACTATTTAAAAATAATAATATATATTCTGAAAATAAATAAGGACTGTATATATGAAAGAATTAGTAGAATTTATGGTTAAATCTTTAGTTGATAATCCTGAAAATTTAGTTATAACCACTGAAGAAGATGGTGAGATATTAAAGATTATTATTAAAGCAGATGAAAATGATATTGGGAAAATTATAGGAAAGCAAGGTAAAATTGCTAAGGCTATTAGAACAATTGTTAGATCTTCTGCAATGAAGTTAGGTAAGAAGGTAATCGTAGAAATAAATTAGTATTATGGAATTTATAGAAGTTGCAAAAATTATAAATGTTCACGGAATAAAAGGAACTGTAAAAATATATTCATTGACTTCAAATATTGACAGATTTAAGGATGATTGTAAATTTTATATTGACAAAAAAATACCTGTTACTGTTAAATCTATAAGGGAATTAAGTTCAGAACTTGCTTTATTAACTTTTAATGAGTATGATAATATAAATCAAGTATTAGAATTTAAGAATAAAGGACTTTTCGTTGAAGAAAGTAATTTATTGAAGCTTCCTGATGATGAGTATTATATATACAAACTAATTGGAATGTTTGTATATGATCAAAATAATAAATTTATTGGAAAATTAAAAAATGTTTTGACAACATTGGCTAATGATGTTTATGAGATTGATTATAATGGAAAAAGTGTATATATACCAGCAGTAAAAGAATTTATAAAAGATGTTAATATTGAAAAATCTATAATGAAAGTAAATATAATTGATGGTATGTTAGATGATTAAGATTACAATTTTGACTTTATTCCCTGAATTCATCGAATCAATAAGAAATTATGGTGTTTTAGGGAAAGCTATTGAAAAAGGTATTATAGAGTTTGAAATTTTGAATATTAGAGATTTTTCTGTTGATAAGCATAATAAAGTTGATGATGAAATATATGGTGGTGGAGCAGGTATGTTGATGACTGTTCAACCGGTTTTTGATGCCATAAATTTTAGTAAGAATGATAATTCTAAAGTTATATTTCTATCTCCACAGGGAGAAGTTTTGACACAAAATAAATGTAAAGAGTTATCTAAAGATGAACATTTAATATTTTTATGTGGTCATTATGAAGGTATTGATTCCAGAATTATAAATAATTTTGTTGATGAAGAAATTTCTGTAGGTGATTATGTTGTTACTGGAGGAGAAATTCCTGCCATGTTACTTATGGATGCTGTTTGTAGAATGGTAGATGGAGTATTAGGAAATTCAGATAGTGCTCCTACGGATTCACATTATAGTGATTTATTACAATATGATGTTTTTACAAGACCTAGAAATTTCAAAGGATTAGAAGTTCCGGAAGTTTTACTTAATGGAAATCATAAAGAAATTGAAAAGTGGAGAGAAAAATCTTCATTAGAAAATACGAAGAAAAAAAGACCTGACTTATACGAAAAGTACATTTTAAAAAAGAAATAGGATGTTCCGCTAGTTTATAAAAATAAATTAAGAACATTGATATTAGGAGGAATTGTTGTGGATATAATAAAACAAATTGAAAATGAACAATTAAGACAAGAAAAATTTGATTTTAATGTTGGTGATACAGTTGTTATCGGATATAAAATCAAAGAAGGAAATAGAGAAAGAGTTCAAGCATTTGAAGGAACTGTAATTAAAATTCAAGGAAAAGGTTCAAGAGCAACTTTTACTGTAAGAAGAGTATTACAAGGAGTTGGGGTAGAAAGAACATTCCCAATTCATTCTCCAAGAATCGAAAGCTTAAAAGTAGTTAGACGTGGTAAGGTAAGACGTGCAAAATTATATTACTTAAGAGATAGAGTAGGTAAAGCTTCAAAAGTTAAAGAATTAAAGAAATATTAAAAATTAAGTACCTCGATTTTTCGAGGTACTAATTTTATAGAAAAGAGGAAAATATGGATTTATTTAAAATGAATTACAATTTATTTTCTAAATTATCAAAACCGTTGGCCGAAAGAATGAGACCGAAAGATTTGTCTTTTTTTGTTGGTCAAGATAATATAATAAAAAACAATTCTGTGCTTAAAAATATGATTAAGAATAATAGATTTTCTTCAATGATATTATATGGTCCTCCAGGATCGGGGAAAACATCACTTGCAAATATTATTTCTAGTAGTACTGATAATTATTTTGTAAAAATTTCTGCAGTTACTTCTGGAACAAAGGAAATAAAAGAAATTGTTGAACTTGCAAAAGATAATTTATCAATGTATAATAAGAGAACCATACTATTTATAGATGAAATACATAGATTTAATAAAATGCAACAAGATTATTTACTTGAGTATGTAGAAAATGGAGATATAATTTTTATTGGAGCTACTACTGAAAATCCTGCTTATGAGGTAAATAACGCATTATTATCAAGAGTTATAGTTTTTGAGTTACAAACACTTAGTTTTGAAAATTTAAAAGATATAATTGATAATGCTATTTTAAATGATGAAATTTTAAAAAGCAAGAAAATCAGTTATACTGAAGATGGTATTAGCTATTTAATAAAAATGTCAAATGGAGATGCAAGAACAGCTTTAAATTATTTTGAACTAATTGTTGACAATATAGAATCAGACGAAAAAATAATTTCTGAGGATATAATAAAAAATATTTTTGATAAAGTAAAAATCTATTATGATAAAAATTCAGATAAACATTATAATTTTATCTCTGCTTTTATAAAGTCTATGAGGATTGGAGATCCTGATGCGGTAGTATACTATTTAGCATCAATGCTAATTTCTGGAGAAGACATTAATTTTATTGCTAGAAGAATGATTATTTTTGCGTCTGAGGACATAGGAAATGCTAATCCAAATGCATTAGTTTTGGCAAATTCTTGTGCGGAGTCAGTAAAGAAAATTGGGATGCCTGAAGCAAGAATAATTTTATCACAATGCGCAATTTATCTTGCGTGTAGTGAGAAAAGCAATACATCTTATTTAGCTATAAATAAAGCATTAAAATATATTAAAGAAAATGGACTCGAAGAAGTTCCTGATTTTTTAAGAAGTTCAAAAACTATTTCAAAGAAAAATGAGGAATATAAATATCCTCATAACTATGAAAATATGTTTACAGGTCAAGAATATTTACCTGAAAAAATTAAAGATTTAAAATTTTATAATCCTAAAAATATTGGATTTGAAAAAAATTTTTTTGATAAATTAGAGGAGGAATAATATGTTTTTATTAAAAGATATTTTTGCAAATGAAAAAGATTTTATTGACAAAGAAGTTGAAGTAGCAGGCTGGATAAAAAATAGTCGTTTTAACAATAATATTGGTTTTATAGAACTTAATGACGGAACTACATTCAAGAGTATTCAAATTGTGGTTGAGTCAAAATTAGATAATTTTCAAGCTATATCAAAATTATTATTACCTTCTGCAATTATAGTTAAAGGTAAACTTGTTAAAAGTCCAGGCGGAAAACAAAATTTTGAAATTAATGCTTCTGAAATAGTTGTTGAAGGAGAATCTACTGATAAATATCCTCTTCAAAAGAAAAGACATACATTTGAATTTTTAAGGACTATACAACATTTAAGACCAAGAGCAAATACATTTAATGCAGTTTTTAGAGTTAGATCAATTTTAAGCTATGCTTTACATAAGTTCTTTTTTGAAAGAGGATTTGTCTATGCACATACACCAATCATTACAGCAAGTGATGCAGAAGGTGCAGGAGAAATGTTTAGAGTTACAAATTTAGATGTAGATAATCTTCCAAAAACAATTAATGGAGAAGTTGATTTTTCTCAGGATTTTTTCTCAAAACCTACAAACTTAACAGTTAGTGGGCAATTAGAAGGGGAAGCCTTTGCTATGGCATATAGAAATATTTATACTTTTGGACCGACATTTAGAGCTGAAAATTCTAATACTACGAGACATGCTGCAGAATTTTGGATGATAGAACCAGAAATAGCATTTGCTGATTTAAATGACGTAATAAAATTATCAGAAGATATGGTTAAGTATATTATTAAATTTGTTTTGGAAAATGCACCGGATGAAATGAAATTTTTTAATGATTTTATAGATAAAGGATTGATTGAAAGACTGAATTCTGTTGTTAATTCCGAATTTAAGGTTATGACATATACAGAAGCAATTGAAATTTTAAAATCGTCTAAAGAAAATTTCAAATACCCAGTTGAATGGGGAGTTGATTTAAAAACAGAACATGAGAGATATATTTGCGAAAAAATTGTTAAAGGTCCTGTATTTTTAACCGATTATCCAAAAGAAATTAAAGCTTTTTATATGAGATTAAATGATGATAATAAAACTGTTGCTGCTACCGATATGTTAGTTCCGGGAATAGGTGAATTGATAGGCGGAAGTCAAAGAGAAGAAAGATTAGATATATTGGAACAAAAAATGAGAGATTCAAATATGAATATTGAAGATTATTCTTGGTATTTAGATTTAAGAAGATTTGGCGGAACAAAACACGGTGGATATGGATTAGGATTTGAAAGAATGTTGATGTATTTAACAGGAATGCAAAATATAAGAGACGTATTACCTTTTCCAAGAACAGTTGGACTATGTGAATTTTAATTTAATAAAAAGAATATTGATGAGGTGTTTAAAACATCTCATTTTTTATTGAACAATAACAATAAAATAGTATGTTAATAATATAGATAAGTGTAAAAATATGGTTAAAATATAATTAATTTTAAAAATTTAGTATATATTAAATAATTTTAATAAATAATCTTTTTAATTATTAAAATTAGATTTTTTTGTAATAATATGATATAATTATGATGTATTTTTATTTCGTAAATGCAATAATTGAGGTGTGTTATGATAAAAAATAAAAAAGAAATTATTTTAATTACTTCTATGTTTTTAGGATTAACTATTTTAGGTTTTGGTTATAAATATTTGTCATCTAATAAACAGAACAAGATAGTAGAAAATATTAATAGTGAGAATAAACAACAGAAAGAAGATGATTCTTTAGAGAATAATAAACAAAGTTCTGAAATTTATATACATATAGATGGTGAAGTAAAAAATCCGGGTGTATACAAGATGAAAAACGGAGATAGAGTTAATGATGTCATTCAAGCTGCAGGAGGACTAACTGATAATGCAGATAAAAGTAAAATTAATTTAGCTATAAAGATAAAAGATGAAATGAAAATACACATTTATAAAATAGGAGAAGATAAAAACAATTCCAATTCAAAATCATTGGATGAAAATGCAAATTCTAATTTAAATAATACTAAATTGATTAATATTAATACTGCAAGTAAGGACGAACTTTGTAAATTAAATGGAATTGGAGAAAACAAAGCTAAACTTATTATTCAATATAGAGAAAAGAAAAAATTTACAAAAATAGAAGATATAACAAAAGTTTCAGGTATTGGAAAGAAAACTTTTGAAAAAATAAAAAATGATATAACAGTAGAATAGGAAAATAAAATGAAAAATATTGATATAAAAGATATAAAGTTAACTTCATATGCTAAAACTTCAGGATGAGCAGCTAAAGTTGGTCCAGATATTCTGGACGAGGTTTTATCCGGGTTGGATAATACAACTTCCGTTAGTGAAAATTTACTTGTAGGGATAGAAACATCTGATGATGCTGCAGTTTATAAAATTAATGATGAATTAGCTCTAATAGAAACTTTGGACTTTTTTACTCCAATAGTTGATGATCCATATACTTTTGGGAAAATAGCAGCTACTAATTCGCTTTCTGATGTCTATGCTATGGGTGGAGAACCTAGCATGGCTATGAATATAGTATGTTTTCCAAATTGTCTACCACCAAAAATTTTAACTGAAATTTTAAAGGGTGGCTTAGAAAAAATGAAAGAGGCGGAATGTTTACTTATAGGTGGGCATACTGTACAAGATGATGAACCTAAGTATGGATTAAGTGTTTCAGGTTTTGTTCATCCAAATAAAGTTTGGAAAAATTCATCTGCAAAAGTTGGAGATGTTCTTATACTTACTAAACCAATAGGACTTGGTGTAATAAATACTGCTATAAAAGGTGGACTTGCAACTAAAGAAGAAATTACAGATGCTGTTCACACTATGGAAACTCTTAATAAATATGCAAAAAGAGCTGTAGAAGATAACACTATTAATTCCTGTACGGATATTACAGGATTTGGACTTATGGGACATTGTTATGAAATGGCAAAAGGATCAGGTACAACTTTTGTACTTAATAGCTCTAATTTACCTATTTTAAAGGGAGCTATTGATTATGCTAATATGGGACTTATCCCTAAAGGATGTTATGATAACAAGAAATTTGTTGGAAATAATTATATTCTTCAAAATGAGGTAGATGAAGCATTACTTAATGTAATGTTTAATCCTGAAACTTCAGGGGGGCTTCTAATTACAGTTCCAGAAAATGAAGTTGATGAAATTTTAAATAAACTAAAAAATATTCCTACAAGATTTGCTGTTATAGGAAAAGTTGAAGAAAAAAGAGAAAAGTATTTAATAGTTAAGTAATATAATTAGATAATGGAGAAATTTATGAATTTATATAAAATGATACCTAAAGTTGACCAAATTTTAGAAAATGATATGATTAAAATTCTTTTAAAGGAAAATTCTAAAAATCTAGTTATGGAGTCAATTCACGAAGAACTAGATGATATAAGAAAAAATATATCTAATGGTTGTGCTGAAGATGTAATATCAAATAGAATTACAAATTTAATTGAAAATATCAGGAACAATTTAGTAAATAAGAAAACATACAATTTAAGAAAAGTTATAAATGCATCTGGGGTTGTAATACATACTAATCTTGGCAGATCTGTTTTAAATGATGAAATTTTAGAAAATATAAAAAGCATTTCAGTTGGATATTCAAATCTTGAGTATGATTTGGAAAAAGGTGAACGTGGATCAAGATATTCTCATTTAAGTAATATTATAAAGAAAATAACCGGAGCTGAAGATTGTATGGTTGTTAATAATAATGCAGCTGCAGTTATGTTAATACTATCAACTATGGCAAAGGGGAAGAATGTAATTACGAGTAGAAGTGAACTAGTAGAAATTGGAGGTTCTTTTAGAATACCTGATGTTTGTAGAGAAAGTGGAGCAGAACTTAAAGAAGTAGGAACAACCAATAAAACACATCTTAGCGATTATGAAAATGCAATTGATGAAAAAACCGCTGCATTATTTAAAGTTCATCAAAGTAATTTTAAAATTTTAGGTTTTACTGAATCAGTAACTTCTTTTGAATTAAATTGTTTGAAAGAAAAATATAATATTCCTATTATTGAAGATTTAGGATCTGGAGTTCTCATAGATTTATCAAAGTATGGATTATCTCACGAGCCAACTGTACAAGAATGTATCAAAAATGGAGTTGATATTGTAAGTTTTAGTGGAGATAAATTGCTAGGTGGAGTTCAGGCTGGGATTATTGTTGGAAAGAAAGAATATATTGAAAAGATGAAAAAAAATCAATTAACAAGAGCTTTAAGAGTTGATAAATTCACTCTTTCAGCACTTGAAGCTGTTTTTTCATATTATATAGATGAAGAATTAGCTATTTCAAAAATACCAACATTAAGTATGTTAACTATAGAAATTGACAAATTATATATTAAAGCCAAAAAATTAATAGAATGTTTGGGAGAAAACAATGATTTTGCATATGAAATTATAGATATTGATTCAGAAGTTGGTGCAGGATCACTTCCAACTCAAAAATTACCATCTAAAGCTGTAAAAGTGATTTCAAAATCATTTACAGAAAATGAATTAGAAGAAAAGTTAAGAAATTATGAAATTCCTATAATTACGAGAATTTATAAGGGAAACTTGATTTTTGATGTTAGAACTATTTTTGAAAATGAATTTTCTATAATTAAAGATGCAATAAATTCATTAATAGGAGAATAATATGGATAATAAGAAAAATATTATCGTTGGAACTGCAGGACATATAGATCATGGTAAAACAACTTTAATAAGAGCATTAACGGGAAGAAATACGGATAGATTAAAAGAAGAGCAAAATAGAGGTATTTCTATTGAATTAGGTTTTACTCATTTTGATTTAAACAATAACCTTAGAGTTGGGATTATAGATGTTCCTGGCCATGAAAAATTTATAAAAAATATGTTATCCGGTGTTTGTGGTATGGATATGATTATTTTAGTTGTAGCTGCTGATGAAGGAATTATGGCGCAAACTAAAGAACATTTAGATATTTTAAATTTAATAGGTATTAAAAATGGAATAATTGCATTAACAAAATGTGACTTAGTAGATAAAGAATGGACTGAACTTGTTAAATTAGATATTGCAGATGAAGTAAAAGGAACATTCTTAGAAGCTGCAAAAATTATAGAAATATCTTCAACAGAAAAAAAAGGAATTGACAATTTAAAAGATGAAATAATAAGAATCGTCGATACTTTACCGGAAAAAGATTTAAATTCAAATCCTAGATTATATGTTGACAGATCTTTTTCTATAACTGGATTTGGGACTGTTGTTACAGGTACATTAATTTCTGGAACATTAAATCTTGATGAAGAAATATTGATTTATCCATCAAATAAATTAACAAAGGTAAGAAATTTACAAGTACATGATAATAATGTTAATATCGCATATGCAGGACAGCGTGTTGCAATAAATCTAGCGAATGTAAAAAAAGAAGATGTACCTAAAGGCTCAGTGTTAGTTCCGAGCAACACTTTTACTGAAAGTAGTTTAATTGATGTTAAATTGAATACTATAAATTTACCATTTTCTATAACTAATAGGACAAGATTTCATTTATATATTGGATCAAGAGAAGTCTTATGTAGAGCAATTTTGTTAGAAAACGAAGAATTAGAATCTAATAAGGAATATATTGTTCAGTTAAGATTGGAAGAACCTATAATTAGTAAAAGAAATGACAGATTTATATTAAGATTATTTTCACCACTTTATACTATTGGTGGAGGATATATAATTGATCCAAATGCTACTAAGAAAAAAAGATTTAATAGTTTTGATATAGACCGAATTAAAACTCTTGATAATTGTAATTTTAAAGAATATATTTATAATTATATTGACAGATTTAGTGATAAATTTTATCTTGAAAAAAATTATTATAATTTTTTATCGGATTCAGCTAAAAACATTTCAAAATTAATTGATGACTTAATTGAAGAAAAAAAAATTATATCATTTGGAAATAATTCTGACAGACTTGTTGTTTCTGATAATTTTATGAAAAAACTTATTAAAAGCATTACTGAATTTATTGAAAATTTTCACGAAAAATATCCTAAAAGAATTGGAGTTTTAAAAGAAACTTTAAAATCAAAATTTTTTGATTCGTTGAGCGGAAAAATAAAAAATGAATTTATGAATTACTTAATTTCTGATAGATTTAATGTTTCTGATGAATATATTTCTACTCTTGGTTTTAAAGTTTCACTAGATGATGAGGATTTTAAAAATATTCAAATACTAAAAAGTAAATTTAATTCTGATAAATTTTCAATTATGAATTTTGAAGATTTCAATCTTACATTAACTATTGAACATTTAAGAGAACTTATTTTGTTTTTAATAATTAATAAAGAAGTTATAAAATTGGATTCAGGCTATATGCTTAAAGATAATTATGATTTAGCTGTAAGTATGATTAAAGAATTTATAATTAAAAATGGTTCTATTTCTGTTTCAGATGCAAGAGATTTATTAAATTCAAATAGGAAATCAACTATGGAATTACTTGAATTTTTAGATAAAGAAAAAATAACTTTAAGAAAAGATAATAAGAGAATATTAGTGAAATAGGAGTTGTTTTATGAAATTAAAAATATTAATGGCTTTACCTATAGATTCGCAAATAAATGATTTGATGTATTCAATGCTAGATGATGAAAATTATGAAATTACTACAGCCAATAATATTGAGGATACTATAATTTTGGCGGACCAAAAGAATTTTGATATTATTATTATGGATATGTATTTTAAAGATGGCACCGGATTGGATTTAAAGAGAAAATTAAATGAATTTTGTGATGTACCAACAATAGTTACTACAACATTAAAAGATGATATGCAAAAGATTTTAATTTTTGAATATGGTGCTGATGATTACTTAATTTATCCTTTTAATATTCTTGAATTAAAAGCAAGAATTCGTGCTATAATGAGGAGATTTGGTCAAAGAAGAACGGATATTGATAATTTAATATTTGCAGATGATTTAGAGTTTAACATTGTTGGAAGAACAGTAAAATTAAAGGGCGAAGAAGTAGATTTAACTGGGAAAGAATTTGATATTTTATATATAATGGCTATTAATTCAGAAAAAATATTTAGTAGAGAAGACATTGCTAAAATTGTTTGGAAAGAAGAGCATGTTAGCGATTATAGAAAAATTGATGTTCATATACGAAGGTTAAGAGAAAAAATAAATAAAGGTGATGTTACATACATCCAAACTAAATGGGGAGAAGGATACTATTATAAAAAAATACAAGGTTAACTAGGAGAAAAATATGAAAGAATTAATTAGTAAATTAAGAGATAAAATTATAAATGAAATTAAAGATTCAGATAAAAATAGTTTAGAAGAACTTAGAATAAAGTATTTAGGTAAAAAAGGTGAATTTACCAGTGTGCTTAGAAACATGGCAAATGTTTCAAAAGAAGAAAGACCAAAAATTGGAGAGCTAATTAATCTAACAAAGCAAGAAATTGAGAATATAATAAACGAAAAAATTGAAATGTTTAATAAAATTGAGCTTGAAAAAAGAATTAAGGAAGAAACTATAGATGTCACTATAAATAAAAAAATTGTAGATATTGGACATAGACATCCTTTAAATCAAACTATGGAAGAACTTGAAAATTTCTTTATTTCAATGGGATTTTCAGTAATTGAAGGTCCTGAAATTGAAACTGTTGAAAATAATTTTAATAAGTTAAACTCTCCAATGGATCATCCTTCAAGAGATATGTCAGATACATTTTATATAGATAAAGAATTGCTATTAAGAACTCATACTTCACCAGTTCAAATTAGAACTATGCTATCAACTAAACCGCCTATAAAAATGGTTTCTGCTGGTAGGACATTTAGATTTGATGAAGTTGATGATACACATTCACCGATGTTCCACCAAATAGAAGGACTTGTTGTGGATGAAAATATAAATATGAGTAATTTAATAGATACACTTAATACTTTTATTAAAGAATTCTTTGGAGAAGATATGCAAACTAGATATAGACCTCATTATTTTCCATTCACAGAACCTAGTGCAGAAGTTGACGTATCTTGTTTTAATTGTAAAGGGAAAGGTTGTAAAGTTTGCAATGGAACAGGATGGAGCATGGAATTATTAGGTTGTGGAATGGTACATCCAAATGTTCTAGAAGCGTGTGGTATTGATTCCAAAAAATATTCAGGTTTTGCTTTTGGTATGGGAATAGATAGAATAACAATGGTTAAACATAAAATAAATAATATTAGATTATTATATGATAATGATAAGAGATTTTTAGAACAATTTTAAGGGGGATTATATGTTATTACCAATAAAATGGGCAAAAGAATACGTTGATATAGATAATTATATAATGGATATATGTGATAAAGTTACTCTAACAGGTTCTCATGTTGAATCCATTGAAAAATTAGGAACAAATATTAAAAATATAGTTATTGGAAAAATTTTAGAAATATATAGACATGAAAATTCAAAAAAACTTTGGATTACAAAAGTTGATATAGGAAATGAAATTGTACAAATTGTTACAGCTGCTCAAAATTTACAACAATTTGATTATGTACCGGTTGCTAAAGTTAACTCTACACTTGCTGATAATACACAAATCAAGGAAGCAAAACTTGCTGGAGAAATTTCACAAGGGATGTTTTGTAGTTACAAAGAATTAGGATATCCTGATTCTGTTATTCCTAAAGAATATAAAGACGGTGTTCTTAGAATTTTTGATGAAAATATAGTTCTTGGAACTGATATTAGAGAAATTCTAGATTTAGATGATACTGTTGTAGAATTTGAAATTACTCCAAATAGACCTGATTGCTTATCTATTGTAGGAATGTCTAGAGAAATTGCTGCAAGCTTTAATAAAAAATTAAATGAAATTAATATTAAAGATTTAAAAAATATTAATAATAGTAGTTTATTGAAAATCAACATATCTTCAGATAACTGTAAAAGATATTCTGCTAGTATAATGAAAGATGTTAAAATTGAAGAATCAAATAGAAAAATGCAAAATTATTTATTAAATTCTGGTATAAGACCTATTAATAATATAGTTGATTTAACAAATTTTTTAATGTTAGAATTAGGACAACCTCTTCATGCATTTGATTTAGATAAATTAGAAGGAAATATTACTATTAGAAATGCTTTTGAAGGAGAAAAAGTAGTTACTTTAGATGATATAGAAAGAACTCTTTCTAGCGATGATATGCTAATATGTGATGATGTAAAGCCTATAGCTATCGCAGGAGTAATGGGACTTAAAAATTCTGAAATAGATTCTAATACAAAAAACATTTTAATTGAGTCAGCCTTTTTTACAAAGAAAGCAATTAAATTGACATCAAAGAGATTAGGATTAAAATCTGAAGCTTCAATTAGATATGAAAAGGGACTAACATCAGAACATACAGTAAATGTATTATCTAGATTTTTATATTTATTAGAAAGATATGTTGATTGTAAAATTGAATCTGTATTTGATGTTAAAAAAGAAGAATTTATTCCGAAAATAATTGAATTTGATCCTAATTTAGTAAAAAGGTTATTGGGAGTTGAAATATATAATTCAGAAATTCTTAACTATTTAGACTTATTAGAAATTAAAACAGAAGTAAAAAATAATTATATATATTGTACTATTCCTTATTTTAGAACAGATTTGTCTATTCAGGAAGATATAGTGGAAGAGATAGGAAGACTATATGGATTCTCAAATCTTAATCCTACACCTATTTTAGCACCAAATACGATAGGGAAAAAAAGCAAAAAGAGAATTCTTGAGGACAAGATAAAAAATGTCTTATTAAATTTAGGTTTATATGAAATTACTACTTATTCTTTCATTGGTGGAAATATTATAGGAAAATCAAAGATGAATACTCAAAATACTGTTAAAATCCTAAATCCACTAGGAGAAGAATTTAGTATTATGAGAAAATCATTAATTCCAAATGTTATTGATGTTTTAGCTAAAAATTTAAATTATAAAAATGAAGATTTATTAGTCTATGAACTTGGAAATACTTTTCATATCGTTGCTGATAGTATAATACCTTCAGAAAAGAAAAAAGTAGTGATTGGTTGTTATGGGAAATATGATTTTTATTATGTTAAGGATATAGTAGTAAATTTATTAAGTATTTTAAATATTGAAAATTATGAGTTTGTAAAGAATGCTTCAATTGATTATTTTCATCCTGGTGTATGTGCTAATATAATTGTAAGTGGAGAAAAAATTGGTGAAATTGGACAAATATCTTATGAGGTTTGTAAGAATTTTTCTATAAAGAAAAAAATATTTGTATGTGAAATAGATATTGAAAAAATTAGAGATAAATCTGGTTTAGTTAGAATATATGAACCACTTATTAAATACCCTGCTGTAAAAAGAGATTTAGCTATAATTGTAGATAAAAATATTGATAGTGGTATGATTGAAAAAATATTTAGAGATAATTCAAATAATTTATTAAAGAATGTGGAACTTTTTGACATTTATACCGGAAATCAAATTGATGAAGGAAAAAAATCAATGGCTTATAAATTAACTTTTCAATCTAAAGATAAAACATTAGTTGATGAAGATATTAATACCGTCATTGATGGCATGTTGAAAGATTTAAATGAGAAATTGGGTGCATATCTAAGGTTTTAATTAGGAGAATATTATGGATGCTAATAAAATAAAAGTTAATATAGCCGGCACGGTTTATACAATAATAGGTGAAAAAACAAAGACTGAAGTAGAAGATATTGCTAATTTTGTGGATGAAGAAATAAAAAAAATTACATCTCAAAATTATTTATTAAATTCAACTATGGCTGCTACTTTAGTTGCATTAAATGTTTCTAGTGATTATTTTGATTTAAAAAAAGAAATTAACTTATTGAGTGAAGATAGTGAATTTCCTTTAAAAAAACAAGAAGAATTTATAAAAAATAATCAAAAAATTGAAAAAGAGAAAGAAGAATTAAAACAAACTGTAAAAGAACTAACAGATAAAAATAATGTTTTAGTTCGTACAATAAGTACACTTGAAAAAAGGTATGAAAATTTAGAAAAAATTTCTTATGATAATTTCTATGAGTTAAAACAAAAAAATGAAAAAATTATAGAATTACAAAATGAAATTGTTAAAATAAAAAATGAATACATTAATAGAATTATTAAATTTGGAGAAAAATAATAATAATGAATAATAAAGTACTAAAAACTTTAGAATTTTATAAAATTATAAATATGTTATCAGACCGTTCTCAAAGCATTATAGGTAAAAAAGTTATTAAAAATTCTGAAGTTTCTACAGATATGATTGAAGTACAAAGACTATTAGATGAAACAGATGAAGCCTATAGATTTATAATAAAGCATAGATTACCAGGAATTTCCAATATTCAAGACTTAGAAGAAGACTTTAAACTTTTAGAAATAGGACAATTTTTTTCTCCTAGAAAGCTTTTAGAAGTATGGAAACTTCTTAACACTTCGAGATTTTTGAAAAATATAATTTCTTATGATGAGTCTTTAGAATTTAAAAATATTTTTGAACTTTTAAATTCATTAAATACAGCTATTCAGTTAGAAAGAGATTTAGAAATATCTATAATATCTGAAGATGAGATTTCTGATGATGCAAGTTCTGATTTAAAAAGAATTAGAAGAATGATTAAATCAAAAAATGATTTGATTAGAGATAGACTAAATCAATTGATTTCAACATCTGATAAGTTAATGGATAATTTATATACTTTAAGGGATGGTAGATATGTAGTTCCTGTAAGAAGTGAATTTAAAAATTCTTTTAAAGGTATTGTTCATGATCAATCTGCATCAGGTCAAACAGTTTTTATAGAACCTATGTTTGTAGTTGATTTAAATAATGATTTAAAAAAGTTAGAAATTGATGAAGAAAAAGAAATCGAAAGAATTTTAATGGAATTTTCTAAACGTGTTTTAGAAATTTTACCAGAATTAATTTCAAATTTAAATGCAATTGCTAATATAGATTTTATATTTTCAAGAGGAAAATTGGCATATGATATGGAAGCTATTAAACCTATAATAAACAATAATGGAATCATTTCATTAAAATCAGCAAGGCATCCTCTAATTGATAAGGATAAAGTAGTTCCAATTGATATTTCCCTTGGTAATAGTTTTAATACTTTAGTTATTACAGGTCCGAATACCGGAGGTAAGACTGTAACTTTAAAAACTGTAGGCATTTTAACTTTAATGACTCAATATGGACTTATGATACCTTGTGCAGATAATTCAGAAGTGGCTGTATTTGATGAATTATTTGCAGATATTGGTGATGAACAAAGTATAGAGCAATCTTTAAGTACTTTTTCATCACATATGAAAAATATAATAGAAATAATAAATAATGCAAAAGAAAATTCTTTGATTCTATTTGATGAACTAGGATCTGGAACTGATCCCGAAGAAGGTTCGGGACTTTCAATTTCTATATTAAATTATTTCTTAGAAAAAAACATTAGAACTATTGCAACAACTCATTATAGTCAATTAAAGATGTATGCTATGACAACTGAAAACGTTCAAAATGCTGCAATGGAATTTGATGTTGAAAAGTTAGAACCCACTTATAAATTAATCATTGGTATTTCTGGGAAATCAAATGCTTTTGAGATTTCAAAAAAATTAGGTCTTGATGAAAGCTTTATAATTAATGCTAAAAAGTTTATATCAAATAATGAATTATCTTTTGATAAATTGGTCAGTAATGTTGATAATAGGCGTAAAGAATATGAAGAGCTTATTATTGAACAAAGAAAAATATTAAATTTTAACAAGAAAATTAAAGAAGAATATGAAGAAAAACTTGAAAAATTTAATAAACAAAAAGAAAAAAAGATAAAAAAATTGGATGAATATATTGAAAATTCAATATATGAAACAGAAAAATTTTGTAGAGAAACAATTAATCATATAAACAAAGCCAGATCAAAAGAGCAATCTACTAAGTTGAAAAAAATATCTGAAGAAATATTGAAGAAAATAGATAAAATTAATCATTCTAAAATGATTAAAAAAGAAAATGAATCTAATATATTAAATGAACCATTAATGTTAGGCGAAGAAGTTAAAGTTCTAAGTTTAAATGAAAATGGATATGTACAGACATTACCGGATAAAAATGGAAATTTACAAGTTAAAATAGGTATTTTAAAAGTAAATGCAAATATTAGTGATATCATTAGAATTGAAAAAATTATAGATCATTCTAAAGATAAAATATCTTATTCAAAATCTAATTTTATTAAAAGTGATAAAATGTTTAATAATAAGATAGATGTAAGAGGATATAATACTGAAGATGCAATTTATGAAATTGATAAATTTTTAGATGATTCTTTTATAGCTAATTTAAACGAAGTAACAATTGTTCATGGTAAGGGAACTGGAGTTTTAAGAAAAAATATTTCAGATTTTCTGAGAAAACATAAGTTGGTTAAGTCTTTTAGCTTTGGTAAATTTAATGAAGGTGGCGATGGAGCTACCGTTGTAAAACTAAAATAGGAGAAAATTATGATAAACTTTAAGGATATAGTTATAGATACTATTTATGATTTAGATATAAATTTAAATAAAGAAGAAATTAAAGAATTGATAGAAATTCCCCCTAATCCAGAAATGGGAGATTTTTCATTTCCTTGTTTTAAATTATCTAAAACTTTAAGAAAAGCACCAAATTTAATTTCTGAAGAATTGGTAAATAGAATTAATATAGATAATAGTATATTCTCAAATGTGAAAAATGTTGGTCCTTATATTAATTTCTTTATTAAAAATTTGGAATTTTCTAAAAATGTTATAAAAGAAATACTTGATAAAAAAGAAAAATATGGATCTACACAAGATAATTTAGATAAAACTATTGTTATTGACTATTCTTCAACAAATATAGCTAAACCGTTTCATATTGGACATATAAGAAGTACATTAATTGGAAATGTAATTAAAAATATATACAAATTTTTAGGCTATAATACAGTTGGTGTAAATCATCTTGGAGATTATGGAACCCAATTTGGAAAAATAATTGCTGCATACAAATTGTGGGGGAATGATAAAGAGATAAATGCTGATCCAATAAATCAGTTACTAAAATTGTATGTTGATTTTAATAATCTATGTAAAACTGATGAAAAAATGTTAGAAATTGCCAGAGACTATTTTAATAAATTAGAGAATGGAGATGAAGAGTCTGTCAGACTTTGGAACTGGTTTAAAGATATTAGTTTAATGGAATTTCAAAAAGTTTATGATAAATTAAAAGTTGAATTTGATTCATACAGAGGTGAAGCTTATCATTCTCAGTTTATTGATGATGTTGTTAAAGAACTAGAAGATAAAAATTTATTAATTGAAAGTGACGGATGTAAAATAGTTAATCTAGATAAATATGATTTACCACCTGCTTTGATTTTAAAAAGTAACTCTTCTAGTACTTATATAACAAGAGATATTGCAACTGCATTAACTAGAAAAAAAGACTATAATTTTTATAAAAATATTTATGTAGTTGCAACTCAACAAAAATTACATTTTCAACAATTAAAAGCTGTTTTAGAAGAAATGGGATATGAATGGGCTAAAGATTGCATTCATGTTTCATTTGGGATGGTAAGTGTAAAAGATGACTTTCTAGGAACTTCAGCAAAGTTAAGTACAAGAGAAGGAAATGTTATATTTTTAAACGATGTACTTGAGAAAAGTGTAGAAAAAACTCTAGAAATTATAAATGAAAGAAACAATTCTCTTGAAAACAAAGAAGAAATTGCTAAAGAAGTTGGTATTGGTGCTGTTATATTTCAAGAACTATTCAATACTAGAATTAAAGATTATTCTTTTGATTGGAATAATGTTCTTAATTTCGAAGGAGAAACTGGTCCATATGTTCAATATTCTGCTGCAAGAGCTAATAGTATATTAGAAAAGAATGATTTTTATTCAAAATTAGATAGTATTGATATTTCAAAAGTTTCAAATTATGAAATGAATATAGATGAATTATCTTTAATTAAATCAATCTATAAATTTGAAGATATTTTATTAGATTCAGCAAAAAAATATGAACCTTCAATACTTACAAGATATATAACTGAAGTTTCAAAATTATTTAATAAATTTTATAATTCTTGTCCTATAAACAATCAAGAAGAAAATATTAAAGAATTTAGGCTTATACTAACATATTGCACAAGGTTACTTATTGAAATTGGATTGAGACTTTTAGGAATGGATACTCCTAAAAAAATGTAGGTGAATATGGATAATTTATATAATTATTTTAGAAAATTTTCTGATAAAGTATATTTTCTTACAGTGAAAAATATTGAATTTAATGAAAAAAAATATAAAAATATTGATTTTCCAATTAGTTCAAATGTTCTTTTAGAAAATATAAAAAATAATAATTTTAATGAAAATATTAATTTATCATATTTTTTTGAAGGGATTTTATTATTAAATGGAATAGATTCAAATTTTGAAAATATTAAATTTTTAAATGATTTTATAAATTCAAAAAATATTAATTTATTAGATTTTGTCAAATCGAAAATTGATTTTAATGATAATAATTATGACACCATAATATATAATTTATTAATTATTAGAGGATTAATTAATTTAGAAAAAAATGATGATTTTATTTTAAAATTATATACTAAATATCTTTTAATGATTTTAGATTATGATAATAGTTATTATAATATATTCTTAAATGAAATCAAGATTCTATTATCTGATTTGGAAAGAAAAAATGAAGATGATTATTTGCTAAATATGCTTTATGGTGATTTATATGTAAAAGAAAAATTTTATATTAAAGCTAATATATTCTATAAAAAATCTATAACAAATTCAAATAAGATAATTGATAATATTATCAATAAAAAAATACAAGATATTAATGTAAAAGTTAAAATTGAAGAGCTACTACAACTGGTAGATAGATTTAAGTTTGAAGACTGTTATAAAATATTAAAAAATATTGATAATTTTAATCTAGATAAAGAAGATTCTTATTGGATTGGATATATATATAATAAATTAAACGAAAACGAAAAAGCTATAGAGCACTACGAAAAATCATTGGATTTAAACGCTGATTTTTTAAATATTTTTATAGAACTAGGGTTATTATATTACAAAATGCAAAAAATCGAAAAATCGCTTAAAATTTTCGAAAGAGGACTATCTATATATATAGATGATGAAAAATTGCTATTTAATAAGATAATATTAGAACTAAAGCTAAAAAAATATAAAAAAGCGAAAGAAGATATGGATAAATTGTTATTGTACGAAGACTTAGATAATTCTATAATGAATGATATATTATACTTACAAGAGTTATATAAAGAGGACTTAGAAAAATTTTAAATTTAAAATTGTTAATTTTGATTTAATTAATAAATTGAAATACATTTATATGTAAATAGAGTAGAGATTAAAATATAATCTCTACTCTATATTTTTAAATAATTATTTTCGCAAAATAATAGTTTTGCGAAAATAACACAAAAAAATTCATAATATAAAATAATTTCTATTTTTGATTAAATACTTAAATTAATCTAATATAAATTTATATTAATTTAAAAATTATAATTATTTTAAAAAATTATTTAGGTTTCTTTTCGTTAAAATTATCTATCTCTCTTTCATCGATATCTATCTTCTTATCTTCTATATTTGATTTCTTTTCTTCGATTTCAGTATCTTTATTTTTTTCTTTTTCTTCTTTCATTTTTTGATTTTCCTTATTTTTATTATAATTTGTTTTTTGTTGTTCAAGTTTCTCTTTTTCCTGTTTATAAATTTTGTAGTTTCTAAAATACAGTATTAACACGAAAAAAGTTATACAAACAATTAAAAAAGATATAATTTTACCAAAGTTTGAGTTAAAAAATTTTTTTAAATTTGATTTCATTTTAAACTCCTTTTAAACCGTTAAATCTAGCATATTCATTTTAAATAGTATACTTAACTTTTTATCTTTATTTTAATAAAAGATTATTATTACAAATTTTTACCTATTACTTCAAATATATTCATAAAAAACATCATAATATGATATAATATATTATATCATAAACTATTAATAAAAAGTACTTTTATATAACTTTAATTTGAAATTTATTATACAATGACTTACTACCCAAATTATAGCATAATATTAATAGTACAATAATCTAAGAGGTGAAATATGGTTCATTTTAATGATTGTCCAACAATTTTGGATGACTATTTAAATTATTTATTAACAATAAAAGGCAGATCTAATCTAACAGTTAAAGAGTATTATTATGATTTAAAAAGGTTTTTAAAATTTATTATAATGAGAAAAAAATTATTTGGATATAATTTAGATTCTGATATAAACTCCGTTTCTATTTTATCAATTAGTAAAAAGGATATTTCTGATATAGATATAACTGATTTACATGCATATATATCTTTTTGTGATTCTAACTATAACGATTCAACTAAAACAAAAGCAAGAAAAATTTCAGCAATAAAATCATGGTTTAAATATTTGCATAATACAGTTGAACTTATAGATAAAAATCCTTCAGAAAAATTAGAATTACCAAAATTACAAAAAAGAAATCCAGTTTATTTAACATTATCAGAATCAGAAAAAGTATTAAATTCTATAAAGGATGAAAAGAATGAATTTAACAGAGCTCGAGATTTATGTATAGTATTAATTTTTTTAACATGTGGTCTTAGGATATCTGAACTTACTGGAATTAATATAGAATCAATTAAAGATGATAAATTAAGTGTTATTGGTAAAGGTAATAAAGAAAGGACAGTTTTTTTAAATGAAAACTGTATTTATGCTATAAAATGTTATATGAAACTTAGACCGATAACAAGAGATACAAATGCCTTATTCATAAGTTCACATAAAAAAAGAATTTCTAATAGGTCTATACAATTGAGATTAAAAAAATATATAGAATTATCAGGACTAAATCCCAAAATATATACACCACATAAATTAAGACATACCGCAGCAACTCTTATGTATAAATATGGAGATGTTGACATAAGAACAATTCAGAGTATTTTAGGACATACAAGTGTTGCTACAACACAAATATACACTCATTTAGATGATGACGATATAAAAAAAGGAATTTCAAAAAATCCAATTTCAAAGCTAAAAATATAATTTTCAATAAAAAAGACAAGTTATAAAACTTGTCTTTTATTAAACTCTTGATAAATATTCATTAGTTCTAGTATCAATTTTTATTTTATCTCCATTATTTATAAATAATGGAACAGTAACAACAGCACCTGTTTCTACTTTTGCAGGTTTATTTGCTCCTGTTGCAGAATCCCCTTTAACACCTGGTTCAGTTTCAACAACTTCTAATTCTACAAAGTTTGGAGCGTTTACTTGAAACGCCTTTCCATCATGAAATCTAATAGTTGCATTATCATTCTCTCTTAAATATAAAAGCGCATCTTCAACAACATCAAAATTTAATGGTAATTGTTCATAAGTTTCTGTATCCATAAAGTAGTATAGTTCACCATCTGAATACAAGTATTGCATTTCTTTAGTTTCTATCTTAGCCACTTCATATTTATCATTTGGGTTAAAAGTCATTTCTCTTGAACCACCACTCTTTACAGATTTAATTTTTGTTCTTACAAACGCTGCACCTTTACCAGGTTTTACGTGTTGAAAATCTATTATTTGGTATACATCACCATCCATTTCAAATGTTGTACCTTTTCTAAAATCTCCTGCTGAAATCATTAATTTTCCTCCTATTTTTATGAATAATTCAACAAATATTATATCATAATATTAAAAAAATATCCATATTTTTATATGATTTTAATCGTTATTAACAGATTCTTCTGTATCTGCTTTTTTTGTTCCAACTTTAACTATTTGTTTCTTTGGTTTATAATAATCACTATTTAATAATATTGGTTTCTCATTTTCTTTTTGCTTATAAGAAGAGCCTCTATAACCAGGGAACCCCTTTTCAACAATAACTCTTTTGCCTTCAGGTAAACTAGGATCTTGAATTTCTTCGACAGGCATTGGTATTTTAGATACATCAGATGTAAATAATTTAATATTATAATTTTTTTTATCTGTATCACCGAAAATTTTAAAGGTTAATTCTCCGTTAGAAACATAACTTTTTATAACTATAGGAAAATCAAAAGTATTTTGAAACTTCAAATCACTTTGTCCTTCATAATACATCGCATCTAATCCAATAGTACAATAGGGTACTCTCATAGAATGCTGATTTCTTTCAACTATTTTTAAATCAGATTTTACTAATGCTTGATATAAGGTAGATGTGACTTGACAGATTCCTCCACCAATTGAATCCACTATCTTATGATTTAGAAAAGTTCCTGCAGGTTTATAACCTGTATTTTTAGACACTTCGCCTAATTCTTTAGAAAAAGAAAAAGTTTCTCCGGGATTAACTACAAATTCATTAACTTTCCCTGCAGCAATTTTAATATTTGTATTTCTATTAGGCTGATTATCAAATTTAGTAGTAGCTTCCCCTATCACTCCCTTTATTGAAGACAACAAAGTTTTATCAATCTTTTTATATTCTGTAACAATAGCAGGTATTTCAAAATTAAATTTTACCGGAACACTTTTAAAATTATCTACTATTTTTTCATTTTCAACTTTAAGTCCAATTTTACCTTCAACAATTGATATCTTGTCATCAGAAAAAGAAAATTTTTCATCTATTGGATTGGAATTTAGTTTTTCTGATATTTCAGAAATAATTTCATTTAATTTTGATAAATCATAAGTAGCTTTAACTTCGAATTTCTTAGGATTTTTTAATAAATTTTTTAATGTTTCTATTCTTTCATCATCAGTACCAAATCTACCTATATTAAATGATTGATTAACTAGATTTTCATAATCATATGAAAAGTTAATATCTTTAGGAAGAAATTTCTTAGTATAATTGTCTCGTGTTAAAGTAAATTCATTATTTATTCCTAAACTTTCTTTTATCTTACTTATAGCCTCTTCTTTTGTTAGACCTTTTAAATCAACATCATTAATAAAAATTCCTTCATAAAATTTGTCATATGCTAAAAGTTCTTCTTTTTTTAAGTTTTTTGTCTCTCCAGCCGCATTACTTAATGGATGTCTATTAAGTAAAAAATAACCTACTATTGTACCTATTATCAATATTCCTAATACTCCCGATACAATACTAAATACCTTAAGATATTTTTTCATATATCCTCCTACAAATTTTTATAATATAAACACTCAGAATTTATTATGCATTTTTCACAATCCGGTTTTCTTGATTTACAAATTCTTCTTCCATGAAAAATAAATAAATGATGTGCCTTGTTCCAATTATCTTTTTTCAGTTTTTTCATTAGAGAAAACTCAGAATCTAGAACATTATTTTCATTAATAATTCCTATTCTGTTTGTAACTCTAAAAACATGAGTATCAACTGCTAGTGATGGTATATTAAAAGCACAAGATCTAACTACATTCGCAGTTTTTCTTCCAACTCCAGGTAATAAAGTTAATGATTCCATATCACTTGGAACTATAGAATTATATTTTTCTACTAAAATTCTACAAGTTTCTAAAATATTTTTACTTTTTGTATTATAAAAACCACAACTATGTATATATTTAGACAAACCATCAATATCTAAAGTTAAAAATTCTTCTGGAGTCTTAAAATCCTTAAATAATTTTTCAGTAACCTTATTAACTCTTACATCAGTACATTGAGCAGATAAAATGGTTGCTATCAATAGTTCGAAACTGTTAGAAAAATTAAGTTCTGGTTTTGCATCAGGATATAATTTTTCTAATTTTTCCATTACAATGTTTATTTTTTCTTTTGATAAACATTTCAAATCATTCACTCCAATATCATATATAATTAATATATAATTAATATAAAATTATTAATTATTTCAATTTTTTGTACATTTATATTTAACACAAAATGCGAAAAACTACTACTATTATACCATAAATAATATAAAAATAAGCTAAACTTTTTAAAAATATTTTTATTTACTATAAGTCTATATATTTTTTATTATAAAAAGTATTTAAAACATTAATTAATGCTATCTTAGTTTGATAAAAATTCAGTCCACCTTGATAATATACATTATATGGTTCTCTTAAAGGTCCATCTGCACTTAATTCAATACTTGAACCATCTATAAAGCTTCCTGAAGCCATTATAACTTTATCTGAATATCCTGGCATATCCCACGGATAAGGAACAACATGACTATCTACACAACAAAATTCCTGTATAGATCTACAAAAGTCTATAACTTTATTTTCATCATTCATAGTAATCACTTGAATAATATCACTTCTATTTTCATTATATTTAGGTATTGTTTCATAGCCTAACTTTTCAAATATATATGACACTAATATTGCACTTTTTACTGCCTCTAAAACCACACGAGGTGCAAAGTATAATCCTTGAATAATTGCTCTTGTAGTACCAAAACTTACACCTACATGCCTTCCAAGTCCTGGAGATGTTAGTCTATTAGAAATAGATTCTATAATTTCAGTTGAATTTGAAACTATATATCCACCGTTTAAAGTTATTCCTGCACCTAAATTTTTTAATAATGATCCTACAACTATGTCGGCACCAACTTCTAGAGGTTCCTTTTTTTCTACAAATTCACAGTAGCAATTATCAATCATTATAATTATATTAGGGAATTTTTCTTTTATTTTCTTAATAACTACTTCTAATTCATTAATGGAAATACATCTTCTGCTACTATATCCAGGAGATCTTTGAATAGCTAATAATTTAGTCTTTGAATTGATTTTAGATAATACAGTTTCTACATCAATTTCATTATTTACTAAATCAACCTTATTATACTTTATTCCATAATCAAGTAGTGTTCCCTTTTCATCTCCACTAATACCTATAACCTTTAAAAGTGTGTCATAAGGAGTTCCAGTTATATAAATAAACTCGTCTCCTGGTAATAAATTACCTTGCAATGCTAAAGATATTGCATGAGTTCCACATGTTATTTCTTGCCTTACTATAGCATCTTTTGCTTTAAAGATGTCGCAATATATCCTTTCTAATTTCTCTCTTCCAAAGTCACCGTATCCATATCCTGTTGTCCAAGAAAAATCAGTAGCAGATAATTTTTGCTTTTTAAATGCATTTAAAACTTTTAATTGATTATATTCTTCTATTTCTTTTAAAGTTTCAAATTCTATTTCTATTTCCTTAGAACATTTGTTTACAAAATTAATAATTTTAGAATCAAAATTAAAATCAGTATCTAAATATTTTTCCAATTTATAATTCTCCTTTAGTTAAAAAATCTTTTACTAATTTTTTAGATTTAAATAGAACTTCATCATATCCATTTTCAACATCAATCCAATGTATATTTTCATTCCTATTAAACCAAGTAAATTGTCTTTTAGCGTATTTTCTTGAATTTTGTTTTATATTATCAATACAAGATTCCAGAGTAATTTCTCTCTTAAAATATGGAATAAACTCTTTGTATCCAATAGCAGTAAATGGTTGTGAATACTCGCCATATTTTTTATATAGACTTGATGCTTCTTCAACAAGTCCATTATTAATCATTATATCGACTCTAGAATTTATTTTATCATATAATATTTTTCTATCTAAAGTTAATCCTATTATTAAGTAATCATACTTACAATTATTATTTTCATAATCTTTGCATTGTTTGGAAAATTCTTTTTTTGTATTTACACAAACTTCTATTGCTCTAATTACTCTTTTTATATTGTTTTTATGAATTTTTTCTCTACTTGAATAGTCTAGATATAATAATAAATCATAAAGCAAATTTGCCCCATTTTTTTCGTAAAATTCTGTAATTTGTTCTCTTAGATTATTCGATTCTTCAGATTCAGTAAATTTAAAATCATATAATATAGAATTTACATAAAGTCCTGTTCCTCCTACAAAAATCGGAATGTTATTATGAGAATAAATTTCTTCAATATATTTCTCTGCCATATTTTTATATTCAGAAACATTAAATTTTTGATTTCCATCTAAAATATCAATCATATAATGATTAATTCCACTAACTTCCTCTTCTGTTATCTTAGCAGTTCCTATATTAAATTCTTTATAAATTTGCATAGAATCACAAGATATAATCTCTCCTGAAAAATCTTTTGCTATATCAACGCTTAATTTTGTTTTTCCAACAGATGTAGGGCCAACAATAAATATTATTTTTTTCTTCATTTTTATTCCTTAAAAAATAATTTATCAAAATCTTCTTTAGATATTTTTCTTAATATTTTTTTGTCATAGAAATTTATATCTAGATTTATTTTAGATAACTGTGACAATAATTCTTCTATCTCAAAATCCGTTAAACTTAAATTTATTCGTTTTTTAGAAACCATTTTGTATAATGAGTCCTCAAACACTCTATTATCTTTAAATAACAGTTCATCAATCATTTCTCTAATATCTTCTTTATCTAAATTATCATTTAATAAATTAGGCATTGTCCTTATTGCTATAGAATTTTCATCAAAAATATCAGCTTCTATACCTAAATTTTTCAACTTATCTTTAATAGTATTAAACACACTCAATTTATATTCATTTAATTCCAAAATTATAGGAAATAAAAGTATCTGTTTTGTAATAGTACAATTATTGTAATTATCCAATAAATTTTCATACAACAGTCTATATTTAGCATTTAGTATATCTATAATTATAAACTCATCCTTATCGGATAATAAAATATATTTTGAAAAAATTTTACCTATAATTTCATAATCTAAAATATTTTTTGAAGTTTCAGTATTATCATCAAGTTTTATTTGTTCCAATACTGGAGTATTTTCTACTTTTTCGTCCTCAACAATATAATTTTCAATATTATCTTCTTCATTTATCGTTTTTATATCATCTTTATTTACTTTAAATAAATCATCATAAGAAAACTTATTTACAATATTTTGTGTATTATAATCATCATCATAAATTATAGTTTCAATAATATCTTCTTCTGAAGATTGTTCGTTATTAATCTTTTCTTCGTTGTATAAGATTTTTTCTTTTTGTTCTTCCTTTACAGATATAAAATCACTTGTAGTATTTTTTAGAACGATGTCAGTAATGTTATTATTAAGTAAATTTAGTAACTTATCTTCAAAAATAAATTTAATCTTTCTTTTATTTGGATGAACGTTTATATCTATTAAGCTGGGATTTACTTCGATAAATATTACAAATGTAGGAAACTTTCCTTTTGGTATTAATGTAGCAATTGATTTTTCTATTATATTTCTAATCTTTTCATCAAAAATATATCTTCCATTAACAAATAAAAATTGTGATGCTCTACTACCTTTATAAAAGTGATTATTTGAAATATATCCATAAATCTTATAATCTGAGTCCTCAATATTTACAGAAATTAAATTCTTATAAAAATCATCTTTAAAAATATATTTTATATTATCTTTTAAAGTATTTTTTTCACTTGTTTCGAATACAACTTTCGAATCTTTTATATATTTAAAAGATATTTTTTGATTAGCCAATGCAAAAGAGTACATCAACGTTGTTATGATTGAGTTTTCATATGCATCTGATTTTAAAAATTTCTTTCTAATAGGAACATTGTAAAATAAATCTCTAATGTAAATTGTTGTTCCTAAATTCATCCCTATCTTATTTTTTCTAATAATTTTATTATTTTCAAGATAACAGTGAATTCCGAATTCACTGTTCTTTGTTCTTGTATTAATGTCAACTTTTGAAATTGCAGATATACTAGCTAATGCCTCTCCTCTAAATCCATAAGAAAGAATAGAATATATATCTTCAAAATTATTTAATTTAGATGTAGCATGTTTGGTAAATGCCAACTCTATATCATCTTCTTCAATTCCACAGCCGTTATCAGAAATCATAATTTCTTTTTTACCTGCATTTTTAATTTCAACTTTAATAAATGTTGCACCTGAATCTATTGAATTTTCAACCAACTCTTTTATTACAGAATAAGGATTTTCTATAACTTCTCCTGCTGCAATTTTTTGAATTGTATCTTCTGACAATAATTTTATAGACATATAAATCTCCTATCTATTCATTATCACTTTTAGCTATATTTATTAAATCATTTAATATACCAAAAGCTTCCATTGGGCTTATTTTTTCAATATTTATACTATTTAGATTAGTAATTATTTTATCATTGACCTTAGTTTTTATTACATTTGAACTATCAATAATATCTTTTTCTATTTGAATTTCCTTCTTTTCAATGCTATCTAAAATAATTTTTGAACGATTTATAACTTCCATAGGAAGTCCCGCAAGTTTTGCAACTGCAATACCATAACTCTTATTAGCTCCGCCATCCATTATTTTTCTTAAAAAGACTATTTCATCATTTTCTTTATCTTCAATAACTTGAATATGTTTATTTTTTATGCAAGCAAAAGTATGTTCTAAGTCAATTAATTCGTGATAATGTGTAGCAAATAATGTTTTCGATTTTATATTTTTTGTAATATACTCAAGAATTGCCCAAGCGAGACTTAATCCATCAAAAGTTGAAGTTCCTCTTCCAACCTCATCAAGTATAAGTAAACTATTTTTAGTAGCATATCTTAAAATATTATTAACTTCTTTCATTTCTACCATAAAGGTACTTTCTCCTTTATATAGATTATCTGAAGCTCCAATACGAGTAAATATCTTATCTACTATCGAAATATTTGCACTATCAGCAGGTACGAATGAACCAATCTGAGCTAATATAACTATGAGAGCTATCTGTCTTATATAAGTTGATTTTCCACTCATATTAGGTCCTGTTATAATCTGAATTAAATTATCACTTTGCCCAATATTTGTATCATTAGGGATAAATTCATTTATTGAACTTAAAAAGCTTTCAATAACAGGATGTCTACCATTTTTTATATCTATTATCCCTTCTGAATTTAAAGTCGGTTTACAATAATTATTTTTAAATGCAACTATTGATAAAGAAAATATAGAATCTATGAATGAAATTATATCTGATAATTTTTGTAATGTTTTAATATTCATTTTTATTGTATTTCTTATTGAAATAAATAATTCATATTCTTTTTCTATAATATCACTTTCAGATCCGAATATCATATTTTCAATAGTTAGAAGCTCATTTGTTTTATACCTATTTGCATTAGTTAAAGTTTGTTTTAATTCAAAATATTTAGGAACTAAGTTTTGATATGATTTTGTAACTTCAAAAAAATAACCTGTTTTCTTATTAAATATTAATCTTAAATTTTTAATTCCGGTAATATTTCTTTGATCAACTTCATATTTAATTAGCTTTTGTTTTCCAACTATTTTATTATTTCTTATTAAATCAAGTTCGTCATCATAACCAATCTTTATCAAATTTCCTTCTTTCAATAAAATTCCTACGTCTTCAAGAATAGCTGAATTTATAAGATTATAGATATATTCGGTATCAGGAATATTTAAAGCTATATTAGAAAATAAAGTATTACTATCTAAAAATAATCTTTTAATCTTTGGAACAGCTGATAAAGAATTTTTTAAATGAATTAAATCTCTTGCATTACAATTTCCAAAAGAAATTTTTGAATTTATTCTTTCTATATCAGAAATACTTGCTAATAGTTCTTCTAATTCATTTCTTAAATTTGAGTTTAAAACTAAATCTTCAACCAACGATTGCCTTCTTTGAATTTTTTCTATTTCTATAAGCGGTTGATCTAACCATTTATTAAGTAGCCTAAATCCCATAGGAGTTTTAGTATAATTTATAACTGATAATAAAGAGCCATTTATGTCATTACTAAAATTATTTTTTTTAAGTTCCAAATTAATTCTTGAATTAGCATCAATTCTTAGATAATCACTTAATTTATATAAATTAACTTTTTTAAAATCATTCAATTTAACATTAAATCTGCAAACATATTTATAAAAGTTATCTATTGAAAAAAGTAATATTTTATTACTAAGATTATTAGAATAAAATTCTTCATTATTCTCTCTTAAAGATTTAAAATCTTGATCTATATCTACTTTTGTATAAATAATTCTTAAATTTTTTAATAATTTAACAACACTTTTTTCTAATGATTTTAATATATTTGAATTTATTATAACTTCTGACGGAGTTGTACGAATTACTTCTTCCTCTAAAGCGGTAATTAAATTATCTCTGTTCATTTCAAAAATACTTGTACAGAATATTTCACTGGTTGAAATATCAGAATATGTGATACTTAAATTTGTAGAATCCATATAGATACTCATAATATAATTATTTTTATTAGTAGCTAATTCATCAAATTCATCAATAGTTCCCGGAGTTACTAATTTAATAACTTCTCTCTTTACAATTCCTTTAGCAAGTTTTGGATCTTGAACTTGTTCACAAATAGCAACTTTAAAACCTTCAGAAACCAGCTTATACAAATATTGATTTACAACATGATGAGGAATACCACACATTGGTGCAGTTTTTCCACCACCACAATCTCTTTTAGTCAAAGCTAAATCCAATATTTTTGAAACTATTTTTGCATCATCAAAAAACATTTCATAAAAATCACCTAGTCTATAAAATATAATACAATCACTATAATTAGATTTAACTTCTAGATATTGTTTCATCATTGGTGTAAAATCGCTCATAATTACTCCTTACTAAACTATCTCTCCTTCAAGTGCAAATGAATTATGTCCAGTTATTTTAACGTTAACTAACTGTCCAATATTTCTTTTTCCACCTTTAAAATGTACTAATTTATATCCTCTTGT
This sequence comes from Parvimonas oralis, assembly GCF_047608425.1. NCBI lineage: Bacteria > Bacillati > Bacillota > Tissierellia > Tissierellales > Peptoniphilaceae > Parvimonas > Parvimonas oralis. The sequence continues at coordinate 464,068 of NZ_JBLKRS010000001.1, forward strand.
TCTACCTGTAAGAATATCTGGATTATTTTTACTAATTCCTTCAACTAACACTTCAAGAGTTTGTCCTAAACATTCTTTGTTTTTTTCATAAAAAATTTTATACATAGAATCTATTAGTCGCTGAAATCTTTCTTGTTTTACTTCATGTGGTATTTGATTTTGCATTTCAGCAGCTTTTGTACCTTTTCTTATAGAATATAGAAAAGTAAATCCTTGGTCATATTTAACCTTTTCCACCATGCTTAATGTATCTTCAAAATCTTCTTCCGTTTCACCTGGAAATCCAACAATTATATCAGTAGAAAGAGTAATATTAGGTACTTTCTCTTTTAATTTTCTGATTAATTCCAAATAATGTTCTCTAGTATATACTCTATGCATATCCTTTAGTATCTTATTACTACCAGACTGGAATGGTAAATGAATATTTTCACAAACTTTATCCAAATTTGCTATGGCATCTATTAATTCATCAGAACAGTCTTTCGGATGACTTGTCAAGAATCTAATCCTTTCAATTCCTTCTATCTCATTAACCATTTTTAATAATTCTGGAAATGTCACTTTAGGTCTTAAAGTTTTTCCATATGAATTAACATTTTGTCCTAATAATGTTATTTCTTTATATCCCTTTTTTGCCAATTCTTTTATTTCATTAATTATGCTTTCAGGGGTTCTACTAATTTCTTTTCCCCTAGCATAAGGAACTATACAAAAAGTACAATAATTATTACAACCTGTCATTATATTTACATAAGCAATAAATGGATGTTCTCTATTTATAGGAGTTTCATCATCAAGTATGTCTTCTTCTTCAATATCTACGACAACTTCTCCTGTACTTCTATGTCTTGAGATAAGAGAAGGCAATCTTGAGATATTTTTCGTTCCAAAAATTATATCTACATGTTTATATTTTGAAATTATAGTAGCTCTTGCATCACCTGTTTGCATCATACAACCACAAACGGCTATAATCATTTCCGGTTTCTTTCTTTTTAAATTTTTCAAAGCACCAAGTTGTCCATAAACTTTAAGTTCTGCATTCTCTCTGACTAAGCATGTATTATATATAATAAAATCTGATTTTTCTAAATCATTTTCTTTTGTATAACCTAAAGTTTCTAGTAAATATGATATTTTTTCTGAATCATGATGATTCATTTGACAACCATAAGTTATAATTGTATATTTTTTGCTCAAAAAATTCACCTCTATTTATATTTATTTTTTAGTGCATACTGTATCTTTCTCTCGTGTTCTTTTTCAAGCATACTGTCTCTCTTATCATAATTTTTTTTACCACGAGCGAGTGCAATGTCAAGTTTTATCCATCCGTTTTTAATATGAACATTTAAAGGAATTAATGAATAACCTTTTTCTTTAGTTTGTCCAATTAATTTATTAATTTCTCTTTTATTTAAAAGTAACTTTCTTTCTCTTGTAGGGTCTAAATTATATATATTCCCATAATCATAAGGTGTAATATTCATTCCAAGAATAAAAACTTCTCCATTCTTAATTGAACAATAACTTTCCTTAATAGAAACTTTTCCCTGTCTAATACTTTTGACTTCAGTACCTGATAAAGAAATTCCAACTTCATAGATATCTTCTAAAAAATAGTCATGTCTTGCCTTTTTATTATTAGCTATTATTTTTATAGTTGTTTTATCTCTCATAATATCACCTATTTAAATAAAAATTAATTTCATTAGTTATCTCATTAACTTTAGAAACAATAACTTCTACATCCATTCCTATATCAAATAATTTTTTTGTTCTTCTACCAACAGCAGTCAAAGTTTGTTCATCAAATTCATAGTAATCATCCATAATATCTTCATATTTAACTAATCCTTCAACAGTATTTTCTAATTGCACAAAAAGCCCGTATGAAGTAACTGAAACTATAATCCCTTTGAAAATTTGTCCTATTTTATTTTTCATAAATTCCACTTTTTTAATATCTTCCAACTTTCTTTCTGCATCTATAGCTAGTATTTCAGTATCATTTATATGATTAGAAATTATATCTAGGTAACTTATATAATTTTTTGGTATTTCATTATTTGAATGTAAATAATTTTTTAAAGTTCTATGAACGGTTAAATCTGCATATCTTCTTATTGGAGAAGTAAAATGGCAATATAAAAATGTTGATAATCCAAAATGAATATCAATATTCGGAGAATATCTAGCCTTAGTCATAGATCGTAAAATAGAATAATTTATAAAATCAGATTTATTTGTATCTTTAAATTGATCTACAATTTCACTTAAATATTTTGAAGAAATCATATCTATTGATTTCATTTTTATATTCAAACGATTTAAGTGATTTCTTAATATTTCCAATTTATCTTCAGGTGGTTTAGAATGTATTCTATATATAATCGGTATATCAAGATCTCCAAAATGCTTACCTACCACTTCATTAGTACAAATCATAAATGATTCTATTATTCTATTTGCAAGACCGTCTTCTTTTTTTGTTATATTTTCTACTTCACCATCTTTATTGAAAGTAATGTCAATTTCAGGAAAATTAAAATCTATAGTTCCTCTATTGATTCTTTTAGTAGTTAATATCTCATCTAATTCTTTCATAACAAATAACTTTTCTTTTAGTATTTCATCATCATAAAAATGCTTTTTACCTTCTAAAAAATTAGTTACATCGTCATAAACTAGTCTATAATTACTGTTTATTACAGATTCATAAAATTTATATTCTTTAACATTACCATTTTTATCTATAATCATTTTTACAGATAAAGTTAGTTTTTCTGTATTTGGATTTAATGAACAAAGATTATTAGAAAGTACTTCCGGTAACATAGGGACTACATAATCAAATAAATATACACTATTACCTCTTTTATATGCTTCCCTATCCAACTTGCTATCTTTTTTAACATAATGAGATACATCTGCTATATGAACATAAAGAACATAATCGTTCCCTTTTTTATCAATAGAAATAGCATCATCAAAGTCCTTTGCATCAGCTCCATCGATTGTAACAGTAAACAAGTTCCTAAAATCTACTCTATTTTTGAATTCTTTTTTTAAATCCATTTGAGATAATTCTTCTAATTCTTTATTAATCTTATTTGAAAATTTATATGGAATTTCCATATCTTTTAATAAAGAAATTATTTGAGCGTTTTTATCATTTTTATTTCCTATTATTTCAATTATTACTCCCTCAGGATTTTTCTTTTTATCTGGAAATTCAACTAATTTACATACAACCTTATCATCAGTTTTTGCTCCATTCTTATCGCCTTTTTTTATAAAAATATCATAATTACATTTAATATCATCAGGAACTACAAATCCAAAATTTTTATTTTCAGTAAATGTACCAACTATTAAATTACTATTTCTATTTAAAACTTTTATTACTCTTCCTTCGGCTTTTGAATTTACTCGCTTTTCTTTTATAATTTCTATTTCTACATCATCATTATGATTAGCATGATTTAATTCCTTTTTTGGAATAAAAATATCATCTATGTCTTCTTCTGAAACAAAAAACGCATTGCCTTTTGGAGTAAAAGTAATCTTTCCTTTTAATGTTTCCTTTTTTTCATAGATACTATATCTAAAATCATTTAATGATATTTTTTTACTATTAACAAGAGAATCTAATATTTTAAAAAATTTTTTTAAACTATTAAAATGAACATTTAATGCAACAGCAAGTTCTTCCTTTGTTAATGGAATATAATTCTTTTTTTTCATAAAATTTAATATTTGTTTTTCTAAATTCATTAAAATCTCCCTATATGTAAAAGTAAAAAAATATAAGGTAATACCTTATATTTAATTATATATATTAAGCAAAACTATAAGCCGTGTTCTGTATTTGACAATCATCTATCTAGACAAATTGTTGCCAATTTGTTCAAGCAATCTACCTATGAACGTAGCGAGCAACTACAAAAGTTCAATCTTGATCTTGCACCGAATGGGGTTTACATAGCCACATAGTCTCCTATATGCTGGTAAGCTCTTACCTCACCTTTCCACCCTTACCATTATAATGGCGGTATATCTCTGTTGCACTAGCCTTAGGGTCGCCCCCACTGGACGTTATCCAGCATTCTGCTCTATGGTGCACGGACTTTCCTCGTGGAATATCCACGCGATTGTCTGTCTTACTTAATTAAATTAAAATATATTTCTTTTAAAAATGTTATTTTCATAAATTAATATCTTTAAATCAATATTTTTATTTATAAAAAATTCTTTTAAAGATAACAAACCAAAAATTTCAGATTCATAATGTCCTAAATCAATTATCTTTAAATTATTTTCTAAAGCTAATTGAATATCATGATACTTAAAATCTGAACTGATTAATAAATCAGCTTTCTTAGAAATTGCATTCTTTATAGAAAATGCACCTGAACCGCCCAAAACAGCAATTTTTGAAATGATATTATCAGTATTCCCATAATATAACATTGGAAATTTAAAACTATTTTTTAACTTTGCAAGATAGTTTTTAAATGTATCATTTTCAATACTTCCAATTATTCCGTAACCATATCCTTCTTTATAATCAATGAAAACTTCCTTATTACTTAAAAAACATTTATCAGCCAAAAATTTATTAACCCCATTTGGATGAATATCTAATGGTGTATGTATAGAAATTACATTAACATTATTTTGCATCAACAGTTCAAGCTTTTTATATAAGTCAGAATTGACTTGCAAATTTTGAATTTTTTCAAAAAATAAAGGATGATGTGTCAAAATACAATTAATATTATTTTGTATTGCATAATTTATAGAATCAACTGTTAAATCAAGTGCTAATAAAATTCCTCCAACTTCATCTTCGTAATTTCCAATCTGAAAACCTGAATTGTCCCAATCTTCTTGCAAATAGAATGAATATTCAGTATTTAATAATTCTACTAAATCACTTACTTTAAAATTCATTTAAAATACCTCTAATTTCATTGATTAAATTAGTTATTTCTAAAATTCTTTCGTTACTTTTGCTTGCTAAATTTATTTTATCTAAAATATTCTCATACTTTTTTAATTCATTTTCTAAAAATATTCTTAAATTTTCAGATTTGTTTTTTATAAGCAACTTACCATATAGGAATTCATAACCATTTCTATAAAAGTCTTTGCCTCTTTTTACTTTCAAAATTTGATAATATTTTTTATTTTCTATTACATCATCTTCTTTTTCAATAACAAAATTATTTTGCAATAAAAACTTTCTTAAAATATCCAATGAATTATTTGGTGATAGAATTAAACTGTTTGCTGTCTTTGCAACAGACAAATTTTTTTCTAAAATTTCTTTAATTAGTATACCACCCATACCTGAAATAATTATAGTATCAACTTCAAATTCATCAAAACAGTATAGTCCATCAGATACTCTGGTTTCAATATTTACTATGTTACTGTTGTATATTAGTTTATGCTCTAATTTCTCCAAAGAATTTTTACTAATATCAGTTGCAATAATTTTTTTTGATATACAACTTTTTGATAATTCTATAGGAATTATACCATGATCTGTCCCTATATCTGCCACAATGGAATTTATATCAACTAAATTGCAAATCTTCTTTAATCTTAAACTAACCATATCTTTATTCCAAGAAATCTTTTAGTTTTTGACTTCTACTAGGATGCTTTAATTTTCTAAGCGCTTTGGCTTCTATTTGTCTTATTCTTTCTCTAGTAACCTCAAATTCTTTACCAACTTCTTCCAAAGTTCTAGGTGTACCATCATTAAGACCAAATCTAAGTTCTAAAACTTTTTTCTCTCTATCGGAAAGTGTACTTAAAACTTGGTTTAATTGCTCTTTTAACATTGAAAAATTAGCTGCTTCATCAGGAGCGATTGCTGTCTCATCTTCAATAAAATCTCCTAAATGACTATCATCTTCTTCACCAATAGGAGTTTCTAAACTAACAGGTTCTTGAGCAATTTTTCTAATTTCATTTACTTTATCAACTTCAATTCCCATATGTTCTGATATTTCTTCATTAGTCGGTTCTCTTCCTAGTTCTTGAACTAATTGTCTTTCAATTCTAACTAATTTATTTATAGTTTCAACCATATGAACGGGAATTCTTATTGTTCTAGCTTGATCAGCTATGGATCTTGTAATTGCTTGTCTTATCCACCAAGTAGCATAAGTACTAAACTTAAAACCTCTTCTAAAATCAAATTTTTCAACTGCTTTCATAAGGCCCATATTTCCTTCTTGTATTAAGTCAAGAAATTGCATTCCTCTACCGACATATCTTTTTGCAATACTAACTACAAGTCTTAAATTTGTTTCAGCTAATTTTTTCTTAGCTTCAATATCTCCGGTTTCCATATTTTCCGCTAAAATTCTTTCTTCGTCAGCACTAAGTAATGGTATTTTCCCAATTTCTTTTAAATACATCTTAACGGGATCATCTATATTAAAACCTTTTAAATCAGAAAAATCTTCTAATTTTATTTCTTCATCTTCAGAATCTTCTTTTTCATCCTCTAGGTCTATTAAATCATCAGTAATTTCAATATCTTCTAAATTTTCAATTTCATCGATAAACTCTACCTGATTTTCAGCTAACTTAGATTTTATTTCTTCAATATCATCAATATCAATAAAATTAAATAAATCTAACGATTCAAGATACTTATTATTAACAAAACCATTATGTTCATTAGCGTATTTAGTAAGTTCCTCTACTATTAGAATTTTTACTTCATCATATTCAATATCATTTAATTTATTATTCATGATGAACCCCTTTCTCAATATTTTTAAGATTTCTGTTTAATTCCATTAACTTTTCAACATTAAAATTTAAATTAGAAATTACTGCTTCATTATTTTTATCCATTTGCCTTAATTTTTCAATATTTCTAGTTGTTTTTCTAATTTCATAATTTAAAATAGTTATATCAAGTAACTTAATATAATCTAAAGTTGATAATTTAATTTGCTCATTATAACATTTAACAATATATTCTACTATTTTTAAATTATCAACATTATTCTTAAATTTCTCAATTAGAGCTGATGGAACAGTTATCGTATTATTCTTTACATTATTTTTGACATACCAAAAAATATCATATAAATTAGAAGTTTTACATAAATCTTCTAATTTATTACTTATATCTACTACATTATTTTCACATCTCATCAATAGTATAATACCCATTATTAAAACTTTTTTGTCAGAATTTAATAATAAATTTTCCGATTTATAATCCATTTCAATTTCTTTTTCTTTTTTTTCAATTATTTTATCTTTTTTATCAAAATTTAGAAAATCTTCTTTTAACGAATTTTTATCTATTCCAAACTCACTAGATATTTTATTTATATACAAATCTCTCAGTATATTAGTATCTATTTTTGTTAAAAAGTCTAAAATACTTTCATAAAAAATTGTATTATCAGTAATAGAATTACTATTTTTTTTGCTTTTTTTCAAAATTTCATAGTTAAAACCATTAATATCATATGGTGACTCTAAAAGTTTATTAAAGTCATTCAATCCATATTTTTTTATATAATCATCAGGATCCAATTTATCAGGAAGCATTATAATATTAGGTTTAACAGAAATTTCATTAAAAACAGAACTTGTTTTATTTGTTGCACTTATTCCTGCATTATCACCATCATAACATAAATAAACATTGTTTCTGAAATATCTTTTTATAAGTCTTGCCTGGTTTTCAGTAAATGCAGTTCCCAGCCCTGCAACAACATAATTAATTCCATTTTGATACAAAGATATAACATCCATATATCCTTCAACAATTAAAACTTTATCTCTTATATTATTTTCTATTATTTTATCAAGAGCATAAATATTATCACCCTTTTTAAAAATTACACTTTCAGGAGAATTTAAATATTTCGCACTATCATCAACAATAGTTCTTCCTCCAAAACCTATTACTTTTTTATTTTTATTTAAAATAGGAAACATAATCCTATTTCTAAACCTATCAACATAATCGCCAGTCTTAGTTTTGATTATAAGTCCAAGCTCTTCTGCAATTTCAATATCCATTTTTTTAAATTTTAACTCATTATAAAGAGCTTTCCAATTTTCATCAGCATAACCAATAAAAAAAAGATTAATTGATTTTTGATTAATACCTCTTTTTAGTAAATACTGTTTAGGAACAGAATTTTCCATCATCTTTTTATAATAAAACCTTGCGACAAATTCATTCATTTCATAATATTTATCAAGATTTTTTTTATCTATATAATCAAAAGAGTTGTCATACTCTAATTCTATTCCAAATTTTTCAGCTAATTTTTTTAAAGCACTAACATAATCCAAAGATTCCAATTCCATAACAAATGAAATGCTATCTCCATGTTTACCACATCCAAAACAATGGAAAGTATTAGTTTCAGGATAAAGAAAAAAAGAAGGAGTTTTTTCACTATGGAAAGGACAATTTTCCATATAATATCTTCCGCTTTTTTTCACAGATAAATAGTCACTAACAACAGAAATAATGTCCGCTTTTTCCTTTATTTCCTCTATTTTCTCTTTTTTTATATAAGACATTTTTCATCACCTTAAGTTAAAACTGTTTAATTTGTATATGTTAAAATTCAAACAGAGTGCATTTATCATTATTCCAAGAACTCTTGAAAAATCATATTTAATATTGTTTAATTCAGATTTTTCAAAACAATCTAAATTGTATAATAAGTAAATAAAATCAAATTCATATTTATCCAATACATAATTGTATTTAGAATTTAATTTTAAGCTTGAATTTATAACTAATTCATATATATCAAAATTAAAAGCTTTCGCATTTTTATCATTATCAAATAGTAGATGATAACCGTTAAAAAGTAAATATTTAATTATAAAATAAGTTAATAACATTTTATAATCAGTTTTTTTAATACTCAATACTTCTTTTATTAAATTATAAATCTCTAAATTTTTAAGCTCTTGCACACTTGTTTTTAAAATTATTTCTGAGAGAATATTCAAAAACAAAATATGTTCTTTTGATTCAAAAGAAATAAAATCTACAAGTTCATATTCATTACAATAAAAAAATTCATTTCGATAATTTAATTTAAAATTATAATTAGAGTACATAGATAAATACATTTCAATACTTTTACTATAAATTGAAATAAGTCCAAACTCATCAGTATAAACTTTGAATATTTTTCCTTTATTCAAATATGTGCTTTCTGAAATAATATATCCATTTATGTTATTATAAATATTATTTTCTAAAATATCCAAACTCTTTCACCTTAAATGATTTATTTCTCCAGTCATCATCTATCTTAACAAATAATTTTAAATTGACTTTTGAATCTAAAAACTTTTCTATATCTAATCTTGCAGATTTTCCAATCTTTAAAATCATATCTCCATTTTTCCCAATTACCATACCTTTATGTGATTTTTTTTCAACACAAATAATTGCGTCTATATCAATTATTGGTTTGTTTTTTCTTATTGAAAATTTTTCAATTAATACATTAATTCCATGTGGTATTTCATCTCTTAAGAAAGTAAGAGTTTTCTCTCTAATTATTTCTCCAACTATTTCTCTTTCAGTTTGATCTGTTATCATATCATCTGAGTAGTATTTAGGTCCATAAGGCAAATAAGATTTTATACAATCTATTAAATTATATACATTTGTTCCTTCTGAAGCGGATATAGGGATAATTTTTTCAAATAATTTCATATCTTTATATTTTGAAACAAGTTTACATATCTCCTCTGAATCCAAAGTATCTATTTTATTTATAATGCAAAGTTTTGGAAGATTTATCTTCTTTAACATATCAATTATTAATTTATCCAATTCTCCAATTTCAAAATTAACATCCACCATGTATAAAATTAAATCAACATCTTTTAGAGAATTTCGTGCTTCTTTTAGCATAAATTCTCCTAATTTATTTTTGGGATTTTGTATTCCGGGAGTATCTAAAAATACTATTTGAGAATCCAATGAATTATATATTAATTTTAAATTTGATCTCGTCGTTTGTGGCTTGTTAGAAATAATTGAAATTTTTTCTCCAATAATCCTATTTAACAAAGTTGACTTACCGACATTAGACCTTCCAACCAAACTTACAAATCCCGATTTTATATCATTCATATTATAAATCCTCTGGACCAAAACTATAAGGTAATAACTCAGAAAATTTTATTATCTTATATTCTTGTTCGTTTTTTATTACAATTATTTCACAATCAATAGTGCAAAATTCTCTAATTACCTGTCTACAAACCCCACAAGGAAATGTCAAAGAATTTTCTTTACCGACAACTGCGATTTTTTTTATCTTTTTTTCTCCATCATATATTGCTTTGAATATAGCCACGCGTTCTGCACAAATTGTAGGAGTATATGAAGCATTTTCAATATTACAACCACCATATATTTTACCTGATTCTGTTAATACAGCCGCTCCTACATTAAATTTAGAATATGGTGTATATGCTCTTTTTTGGCTATCTAAAGCACATTTAATCATTTTTTCATAAATATTCATTTAACCACCAACTATAACTAATATTTTAGGAATAAATATTAAAAGTCCAACTATTATAGATATAAAAGCTGAAACTAAAACTGCACCCGATGCCATGTCTTTAATAATTTTTATATTTAAATTATAGTCTTTACATAAAAAATCCATAATATTTTCAATGATAGTATTAATAATTTCTAAAGTCAAAACAACTGCTATCATAATTAATATTACAGATAATTCTACATAAGATAAATTAAAAATTAAAGAACAGAACAATACTAACACAGAAAACATTATATGAAATCTAAAATTTCTCTCTGTTTTGAAAATGTATATTATACCTTTAAAGGCACAAAAAAAACTTTCCATAAAACTAGAATTTTTTTTCATTTTTAAAAACTTCCATTAATTTCATAGTTTCTTTTTCCTTATTTCTCATAATTATTTTTTCAGACTCATCAATATGATCATATCCTAATAAGTGAAATACAGAATGACAAACTAAATATAAAATTTCTCTTTCAATACTATGTCCAAACTCTTGGGCCTGTTCAATTGATTTTTCTGTAGAAATTATAATATCTCCTAGAATAAAAGGCATACCTTCTTCTGAAAATTCAAACTCCATCGGAAAAGAAAGCACATCCGTTTCCCTATCAATATTTCTAAATTCAGAATTTATACTCTTTATTTCTTCATTTGTAACAAAAGAAACTGATACCTCAATATTATCTATCATTTTATTTTCAACTTTTAGAGCTGTTTCGATACATTCTATAATTTTTTCTTTAAGATTATCTGTAACTATGAATGCATCTTGCCTATCATCAAAAAGAACATTCATTATTTTTTCTCCGCTAAGCTATCTTCATATTTTGTATAGGCATCTATTATTTTCATTACTATACTATGCCTTACAACATCAGAACTATCAAAATAATTAAAATTAATTCCCTTAATATTATTTAAAATTTTACTTACTGAAACAAGACCTGAAATTTTTCTTCTACCTAAGTCAATTTGAGTAATATCTCCAGTTATAACAGCTTTAGACTCAAAACCTATTCTTGTTAAAAACATCTTCATTTGTTCATTGGTTGCATTTTGAGCTTCATCAAGAATTATAAAAGCATCATCTAAAGTTCTCCCTCTCATATATGCTAAAGGTGCAACTTCAATAATACCTTTTTCTTTTAGTCTAAGGAAATTATCATAACCTAATATATTATATAATGAATCATATAAAGGTCTTAAATACGGATCTATTTTTTCTTGTAGATCTCCTGGTAAAAATCCTAAATTTTCACCTGCTTCAACAGCGGGTCTTGTTAATATTATTTTTGAAACAGTATTGTTTTTTAATGCTTTAGCAGCCATTGCAATAGCTAAAAAAGTTTTTCCTGTTCCTGCAGGACCAATACCGAAAGTAATTATATTATCTTCAATTGCAGAGATATATTTTCTTTGTCCTAAGGTTTTTGGCTTTATAGGTTTTAATTTTGCATTCAAACAAATAACATAATCTAACCAATCATTTAATATCTCTTTATTTTCAGATTTTACTTTTTCAATTATATAAGAAATTTTTTGCTTATCTAAATTTTCGGAAGGATTATCTTTAACTAAAAACTCAATAGTCTTAACACATAATAAAACCATTTTTTCATCTCCTGTAATAGATAAACCTTCCTCACTATTTTTTATAGATACATCAAATTTTTTAGAAATAAAATCTATATTAGAATCTAAATTTCCAAATAAATTCCGAATATCATCAATATCTAAAATCAAATTTTCAGTAACTTTATTCATTCTTTCTCCAATTATTTCCTTAACTCACTTCTGTTATTATCCAAAACAGTAATTAAATCTCTCAATTTTTCTTGAGTTTTAGATAAAACATCATCTACATAAGTATTAGTTTGCATTTTTATAGTTTTAGCGTTTTGTTCAGCTTTCAATAATATTTCATTTGCTTTACTTTCAGCAGCAACAACAACATCATTTTCATTAATCATCTTTTGATATCTTGCTTCAGCATCAGCTTTAATTTTAGAAGCTTCTTTATTTGCTTGTTCTAAAATTTGATTTGCATCTTTAGTTGCATCATTTAAAATTCTATCTTTTTCTTCGTGAATCCATTCTGCTTGTTTAATTTCTTCTGGAATATTTTCTCTCATTTCTTTCAATATAAAAAATAAAGCTTCAGAATCTACCATAACTTTCTTTGAAAAAGGTAAACTTGAACTTTCTTCTACTAAGTCTTCAATACGATCAATTAATTCTAAAATTTCCATTACTCATTCCTCCTAAATTTTTCACCTAATATATCTAAAACAACTTTGTCTACATATAATTCGATATTGCCACCATTAAAATACACATCCTTAACAACAGTTGAACTTATATGTTCATCTAATTTATCAGAGAAAAACAAAATTGTTTCCACACCACAAAGTTCCTTATTAACTTTAGCATTTATCTTTTCAGATTCAAAGTCTAAAGTATTTCTAACCCCTCTTACCAAAACACTGACATTATTATTACTAATATAATCACATAATAATCCATAATGAATATGTACGTCAATATTTTTATATTTTTTAAATATATCTGAAATAATATTTTTTCTTTCTTCAAGAGAAAAAAGAGCTTTTTTATTGAAATTATTTAAAATTACAATATCTACATAACCGAAAATATCTAATGCTTTTAAAATAATATTCTTATGTCCATTTGTTAAAGGATCAAAGCTTCCCGGAAAAATCACCTTCATAATTATTTTTTCCTTCCTAAAAAAATCACTTTAATTTTTGAATATTTCTTTTCTTTTATTATTTCAAAATTTTCTATAGAAATATCTTTATCCGTTTCTATAATAATTATTCCATCTTCTTTTAAAATATTATTATTCCAAATAAAATCCAAAGCCTTTTTTATATACTCATATTTATAAGGCGGGTCCAAAAATATATAATCAAATTTCAAACCATTATTATAAAAATAGTTCAAACAATCCATATAATCCTTATTTATGATTATTGATTTATCTAAGAATTCAGAATTTTCAAGGTTTTTTTTTGTGGTTTTCAAACTATCTTCTGAAAAATCACAAAAATATACTTTTTTAGCTCCTCTACTTAAAAATTCAATACCAATTGCTCCACTTCCACAAAACAAATCTAAAACAATAGAATTATAATCTATTTCAAACAGAATATTAAAAATAGATTCCTTAATTTTGTCTGTAGTTGGTCTAACACTATAATCTACAGGTGATAATAATTTCAATCCCCTCTTTTTACCAGATATTATTCTCATTTTCCAACCCTAATCTTAATATTTTTTTACTTATAATATATATGAAATAAAAAATAATATTCAAACAAATATATTCATACTGAATTATACCATAAAAAGATTAAATTTTCAACATTTTATTAAAAAACTTTTTTGTAAAATATTATAAAAATTCAAACTTTTTTGTAAATAAAATATTTTTAAATTAAAAATAATTTTTTATAAAAGGAAAAATATGATATAATGTACTAAGATATAATTTACTAAAATATTATAATAGGAGGAGATATATGGACTTAAGAGAAAATTCTTTAGAAAAAAGCAAAATTATTGCTAATGAGTTAAAAACTTCTTTAGAAGAAAAAAATATTTTTCATTTAAGAGATATAATTTATGATACAAATGAAGTAACCCTTGCAAATATATTTGAAGAATATTTTGAAATTAAAGACATCCTATTTATGTTTAAAGTTATAAAAAAAGAAAAAACTGCTGAAATTTTTGCCTATCTTCCTCAAAATATGAAACAACAAGTAATAAATGGCTTACAAGATCACGAAATAAAAGTTATGTTAGATTATATGTTTACAGATGATATTAGTGAGTTTTTAGAAGAATTACCTGCTAATATAGTAAAAAGAGTTTTAAATTCTGCATCTAATCAAAGACGTAGTGAAATTAATATGATTTTAAACTTTAAAGAAAACAGTGCTGGGTCTGTAATGAGTACTGATTATGTTGAATTAGATCCGGAAATTACAGCAGATGAAGCTTTAAAAATGATTAAAGATAAGGAAAGGCTTGCAGAAACAATTTCTTATTGTTATATAACTAATGATCAACATATACTTTTAGGCTTTGTTTCAATGAAAAGTATATTATTAGCTTCTGCTAATACTTTGATTTCTGATATAATGGAAACAGATGTCATATCAGTAGAATGTGATGAAGACCAAGAAGAAGTCGCTAAAATTTTTACTAAATATGACCTGTTAGTTTTGCCTGTTGTAAATGATCAACATAGACTTATTGGAATTATTACAATTGATGATGTATATGACATTATTCAAGATGAAGTTACAGAAGACTTACAAAAGATGGGAGGTATCACTCCAATAGAAGGCTCTTACATAAATATGTCAATTATTGAAATGGTTAAAAGTAGAATAACTTGGCTTTTAATTTTAATGATATCAGCAACTGTTTCTGGACTAATTTTATCAAAAAATAGTGATTTAACTTTAAAAATCCCATCTTTAGTTATTTTTATTCCGATGTTAATGGATACTGCCGGAAACGCCGGAAGTCAATCAAGTGCAATGGTTGTAAGAGGAATTGCTGTTGACAATTTAAACATAGGTGATTTTAAATATGTTATTAAAACTGAATTTTTAAATTCTTTGATTTTAGGTGCTATTTTATTTGCCGTAAATATTCTTAGAATTTTAATATTTATGCCAAAAATTTCAATGACTATTGCTATTTTAATTTCAGCAACAATTTATATAATTGTCACTATTGCTAATTTAATTGGAGGGATTCTGCCATTATTGGCTAGTACATTAAAACAAGATCCTGCTTCAATGAGCGGACCGATTTTGACTACTGTTTGTGATGCAATTTCTCTTACAATATATTTTTCTTTAGCTTCATTATTTTTAGGAGGTGGACTATATGGAATATAACTTTTTAGAATACAGTAAAGAACAATTATCTTCCCTACTTCCTGAATTAATTAAAGACAAAAAAGTTTTATTAATTCGTGAAATATTCGACGAATATAATATAGTTGATTTAAGTGAAATATTTAGTGAGTTAGAACTAGATGAAGCAATATTTGTATTTAAAATTTTACCAAAAGATATTTCTGCAGAATTGTTTACCTATCTAGATTCCGAACATCAAGAGAGATTAATTTCAGCATTGTCATCTATGGAAGTAAAAAACATTCTCGACAATATGTTTAGTGATGATATAATAGATTTTCTTGAAGAAATGCCTGCAAATGTAATAAAATATATTTTAGAAAATGTCCCTGCAGATCACAGGAAAGAAATTAATACCCTTTTAAGTTACGAAGAAAACACTGCCGGTTCTGTAATGAGTACGGATTTTGTAGAACTTCATGAAGAGGATACTGTTGAAGAGGCAATAATAAAAATAAAAAAACAAGCTGAAATTGCTGAAACGATAAATGTTTGTTTTGTAATTGATAAAAAAAGAGTTCTTGTTGGTGTAGTAAACTTAAGAGATATAATTATTGCAAAAAATGATAAACTTATTTCAGAAATAATGGACAAAAACATTCACTATGTTTACACCAATACCGATCAAGAAGAAGTAGCTCGATTACTAAGCAAATATGACTTAACAACTATTTGTGTGTTGAATGATCAACATTGCTTGATTGGGATTGTTACCGCTGATGATGTTTTGGATATTTTGACTGAAGAAGCAACTGAAGACATTCATAAAATGAGCGGTATTATTCCAACAGATGGTTCATACTTAAAAACAGGAACTAAAGAAATGGTTAAATCCAGAATATCATGGCTTTTAATTTTAATGATTTCTGCTACTTTCACAGGATATATTTTACAGTATTTTGAAGATAAACTAAGCGCAGTAGCTATTTTATCTGCATCAATTCCAATTATAATGTCCACTGCAGGAAATGCAGGAGCACAAAGTTCAACAATGGTTATAAGAGGTATAGCTGTTGATGACTTAAGTATAAACGACATATTTATTGTCTTGAGAAAAGAACTTTTTGTTGGTTTGCTTTGTGGGGCGATATTATTTATTACTAATTTTATAAGGTTATTTATATTTGGATCAAAAAACACAACATTTAATATAAGTTTAGTAGTTAGCCTAACTATAACGATATCTTTAGTTTCTGCTAACATAGCAGGTGGAGTTCTTCCTTTACTTGCAAAAAAATTAAAAATGGATCCTGCGAGTGCCGCTGCTCCCCTTATTACGACTATAGTTGATGCAACAAGTTTAATAATATATTTTATGTTAGCAATAGTAATACTAAAAATTTAAAAACTCATAGTTTAGATATTATTCTAATATTTATAATATACAGAAAAAAGTGTAGATGAATTTATAAAACATCTACACTTTTTGTATTTACCATTTATATTATTTTTAAAACTATAAATTAACACAATACATAACAACCTTACCTAGTATATTAAATTCATCGTCTTTTGAAAATTTAAAATCTGTAAATGAATGATAAGTAGAAGCGGGTCTAAAAATTATATCATCTCCATCTCTAAAAAACAATTTTAAACTATACTCCCCATTATCAGAAAATACAACAATATCCTCATCTTCCAAGTTGTAAATAGGATAATTTAACTTAACAGCAATATAACTTCCATTAGGTATTATTTTATTCATACTCTCCCCGTTAACATGCATTATTAAAATATTATCATCGTTTGCGTATGGTCCCATAACAGAATCACTTATTTCAATTTTCTCAAAATCAACCTCATAATTAGGTCCATCTGGACTTCCCGCTGATACTCCATAAGGCAAATAATTATATAATGATGCCTTTGTAGAATTAGGTGTATTTGAATAATGTTTCCATCCCAAAATTTCTATTGGACTTGAATTATAAATTTCAGCTAACTTTACTAAACGATCAATTGGAATATTAGTAATTATATCATTTTCATATTTAAATAAATTTTGTTTACTTGTACCTATTAGTTCACCCGCATCTTGTAATGTAAGATTTGCTTTTTGTCTGAGCTCTTTTAATCTTTCACCTGTAGTCATACTATCACCTCTACTATTCTATAATAATTATACAATAAAATAACTTAAAAAGCAATTTATTTTTTATATTTTTAAAATTTTTCTCAAAAGTATCTTGACAAGTTATTTTTTATAGTATATAATATTAGTAACTTAAAAAGTGATTTTTTGATTGGAGGAAACAATTATGCAAAAGAGAAAAAATAAGAATCAAGATATAAATACTTTAGAAATGGTTAAATTACTATTAACTTTCACAACTTTTACTTTATCCTGTTTTTTCATGATAATGTATGGAGTAACTGGAAAGTTGATTTAATATAAATTTTAATTATTAAGAAATAATTTTTATTTTATTAATTGTTGAGCAATACTGGATTAAAGAAACATTTCAATATTGAAAATATTGAGATGTTTCTTTATTTTTGTTATAATTTTTGTAATATATATATATATATATATATTAGGAGGATTTTATGAGAAATTATGATATCATTTTAGCAAGTAACTCACAAAGGAGAAAAGAGCTTTTAAAATTCATATACAATGAATTCAAAGTAATTCCTGCTAATATTGATGAAAGAAAATTAGAACAAAAATTTTTAAGTAAAACATTTAAAGATAATAAATCAAAATTTAGTGAATTATGTGATATGCTATCTTTCGAAAAATGTAAGGACGTAAGTAAAAAACATAGTAATTCTCTAATCATTTCAGCTGATACTATTGTTTATGATGATAAATATTTATTTGGAAAACCTAACAATCTGGATGAAGCCAAATATATGTTAGAGTATTTATCCGGAAAAGAACATATTGTACAAACCTCAGTTACAATATACTTTAATGATACTTTCTCAACATTTTGTGAAAAAAGTTATGTATCATTTTATGACTTAGACGATATTCAAAAAGAAACAATTGAATCTTATATTAAAAATGAAAATCCATATGATAAAGCTGGTGGATATGGAATACAAGATGGTGCTAGTCTTTTAATAAAACACATAAATGGTGACTATTTTAATATCGTTGGACTTCCAATTTCAAAACTGAATAGAAAATTATTAGAAATTATATATTAAAAAATCTAGTGACTAAACACTAGATTTTTTCAATTTATTATATAATATTATTCAATTAAAAATTTGAAATACTAGATATCATCAACTTTATAGAATATATTTGTCATTTTTAATAATTTCCCATTTACTTGTGGAATAAGCTCTCCAATACCAATAAAAATATTATCACAGTATATTTTAAATATTCCTTCTTGTTCAATATCGAATGTTTTTCGAAGTCCATTTACAATATGTTTAAAATACTTTTTATCAAAATTTATTCTTTTATATTCAAGTACATCCTCTATTTTCACCAATGAATTATATAATTGTTTTTCATCAAACTTTTTAAGTCTTTCCAAAGAAAAAGCATTTTCAATTTTAAAAATTCCATATTTATTTCTACATAGAGAACTCATATAGGCAAAATTATCAGTATCTAACGCTATATCATTAAACAATGAGCGAATATATGTTCCTTTAGAACAATTTACTTCAAAACGTATTTTATTATCATAAAAATTAAGAATTATGAGCGAATCAATTTCAACTTCTCTTTTCTCTCGTTCTACTTCAATTCCTAACCTTGCATATTCATATAATCTTTTTCCACCTTTTTTCAAAGCAGAATACATTGGTGGTGTTTGCAAAATTGTTTTGTTATTATAGCATTTTATAACTTCAAAAAATTTATTCTTATCAAAAAAGATTTCCTTAGAATTTAGACTTTCTCCCCAAATATCTAAAGTATCAGTCTCTATCCCTAAAGTCATTTCTCCTATATAACATTTCCCCATACTTTGAATATAGTCAACAATCTTTGTAGCATTGCCAATAGCAATAGGTAAAACCCCTGTTGCATTAGGATCAAGTGTTCCGGCATGTCCAACCTTTTTAGTTTTATATAACTTTCTAACAACATTTACTACATCTCTACTTGTAAATCCTTTTGGCTTATAAACATTTAATATACCATTAAAATTCATTTGGATACTCACTTTTCAATTTTTCTAAAAACAAATCAACAACACAATCAAAATTACCATCTATAAGACAACCAGCTGCTTTTGTATGTCCCCCACCATTAAGATGTTTACATACTTTAGATACATCAACAAATTCTTTACTTCTTACACTACCTTTAAATTGATTATCTTTTAATTCTTTAAATAGTATAGAAACTTCAAATCCATTTATATCTCTATAATAATTTACTATATCATCAAGCATATCCATTGTTAAATCTGTACCTTCAAAATCCGATTCAAACATTCCGATTACAGCAACTTTATTATCAAAATATAATCTTGCTCTATTTATTAATTTATTCTTAAGCATTTCTACTTCAAAACTGTTATTTTGATAAAGTTTTTTATAAATAAAATCTTTATCCGCTCCTAAATCATAAAGGTCTGCACAAGCTCTTAATGTAGAAGCTGTTGAAGTTTCGTATAAAAATCTATAAGTATCAGTATTTATTCCTACTAATAAAGCATTCGCTACATCTTTTGAAATATTAAAATTAAATTCTTTAAACAAATTATAAACTATTTCACAAGTTGAACTCATATTAGGAAACACATAATTTAAGTCTCCAAAATAATCATTAGTTTTATGATGATCTATATTTATAATTTTTTTTGCTCTTGTTTTAAAAAGCTCACCAACTTCTCCGGGTCTATCTATTTCTCCACAATCTACATAAATTAATAAATCTAAATCTAGCTCCTCAATTTCTTTTATATTTTCAAGAGTGTCTAGAAATAATAAATTTTTTGGAAAGTTATCAACCTTTATTCCAAATATATTTTTATTTAGATTTTCTCTAATACCGAGTATTACTGATATTGTAGACCCTATATTGTCTCCATCAGGATTTTTATGGGAAATAACTCCAATTTTTTCAGATGATTTTATTATATTTAAAATCTCTTCCGGACTATTGTTCTTCTTCATCAACATTACCATATAATTCTCTCTTTTCTCTGTCCTCTTTTGAAACTTTTATGATTAATTCATTCATTAATGCTGCTTTTTCAAAAGATTCATCTAATTTAAAAATTAATTTTGGAGTGTGTCTTAAATCTAAAGATTCTGAAATTTTTTTCTTCATATATCCGGTTGCACTTTCTAAACCTTTCATAGTTTTTTCTTTAGTTTTTTCATCTCCAAAAATACCTATGTTAACGTAACAAATGCCTAAATCATTTGTTACGCTAACTTTAGTTATATTTGTTATTGATGGATTTATTCTGTTATCTTTTATTCCATTATAAATAGCATCTGATAATACTCTATTTATTTCAGATTCTATTCTTCCTAATCTTTTTTCATTCATAAAAAACCTCTATCTTTCAACTTCCTTATCAATATAGGCTTCAATTATATCAGTTTCTTTCAAATCATTATAATTTGCAATTCCCAATCCACCTTCATATCCGGTTAAAAGCTCTTTAGCATCATCTTTAAATCTCTTCAATGAACTAATTTCACCCTCATGTAAAATTATTCCATCTCTAAGAAGTCTTACTTTTGCATTTCTGGTAATTTTCCCATTTAAAACATAAACTCCAGCTACAGTACCAATTCCAGGAACTTTAAATGTTGCTCTAACCTCTGCTCTTCCAATTACTTCTTCAACAAATGTAGGAGCTAACATACCTTTTACAGCTAATTTAATATCTTCAATTGCATCATAAATTACTCTATATGTTCTGACATCAACATTTTCATGTCTTGATAAATCAATTGCACCTTGTGAAGGTCTAACATTAAATCCAATTATTATTGCATTACTAGCTGCTGCAAGCATTACATCAGATTCATTAATACCTCCAACTGCACCATGGATTATATTAACCTTAACTTCTTCATTACTTAATTTTTCTAAAGAATTCTTAACTGCATCAATTGTTCCTCTAACATCTGTTTTAACAATAATTTTAATTTCTTTTAAATTACCATCTTGAATTTTATCAAATAAATCATCTAGAGAAACTTTATTTCCGGAAGCAATCATATTTTCTTTTTGTACATTTATAATTCTTTGAGCATATCCTCTTGCAGTTTTTTCATCTTTAACTGCATATATAAAGCTTCCAGCTTCAGGGACTTCTGAAAGTCCTAAAATAACAGCAGGCATTGAAGGTGTAGCTTTTTTAATTTTCTTTCCTTTATCATCAAACATAGCTCTAATTCTACCGGTAGATGTTCCTGAAATAACTATATCTCCTGAATTTAAAGTACCTTTTTGTACTAAAATTGTAGCAACAGGACCTCTACCCTTGTCAAGTTGAGCTTCTATTACAGTACCAATAGCCATTCTATTTGGATTTGCTTTTAATTCTTCAACTTCAGCAACCATTAGAACCATTTCTAATAGTTCATCAATTCCTTCTCCCGTTTTAGCTGATACAGGCATCGTAATTACATCTCCACCCCAATCTTCAGGTAATAGTCCATTATCAGCAAGTTCAGTCTTTACTCTTTCAGGATTGGCTCCATCTTTATCTATTTTATTAATAGCTACAATAATTGGAACTCCTGCAGCCTTTGAGTGATTAATAGCTTCAATAGTTTGTGGCATAACACCATCATCAGCTGCAACTACAAGAATTGATATATCTGTAACCTTTGCACCTCTTGAACGCATAGCTGTAAATGCTTCGTGTCCAGGAGTATCTAAAAATACAATTTTACTATTATTAATATTTACAGTATAAGCTCCTATATGTTGTGTAATGCCTCCGGCTTCTTGAGTTGTAACTTTAGACTTTCTAATATAGTCTAATAAAGAAGTCTTACCATGGTCAACATGACCCATTACAGTTACAACAGGTGGTCTAGTTACCAAGTCTTCTTTTTTATCTTCATAGTCAAGTGATAAAATTTCATTTTCATCTGTAATTTCAGGAGTTTCTAATACTACTGTTTTTCCAAATTCTTCTGCAATTAAACTTGCACAGTCAAAATCTATTTCTTGATTTAATCCTGCCATTATTCCAAGAGCAATCAATTTTGAAATTACTTGGGAACCACTTACTCCTAAAAGTTCTGAAAAATCCTTTACAGTTATACTTTCAGGAATTTTTATTTCTCCAACATTTTCTATTTTGTTTTCAAATTCTAAATCACTATCACTTTTAGTTTTATGATTGGCTTTATTTTTCTTTTTTGCAGGTTTTAAAATAAGATTTGGATTTCTGTCTTCTCTCATTTTATGTTCATTTAATGACTTATTCTTTTTGTTTTTTTCTTGACCTTGAAGATGAGTTTTTCTTGCATCCCTTTTTTCTATTGATGGATCAACAACTTCAACAACATCATCTAAAAATTCTCTATTTCTATCATCAAACTTTCTTCCAAAATCTTTTTTATCCTTTGTAAAATTCTTACTATCTTTACCAAAACCATCTTTTTTATCTTTGTTAAAAGGTCTATTATCTTTATTGAAATTTTGTTTTTTATCTTTGTTATAACCTTCTTTTTTATCTTTACTATATCCTTTATTATCTTTGTTAAAGCCTTCTTTTTTATCTCTATTAAAAGGTCTGTTATCTTTATTGAAATTTTGTTTTTTATCTTTGTTATAACCTTCTTTTTTATCTTTACTATATCCTTTATTATCTTTGTTGAAACCTTCTTTTTTGTCTTTATTAAAAGGTTTATTATCTCTATTATTACCTTCTTTTAAATTTCTATTATCTTTATTGAAATTATCTTTTCTGTCTTTATTCACGTTATTTTTCTTTTCGTCAACCTTATTATCTGATTTTACTACTTTTTTTTCTTCTTTTTTAGACTTTTCAGATTCGATTTTTCTAAAATGTCCAATTACAACTTCTAAATCTTTTCCTTCAAGAATAGACATATGACTCTTAACTTCTACTCCCAATCCGTTTATTATATTTATTAATTCCTTGCTTTGAAGATTTAATCCTTTTGCAAGTTCATGTACTCTAACTTTACTCATACTAGCACCCCTTTGCTATTTAATAGAATCTACATATTCTTTCAATTCTTCATAAAATTCTTTACTAATTTCTGATTCTAATGCAACATTTAATCTTTTATTTTTCTTAGCTTTATCAACACATTTATTAGAAATACAGATATAAGCACCTCTTCCGTTTTTCTTTCCTGAAATGTCTAATAAAACTCCTTCTTCTTTATTATTTACAATTCGTATTAACTCTTTTTTTTCTTTTTGCTCTCCACAAGCAACACATTTTCTCATAGGAATTTTTTTCGTTTTCATACAATCTCCTATAGCTTAAAACCATTATCTATAAAATCTTGTTCTCCATCAAAACCGACTTCTATCAATCCGTTTTTTATATCTTCTTTATACTTTTCTAACCCTTTAATATCTATTCTCCAATTTGTAAGTTTAGCTGCAAGTCTAGCATTTTGACCTTCTTTACCTATAGCCAACGATAATTGTGAATCAGGAACAATTATTCTTGCTCTATTTTCACTTTCATTAGTAAATACAGCAACAACTTCAGACGGACTAAGTGAGTTTGATAAATATTCTTTTACATCTTTGCTGTAAACTATTATATCAATTTTTTCTCCTTTTAGCTCATTAATAATTGAACTTACCCTAGATCTTTTATAACCAACACAAGCCCCTACCGGATCTACATCATCATTTTTAGAAAAAACTGAAATTTTTGTTCTACTTCCAGGTTCTCTTGCAATTGATTGAATCTCTACAGTTCCATCTAAAATTTCAGGAACTTCCAATTCAAATAATCTTAGAACAAAATTAACATCAGATCTTGAAAGTAATACTTGTGCTCCTTTAGTAGTATTCTTTACCTCTTTAACATAAAATTTTAATCTTTCACCAACACGATAAACTTCTGTTTTTATTTGTTCTGGAGGAGTTACAATAGCTTCAAGTTTTCCTAAATTTATAAATAAATTGTTTCTATCAATTCTTTGAATTTGTCCTGATATAAGCTCTCTTTCTTTGTCTTGAAAGTCATTATATATTACTTCTCTTTCAGCATCTTTAATCTTTTGTATAACAATATTTCTTGCGGTTTGAGCAGCAACTCTCCCAAAGTCCATTGTTTTCAATTTTATAGAAACATCGTCACCAAGTGAATATTTTGTACTAATGGATCTAGCATCATCCAAAGAAATTTCAGTTATATTATCATCAACTACCTCAACTACCTTCTTAATAGCAAATAGTTCGACTTTACCTGTTGTTCTATTTATATTTATTTTTACATTTTCATATTCACCAAAATTTTTTTCATAACTTTTTAAAAGTGCTTTTTCTAAAGAATCAAAAATTATTTCTTTAGAAACTCCTTTTTCACGTTCAATTTCATCTAATGCTCTTAAAAAATCTGTTGTTCCTTTCATTATCTTCTCCTTAAATTTCAATTTGTGATTTAATTATAGCAATATCTTTTCTCAAAAAATCAAAACTTGATTTGCCAATTATTAAAGTTAATTTTTCATTATCAAAAGATTTCAAATTTCCTATAAATTCTTTCTCATTGTTTATCTTTTTATAACTTTTTACTAAAATTTTTTTCCCAATAAATGTTTTTAGTTGTTCATCATTTTTAATTTCTCTTTCTGCTCCAGGAGATGAAACTTCTAAAAAATATGAATCTTCTATAGGATCTACTTCATCAAGCCAATCACTAATTAAATTACTTGCAATTTCACAAGAATCCAAATCAACTCCACCATCTTTATCAATAAAAATTCTGAGCACATATCCCCTTGGTTCTTTAACATATTCTACATCTACAAAATATATACCTTTTTCTAAAAATATATTTGTAAATGTGTCTTTAATAGTGTTTAATAATTCAGTTTCTTTTTTCAATTTTATCTCCTTTCAACTACTAATTAAACTAAAACGAAAGAGTGGGATGACCCACTCTTAACTTAAAAGAATATTTTTATTTATTATAACATATATTATTTTTATTTTCAACTAATTTTATAATAAATTACATATCTCTACTTGCAACTATATTTGCACCAGTATCTAATACATTTTCTAAAATAACATCGCCAACTTTTATTGGAGAAATAACTTCAATTTTATTTAATTCTCTCATAATATCAAAAATCATATTTTTAGGAATTTCTGATGAAGTCTTAACAGGTAATCTATTGTGAATGGCATTCTTTATCTTCACAGTAGAAGTGATAGTTCTAGTTGGAAAAGTTAATTCTTTCTTTCCATAATTTGAACCTTTTGGACATTTATTTCCGATTACTTTATAATCATTTTCTTCATCAACAGATATTCTACAACCAACCGGACAAACAATACATACTATATCCTTCATTATTATTCATCTCCCTTTATCATTGAAATAACAATCTTATCAGTAGTAACAGACTCTACTTGCTTTTTTGTTAAGGCAATTTTTTCCATTTCTGCAGGTGCAACATGAGGTCTTTTAAATTCTTTTATAAGATTTCCATTCTCATCTGCAACTGAAATTACAATATTTTTTTCAACACTTTTAACTCTGAAAAATATTTCCAATCTATTTTCCATATTTTCAACTCTTATATTTTGAGGAACAGTATAAAAAATTCCTTCCCCATTTAGAATTTCAATTTTTCTAAAATTAGAATTAGAATTTTCTAAAATATATTTTGCGGCAGCTCTTCCTGCTTTTTGACTTTCTCCTGTAACAAAATCAACTAAATCATGGACATGACATACATTTCCACAAGCAAAAACTCCATCCATACTTGTTTCCATATTTTCAAATACAAAAGCTCCTTTAGTTCTTGAATCAATATCAATCCCAATTTCACGAGTAATTTCATTTTCTGGAATTAGTCCGACAGAAAGTAACAATGTATCACATTCCAATTCTATTTCAGTACCTTTTATAGGTATTCTATTATCATCAACTTTACTAATAACGACTTTTTCAAGTCTATCTTTTCCTATTATATCAGTAACTGTATGTGAAAGTAACAAAGGGATGTTATAATCATTCAAACATTGAACTATATTTCTTGCTAGCCCATTTGAATATGGCATAAGTTCAACACATGCAATGACTTCTGCACCTTCTAAAGATAGCCTTCTTGCCATAATCAATCCAATATCTCCAGATCCTAAAATTACAACCTTTTTCCCACACATAAGTCCTTGCATATTAACATACATCTGAGCAGATCCTGCAGTTAAAACTCCAGAAGGTCTATCACCTGGAATAGAGATAGCCCCTCTAGTTCTTTCTCTACATCCCATTGCAAGTATAATTGCTTTTGCTTGTATTACTTGATATCCATAATCTTTACTTATCGCATGAATAATTTTATTTTCATCAAAATCAAGAACCATTGAATTTAATCTAATCTCAACATTGTATTCTTTTGCTAAATCTATAAATCTTTGAGCATATTCTGGTCCTGTTAATTCTTCTTTAAAATAATGTAATCCAAAACCATTATGAATACATTGATTTAAAATTCCCCCTGCTTCTTTATCTCTTTCTAAAATTAATACTTTATCTATTCCATTTTTCTTGGCTTCACAAGCAGCTGCAAGTCCAGCAGGTCCGCCTCCAATAACCACCAAATCATAATTTTCTATATTAGACATTTTTCTCCCCTTCTTTTGTTCTTCCTGTTATTATATAACTTCCAAAATTTGTATTATAGACTTCTTCAGGAGGAATATTTAATTCTCTTGAAATAATATCTAATACTTTTGGACCACAGAATCCACCTAAACATCGTCCCATACCGGCTCCTGTTCTTTTCTTAACAGCTCCAAGAGTTCTAGGAGGTAAAGGCATTTTTAAAGAATCTATAATTTCTCCCTCAGAAACAGTAATACATCTACATATTATATTTCCATAAAGAGGATTTTCTTTAATTTTTTCAGCCCTTTCCTCAGGTGATAAATGTTTTATTCTAATAATTTTTCTACTATCTATATAATTTTCTTTTTCTATAAAGTTCACACCGATGTCTTTTAAAATATCTAAACACATTAATCCAATAGCTGCACAAGAAGCCAACCCTGGAGATTTTATTCCTGCCAAGTCAATAAAATTTTTACAACTTTTAGATTCTCTGATTATAAAATCAGCCTCTGTACTGTTTGCTCTTAATCCTGAAAAATTATTTATATTTTCCCAGTATGGAACATTAGAAATAGTTTTTGAAACTTTTTCCTTTACTTCATTTAATCCTTCAAAAGTTGTAGATTTATCAGAAAATTCTGAATTACTTTCAGCATTTGGTCCTATAATGATATTATTATGTGATGTAGGAGCAATCAAAACCCCTTTACCAACTTTAGATGGACATTGAAATAGTACATGTTTAACAAGATCTTTTTGACTCTTATCCAAAATAAAATATTGTCCTTTTGAAGGAATTATCTCAAATTCCTTATCACAAACCATATTATGAACTTTATCTGAATTTACTCCTGTTGCATTTACTATATATTTAGATTTATATGTATTATCATTTGTTTTTACTAAAAATGTATCATCTTCTTTTATAATATCTACAACTTCACTATTTAATTTTATTTCAACCCCATTAGAAACAGCAACTTGTGACATTGCAATACATAATTCCCAAGGATCAATAACTCCAGCTCCTGGTGAATACAATGCTTTAGTAACAGTTTTATTTATATTAGGTTCAATTTTTTCAATTTCTTTTTTATCAATTATTCTTAAATTTTCAACGCCGTTTTTAATACCATTATCTAATAATTTTTCTAATGTTTTTTCATCTTCTTCATTAAAAGCTAAAACTAAAGAGCCGCACTCATTGTATTGGACATCCAATTTTTTTACTAATTCTTTAATTCTTCTTGAACCTTCCACATTTAACTTTGCCATTAAGGTTCCTGGTTCTGGATCATAACCTGAATGCAAAATTCCACTATTAGCTTTTGTTGTTCCATCAGCAACATCAATTTCCTTTTCCAAAACTAAAACTTTTAGATTGTACTTAGATAATTCATAGGCAACGCTGGCGCCAATCACCCCACAACCTATCACTATAATATCATACATTTCTTGTATCTCCTGTTAATTATTCATATTTTTCATAAATGGATTATTTTCCTTTTCAAATCGTAAATTACTCTCTGCACCGTGACCAGGTAATACTCTATAATCTTTTTTTAAATCATATAGTTTCTTTATTGAATTAATTATTTCGTCAAAACTTCCAGTGGGTAAATCGCTTCTTCCTATGCTCGTTCTAAATAATGTGTCTCCTGAAAACATAACATTCCCCATAAGAATACATATACTACCAACTGTATGCCCTGGAGTTTCCATTATATAAAGTTTTTCTCCATAAAAATCAATTACCTCTCCATCATAAAGCCATCTATCAGCTATTAACTCTATATTTTTAAAAGGTGGAATTGACTTTGATAAATTTATAATAGGATCTTTTAGTAAATCTTTTTCTTTTATACTGGCATAAATTGGTACATTAAATTTTTCTTTTATTATATTTACAGCTCCTATATGATCTGCATGTCCGTGAGTAAGTAATATAAACTCTAAGTTTATATTTTCTTGTTCAATAAACTTAATTATGTCCTCACTATCTCCACCCGGATCAACTATAAAGCCTTTTTTTTCATTATTATATACTATATAACAATTAACTGCATATACTCCAACAACAATCCTTTTTATATTCATCTTTATCTCCTAGTAACACTTTTTAGAATCCAATTGAATTGTAACTGGTCCATCATTTTCCAATAATACTTTCATGTCAGCTTGAAATTTTCCCGTTTTTACTACAATATGATTATCATAAAATAGTTCTAAAAATTCCTCATATTTCCTTTTAGCTTCAATACTGGATAAACTATTATCAAAACTAGGTCTATTTCCTTTTCTACAATCTCCATAAAGTGTAAATTGTGAAACAATTAATATTTCATATCCTTTATCTAAAACAGACAAATTCATTTTAAAATTTTGATCTTCAAAGATTCTGAGATTTAAAACTTTTTTAAAAATATATTTTAAATCAACATCCGTATCTTCCTTACCAAAACCGACAAAAAGAAGAAGTCCTTTTTTTATTCTGGAAACTTCTTTTTTGTCAACTTCTACACTTGCAAAATTAACTCTCTGTATTATAGCTCTCATTAAGCACGTACCCTATATACGTCTAGTATACCCTTTAAAGATTTTATTTTATTGATTAATCTTTCTAATTCGTCTATATTTTTTATTTCAACTATAATATTTGTAATAAAAGTTTTATCCTTTCCTGTTTTTGCAGTTATCCCTACTAAATTCAATTTAGACTCCGAAATAATATGTGCTACATCAGCCAATGCGCCAACTTGATCTAAAGATATAACAGCAACTTCTACTTTATAATATAAATTTTTAGTATTAGTCCATTCAACAGCAATAAGTCTATCTCGGTTTTCAACATTTTTTACATTAGGACAATTACAATTATGAACAGAAATTCCTCTACCTTTTGTTATATAACCAACTATTTCATCGCCTGGAAGCGGATTACAGCATTTTGCAAAACTAACTTCTATATTATCAATACCTTTTACAATAACGCCTTTAGAATTATATTTACTAGAAGATTTTTCACTTTTTACTTTATTTATTATATCATCAGCAGATTCTTGATAGTAATCACTATAAAATTCCTTTAATCTTGGAATAATTTGTTTTAAGTTAATACTTCCAAAACCTATTGCTGCATACATTTCGTCAATAGTATTAAAACTTAATTTCTTTGCTATTTGTAAAAGCCAATCTTCTTTTAATATCTTACTATAAGTAAATCCTAATCTTCTAACTTCCTTTTCAAGCATATCTCTACCTTGAACAATATTTAAAGCCTTATTTTCCTTTTTAAACCATTGTTTTATTTTTGTTCTTGCTTGAGAGGACTTAACTATCTTAAGCCAATCTTTACTTGGTCCAGATGAATTTGGATTAGTAAGTATTTCTACAATATTTCCATTTTTTAATTTATAATTTAATGGAACAATTCTACCATCAACTTTAGCACCAACACAATTATTACCAACTGCAGTATGAACCTTATAAGCAAAATCTATTGGAGTTGCCCCAGCTATTAAATTTATGACATCTCCTTTTGGTGAAAAAACAAAAACTTCATCGGAAACAAAGTCCTCTTTAAAAGAAGTAATAAATTCTCTATTGTCATTTACTTCTCTTTGCCAATCCATAAGCTGTCTAAGCCAAGTTAATTTATCATCAAAACTAGTACTTCTATCAACACCTGCTTTATACTTCCAATGCGCAGCAATACCATATTCTGCTGTTTTATGCATTTCAAAAGTCCTTATTTGAACTTCAAAAACATCACCAGAATTACTAATTAGAGTATTATGCAAAGATTGATATAAGTTGGGCTTTGGAACAGCAATATAGTCCTTAAATCTTGAAGGAATTGGTTTCCACTTAGAATGAACTATTCCTAAAACAGCATAACAATCACTAATAGTTGGAACTATAATTCTAACTGCAGTTAAATCAAAAATTTCATCAAAACTTTTATTTTGTTTATACATTTTTTTATAAATACTATATAAACTTTTTGGTCTTCCGCTAATTTCTCCTTGAATATTGTGCTCTTTAAGACTTATCCTTATTTCTTCAATTATATCATTTATAATCTTTTCTCTTTCACTTCTCTTTTTCTTAACCCTTTCAGCTAAGTCATAATAAATTTCAGGTTCTAAATATCTTAAAGATAAATCCTCAAGTTCCCATTTAACATTACTCATACCTAATCTATAAGCCAGTGGAGCATAAATTTCTAATGTTTCTTTAGCCTTTTCCAATTGCTTAGCTTTTTTCATATATTCTAAAGTTCTTATATTATGAAGTCTATCAGCAATTTTTATTATTATAACCCTAATATCTGAGTTCATAGCTAATAGCATTTTTCTTAAATTATCTGCTTGAGATTCTTGCTTACTTTGATACTTTATCTTCTTAAGTTTTGTAACTCCATCTACAAGATTTGCAATTTCCTCATCAAACATTTCTGCCATCTGTTCGAATGTAACTTCAGTATCTTCTAATACATCATGCATAAGCCCGGCGATAATTGTCGAATCATCCATATATAAATCTGCTAAAATATTAGCAACAGCTACCGGATGAATAAAATATGGTTCTCCCGAATTCCTAAATTGACCTTCATGACATTCTTTAGTAAAATTATATGCCTTTGTAATTTTTTCAACATCAGCATTTGGATTATAACTTTTAATTTTTGATAATAATTCCTCTAACATTTTGCTCACCTCCTACCTTATATCTTTTATAAGTAATTGAATAGATTTAGTATTCATATACTCATTAATTACAGGAGTATATAAAATATCTATAAATTTATTTTTAATATTATTCTGTTCTGATATAATGTCATTAGTTTTGAACTTTTCATTAAAATATTTAATATATTTTTCAAAATTTGTAAAAATAATTCCGCTAAATTCTAAATCATCTTGACTCAAGACTAACTTTATAACATTTTTATTTTTACCTATTATTGAAATCGACTTAATTTCTACATTTTTCGCACCGAATAAAGGTTCCGGATTTGCCTTGCCATAAGGTTCCAATAACTTTAATTCCTCAACAATATTATAATTTAATAATTTAAAGTCCAAAGAACAATCTATCTTAACTTTTTCTATAAAATTTTCTAAAATCAAATCTGAATTTTTATTTAATTCATTTCTTAATATTTCTAAATTTTCTTTCTTTATTGAAAAACCGGCTGCCATAGCATGTCCTCCCAGTTTTTCAAAAAGATTTGAAAAATCTCTAAGTTTTGAAATTATATTATAATCTTCAATACTTCTGCCACTTCCCTTTAAAATACCATCTTCTTTTGCATTAGAAAAAACTAAAGTGGGTTTATAATAATAATCTTTTATTCTTCCTGCAACAATTCCTGCAATTGATTCATGAATTTTATCATCATATACTACAATAATATCATCATCAAAATACTTATTATCTCTAATTTTTGAATTTACTCTGGAATAAGCTTCATTAGTTAAATCTTTTCTCTTTTCATTCAACTCAACCAACTTTTTTGCATAATTACCAGCTATTTCTTCATTTTTTTCTAAAAACAACTCTACACCTATACTTGCAGATTCTAGTCTACCAGCAGCATTAATGCAAGGTCCTAATTTATATCCTAATGAAGTAGTTGTAATCTTTCCAACTTCATTTTCTGCTTTTAACTTATTTATTCCAATATTATCACTTGAATTTAGTATTTCTAATCCTTTTTTCACAAAAAATCTATTCTCATCAACCAAATCAACAATATCACAAACTGTTCCCATTGAAACAAATTGTAGTAAGTCTATTAAATAATCTTCATCTCCACCTAACTCATCATATAATGCCTGCATTAATTTAAAAGCTACACCGGCACCACATAATTCTTTAAACGGATATTCACAATCTACTCTATGAGGATTAATAACAGCACTAGCTTTAGGCAATATTTGATTTCCTTCATTGTCAAAACACACTTGATGGTGATCTGTTATTATCATTGGTATATTCAAAGAATTACAATAATCCGCCACTTCAAAAGCTGATATTCCATTATCACAAGTTATAATTAAATCTACTCCATTCTTTTTAGCATTATCTACAATTCCTTTTGAAATACCATAACCATCTTCTATTCTATGAGGAATAGCAAAACTTATATTATCAGTAAAAAAACCTAGACCTTTCATTAAAACAACTGTTGCAGAATTACCATCTTGATCATAATCACCGACAATTTGTATATGTAAATTATTATCTATTGCATCAACTAGAATTTCGATTGCTGTATCTAAATCTTTCATCAAAAAAGGGTTATGAAGGTATTTATAATCAGGATATAAAAAATTTTTTACATTTTTATAGTCAATTTTTCTATTTGCTAAAAGTTGACAAGTTATATAAGAAAATTCACTATTATTTTTAAAATTTTCTTTAGTCAATCCATTATCAGACTTAATAAACCATCTTTTCATAAATACCTCCTTTTTATACTATCTATAAAGAAAAAATAGACGAAATCCGTCTATTTAATAAAAACTAATTTTCTTCACTATCTTCCTCTTCATCATCTTCTTCAACAGAAGACTCTTCAGATTTGCTAACGACAGAATGAATAGCAGATTTAATAAATTCTATTTTTGTTCCATCATCAGATGTCTCAATTACAACTTCAGTATCGCTAAGTTCAACAATCTTACCTTTTATACCTCCAATAGTAATTATATTATCCCCTATCTTCAAATTATCTCTCATATCCATTATGGCTTTTTGTCTTTTCTTTTGTGGTTTAATCATAAGAAAATAAGCAATAACCATAAAACCACCTATAATAACTAATTGCATAGTTAACTGATCCATAATATTCCTCCTAAACTTAAATATACGACTATATTTTAACATAAAATGTATTTTATTTCAAATATTTATTTTAATATTTTTCAATCAATTCTAAATAAATTAGATAAAAGAGCTAATATTTTCTTAGCTCTTTATCTTTTTAAAATACAAATTTATGAAATACAAATTTTTCCGTCAATATTTTTAAAATAAATTGTAGAATTTGGAGTAATTTTACCTTCAATTATCTTTGTTGCTATTTCCGTTTCAATATGTTTTTGTATATATCTTTTAATTATTCTAGCTCCATAGTTAAATGAATATGTTGAATCTAAAATTAATTTCTTACATTCTTCATCTAAATTAATTTTTACACCTATATCTTGTAATCTATTTTCAATTTCTGAAATAGTCATATCAATTATCTTGTAAAGTTCTTCTTTTTGCAATGGTTTAAATAACACTATATCATCAACTCTATTTAAAAATTCAGGTCTAAAAGAATTCTTTAATTCTTTCATAACCTCATTTTCAGCTTCTTTTGTTATTTTGCCATTTTCATCAATTCCATCTAATAAATAAATTGAACCTATATTTGAAGTCATAATAATAATTGTATTTTTAAAGTCTACAACTCTTCCTTGATTATCAGTAAGTCTTCCATCATCTAGTACTTGTAATAGAATATTAAAAACATCAGGATGAGCTTTTTCTATTTCATCAAATAGAATTACACAATATGGATTTCTTCTAACTTTTTCGGTAAGTTGTCCACCTTCATCATAACCTACATATCCCGGAGGAGCTCCTATAAGTCTTGAAACTGAATGTTTTTCCATATATTCACTCATATCAATTCTAACAAGATTTTTTTCGCTATCAAACATACTTTCACATAATGTTTTTGCTAATTCTGTTTTACCAACTCCTGTAGGACCTAAGAAAATAAATGAACCAATAGGTTTATTTTCATCTTTTAATCCACTTCTTGATCTTAAGATACAATCTCTAACTAAATCAATTGCCTCATCTTGTCCAACAACTCTTTTATGCAAAATTTCTCCAAGATGCAATAATTTTTCTTTTTCACCTTCGACTAACTTCTTTATCGGAATATTAGTCCATTTTGAAATTACTTCTGCTATTGTTTCTTCAGTAACTTCTTCTTTTAAATAACTTTCTTTTTCTTTTTTCTTTTCATTAAGTTCAGCTAATTTTAATTCTAAATTTGCAAGTTTTCCATATCTTAATTCAGAAAGTTTTTCAAAATCATACTCTCTTTCCGCTTTTTCAATATCAATTCTAACAGAATCAATTTCCGCTTTTACAGCTTTTATTTCATTAATATCTTTCTTATCACTTTCCCATCTAGCAAGTTCAACATTGTACTTGTTTTTCACATTTGAAAGTTCTTCCTCTAAATCTTGCAATCTCTTTTTACTAATTTCGTCTGTTTCTTTAACAAGACCTGCCTTTTCTATTTCCAATTGTAAAACTTTTCTTCTCATATCATCAATTTCTTGAGGCATTGAATCAATTTCAGTTCTTATCATAGAAGATGCTTCATCCATCAAGTCAATAGCCTTATCTGGTAAAAATCTGTCAGTAATATATCTATCACTTAAAGTTACACAAGCAATAACAGCTGCATCTGTTATTTTAATTCCATGATGAATTTCGTATTTTTCTTTTATTCCCCTAAGTATTGAAATTGTATCTTCTACAGTAGGCTCTTTTACTAAAACTTTTTGAAATCTTCTTTCCAATGCTCCATCTTTTTCGATATATTTTCTATATTCATCAAGTGTTGTTGCTCCTATTGTATGCAATTCTCCTCTTGCGAGCATCGGCTTTAACATATTTGATGCATCTAAAGCTCCATCTGTTTTTCCTGCACCAACAAGAGTATGAATTTCATCAATAAATAGAATTATTTCACCTTCTGAATTTTTGATTTCTTCAAGAACAGCTTTTAATCTTTCTTCAAACTCTCCTCTAAATTTCGCTCCAGCAATTAAGCTTCCCATATCTAATGAAAAAATTATCTTATTTTTTAATCCATCAGGTACATCATTATTTACAATTCTCTGTGCCAAACCTTCTACGATAGCTGTCTTACCAACTCCTGGTTCACCTATTAAAACAGGATTATTTTTTGTTCTTCTTGATAAAATTCTAATTGAATGTCTTATTTCTTCATCCCTACCAATAACTGGATCAAGTTTACCATTTCTTGCTTCTTCGGTTAAATTCCTTCCATATTTTAACAACTCTTCACTTGTACTTCCCTCTTTATGTTCATTTTTCATATTCTTAATTCCCATTAAAGCATATTTAAAAGAATTGTATGTTATATTATACTTTCTAAAAATATCTGATGATTTTATATTCTTTTCTTTCAAAAGAGAAAGGTAAATATGTTCAGGTAAAATTGTACTATCTCCTGTTCCTTTTATTTCATCTTCGGAATTAAGCAAAATTCTTTGATAAACGGTATTTGGATAAATGTTAGAATCTCCATATTGTGAAGGTAAATTATCAAATGCAAGTTTTACATCATTTCTATAATTATCTATATTTACATTCATGATATTTAAAATTTTAATAATTATATTATCATTATCAATCAAAGCTTTGTGTAAATGAATATCTGATATTTCTACATTTGCATTTTTTATTGCTAAACTTTGAGACTCTTCTACAATTTTCATTGCATCACTACTAAATTTTTCTAAATTCATAATACTCCTCCTTTTTTTGAATTTAACTTTTCACTTAAAAATTAAATTCAACATAATTAAATATTTATTGCATAATAATAAAACTTTATTCAACTTAACATATACATTCTGTAATAGATAAGTTAAATATCATTATTTTAATCTTATTTTTCCATTAATTTTTTATATAATTCTAATTTTTCACCTGATAAGTTTTTAGGGTTATTTATAACTATTTCAAGATATAAATCTCCTGTTTTTCCTTTTAAATCAGTATATCCCTTGTTTGAAATTCTTATTTTTTTCATACTTTCTATCTTTGCAGGAATCTTAACTCTAACATTTCCGTTTAAAGTTTCAATAACCTTTGTAACTCCAAAATATGCTTCCCATGGATATAAACTAACTGTCTTTATTAAGTCTAAACCTTCAAGTCTATATTCATCATTTATAACATTTATTTTTACATATATATCACCATCAAGCTTATACTTATCTCCATTGACTTTTACCTTTTTACCTGTTGTAATTCCTCTAGGTATCTTAACAGTTATTTTTTTAGGAGAATTATTTATATTGACGTAAAGTACTCGCTCTATTCCGGAATATGCTTCTTTAACAGATAAATTCAAGCTAGTTTCATATTTTTGTCTTTGAGGTTGTCTTCCAAATCCTGAGTAAGAATTTCCAGAATATGCATTTGAATTTGTAAAACCATCAAATCCTGAAAATCCGCTAAAATGTGATGAAGTTTTTCCACTTCCACCAAAAAACATATTAAAGAAGTCAGAAAAACCACCCATATCACTTCCACTATAGGAAGCACTAAATCCATAATTTCTTGGGTCAAAATTATCTCCACCACTAAAATTATAATTTGATCCGAACATATCATATTGTTTTCTTTTTTCTTTATCAGACAAAACTTCATAAGCTTCATTTATTTCTTTAAATTTATTACTTGCAGCTTCATTATTTTGATTAACATCAGGATGATATTTTTTTGCCAACTTTCTATATTCTTTTTTTATTTCTGCATCAGTCGCGTTCTTATCGACGCCTAAAATTTTATAATAATCTTTATATTCCATAAATTCCTCCTTGATTTGACTTTCTTTGACCTTTAATTCTATTATACCCTGAATAGACTATTTAAACATTACTTTTTACAAAAAATTATATTTATATAACTTTTTTAAAATTTATTTAACTTCAAATTTAATATTTTTATTCAAACTTAAAGTTTTATATTAATATATATAAAAACATAAATTATACGATATACACAATAACTTGTATTAATAATATTTATATTGTATAATTACATTGTATAAATTAAATTTTTTGGAGGTAAATTATGAAAGAAATTAATGCAAAAGGTTTAGCTTGCCCTCAACCTTTAATTTTGACTAAAAAAACTATAGAAAGTTCAGAAGAAAAAGATTTTTTAGTTATAGTTGACAATGATACTGCGGTTAAAAATTTAGAAAAATTTGCAAAAAGTAGCAATTTGGATTTTAGATTTGAAAAAATTTCTGATAATGAATTTAATGTATTTGTTTCAAAAAATACAGATACAGAATTAAAAGAAGCAGCTGCTTTTTGTTCAATCGAGAACTCATCAGGTACAGTAATTGCAATTTCAAAAGATTTTATGGGAAATGGGTCTGAAGAATTAGGAAAATTATTAATTAAAGGATTTATTTATACATCAAGCGAATATGAAAAATTACCTAAAACTTTAGTATTCTTTAATTCAGGTGTTAAATTAACTTGTGAAGAATCACCTTGCATTGATGACCTACAAAAACTTCAAGAAAAAGGAGTGGAAATTATTTCTTGTGGAACTTGTCTTGATTACTTCGGATTAAAAGAAAAACTTTTAGTTGGTGAAATAAGTAATATGTACACAATATATGAGACTCTTTTCAATGCAGGAAAAGTAATTAATATCTAGTAAGCAAAAACCGGCTAATATTAGCCGGTTTTAACTTTAAATTATAATTTATATGATAATACTCCAATTATATTCTTTTCATAATTTTTTAAATTTTGTAATAATTTTTCAAAAGATGAATATCTAGTTATTCCATATTCTTCAACTAATATAACATTTTTTAAATTCATTATATTATTTAAGTCATTTGTTTTCAATATATTTACTTTATCAATATTACAATCATTTAACTTATTAATAATATTTGAATTTGAACTAATTATACTTAATTCTTCAATATTTTCATTATTAATTTTATATTTCAGAACTTCAAACAAATCATTATTATTTTTTATTTCTTGAACAAATTTTATATTATATTTTCTATAATCTCCTTCTCTGTTAATAGTTGGATCAAATATATACATAACAAAATTCATAATAGCAACTAAAATTATTAATGCTATTTCAATTGCAAAAACTTTTACTAATAATTTTTTCATACTATATCCACTATTAATATTTTCTTTAGAACTAAGTTCTTTAGAATAATTAGATTCAACTTTTTCAATAGTAACATTATTATAAACAGATTTATATTTATTTATTAATTCATCAAATTTTTTTTCAATCAAATCATTTACCAATTTACTTGGTGTTAAAATTTTTACAGAAACGCCTAAATTAGTTGAAATATAATTTACTACTACTTTTTTGTCCCAATAATCAAAATTTGAATTTTTTAAAGTTACGGCTGATGTATCTAATTCTTTAGCCATTTGTGATAACTCTTTATCACTTACGTCATTAAATAAATAAGCACCATTTAAATTAGATACTAGTAATTTTTCATAAAAATCAGAATATCCTCTTCTACCATATAGTGCATTTGCATTGTCAGTTTCCGGAGCAGTAATCTTATAAGCCAAATAAGTAGAATATTGTACCCCTTCTTTTACTACTGTTTTTTTGTTTATCGTTTGTAAAACCAACGGACAAACCAAAACAACACTCAGTACTAAAAACGCTACTAAATTTAAAACTCTTTTTTTATATATATTGGATAGTAAATCTCCAAATGAATAATTTTCAAACATATCATATCTCCTTCATTTTAAAAATTGTATAACAATTATCTTTTGATATTAATTTTGCTACTACAAATATTAATAAAACTATAAACCAAAATTGGAATGTAAGTAATATTGAAAAACTTTCTGAAAAACTGCTTCTAGGCATAAAAAACAAATTATTCAATATTATTAATGTACAAATAAAGCGTAAAGTTTTATTCTTATAAGAAACATTAAGCATTCTTATAAATAAAAAACCTAAAAATATACTAAATAAAAATACACCTAAGTATCCAAAATCAGTATAATTTTCCATTATAAAACTACTTCCTAATCCATGCCCTTGTAAATAATCATCTTTTATTGCTATATAAGAAATATTATGAGCATAACTATTACTTTTTATTGCTAATTCAATACTATTCGTTGTAGTTGTAAATGGCTTTGTATCAAACAATAACTTACCAAAATTTCCATAAGTAAAATATTCAATAATCGGTCCAAAAGTAAAATTTGTAAAACTTCTTACAGCAATATTGCTATTATACAAAAATCCTCTTGCTAAAACTCCAAAACTTGTTCCCTGTTTATAGATAAAATCTACAAATATATCAAATATCTTAAAATTCGAAACCTCAACATTATCTCTGACATAATTTAAAAGTCCCATACCAACAATTATTATTGGAAGACTTGTATAAATTAATATCCTTTCTTTTACTCCTATCCATTTATTTTTAATATCTTCTTGTCCTCTTATAAAGTAATATATAAAAGAAAATATCAAAGTTAAAATAAATGGATTTCTAGTCCCAATAACTAAGTATATTGCATTTGCAAACAAGTTGCTGATTAACACTATAGTAGCATTTCTTTTGTTTGGTTTAGATGCCAAATATATACACATAGAATATACTGTAAAAACCGACAATATATATGTAAAGTAAGGCAAATTACTTTTAAATGATGCATAATATGTGTAATAGGATGTATTTAACTTAAATATCAACCTTTCAATTAGCCTTAAAGTATAAAATGGATATGTCAATATATATACTGCAAGTGAAACAATTCTTACATTTTTTAACCAAATAATATTTTCTATTTTTCTACTTTTATCATCTAATTTTTTATTTTTTTTAGTTTTTAATAATGCTTTAGAAATAATTCCTCCAATAAACAGTCCAGAAAGTGAAATCATAACTATAATAAAAGCAAAAACATAAGCATCTTTTTGATAAGTATTAAAACTATAATTTCTTAAATAATCTATTGTAGGTCTTGAAACTAAAAATATAAAAATAGTTATATAAAAAAATAAATGTATTATATAATACTTTATATCAGTAAAACAAAATATTATCAAGCTAACAAAAAAGGATAATAATGTAAAAAGTAATATATCCAATCTCTCTGTATATAAGTAGCTCACTCCAAGAAATAGAGTGAAAATAAAAGAAAATGCTGTAATTAAAGAATAAAATTTTTTAAAAGTAATATTCATATAATTATCTCCATTATTCTATAATTTCATTTATATTTTTTATTTGTTCTGGAATAGTAAATTTTGTTATAAAATTTTTCATTTCTGATTTATCCGCTATTCTACAAGTTTCAAAAAAGTCAACAATATTTTCACAAGCTTCATCAATAGAGTTTACAATTCTACCAAATTTACCGTTATTTGAAAGTTCCTTTACTCCTCCAACATCTGTAGAAATAAAAGGAATTCCTAAAGCTAATCCTTCAACAATAGCACCTGAAAAACCTTCTTGTTTAGACATTGAAAACATCAAATCCATTTTTTTAATATATTTATATGGATTTTTTTGATATCCTAAAAAATGAATATAATCTTCCAAATTGTCTTTTTTTACCAACTCTTTTATATAATTTTCCAATTCTCCAGACCCTAAAAAATATAAATGATATTTTTTATTTAAATTTTTGTGTAATTTTTTAATTGTTTCATAGACTTCTAATGAACCTTTTAAGTTTTCAATTCTACCAATTACACAAATTGCATTTTTTTCAATATTAATATCTGTAACCTCATTTGATTTACCCAAAATACTATCAAAATCATAGCCATTATAAATAGTTAAAACTTTATCTTCGTACTCAGGATAAACCGAAATTATAGACTCTTTAGTTTTTTCTGATACAGAAATTATTTTATCAACCTCCTCTAAATGTTTTCTATGATTATTTCTTTTTTGAGAATCTTTCATAAAATCTTCAATACTTCCATGTATCCAAGCAAATTTTTTTACATTCTCATCTTTTGAAAATTCAAAAGGAGGATTGATTATAGTAAATGAAATTTCTATATCATATTTTTCTTTAACCATTATTTTTCTTACTAAATTTGGAAAAAACTTTCTTATTCTCCACAAAATAGCTCTTTTTACCTTAGATTGTCTATAATCTTGCCATGATTTTAATACTCTTACATTATCACTAACGGGCTCATAACCCTTATCAAAATGCTCAATTTCAAGTATATCAATATCATATTTTTCACTATCAAGATTATTTACAATTGTTGATAATATTTTTTCAGCCCCTCCCCCTAAAGAAAAGGACCATAAAAAAAATAATATTTTCTTTTTTTTCAAATAATCACCTTATTTCCAAATTTCTTCATAATTTGTATAGCTATTTTTTAAATCTAAAAAGAGTAAATCATGATGCGGTATTTGTTTTTCTTTGGGTGGTAATTTCATATAATCTCCAAATGCAGTTTTTAAATATCCATCATATCCAATAGGAATTGGCATTTTTGTATCTTCAAAGTCAAAATACTTCTTATCTACAAACCATTCTTTTCTATACACCTTTTTCATATAATACGGTCCAGAACAAAGCTCTGTAATATATTTTGAATCATCAATTTTATAT
The DNA here is from genome assembly GCF_047608425.1 of Parvimonas oralis. NCBI lineage: Bacteria > Bacillati > Bacillota > Tissierellia > Tissierellales > Peptoniphilaceae > Parvimonas > Parvimonas oralis. The sequence goes on from NZ_JBLKRS010000001.1 coordinate 506,814, forward strand.
TTAGTCATCTTTTTTTCCGCGAACTTCCAAATTTTATATCTAATGTTATTAGATTTAAAAATTGATAATAATAATTTAGAAACTTTTTTCTTTAAGCCTCCATGCTTTTCAGGTAAAACCTGAGCACAAAAAAGAGAATAAATAAGTCCCCACATAATTTGAAATTTTCGCTTAAATTTTCCTTTTGGACAACCATCAAGAGGTAAAATATCAAGCGCTACTCCATGACATATATTTAAGCCCTTTTGATATGGTTTTATAGCTGTTGTTTCGTTATCCCTAATAGTTATAAAAAGGTTATGGTCAACTAAATCTTTATTAGCTTTAACAAGTGAATATTTTTTAGTATTTGCCTTTTCATTCCATATCATAACTAATTTTTCATAATCTTCTCTTGGCATAAAAAAGTCCAAATCATCATCCCACGGGATAAATCCAGAATGTCTTAAACTGCCAATAGCTCCACCACCACAAAGATAACATAATAAATTATTTTCTTCACAAAAAGAGACAAAATATTTTCCCATTTCTAAACTCTTAAGTTGTAATTCTCTTAAATTTATTTCTTCCATAATTTATAAAATTTTTATTAATTAAATATTCCACTTTGCAACAGTTTTAAAAGGAGTATTTAAGTCATTTTTGAAAAATCTGTGAATATCATCAATACTATTTATTTCATCATCTTCAAATACAATAGACTTAAATCTATTTTGAATTTTTTTGTTTTCAAGCATTTTTATAGCTTCTTCAAAATCTATCCTTCCTGATCTGGAGCATCCAATTAATGTTAATCCTTTCTCCAATATATCTCTAGTATTAACTGCAACTTTATTTTCACTAACACCCATCAACATAATTGAACCTTGAGGTTTAATATACTTTATTATGTTATTAATAGCATCTTCACTTCCGGGTCCTCCAGCACACTCAAATCCATGATCTGTAGAAAAACCTTCAGGAATATCATCACTTGAATATACCTCATCAACAAATGAAAATATTTTTAATTTTTCCAAGTTTCTGCCGACAACAACTATTTTACTATTAGGAAATTTATATTTTAAAACATTTGCCATAATAAAACCTAAACTTCCATTTCCAAAAATAGTTATAGTTTCTTTACTTTCAAGTGAGTTTTTTACAAACCTATCATAAGCATGAAAACCTACCGAAATAAACTCTAAAATAGAAGCTACAGGTAACTCAATGTTATTAAACTTAACAAGTCTATCTGGAGAGATTTTTACAAATTCTCTCATAAATCCATCATGACCACTTGACAAAAAATATGAGCCTTTTACATAATTTTCATAAATTCTTTCATCAAAATTACAAGGTGGTGTATTTGGAATCATTGAAACTAAATCTCCAACTTGAAAAGTATTTGTAGGATCAAAAACAACCTCACCACAAGATTCATGGATTGGAGCCATTGGTAATTTTTTTTCTAATACTTTCGGATCTCTTTTTCCTAAATAATATCTCTGATCTGCATGGCATAAAGATACATATAAAGGTTTTACAATAACTTTATCTCCTAAAAAGCTTTCATCAACATATTTAACTGAAATAAAACCCGGTTTCATTAATTGAAAAATTCTATTTATCATTTTAAATCTCCATTAACATTGCTTTAGCTATCTTTAAATCTGTTACCGTAGTAATCTTTATATTTGAAAAATCACCATTAACCAAAAATACTTTTTCTCCATTTAATACAAATATTTTACAAGCATCTGTTAAAATATTTTTTTCTTCATCTGTTAATTTATTATAGTATTCCATAAATTTATTAATTTTAAATGTTTGAGGAGTTTGTCCTTGAAACATAGTTTTTCTATCAGGAATAGATGAAATAAATTTACCATCTTTAGAAACAACAATTGTATCAAAAGCGGGTACTACTGTGTCAATAATATTATATTTTTTGCAACTTTCGATGTTTTCATCAATCATTTTAATTGAAACAAAAGGTCTAACTGCATCATGTGTCACAAGAATATCTTCATCTGTTAATCCATTATCATTATCAATAGCTGAAATAATATTTAAAATTGTAGAATTTCTATCTTTACCACCATCTACAACAACAATTTTTTCAGATAAATAATTATAATCTTTTTCTATTATATCAACAAGATAGGAATTCCAATCAGGATTTACTCCCACATAAATTTTGTCAATTTTGTTACTTAATAGAAATTTTTCAATTGTATGAATTATTATAGGTTTATCTCCAATATTTAAAAATTGTTTTGGGATATTGGAAATATTCATCCTACTACCTATTCCTCCGGCAAGAATACCAGCATAAATCATAGCCTAGTCCTCCTTATTATATGTTTTTAAAAATGATGGGATTTTTAAAAATCCTATCAGTGTGCCATATCCATAACTTATATGTAAAAGGAAAAATACAATTGGAAGCAATAAATTATAAGGATTAAATTTTCCTTTAAAAATTGAACTTAGAGACATCAATATATTCACTATAATATATGAACCAAATACCATTAAAAATAAGTATTTAGTAAAAAATAGTGAAATAATTGATACAAAAAGTGCCACTAAAAAAGCAAAAGGAATATAATGATATAAATTTAAACACTCAGGACAAACTGCAGTCGTAAGTCCTATCCACATTCCATTAGCTTTCTTTTGTTTAATCATTTTTGAAAGTGAATTTCTAGTATGTTGATAAGAAATAATATCATCATCATAACAAAGTTTATATCCAGCTTTTCTAATTCTATAGTGAAATTCATTGTCCTCAGTTCTTAATAATTTTTCATTAAAAAATCCAACTTTTTCCAATACTTCTCTTTTATACATTGCATGAAACATAGACTTTACATATTTTTTTACTGATGCATTTCTAAAAGGTGCAATCCCACTACCAAACATAGATGACTCTGCTTCCAAAAGCATTTTTTTATAAGCAGTATCCTCATCAATAATATTTGGTCTTTTTCCTCCTGAAACATCTTCTCCTGATTCTATATTTCTAACATTTTTTTCTATAAAATCTTTTGGAACTGATGAGTGTGCATCTATTCTTACTAAAACATCCCCTGTAAAATTTCTTATCACTATATTCCATCCTGCAGATTGAATCTTTTTTGGATTATCTATAATTTTAACATCTAAAAAATCATTATTCTCTTTAAAATCTTGCATAATTTTTTTTGTATTATCTGTAGATATTCCATCAACTAAAATTATTTCAATCTCGCTATGGGGATATGTTTGTAATTCAAAATCTTTAAAAAGAGAAGGTAAAGTTTTCTCCTCATTCAAGGCAACTACACCAATACTAACCTTCATTATTTTTTCCTCCAAAAAAAACAGATAAAAATGTTTTGAACATAATTTTTATATCATACCAAAAAGAAAATCTTTCAATATATTCTAAATTATACTTCATTTTATCCGGTAAAATATAATTCACATAAATATCATCAATATTTGAATCATTATCTAAGTGTTTTGATATTATTTCATCCTCATCTTTATAATTTATACTGGAATATGATGTAAGTCCCGCAGGGAGCAATAAAGTCGCATACATATAATCAGAATACCTTTCAACATATTTTGTTACTTCAGGTCTCGTTCCAACAAAACTCATTTCTCCTAAAAATATATTAAAAATTTGTGGAAATTCATCTAATCTATATTTTCTTAAAAATTTTCCAACTTTAGTTATTCTCGAATCTGATTTCACAGTTACAAGTGTTCCAATTTTATCCGCATTTGAAACCATTGTTCTAAATTTAAAAATTCTAAATTTTTTACCGTATGTTGTAACTCTTTCTTGTCTATAAAATATACTACCTTTTGAATCTAACTTTATAGCTATAGAAATTATAACTATCGGAATAAATAATATCAGTAAAATTAAAACAGAAAAAATAATGTCAAATATTCTCTTAAAAACTAAACTTAGTCTCTTTTTTGAAACTATTTCATAATATTTTTTTACAGAATCATTTTGAAATTCTATAGGCAAATCTTCATATTTAATCAAAATATTTTCTCCTTATTTAAACGTCTGTAATATAATAACATATATTTAAAATAAAGTAAAATTAAAGAACTTTAACATCACCATCATAAACTAAACCACCAACAGTATCTATTGTTACAAGTTGTTCATCTTTAATCAAATTTGTTGCATTTTCAGCACCAATAATTGTTGGAATATTAAAATGTAATGCAATTATTGCTGCGTGTGAAGTTAACCCTCCCGTTTCAACTATAATTCCTGATGCTCTATCAATAAATTCGACATATTCTCTATCCGTGAATTTAGATACTATTATATCTCCATCTTTAAATTTATTTTTTAAATCATCTTCACAATTTATTACACAAACTTTTCCTGTAACTGAATCTTTTCCAATTCCAAAGCCTTTTATCAAAATTTTTCCAACTGTATGCACTTTAATTAAATTTGTTGTTCCTGCTACACCTACAGGTATTCCGGCAGTTAAAATAACTGTATCACCATCACTAATATAATTTGCATTTAAAGTAGCTGATATTGAACGTTCAATTACTTCATCTGTATGATCTGATTTTTGAGATATCAAGCTAGTAACCCCCCAAAATATTTGCAATTTTCTTCTAACCCTTTCAGAGTATGTTACAGCTATAATATCAACAAATGGTCTAAATTTTGAAATTGATACTGGCGTAATTCCTGAAGCTGTAGCACAAATAATTGCTTTTGCTTTTAAGTTCTCGGCAATTTCCTTTGTAGATAAACTAATTGAATTCATCGTATTTAAAGTGTCATGTCTGTTTTTGTTTTTTATACTATTTTGAAAATCAAATGAATTTTCTGTTGTAATAGCTATATTATTCATAACTTTAACTGCATCCTTTGGATATTTTCCTGCAGCTGTTTCACCGGATAACATAACACAATCACTTCCGTCAATAATTGCATTTGCAACATCTGTAACCTCTGCTCTTGTTGGTCTAGGATTTCTAATCATTGAATCCAACATTTGAGTTGCAGTTATTACAGGTTTTCCTATCAAATTACATTTTCTAATAATTTCTTTTTGAATTTTTGGAATAAATTCCGTTTTAATTTCAACACCTAAATCTCCTCTAGCAACCATTATTCCGTCTGATGCTTCTATAATTTTATCAATATTTTCAACACCTTCTTGATTTTCAATTTTAGATATAATTTTAATATCAGAATTATTTTCATCTAAAATTTTTCTTATTTCATAAACATCTTCAGGTTTTCTAACAAAAGAAGCAGCAATAAAATCTAAATCATTTTTTATTGCAAATAAAATGTCACTCTTATCCTTTTCTGTAATTGAAGGTAAATGTATTATTTCATTTGGAATATTCACACCTTTATTGCTCTTAATTACTCCGTTATTTTTTACCAAACATTTTATTTCTTTATCTGTTTTTGAAATAACTTCCATTTCTACCAAACCGTCATCAACTAAAACTGTTCCGCCAATTTTAACATCGTTTGGTAATAATTTATATGAAACAGAACAAATATTTTGATTTCCTAAAACCTCATCTGTCGTAAAAGTATAAATATCTCCTGCTTTCAAAACAACTTCATCAACACTAAATTTTCCAAGTCTAATTTCAGGTCCTTTAGTGTCAAGCATTATCGCTATAGGTAAATCTAATTCTTCTCTTGACTTTTTTATATTATCAATTCTAACTTGATGTTCTTCCTTGCTTCCATGTGAAAAATTCAATCTACAAACATTCATTCCACAAAGCATTAATTCTTTTAAACTTTCAACTGAATCTGAAGCAGGTCCAATTGTACATATTATTTTTGTTTTTTTCATAATTCTCTCCTAAATAGATAATTCATCTACTATATCATATAAATCTTTATTAAATATTTTTTGGGATGAAACAGCATCTTCAATAGAAATATATTCAATACTATTATTCCTAAATGCTAAAGCTAAATTTGTCTTATCTTTTAATAATAATTTAACAGCCATACTTCCCATTTGACTAGCAATTATTCTGTCAAATGAACTTGGAGTACCTCCTCTTTGAATATGTCCAAGAACAGTTACTCTTGTATCTATATTCGCCTTTTCCTGAATTTGTCTCTTAAGCTCATAAGGGCTTAAAATACCTTCTGTTAAAACTATTATATGATGTAACTTTCCTCTTTTTCTACCACGAATTATCTTATTACAAACTTTATCTATATCAAAGTCAACTTCCGGAACTATTATACTTTCTGCTCCTCCGGCAAGCCCGGAATTTAAAGCAATATCTCCACATTTTCGTCCCATAACTTCTAATATATTAGCTCTTCCGTGTGAAGATGAAGTATCACGAAGTTTTGATATAGCATCTATAACTGTATTTACAGAAGTAAAAAATCCTACCGTATAGTCAGTATATCCCATATCATTATCAATCGTACAAGGTATAGCTATCGTCTTTATTCCATATTTACTTAGTACATTAGCTCCTCTAAAAGTACCATCCCCTCCTAAAACTACAAGACCTTCTATACCGTATTTCTCTAAATTTTTAACTGCCTTCTCCTGACCTTCTATAGTCATAAATTCTTTACTTCTTGCACTACCTAATATAGTTCCCCCTTTTTGAATTATATCAGCAACACTGGATACATTCATTTCAAAAATATCCCCTTTAATAAGACCATCATATCCAAATTTTACACCATAAATTCTAATATTATGATAAATACATGTTCTTACAACTGCTCTTATTACAGGATTCATTCCTGGAGAATCACCTCCACTCGTAAGAATAGCAATTTTTTTCAAAATATACCTCCATTAGTTTATACGAAAACAATCTTTTCCAAAATTATTTTCTAATTCAATAAGTAAATTTTCATTTTTTAAATCAAATTTATTTTCTAATCTTAAAGTTTTATTGTTAGATAAAATATACAAAATTACTTGATTTTCTCCACCATATTTTTCTGAAAATTCTCCAAGTTTTTTCTTAATATTATTATCAAAATTTTCTAATTTTATATATAGTTTCTTACTATAAATTTCTTCAATTTCCTTAGCATCAATTATAGTATAATTAGTATTTCCAAATGAATTAACAGCTACTTTAACTGATATTTCATAAATTTTCCCTTTATGAATATCTAAATCCATTACATCTAAGAGTTCAATACTACTTGAAAAGTCTTCAACATTTACAGTTTTTAACATTTTATTTTTTTTATTTCTTCTTGTTTTTACAGAATTTACATAAACTATTACTTTATAGATACCTTTGTCTAAAACTTTTAAATCAATCAACTTCATAGTTTTTTTAGATTTTATATATTCTTTATAATCATCTAATGGATGTGAAGAAATATAAAATCCTAAAACTTCTTTTTCAAATTCAAGAATATCGTCCTTTGAAAATTTTTCAGACTTAACAAATTTTTCTTGCATAAAATCCGAACTGATTAAAGAAAGCTGTCCCGATAATTCATTTTTACTTTTTGAAACTATTTGTGTAAATAAAGTTTCAAAAGAATTCAAAATTTCTATTCTGCTTTCTTCTATTTCATCAAAAGCCCCCGACTTTATTAAATTCTCAATAGATGTCAAATTAATATTCTTTGAATCTTTTAATTTTTCTAAGAATTCTTTGAAATTTTTAAATTTCCCATTCTTTCTTTCTTCAATTATATCTTTAGCTAAAAGTCTGTTAAATCCTTTTATCTGTGAAAAACCTATTCTCATAAAATTTTTTTCTGTACTAATTTTATAAAAACTAAAGTTTACACTTGGAAGTAAAATCTTTATACCCATCTTTTTAATTTCTTGAAAATATTGAAAAAATTGTCTTTCATAATTAATAACAGAATTTAAAAGGCAAACCATATATTCAAGTGGATAATAATATTTTAAATATGCAGTTCTATAAGCATTTAATGAATAACAAGCACTATGTGATTTATTAAATGCATAATTTCCAAATTCCACAATTAAATCAAAAATATTTTGTGCAAGTTTCTCATCCACTCCATTTCTAACACAACCTTTAATTTTTATACTACCATCTAAATTATCCAAGCCATAAATAAAAATCTTTCGATTATATTCCATAATATCCATATGTTTTTTCCCGATGGCTTTTCTTAAATTATCCGCCTGTCCCCAAGAATATCCTGCAAGCTCTCTAGCAATCTGCATAACCTGTTCTTGATATACAATAATTCCATAAGTAGATTTTAAATACTTTTCTAAACGCTTATCTAAATATCTAATACCATTAGGATTTCTTTTATTTTTTATATAATTAGGTATTTGATTCATTGGTCCTGGTCTAAATAGAGAATTTGCTGCAACTAACTCATTAAAATTATCTGCTTTTAAATCTTTTAAAAACAACCTCATACCTGTACTTTCAAATTGGAAAACTCCAATTGTTTCTGCAGTTTTAAATAAATTTAAAACATTTTTATCATCTAATGAGATTTTTTCTATATCGATATCTTTATTATATTTTTCTTTAACAAGTTTTATAGTATCATCAATTACTGTAAGAGTTCTAAGTCCTAAAAAGTCCATCTTTAAAAGACCTAATTCCTCTAATTCTATCATATTAAATTGTGTTACAATATTTTCTCCACTTTTTGAAAGTGGAATATATTCTGTAAGTTCTTCCTTAGTTATAACAATACCTGCAGCATGAATTGATATATGTCTATGAAATTTTTCAAATTTTTCAGAAGTGTTAATAAGTTTTTTTATATTTATATCTTCATCATATAATTTTTTTAATTCTAAACTATCTCTTAATGCATTTTTAAAAGTAACATCCAAATTATTTGGAATTAGTTTTGCTACTTTATCAACAGTTGATAACTTATATCCTAAAACTCTACCAATATCTCTAACTGCAGCTCGGGGTTTCATAGTTCCAAAAGTTACAATTTGAGAAACATGATTTTTTCCATATTTTTTTATTACATAATCAATAACTTCTTCACGTCTTTCATTACAAAAATCTATATCAAAATCAGGCATAGATATTCTTTCAGGATTTAAAAATCTTTCAAATATCAAATCATACTCTATTGGATCTATATCAGTAATTTCTAAACAATATGCGACAATTGAATTGGCTCCGGACCCTCTCCCCGGTCCTACAGGAATTTTATTTTTCTTAGCAAAATTTACAAAATCCCAAACAATAAGGAAGTAATCTGTAAATCCCATTTTATTTATAATTGAAAACTCATAATTAACTCTTTTTTTGATTTCATCAGTAATATTTTCATATCTATTTTTCATGCCTTCAATAATTAAACTATGCAAATAGTCTTCCTTTGTACTTACACCATCAGGAACCTTATATTCAGGCAAATGATATGTTGAAAAATCAAATTCTACATTACATCTTTGAGCAATCATTTTTGTATTATATATTGAATCTTTAAGCGAAGAAAATATTTTTAACATTTCTTCTTCACTCTTTAAATAATATTCTGATTTAGTAAAATTATCTTCCTTTAATTCAGACAGTAAAACTCCTTTAGATATACATCTTGCAATATTAAATAAGTTAAAATCTGTATTTTCTAAGTAATGGACGTCATTAGTTACAACAGTTTTTACATTAACTTCATTTGCAAATTCCAAATACTTATTTATCATCAATTCATCTTTTTCTTCAAAATGAAAATTTAATTCCAAGAATAAATCTTCTTTATTAAACAAACTTTTAAAATTTAATATTTCATTTTTTGCACTTTGAATATCATCTTTATACAAACATTTTCGAATAAAACTTCTCTTTGAACCAACTATTAAAATTAAATTTTTAGAATATTTTTCAAGTTCATCAAAAGTAATAAATTCACCAGTCCTATTTTCAATAACATATAAATTAGAAACTAATTTACATAAGTTTTTATAACCGAGATTGTTTTTAGCCAATAAAATTATATTATAAAATTCGTTATTCGGGTATAACAAAGTTAACTCACAACCAATAATTGGTTTTATTGAATTTTTCTTACATTTTTTATAAAAATCAATAACACCATACATATTATTATAATCTGTAATAGCCATAGCTTTAAAATTTAATTCTTTTGCTTTTTCTATTAATTTCCCCATAGGATTATAATTGTTCAACAGACTATATTCAGTATGAACATTTAAATGTACAAAATCATTAGCCAAAATTATCACCTCTTTATTGATTTTACCATATTTTTAATAATTTTTAAATATATTTTTGTTAATCACTTTATATTTTTATTATTTTATGTTACAATCTTATAGTATGAAGGGAGAAATGATATGAAATTTACATTAATAACCAATAATATTGACTTATATGAAAAAGTAAAAAATAAGAAAGATTTAGACATAATATTTGACGAGAAATATACATATGGAGATATTTTGGATATAGTTAAGAAAAAACTTCAAGATGGTTATGAACTTTCTACTCACCCTCTTTGTGGAAGTATAAAACCTAACGAGACACCTTATAGATCTATTTTAATAACGAAATCAAAAGAATTAGATATTAAAGGAATAATAATAATTGATGAAGCAATAGAAACTTATAAAAAATTCCAAAATAATATGAAAACACCTCTATGGATTGATAGAGTTCTTAGAGATTTTAGGTATGTTGACTCTAATATTCTTGTTCAAACAATTGAAAAATTAGGAATAGAATAACTATTTAAAAGCCTTTTACATAATTATTCTAATTAAATAATATAAAATTTAAAAAGCAAAAAATACCATGTTATTTTTACAATAAAAACCGCTAATTTTACTTAGCGGTTTTTCCTTTATCTAATTTATTAATAATATGAAAACAAGAAGTATTATTCCAAAATTTATTTTTCAGAATCTTTTTCTTCGTCCTCATCATTTTCTACAACTTCTTCTTTAGGAAGAACTATTCTAACCTTTTTAACTCTATGTTCATAAATTGATAAAATATTATAAATAACGCCATTATCTTCAACAGTAAGCTTTTCCCCGTCGTTTGGAATATAGCCTAAAAGGTACATAAGCATTCCACCTAATGTATCATAATCTTCAGAATTTTCATCAAGTTTTAGATTACAAGCATTATTAACATCCTCTATTTCACAAGCACCTGTGGCAATAAAATGTCTATCATCTATCTTTTTGATAGCAGGATTAGTTTTCTTATCATACTCATCATCTATTTCTCCCATAACTTCCTCAATCAAATCTTCCATAGTAACTATCCCTGTAAAACCACCATATTCGTCAATTAATACAGCCATCTGATTTCTCGAATTTTTAAGTTCAAGAAATAAGTCATTTATATTCTTTCTTTCTGGAATAAAATATGCAGGTCTCAAAATAGAACGTATATTAACATTTTCAAATCCAACTTTATATGCCTCTAAGAAAAAGTCCTTAATATATAAAATTCCTATTATATTATCAATGTCATCCTCATAAACTGGAACTCTTGAATACCTCATTTGCATTAATGTTTCAAAATCTTTATCAGGTTCATCAATATCAATCATAAATACTTCAGTTCTTGCAGTCATTACTTCTTCTGCTAAAATGTCATCAAAAGAAATTACACCATCAATCATTTCTCTTTCAGTAGGATTAATTATACCTTGTTCTTGACCTACTTCTACAATAGATTTTATTTCCTCAAGAGTAACCTTAGCTTCAACTCCAGTTGTAGGAACTGAAAAAATCTTTAATATGATATTTGTAGATAAAGATAGCAAATAAACAAATGGACTCATAACTTTATAAACTAAATTTATAGTTCCAACTGAAAATAATGCAAACTTTTCAGCATTTTGTAAAGCTATTCTCTTAGGTACAAGTTCTCCAAAAACTAAACTAAAATACGCTAAAATTATTGTTATTAAAATAAGAGAAACTCTATTTGCAAAAGGAATTGATAAACTTTCTAAAACGCTTCCAAATTTATCTGAAAGTCCTACTGCAGCAGAAGCTGATGTAAAAAATCCTGCAAAAGTGATACCAACCTGAATTGTTGATAAAAACTTTGAAGGTTCTTTTAAAAGTTTCTCAACTTTAATAGCCCTCTTATCTCCTTGTTCTGACAAAGCTAATAACTTCTTTTTATCCATAGAAACTATTGCCATTTCTGATGCAGCAAAGAAAGCATTAGCTAAAGTTAATAAAATTAAAATAATAATTTGAAAATAGACCTCGGGTCCACTATCCATAATAACCTCCTAAAAATTATTTATTTAGAAAAATTATACCAAAAAAATTTAAATTTTGCAAATTTACATATAAATTATTATATCTATCTAAATTTTTAAAAAAATAAAAAGTGTATAAAAATACACTTTTTATTAAAGTAATATATTAAATTTATTTTAATAACATTCCACCATAATTTAGAATAACTTGAGCAAATACTAATGCTACAACTGTCATTAACTTAATTAAAATGTTTAATGATGGTCCTGAAGTATCCTTGAAAGGATCACCTACAGTATCTCCAACAACTGCTGCTTTGTGTGGTTCTGAACCTTTTCCGCCATGATGTCCTTCTTCTATATACTTTTTAGCATTATCCCAAGCACCACCAGCATTTGACATAAATATAGCCATTAAAACACCTGTTACTAATGAACCTGCCAATAATCCACCAAGAGCTTCTGCTCCGATTAAAAGACCAACTAGCACAGGAACAACTACAGCTAATAATCCAGGAATAACCATTTGTTTTAAAGCTGCCATAGTAGAAATATCAACACATTTTCTATAGTCAGGTGTTCCAGTTCCTTCCATAATTCCAGGAATTGTTTTAAATTGTCTTCTAACTTCTTGAATCATTTCATTAGCAGCATTTCCTACAGCTTCCATAGTTAATGCTGAGAATAAGAACGGTAACATACCACCGATAAACATACCTGCTACTACTTGAGGTTTTGTAACATCTATTGAAGTTAATTTTACAGCTTGAGTATATGAAGCAAATAATGCCAATGCAGTTAAAGCTGCAGAACCAATAGCAAATCCTTTACCAATAGCTGCTGTTGTATTTCCAACTGAATCCAGTTTGTCAGTAATATTTCTAACTTCATGAGGTAATTCACACATTTCTGCAATACCACCTGCATTATCAGCAATTGGGCCATAAGCATCTACTGCGATTGTCATACCACATGTAGAAAGCATACCAATAGCTGCTACAGAAATACCATATAATCCTTGACCAGCATTTGAAAATCCATTTGAAGCCATATAAGATACTAAAATACCTATAGCTATTACTATAATTGGACCAGCTGTTGATTTCATTCCAACAGCTAAACCGGAAATGATATTTGTTGATGAACCAGTTTCTGATTCTTCTGCTATATGTTGAACTGGTTTTTTATCTCCTGAAGTATAATATTCAGTAAATTGTGAAATAATCAAACCAACTAAAATACCTGCAACTGATGAAACAAATGCAGAATTATTTCCTAAAATTTTATTACTTAAAAAGTAAGTTACTATAATAGTTAAAATTGAACTTACAATAGTTCCCATATTTAATGATTTTTGTGGATCTTTATCTCCTCTTACACAGAACAATCCAACTAATGATGCTAAAATACCAGCTGCAGCAAGTGCTAAAGCAAATATAATACCTTCTTTACCAAAAGCAATTGAACCAAGTGTGATACCAGATAAAATAGACCCTACATATGATTCAAAAAGGTCAGCACCCATACCAGCTACGTCTCCTACGTTATCACCAACATTATCAGCAATAACTGCAGGGTTTCTAGGATCATCTTCAGGAATTCCTGCTTCAACCTTACCTACAAGGTCAGCACCAACGTCAGCAGCTTTTGTATAGATACCACCACCAACTCTTCCGAATAAGGCAATAGATGATGCTCCAAAACTGAATCCTGTAACAATATTAACATCTCCAACTAAAAAGTAGCAAACTGTCATTCCTAAAATACCTAATCCAACTACAGAAAGACCCATTACAGCTCCACCTGAAAAGGCAGTTTGAAGTGCTTTCCCCATTCCATATTCTTTGGCGGCATTTGCAGTTCTAACATTTGCTTTTGTAGCAGCTTTCATTCCAAAAAAACCTGCTAAAATTGAACAAATTGAACCGGCTAAGAAGCAAACTGCAGTAAGTAGATTAATGGCAACCCCCAAAATAATTGCTACAACAATAACGAATATAACTAAATATTTATATTCACGAACTAAGAAAGCCATTGCACCTTCTTCAATATAACCTGAAATTTGTTTCATTCTTTCATTACCAGGTTCAATTTTTGTAATGCTTAAATATTTAATATAAGCAAATACAAGTGCAATAGCACCTACGGCAATTGCACTATAAAAAATTAAATTAGTATCCATTTTTTCCTCCTAAAATTTTTTATTTAATCGCAGCCATAGCAATAGCTACTATAAAAAACACAACTGATGCTATAATAGTAATTTGACTTAAAACAGCGTCTCTAGATTTTTTTCCACCTTTTCCTGAAATATTAGTTTCTGCAGTCAAAGATGCAACACCATCTGACTTAGATTCTTGCATAAGAACAGCAACTATTATTACAATACTAGTAATAAATAAAATTATTTCCATTAAAACTTGCATAACACACCTCCGTATATCTTAATTAACCTGCTAATAATAATATCATATTTGCATACAAAAATCAACTTAAAATATTGAATTTTGAGTTGATTTTAAAAATAAATTATAATTAAATAACTTATTAATATAAATGGAACCAATGGTATTTCATAATGTTTCAATTTTTTTAAATTTCTAACTATTAAAATTTTTACTAAATAAAAAATTCCTGCAACTATAAAAGTAAATAACCCTATATAAATAACTGTGTACCAATCTGATGAAAAACCAATAAAAGATAGCACATAAATATCTCCCGTTCCAAAAACTTCCGTTCCATAAATTAATTTAGAAATACCATATATACTCCCAAATAAAATCATTCCAGAAATCAATCCCCAAAAAGAAATAACAGAATAATTTCCATAGATATTTAATAATAAAATAGGTAAAGCAAATATCATAATTATATTTAAAAAAATATTTTTACAAATCATATCAGTAAATGCACAAATATATATACATAAAAAACAAAGTAAATTTATCATATATAATATGTCATTATTTAAAAACAAGTATATAAAGTATAAATTTACAAGAAATATAATTATAAAATTTAATATATTATAATATCTTTTTAAATAAGAAATTGATACCTTTATAACATCCTTTTTATTTAAAAGTTTAATATCGATTGATGAAACAAATAAAAAAACAAAAAAACTTAATATTCCACCTATAAAATACATATTAGTATTTTCTTTCTATTTTACTATCTTTCATCAATGCATCCATTTTTTTTACATAGGCTACTTGTTCTTTAGCTTTTATTATATTTTTCTCAATTTCATCCTTAACTGATTCTAAAGCTAATTGTTCAGGATTTCTTTTTGATTCTAATTTTATTAAATGATATCCAAATTGTGTTTTAACCGGGTTAGTAACTTTCCCTACTTCAGCATCTATACATGCATTTTCAAATTCTAAAACCATTTGACCTTGAGTAAATTCTCCTAAATCTCCACCTACCTCTTTAGAAGGACACATAGAATGTTCTTTTGCTAAGTTTTCAAATTTTTCTCCATTTTCACAAAGTGCTTTTAATTCTTTCGCTTTGTCTTCACTCTCTACTAAAATATGTTTGGCATTAAAAGTATATTTACTCATAAATAAATTTTTATTTTCTTCATAATATTTTTTTATTTCTTCATCACTGGCATGAATATTATCAAATAATTCATTTAAGAAATGTTTTGCTAAAATAGAACGTTTAATTTCATTAATCTCTTTAACAAAAGCTTCACTTTCATCTAACTTTCTATTATAACAATCTTGAATTATAAGTTCTTGTTTTACTAATTCTTCACATAATTGTTTTTTTCCTTCAGGATTTTTATAAGGTAATGCTCTGTTTCCCATTAATTCTATAAATCTGTCAACATCACTTTCTAAAATTTCCACTCCATTTACAATCGCCATTACTTTGCTTTCCATAAAAAATTCCTCCTTAAATTAATTTGATTCCATTTCCTTCAAATTTAATTTTTTTAGTCTTTAAAAGTCTTCCCACAGCCTTTTTAAAAGATGACTTGCTCATACCACAAATATCCTTAATTCTGTCAGGATCACTTTTATCATTCAAGTCTAAAAATCCACCTCTAACTTTAATAATATCAAAAAGAATATCAGCATTATCATTTATTTCAATATGAGATAAGTTTTTCAAAACTAAATTTAAACGTCCATCTTTTTTTACCTTTGAAATTCTAAAATTAATCGGCTCTCCAATTTCTAAAACTCCAACAATATCTTTATTCTCAATCATTGCATCATATTTTTTATCTACAGCAACAAAAGCACCATAATCTTTATGAATTGAATAGATAATTCCTTCAACCCAGTCACCTTCTTTGTAAGGTGAATCAGAAGTTAAATAATCTCTTATTTTCATTGTTGCACAAAGTCTCTCAGACTTGTCTATATATAAAGCAACTAAATATTTTCTTCCCTTTTCAAGTTTCATAGATTGTTCTTTGAAAGGTAAAAATAATTCTTTTTCAAGTCCCCAATCTAAAAAAGCACCAATTTTTGAAATATCCATTACTTCTAATGTTTCAAGCCTTCCCATAGAAATTTTTGGAATTTTCCTTGTAGCAACAAATCTAGCTTGATTATCTTTGTAAATGAAAACTTCAAGTTCATCGCCTATTTTATCTGTTTCTAAAACTTCTTTTTTTGGCAATAATATATCAAGTTTTTCATTTTTCACATCTTTTATACCGATATAAGCACCATTATTTTTAAAGCGTTTTATAATCAATTTTTGAAATTCTCCTAGATTATACATATTTTCTCCTTTATTTTATATTTTCTTAAAAAATTGTTATACAACTAATTATATTATAATTCCATTTTGATTATTAAATCAAAATTATTATAATGAAACATTTATAGCTTTACAATAGGTCGTAAAACTATAGATATTATACCATAATTTCTTTTTTATTGCTAAGATTAATGTTATTATGGTGAAATTACTTTATCTTTACCACTTGGCGTAAAGCTAAAGTAATTATACCTTAATTTCTTTTTTATACCTTAACTATTGTTATTATGGTGAAATTACTTTATCTTTGCCACTTGGCGTAAAGCTAAAGTAATTATACCATAATTGTCTAATTAATGTAACTATGAGAAATTAAAAAATTAATAGTTCATTTTGAAATATTATAAAAATGTAGTATAATATTTATATAAATACTTACTAAATAAGGAGTTTAAATATGTTTTATATAAAAAGAAGATACATTTTGATTTTATTTTCTGCTTTTTTACTAACATCTTGCAGTAAGACAGGGACTAAAAATGTTGATAAAGTAAATAATGAAATAAAAAATTCAACATCACAATTTTCTCTAAATACAGAAGAATTAACCGTATTGGAAAAACCCTATGGTGATTTTTCAGATGAAGACAAAAAATTATTTAATAAAATATTAGAAAAATATAATAAATTTAAAAATGAATCATCTAATGATATAGCATTTGAAACAAAAATATTGGAAAAACTTCAAGAAATTGAAAATTTTTATGGTAAAAAATATATAAATTTTAAAAATGAATCTTCTATTGATGTTAAAGTTGAAGAAAAACTACTTAATCAAAATTCAAAAACAGAATTAAATAAAAAAGATTTTCCTTACGACAACTATTTAATAAAACTTACTGGAAAAGGTAATTTTAGGTATATAGTAAATAATAGAACAATTTCTGATGAAGTTTTAAAAGAAAATGAAAAACCAAGATATATTAGAATCAAAATATTAGATAATTCAAGTGTAGAATTTAATGGTGATATAATAGGAATTATATTCAAAGATAACATACAGTACAATAAATTTAAAAATTTTCCAAGTGGAATTTTCGATGTAGATACTGATATTAAACATGGTAATTATAAACTGTCAAATACAACGAAAGATACTATTATAAAAACAATTTCAAAAAACAATGAAGTGAAAGTTATAAAATTAAAAGAATCGCACGAAATAAGATTGGAAGTCGGAATGAAATTTATAATTTCAGGAGTTGATTATATTACACTAGAAAAGATTGATTAAAAAGGAGACCTTAAATGGTCTCCTTTTAAATTATTGTTAAATAACAAACTCCAGATATCTAACCTAACACAAAGTGTCATTGAAAGGTGAGTTGTTATTTTAATGATTTAGGTTTTCCGATAATCTCTGAATAAAGTACAGCTTTCGATAAACTTTCCTTACCCTTTAGAACAAACTTTTTTGTTTTTCTTTCAATCAAATCGTCTAAAGTTAAAATATCCTTTCTCAGTGATACTCTCTCAGTTTTTCGAGAATTGTACATTTGACCAATTCCTTCAAAAGAAGTATTCATAATACTTTTACCTTCGATAGAAGTTGTCATAGCTGTCTTACCTTCATAAGAAAAATTTTCAATAGAATTTCCTTCAATACTAGAAGTCATAATAGTTGTTCCCTCAGGACTTTCATAATCTTCAAAATTATTAGTCTTATAAGTCTTGCTTTTTGAACTATTATTATTCTTATTTTTTTTAGTCTTAGACTTATTTGAAGTTTTTACAGTATTATTCTGATGTTTATCGTTTCCTACTTCATCAATTTGAGCTTTTATATTATTAATCTCAGATTTTAAATCGTCAATAAAAGACAAAAAGCTTTTTTCATTTTTCATAGAAATTCACCTCTATTCTGAAAGTGATTCTCTCATCTTAGTATCAGATTTTAAATTCTTTAACTTTTCGTATTCATATACAGAAATATTTCCTTCTTCAAATGCTTTTGCAATAGCAAGTGGAATTTTACTTTCTGATTCGACAACTTTTGCCTTCATTTCTTCAATCTTAGCTTTGTTTTCTTGTTCAACCGCAACTGCCATAGCACGTCTTTCTTCTGCTTTTGCTTGTGCTATTTTCTTATCAGCTTCAGCTTGATCTGCTTGTAATTGTGCTCCTATATTTCTACCAATATCAACATCAGCGATATCGATAGATAAAATTTCAAATGCTGTTCCTAAATCCAGTCCTTTTGCCAAAACCGTTTCTGAAATAGCATCAGGATTTTCAAGCACTAAACTATGTCTTTCTGCACTACCTACAGTAGTAACTATACCTTCTCCAACTCTGGCAATGATAGTTTCTTCACCGGCACCACCGATAAGTCTTGAAATATCGGCTCTAACTGTTACTTTTGCAATAACTATCACTTCAATACCATTCATAGCAACTGCTGCTATTTTTGGAGTATTGATAACTTTAGGATTTACACTGACTTGAACAGCTTCCAACACATCACGTCCGGCAAGGTCAATTGCTGTTGCCATTTCAAAAGTCAATTCAATATTTGCCTTTTGAGCTGCAATCAAAGCATCAACTACATTATTTACATTACCTCCTGCCAAATAATGTGCTTCTAATTCTGAAATGTTAATTCTAACATTAGCCTTTGTTGCTTTAATCAATGGATAAATAATTTTTGACGCTCTAACTCTTCTTAGTTTCATTCCTATAAGATTCGAAATCTTAACCTTAACTCCACTGAATAAAGCTGTAACCCAAAGACCTACGGGAACGAAATAAAAGAATCCGAACACCAAAACCACTGCTAAAATAACAATAATACTATTAGTTTTTGGTAACAATTTCATAACTGTTTGTGGTAACATTCTCATAATTAAACCCTCCATTTTTTATTTACACTAACGTGTATGCTTATATTATATCACTTTTTATAAAAAATTCAACAAAAAAGAAACCAATTTATAAAATTGATTTCTAAAAATCATTTCCCTCACATTTTATTTTTGCACTAATTTCATTATTATTTATCTCTAATTCATCAACTAAATGTTTAACAATTCTAAGTCCACGTCCTGAAGTTGTCATATTAATATCTCTATTTTCATTGAAAATATAATTTATTCCGTCTCCCTCATCTTTAACATTTATATGTATACAATCCATATTAACACAGACTTTTAAATTTATACCTTTTTCTTTATTACATTTATTACCATGTTCATAACTATTTATAACTATTTCATTTATAACAATTCGGATATTGAACATCAGTTCTTCATCTCTGATAACACTTGATAATTTTTCCAAAACAAAAGAAACAGCCTCATCAATATCATCCAAATCACTTTTAATAACCTTAATATATTCAAAGTCCATAATTTTCTCCTAATTATTAATATTTTTTATATACCCAATCAAAAATAATTGTTAACATTTTTTTATTTTTATTTGCATATTTAAAAAATTTCTAATATAATATATACATTATGAGGTGATTAAAATGTTTTTTAAAAATAAAAATTTATATAAAATAGACTTATTTATTCTTATTTCTTTAGTTTTAATAATTCTAATTGGATTGCTAAATTTATATAGTGCAACATTAAGTTTAAAGAGAAACTTTATGCTATCACAATCTATTGCAACTATACTTGGTTTTATCTTAATGTTTATATTAATTGCGGTAAATATACAATTTTTAAAAAGACTATATTTACCTATTTATATAATTTCAATAGCACTTTTAATTTTGGTACTTATTATTGGTACAGGAGATTCTGTTGGTGCAAGAAGTTGGATAAAATTAGGTCCTATTTCTTTTCAACCATCTGAATTTGTAAAACTTGGTATGATTATTTGTTTAGCAACTGTTATTGAAAATAACAGTGCAAAATTGAATGAACCTAAAACTTTAATTAAAGTTTTGATTTTCGCTTTTATTCCAGTTGGATTAGTCCTTATGCAACCGGATTTTGGAACTGCTTTTGTATTTATACTAGTAATAGGATCTATGCTTTTTGTGGCTGGAATTAGCTTAAGACTTGTAGTATATACATTAATTACTGCTATTGCAAGTTTACCTGTTTTTTATTTTAGCTTGTCTCCTTATCAAAAGAATAGAATCTTAAACTTTTTAAATCCTGAAAGAGACATAACAAATACCGGATATCAAGCAGTACAAGGAAAAATAGCCGCAGGTTCCGGAAAATTTATTGGAAGAGGACTTTTTAAAGGTCCCCAAAATCAATTTAACTTTATTCCAGAAAAACAAACAGATTATATATTTCCTGTCTTTGTTGAAGAAATGGGATTTGTTGGAGGAACAATTTTAATTGGTTTATACACAATTATGTTATACAGATTTGTAAGACTTTCCAAAAAAACAGCTAATAAATTTAATCAAATGTTAATTATAGGGATATGTGCAATGTTTTTAGCACATATTTTTGAAAATATTGGAATGACTATTGGACTTATGCCTATAACCGGTATTCCTCTACCATTTTTAAGTTATGGTGGAACTTTCCAATTAGTAAATTTAATAGCAATGGGAATTGTATTATCCATATCTTGTGAAAAAACTCCACTAGACTTTATGTAGTATATTTTTATTTTTTTCAATAATAATCTAATAGTTAAAATATATTTAAAAACTCAGTGCTAAAATGCACTGAGTTTTATAATTCATAGTAATTTTTTTCAGTTGATAGATAGTCTACTACTCTTACGACTTTATTTCCCTCAAGATAAACTCTTGGAATTCTCATATTTATTCTACAGATTATATCATAGACATTTGTGTTTGCCATTTCTGCAATTTCAAAGATATCAAGTTTCATATTTTTATATTCACCATAAAGTAAAACTGTATCTCCAATTTTTACATCTTCAATTTCAGAAACATCTATCATTGTTTGATCCATACATACTTTTCCTAAAATTTTAGCCTTTTTATTATTTATCATTACGTAACCCTTATTACTTAGTTCATAAGGATATCCATCTGCATAACCTACAGAAATTGTTGCAACTTTAATAGTCTTATCTGCACAGAAAGTTCTTCCATATCCAACTGTATCTCCTTTGTGGATATATTTTACATTACTAATAGTACTTACAAAACTTACAACTGTATCCATTTTTGTTTTAGAATTTTCTTTTACATATTTTGATGGATAATGTCCATATATTCCAATTCCAACTCTAACCATATCATAATAATAATCATGAAGCAAAGAGCCACCATCATTTGCTATATGTAACATAGGTATTTTAAGATTTTCTTCTTCTAATAATCTTTTAACTTTCTCAAATTTTTCTACCTGTAATTTGGTAAATGAAAAATCATCAATATCTGAAACACATAAATGAGAGTACATTCCTTTAACAACAATATGTTTCATAGAATAAATCTCTTTTAAATAATCTTTTAACTTATCATCAATTAGAAATCCAAGTCTATTCATACCAGTATCTATTTTAATATGAATTTTACATTTTTTTCTACACTTTTCTGAAATTTCATTTAATTCTCGTATCATTCCGATATTGTATACAGTTAATTCTACATTATTCTTTATTAGTTTCTCAAATAAAGCATTTGGAACATAACCTAAAATTAAAATAGGTAATTTAATTTTCTTTTTTCTTAGTTCCATAGCTTCTGAAAAGTTTGCTACACAAAAATAATCTGCACCTTGTTTTTGTAAAAATTCAGCGACAGTACAAGCTCCAAGTCCATATGCATTTGCCTTTAAAACTATTCCAACTTTTGCACCATTGCATTTTTCTTTTATTTTCAAAAAATTGTTTTTTAAATTATCTAAATCAACAAAAATCAATGACTGATTTTCATACATAATATCACTTCCTAATATATTTAATTGCTTTTGGTAAAAATTTAATTATATCTGAAGCTATTATAGAATCTTCACCAATTTCTTCTTTAGCAAAATCCCCTGCTAATCCATGTATAAAAACACCAAGTTTTGCAGAATTAAAAACACTTAATCCTTGTCCAAGTAAAGATAATATAATACCTGTTAAACAGTCTCCACTTCCTGCAGTAGCCATTCCACAGTTTCCAGTGTTATTTATGCATAATTCTTTATTCGACTTAACTATGGTATTTTTTCCCTTTAAAACAATAGTAAATTTATAATTTTTTTCAAAAAACTTATTTACAATCCCTAATCTATTTTTCTTAATATCTTCTAAATCATATAATGACATCCTGGAAAATTCAACTTCATGAGGAGTTATAATAATATTATCTCTATTCAAAATATCTGATTTAATATCTTTCAGGAAAAAAATAGCATCTGCATCAATAACTATAGGCTTTTGAAAATTTTTTATAATCATTTCTAAAATTTTTCTATTTTCTTCATTTCTTCCTAATCCACATCCAATAGCTATGGCATCTAAATTTTTTATTTTTTCAATTATTTCGTCTACATATCTAAGAATAAAACAGCCTCTATTGTCATCAGGAATAGATAAAACTATATTTTCAACAGCTTTTATTTGTAGAATATTAGAAATAGAATTAGGACAAATATTATATACAAGTCCACTACCGGTTCGAAGTGAAGCTTTAGCACACAAATCAACACTTCCACACATTCCTACACTACCACCAATTATTCCAACTTTACCAAAATCACCCTTATGTCCATCAACTTTTCTATTTGACATAAGATTTTTATAAGCTAAAATGTTTTTAGTATCTAATTCTATACTTAAAAATTTAACATCCACTACTGCAATTGCATATTCAGAATCATGGGAAACAGAGCAAGAAATTTGTTCTATTATTTTAAATATTTCATTATGAATTATTAAATCAGGTTTACCGGAAAAATTATGTATAACTTCCACATCAATAGGTGAAATATTTCCAAATCCTGTACCTATTGCCTTAACAAATGCTTCTTTTAAGCAAAAAATACCAGCTATTGTCTCATCCCTTTTCCCAGTAGATAAAATATAATCAATTTCTTCACTTGTAAAATATCTTTTTATAAATTTTTCCAAATTTTTCATTTTTGAAAATCTGGTAATACTACAAATATCTATTCCTATCATTATTCAAATTCATCCACTTCTTTTTTAACAAAATTATTTTCTAAAGAATTATATAAATCTTCATAATTCAAAGCCAATATTTCCTCTGGTCTCTCAACATCTTTTAGGAAATTTCTAATCTTATTCTCTATTTCTTTCATACTCTTGAAAGTAATTAAATTTGGAGAATATGAATTACAAATAAATTCCATCACAACATAAGAAATATCCCATTTTAATTTTGACTTATCATCATTTGAAATATCTAATTCATCAACTGCACGTTTTACCCTTTTAACAACAGCATATACGATAAATTCTGAAAATAGTACAAATTCTTCACAAAAATCATTTTCTTCTATATCTTGAATAACTGAAAAAATCAAATTCCATTTAAAATCCTTATTTACCAATTCTAAAAGACCTGTTCCAAATTTCTTACATAAATCATTTTTAAATTCAATTGTATCACAAATTTCGAACGTTTCTCCAATAGTAATAGTTCTGTTATTTGCCCCGCTAAGTCTATTTAATAATTTAACAAAATAATCTTCATAGCGCATAGAATTATGAAATTTGTTTTTAGAAAAAATATAATCTACAATAATATTAGCACAATCTTTAAAATCAACTACAAAACCTGTACTTTCTTTAATTTTAACAGAATACAAATCATGCAACATCTTAGAAACAATTGTTTTTAACTGAATTTTTGATGAATCATAATTACTTTTATCTTCCACATTCTTTAAATGATTATACACACTTTGTAGTTGATTATCTATCATTGTTAAATTAGCTTTAATTGAAAACATTATAGAACGAATAAAATCTTCAGTTATCATATAATTATAGTTTTTATACAATACACTATGATCTATTTCTCCCCAAAATATATTTACTAAAGATTTTATTTGTAATTCAAAATTTACAAAATATCCACCTTCAACAACATATCTTCCATCAACTTTGTATATCTCAAAACCATTTTTTTGAAATGTAGGTTGTTTTTCACTTAGTTTTAATTCTATATTTGAATTTAGTTCACTTCTATAAAATCCATTATCTAACTCAACGGTAAAATTTTTTGAAATTTCATCAAAAATTTTCTTTTCATCATCAATAAATCTACATTCAACTCTTATCCCAATTAAGTCTGGAAGATTTTCTATTGCTAATTTATGATTAGGATATCTATAATAATAATTATTTCTTAATAATTTTTCTCTTATACTATCTTCACTTTTTATTCTAGCATTTGTATTTATAAAAAAATCACAATTCAAAAAAATATCATTAAAAAATTTTTTTAATGCATCAGATGAACTGGAAATAAACTCCATATTATTGTCCATATGCACAATTGATTTTTCTAAAAATTGAAAAATTTCAAGTTTCAAAAAAACACCTCCAATCACAGAAATATTTTACCATAGATTGAAAATATTTACAATGTAAAATATTTATAAAAAAAGACTGCTCTCGCAGTCTTAAAATTTATAAACTATCTACAACTTTCTTTAATCTGTTTAATCCATCAGTAAGCATTTCTCTATTACAAGCGATATTCATTCTGAAGAATAATTTTGCATTTTCTCCATATGTTATTCCTGAATTTAGTAATAATTTTCCTTCATTAATAAGTTTTTGATGTAACTCATCATGATCAATATCAAATGCTCTAAGATCTAACCATAATAAGAAACTGGCTTGTGGTCTTTTTACTTTAACTTTTGGAATTTCTCTATTTATAAAATCAATTGCAAAATCAATATTCTCTTCAATATAACTCATACATTCTTCAAACCATTCTTTACCATAAGTATAAGCTGCTACAAATCCAACAGCTGCAAAACTTGCCATGTGGAAAATCCCATATCCTACTAATCCGTTTATAAATCTATTTCTTAAATCTTCATTTGGAATTATGGCAACAGATTGAGCTAAACCGGCAATATTAAAAGTTTTACTAGGAGCAGTTAAAGTAACAGTATTATATAAAAAATCATCGTTGATTGATGCAATTGGTGTATGTTTATAATCCTTAAGAATTAAATCACCATGAATTTCATCTGCAATCATCAATACATTGTGTTTTCTACAAATTCTTCCATATTCTTCTAATTCTTCCTTAGTCCAAACTCTACCAACTGGATTATGTGGACTACACAATACACTTAATTTTACATCATTTTCTATAATTTTCTTTTCAAAATCATCAAAATCTATTACATATTTGTCTTCTAATTCAATTAATGGATTTTCAACAACAACTCTGTTATTTAAAGTTATAGCATTAAAGAAAGGAGGATATACAGGAGTATTTATAATAACAGAATCTCCCTCTTTTGTATTGTGCAAAATTGTATTAGCAATTCCGGGTACTACACCGGGAACAGGAACTATCCATTCTTTCTTTATATCCCAATTATTTTTTTCTTTTTGCCACTTTATAAATGATGTAAAGAACTTTTCACAAGGACAGTCATATCCTATTACTCCATTTGATATTGGCTCTTTTAGTGCTTCTAATATTTCATCACAACACTTAAATTCCATATCTGCAATAGACATAGACAAAATTGAATGATCATTCTTTGGTGCACCTGCAGAAACCATATTATTCCATTTTTCAGCATGTGAATTTTTTCTGTCTACATATTCATTAAAATCATAACATTTTCCCATAATAACATCTCCTAAAAATTTACATTAATCTATATTAACTCTTTGATTTCGTCCACCTTATCTAATTTTTCCCAAGGTAAATCTAAATCATTTCTTCCAAAATGTCCATAAGCGGCAATTTGACGATATATTGGTCTTCTTAAATCTAAAATATCAATAATTGCAGCAGGTCTTAAATCAAATACTTTATTTATTATTTCAATTATTTTATCATCAGAAATTTTTCCTGTTCCAAAAGTATCAACATAAATAGAAAGAGGCTTAGCCACCCCAATAGCATAAGAAATTCCTATTTCTAATTTTTCACATATTCCACTTGCAACAATATTTTTAGCAATATATCTTGCCATATATGCTCCTGATCTATCAACCTTTGTTGGATCCTTTCCAGAGAATGCTCCTCCACCATGTCTTCCAAATCCACCATAAGTATCAACAATTAATTTTCTTCCAGTTAAACCGGAATCACCCATAGGTCCACCGATTTCAAATCTTCCTGTAGGGTTCACATATATTTTAGTATTCTCATCAATTAAATGTTCTGGTATTACTTCATCAATAACCAATTCTTTAATATCTTTTTCAATTTGTTCAGTTTTAACAGAAGGTCCATGTTGTGTAGAAACTACTATAGCTTCTATTCTTGTAGGAGTACCATCAATATATTCAACTGTTACTTGGCTCTTTCCATCAGGTCTTAAATAAGCTAATATATCATTTTTTCTAACATAAGCTAATCTTTTTGTCAATTTATGAGCCAAAGTAATTGGTAAAGGCATAAATTCATCTGTTTCTGTACAAGCATAACCGAACATCATACCTTGATCTCCTGCTCCAACTGAATTATATTTATCTTCATTTCCTTTTTTATATTCTAAAGCACTGTCAACTCCTAATGCAATATCTCTTGACTGTTCATTTATACTTGTTAAAACTGAACAAGTTGATGCATCAAAACCAAATTTTGCTCTAGTATATCCTATTTCCTTTAAAACATTTCTTACAATACTTTGTATATCAACATACTTAGAAGTTGTTATTTCTCCAACAACCATAACAATTCCTGTAGTAGTTAAAGTTTCACATGCAACTCTTGCAACTGGATCAACCTTTAAAATCTCATCTAAAATAGCATCAGATACCTGATCACAAATTTTATCTGGATGACCTTCAGTTACAGATTCAGATGTAAATAATACTTTTTTCATCTTTACCTCCTTAAATTTTTTCAAGTAACACAACTGCATGAGATGAAATTCCTTCCTCTCTACCTTCAAATCCTAGATGTTCAGTTGTAGTTGCTTTTACACTTATATTTTCAATATCAGTTTCTAAAACTTTAGCTATATTTTTTCTCATTTCTAAAATATAACCTGAAAGTTTAGGTTTTTGAGCACATATAACACTATCAACATTTCCAATTTTATATCCCTTTTCTTTCATAAGACTAACAACTTCTTTAGTCATTATTAGAGAGCTTATATCTTTATATTTAGGGTCATTATCAGGAAATAATTTTCCAATATCACCTAAACATAATGCTCCAATTATAGCATCATTTATTGCATGAACTAAAACATCTGCATCACTATGTCCTAAAAGACCTTTAGAATGCTCTATTTTAACTCCACCAATTATCAAATCTCTACCAACAACTAACTCATGAACATCAAATCCAAGTCCAATTCTCATATTAAATGCCTCTTTCTAATAATATTCTTGCATAATTAATATCTTCTATTGTTGTTATTTTTATATTTGAATATTCACCTTCAACAAGTTTTATTCTTACATTTAATTTTTCAACTATAGAAGCATCATCAGTAACAAAACCATTTTCTTCAAAAAATTTCTTATATCCCTCTAAAATTATATTCTTTTCAAAAGCTTGAGGAGTTTGAATATTATATAATGAACGCCTATCAGGAGTAGAAACTACTTCTAAATCAGAGGAAATAATCTTCACAGTATCCTTAGCTTTTACACCGGTGATAACAGCTTTATAATTACTCAATTCATTTATAACATTTAAAATAGTTTTCTTACTTATAAGTGGTCTAGCTCCATCATGACAGATAACAAAATTTGAATCATTTGATACTTCTTGTAATCCATTAAAAGTAGACTCTTCTCTTGAAGAGCCTCCTTCAACTAATTTAATATTTAAAGAAACACTTTTTATAATATTATTAAAATAATTAAAAAATTCTTTTTTTGTCACTAAAACAATCTCATAAATTTCAGGTATATCAACAAAAGCATTAATAGTTCTCTCAATAACAGATTGTCCACATAAATCTAAAAATATTTTATTTGTCCTTAATCCCATCCTATTTGAGGAACCAGCTGCAACAATTACAACAGAAATTTGTTTTGCCATAATTTCACCTCGACTTATATTGTACCATATTTGAAAGTAATTTTCTATAATTTATCGTAAAATTTATGAGTTTAGTATATATTTCATATATAGTTTATTTTAAATAATTAAAGTACATACATATTTTTTCAAAAATTTTTTTATTAAAATAAATATATCTAACACTTCATCTTAACTTAATTCATTAAATTATTTTTTATTTTTCAACAAAAAAGCGATGAATAATCATCGCCTTTAAAATTGTCTTATTGTCTTATTTTACAAGATCATATTTATATTGTTTTACACCTTGTGCATTACTTACATTAGTGTATCCTAATTTTTTTAATTTTTCAAAAGCTTGTGAACTTCTGTTTGCAGTGTTACAATAAACAATAATTTTTGCATCTTTTTTAGGAACTTTAGCTTCAATATCTTTTTCAATAGTTTCTAATGGAATATTTATAGCATCTTTAATATGTCCTTCATTATATTGTTCAGCAACTCTAACATCTATTACAGTAGCACCTTTCTTTTGTTCTTCTAAAACTGTTTCACCTTTCATTAAATCAGATGCTTTTTTATCATCTTTCTTTTCAGTTTGCTTTTCAGCTGGTTTATTTTCAGACTTTGCTCCACAACCAACTAAAGTTGTTGCTGTTACTAATGATAAAAGTAACATTTTTGATAATTTTTTCATTAATTTACCTCCTAAATTTTAGTCAATAAGATAATACCATACATTCTAAAATATGTAAAATAGTTTTTTCTTATCAATTCAGTTTATTAATAAGTTTTTTCTATATAACAATGTTTTTTATGTTATTAGTTATATTTTCCCAACTAAATTGAATAATTTTACTAGAAAAATCTCTTTCAAAATTATTATCATATAAGTTAATTATCTGATTTTCTAAACCTATACTCAGTCTTTGAATATAGTCATCTACCTCACTATCAGCTACTTTATCTGTATCAAACAATTTAGGCATTTTTACAAACTCAATATTTTTAGACTTTACTATATCTTCCCCAACAAAATCAATAAAATTTTCAAGTTCATTCATAACAACTTTTAATCCGCATGCAATTGCTTCTATCGTAACAAGTGAAAGACCTTCATAAAAAGATGGCATAACAAAAATATCACAATCTCTAAACAAATTAGATATTTCTTTCTTACTCATATAACCATATAATTTAACTTTATCAGATAATTTTTTTGAAAACTCAATTATTTCTTTACATTCTTCTCCTGTTCCGTTTCCTGCTAAAATTAATTCTACATTATATTTATTTTTTATTTTTTCAAAAGCTTTAAGTAGATATATAACACCCTTAGCTCTACTAAATTTTCCTGCATATATTAGCTTTATTTTAGAATTTCTATCATATATTTTTTCTTTATCATCATAGTAGAAATCAGTATCATATCCACCACCAATAACATAAACTTTATCTTTATTAAAATTAAAGACTTTTTCTATTTCATACTTTTGTTTTTCCGATAAGGCAAAAATACCATCAAGTTTTGGAATATTAGCTATTATAAAGTCTTTATGAATATCATTTTTATAAAGTTGTCTTAAATCTGTTCCATGACAAAAAGCAAAAATTTTACAGTTCAAATTAAGACTTGCTACAATAGATGTCATTATGTATAAATGATTTGTAAAAATAATATCCGGATTAAATTCCTCAACAATTTTTATTATTTTATTTTTAAAAACTTCAATATATTTCTCTAATTTTTCTCCCACTAAATCAGAGAATAGAAAAGACTCATATGGCATTACATCACTCATACCAACTACTGGAAAAGGTAATTCGTCACTTTTAAATTTTATTATTTCAACATCATTAAAATTTACATCAATAACATCATCTGAATTCATTGCACAAACAACTTTTTGAATATAATTCATAGACTTAAAATTTTTATATACTTCTGTTAAATATATACCACTCCCAGTCTTTGATGGATACTGACTAATTAAATGTAAAATTTTCAATTTAATAACTCTCCTTAAATACAACTATACAATACAATTAAAAGACATAATATTAGTTTGTGACTTTGTTTTAATTATATCATATTATTATTAAATTGTAAAAAAAAAAAGCTCCACACGGAGCAAATATAATGTGTTGGATCCATACACACTATATTATGCTTGTGTTGAAGCATCATGTAATTTTTTACTTAATTTGCTAACTTTTTTCGCAGCAGCATTTTTATAAAATACGCTGTTTGTTGTAGCTTGTTTAAGTCTCTTATCAATTTTTCTTAGTAATTCATTAGCTATTTCTAAATTATTTTCTTCTACAGCTAATTCGAATTTTTTAATATAAGTTTTAATTTCAGATTTTCTACTTTTATTTTTAAGAGTTTGTTTTTTTGTAACATCAATTCTCTTAAGTGCTGATTTAATATTTGCCATTTTTTTCACCTCCTCAAAAATAACAGTAATATTATACTATAAATGTGTTAACTTTTCAAGTCTTTTTAATAAATATTTTTAGGTTTATCTACATACAAACTAATTTGTAGATATTTTTACAATACCTATATAAATAAATAAAAAAAGAACTGTGAATATACATCCACAGTTCAAATATTACATTAAATCAAATAAACTTACTTGATTTGTTTGCTGTAAGTTATTTAAAACTCCATGTTCTTTTAAAGATTCTAAAGCATTTTTATTAATTTTTGTTCTCTCTTGAAAATCTTCAATAGATATAAATGGTAATTTTCTAACTTCTTCATATATTGATGCTGAGTTAACATCACTTACGAAGTCCAAAGCTCTAAAAGGAGGTAATATTTTTCCTTTTCCATCAAGTAAAAATCTTGATGCATCAGACCTTTCTAAATCTACCTTACTAGCAACAATGCCTCTTAAATACATTTCTTCAGCAACTTCAAGAATATCATATACATCCTGTTCTTTTTGTGATGCTAATTTCCCTAATTCCTTTATCTCTTTCATTTTAGTTTGAATCGCTGTAAGCCCTTTAAAAATTAAATTACCAGGATAATTATCTATTTTAGTTGTAAAATAAGTTGCATAAAAAGCTTCAGGATAATGAACTTTAAAATATGCAATTCTATAACTCATCATTACATATGCAACAGCATGTGCTTTTGGGAAAAGATACTTTATTTTTTTACAGGATTCTATATACCATTCAGGTATTTTATTTTCTCTCATATAAGACTCTGTTTCCTCATCAAGACTTTTTCCTTTTCTAACTGTTTCCATTATCTTAAATGAACGTTTATTATCAAGACCATTAAATATTAAATAAGTCATTATATCATCTCTTGTACAAATAGTTTGTTTTAACGGTATTCCTTTTTTTATAAGCTCCTGTGCATTTCCAAGCCATACATCTGTTCCATGTGATAAACCAGAAATTCTTATTAATTCTGTTAATGTCTTTGGCCTAGTATCGAGTAACATCTGTCTTACAAAGTTTGTCCCATATTCCGGTATTCCAAGAGTACCAACTCCATCTTTAGAGATGTTGTCAATAAATTTCAAACTGTCAGTAGAATAAAATATATTCAAAGTTTCCTTATCATCCATAGGAATATTTAAAGGATCAACTCCTGTTAAATCTCCCAAATGTTTTATTATAGTAGGAACATCATGACCAAGTAAATCGAGTTTTAAAATTCTACCACTTATAGATTTATAACTAAAATGTGTTGTTTTTGTTTCAGAAGTTGGATCATCTGCAGGAAATTGTATAGGTGTAAAATCATAAATTTCTTTATTATGTGGTACAATCATTACTCCCCCAGGATGTTGTCCGCTTGTTCTTTTAACACCAACTATTTTTCTAACATATCTTCTTATATTTCCGGCAGTAAGAGAGAGCTCATTTTCTTCTACGTATTTTTTAACATATCCAAAAGCAGTTTTGTCAGAAACTGTTCCAATAGTTCCCGCTCTATAAACTTTATCAGCTCCAAATAATTCTTCTGTATATTTATGACAAGTAGATTGATATTCTCCCGCGAAATTTAAGTCAATATCAGGTTCTTTATCTCCATCAAATCCTAAGAAAACTTCAAAAGGAATATCATGTCCATCTTTAATCATATTAATTTTACATTCAGGACATTCTTTATCAGGCATATCAACTCCAGATTGTCCACTATATTCTTCATGAAACTCTGAATGTTTACATTTCGGACAAATATAATGTGGAATAAGTGGATTTACCTCTGTTATTCCAGCCATAGTAGCTGCAAAAGAAGACCCTACTGATCCTCTTGAACCTACCAAATATCCATCATCATTTGAACGCCAAACTAATTTTTGTGCAATTATATATAAAACTGCATATCCATTTTTTATAATAGAACCTAATTCTCTTTCAAGTCTATCTTCAACTATTTTAGGTAAATGCTCTCCATATATAGATTTAGCTTTATCATAACATATTTTTCTTAACTCTTCATCAGCACCTTCAATAAAAGGTGGAAATGTCCCATTTGGAATAGGCAAAATGTCATCAAGCATGTCTTTAAAAATATTAGTATTTTTTACTACAACTTCATAAGCTTCTTCTTTTCCAAGATATGAAAACTCTTCAAGCATCTCATTTGTAGTTCTATAATAAAAAGAACCTTCTTTTTCAAGGTTTTTTCTACCTTGACCATATAAAATAACATTTCTAAAAATATAATCATTTTTATCCAGATATTTTACATTTCCAGTTGCAACTACTAACTTTCCTAAATTTTTGCCAATTTCATAAATTTTTTTATTTATCTCTTTTAAATTATCAAAATTTAAAACTTTACCTCTAAAAAATAGATGCTTTAAATTAGATAAAGGTTGAATTTCAAAAAAATCATAAAATTTTGCAATTTCTAAAATTTCCTCTTCACTTTTTTCTTCTATAAAAGCTCTGAAAAGTTCTCCATCCCAATTTCCTGAACCGATTAAAAGACCTTCTCTATACTCTTTTAATCTCGACTTTGGAAAACCTGCAACTCTTCTAAAATATTTCATCAATCCTTCGGAAACCATTTTATAAAATCCACTTAATGCTTCCATTTTCTTTACATATATTATTGAATTATAAGAAATATTTTTTGCAACAGGCCATTTAGTTTCTAATGTATTTATATTTTCATCAAAAACTTTACCTTCTTTTTCAATAATCTTTATAAGTTCCAAAAGAATTCCTGAACAAGCCTCAGCATCAAAACTTGCTCTGTGATGATTTAATAATTTTACTCCTAATTCCTTACATAATGTATTAAGTTTATGATTTTTTAAATGTGGTAATACTGACCTTGCAAAACCCATTGTGTCTATAAAAGTTGGATTAAATTCAAGATTTAATCTCTTACAATTTGTTTTTATAAAAGAAATATCAAATTCCGCATTATGCGCAACAAAAACTGCATTTTTAGAAAATTCTAAAAACTTAGGCATAATCTCACTAATCAACGGCTTATCTGCTACCATCTCATTAGTAATCCCTGTAATCTCAGTAATCTCTTGAGTTATCTCTTGCTCCGGATTTATTAATTCATTAAAATATTCAACTACTTTCCCATTTTCAACACGAACAGCACCAATTTCTGTAATATTATTTTTCAAATGTGAAAGACCTGTTGTTTCAATATCAAATACTACAAAAGTATCAAAATTAACCCCTTTTTTATAATTATATAAAATTCTAGGATTATCTTCTAATAAATTTAATTCCAGACCATATAATGCCTTTATATCTTCTTTTCCAAATAAATCCATCATCTGAGGATAAGCTTGAACAACGCCTATATCAGTTACACCAACAGCAGTATGTCCCATTTCTTGTAATCTTGACTTTAATACTTCCAAATTAACACATCCATCAAGACCACTCATCTGCGAATTCAAATGTAATTCAACTCTTTTTTCTGAAGCATTATCGACAAATACATAACGAGGAGTTTCTTCCATACCATCTATCATCATGGAAATTCCTTTTGCATATTGGTCATATTCAACCCTTCCTACCGCTGTTATATAAATTCCATTTGCAATAGATTTAGAGTTAATTTTCTCATTAAAAATTTGTAATTTTTTATCATCCAAAAACAATTTACAACTCATTGCAGATGTTTCATCTTCAATATCAAATAATGCTAATTTTTTGCCATTTTTTAATTCTCTTATCTCTAAATCATATACTCTACCTTGAATTTTAGAAAAACCTGAATTTTGATCTAAATCTGAAATCTTTAATAGTATATCTTTATCTGAAATCTTTTTACCAATTTTAAAAATAGCTTTTTCATCAGATACTTCTCTGATATTTTTAGCCTTATCAACTTTATTATCATTTTCTTTTTGAATTTCTTTTCTTTTGTTTTCTAATTTGTTTTCAAGCTTTTCAGAACATTTTTCTTCTCTAGGAAATAAAGTATTAAGAATAAGTATTTCAATATCTTCACTAAATTTTCCAGAAACAAATTCTTTTACATCATTTAAAAAAGAATTTGAAAGAAGTTTAAATCTGCATAAAGAATTTGAAATATATATTTCAATATAATCTTCTAAAAAATTTATTCTATCATTATTAGTTAATGAAAATCCGTGATTTTTTAATAATTTTTGAACTTCACTTACAAATTCATCATAGTTTAAATAATAAAAGTATTTATATGGACAATCATTTTTTGAAAAAGTTTGAACTGAAAATTTTACTTCTCTTCCATTAAAAATCTCGTGAAGTTCTTTATCTAAAACAACAAGTTCTTCTATCCCAACATTTTCGGAGTTTGTAAGCAATCTAAAATCTATTTTTTCATCACCAAAAACAAACTCATCAATTATAAAATCATCTGACAAGCTATAATTTTTTCGTTGTGAAAAATAAAAACTTTTTAAACTCCTATACATATTATTCCTCCAATTTATTTATTTCATTAATAAGCTCTTTAAGTAAATCTTTTTCTTCTACTTTCTTTATGATTTGCCCCTTTTTGAAAATAAGTCCTTTCCCATTTCCTCCAGCTATCCCTAAATCAGCCTCTTTTGCTTCTCCGGGACCATTAACAGGACATCCCATTATTGCAATCTTTAAATTTTTATTTATATGCTTTAACTCTTTTTCAGCTTGTTCAACAATATTAATTAAATCTATTTTGGTTCTTGAACAAGTTGGACATGAAATTAAGTCTATACCATCTTTTAAAAGTCCTAAAGAACGTAAAATTTCCTTTCCAACTTTAACTTCCTCTACAGGATTACCTGTTAAAGAAACTCTAATAGTATCACCAATTCCTTTAGATAAAATGATACCAAGTCCTACAGAAGATTTTATCGTTCCTCTAAAACTTGGACCTGCCTCAGTAATTCCCAAATGTAATGGATAATCACATAAACTGCTTAAAAGTTCATATGATTCAACACATATAGGGACATTACTTGATTTTATTGAAATTTTAATTTGGTCAAAATTCAATGATTCCAAAAATTCTACTTGGTCTAAAGCACTATAAACTATAGACTCTTTATTAACTCCATTAAATTTATCAATAAATTTTTGATTAACAGATCCGGAGTTTACTCCAACTCTAATTGGTATATTATGATACTTACAACATTCCACAACTTCTTTAACTTTTTTTCTTCCACCAATATTTCCAGGGTTAATTCTTAAACAATCTGCACCATTTTCTGCAGCTAATATTGCAAGTTTATAATCATATTGTATATCAGCAATAAAAGGTATTGTAGTCAAAGCTTTTATTTTCTTTATTGCTAAGGCATCATCTAAATCATTTACTGCTGAACGACTAATATTACAACCCTCTTTTACAAATTCATTAATTTGATTTACAGTAGATACAACATCTTTAGTAATTGTATTAGTCATTGATTGTATAGAAATAGGAGAACCCCCTCCAACAGGTACGTTCCCCACATAAATTTTCTTTGTTATTTTTCTTTCCATTAATTTACTCCAAAAAATCCAAGTCTTATTACATCTTTAAATGAAACAAATAAAATAAGACCCATTAAAAATATAAATCCTATAGTATGAATAAGTCCCTCTTTAGATCTTGAAACAGGTCTACCTATAATTAACTCTATGAACAAGAAAATCAATCTTCCTCCATCTAAAGCAGGTATAGGTAATAAATTTATGAAACCTAAATTCACACTTAAAAACGCTGTAATGTATAATAACGAATACAATCCGTTACTTGCTGCACTACTTATTGCCCCAACAACTCCTATAGGTCCAGATAATTGACCTACGCCAACTTTTCCAGTAAATAATTGTCTTAAGATATCAAACATTGAGCCTATGAAGTAAAAAAATGTGTTCAAACTTTCCTTTACTGAAACTAATAAATTTCTTTCCAATTTTGAAGTAATACCTAAAACTTTTTCTTTAGAATTTTTAAATTTTACTTCAATTTCCTTTTCCTGTCCATTTCTTATTACTTTTATAATAGTTTCCTGTTTTTCCAATTTAGATAAACTTGTTTGAATATCTTTCCAAGAATCTATTTTATTTTCTCCGATATTTACAATTTTATCTCCTGCTTGTATTCCATACTTTTGAGCAATAGAATTTTCCTTAATACTTTCTATTGTTGTCGTTTGATGTCCTCTAATGCCAAACAATGCAAAAAGAATAACAAATGCTAAAATAAAATTAAATAGTGGTCCTGCAAAAATAGTTAAAATTCTTCCTCCTATCGTTGCACCGTTAAAATGTCCTCTTTTTGAAAAATCAAGTTCTTCTTCTCCATCTTCTTCATCCTCGCCTTCCATAGCACAAAATCCCCCTAGTGGTAAGGCTCTGATAGAATATAATGTCTCTCCTCTTTGTTTTCCAAAAAGTTTAGGTCCCATCCCAACAGAAAATTCATTTACTTTAATTTTAGCCCTTTTAGCAAAAATAAAATGTCCAAACTCGTGTACTACGACTACAACCATAAATACTAAAAGTGCTACTATTACTTTTATAATCATTAAATACTACCTCCAAATATATAAAAAAGAATATACACTAAAGGAGTTACAAAAATTATACTGTCAAATCTATCTAAAAATCCGCCATGTCCTTTTATAATATTACTAAAATCTTTTATTCCTATTTCTCTCTTTATTTTAGAAGCAAATAGATCTCCTAATTGAGCTACAATGGAAAGTACAATCCCAGAAAATATTATAAAAACAATATTAAACTTCAAAATATAAAAATTAAATAAATTTAATAATATTAATGATCCAAAAATTCCTCCTAAAGATCCTTCAACAGTCTTTTTTGGACTTATACTTGGATATAATTTGTGTTTTCCAAAAATCATACCAAATAGATAAGCAAATGTATCAGTTCCCCAAGAAATAAAAAACACAACCCATAAAAGATTAGTTTCTCCCAATCTTAAAAAAACTCCCATAGGTACTGTAATATAAATAAAAGAAAACAATAATTTTCCTAAATTTTCAATATTAATTTTATTAAAAAATAAATAATATATGGAAACAACAAGAAAATATAATGCAAAAAAAGTTAATACTAAATCTTTATTTGAAGTTCCTATAGAATATAACATAGCCATAGAAAACAACATACTATGACATATCAAAAATATATTATTTAATTTAAAAGTTCTAAACAATTCAATTAAACATAAAACTGCAATAGCCATAGTGTAACCCACAAGTGCATAGCCTTTAAAATAGATGCAAATAAAAGATATTATTAACATCAAAGCCCCACTTATAGTTCTATTGATAAAACTATTCATTAAATTCCCCCAAACCTTCTATTTCTATTTTGAAAGTCATATATTGCATCATACAAATCATCAGCATAAAATTCCGGCCACAATACATCAGTAAAATAAAATTCTGAGTATGCTAATTGGTAAATTAAGAAATTACTTATCCTTTTTTCATTTCCTGTTCTTATAATTAAATCAACTTCTGAATTTTCTTTTGTATATAAATACTTTTTAAAACTTTCTTCATTTAAATCATCTATTGAAAATTTCCCTTGTGAGATATCATTATATAAATTTTTTATTGAAGAAATAATTTCAGCTCTTCCACCATAATTCAATGCGATATTTAATACCATGCCAGTATTATTTTTTGATACATTTATACTGTTATCGAGTAGTTTAACTATAGAACTTGGTAATTTACTATAATCTCCTATAACCCTAAAAATTATATTATTATCTAGAATTCTTTTTAATTGAGAATTTATATAAAAGACTAAAATATTCATGAGACCATTTACTTCTTCTTCAGGTCTTTTCCAATTTTCAGTCGAAAAAGCATATAAAGTTAGAGTTTTAACCCCTATTTTACAGCACTCCTCAACAATATCAACAACTCTATTCATTCCCTCTTTATGTCCGGCAATTCTGGGAAAAAATCTATTTTTTGCCCATCTTCCATTACCATCCATAATTATACCAATATGTTTAGGTATATTTGTAAAATCTATATCTTTCATTAAATTTCCATTAATTCTTTTTCTTTTGATTTTGTAATTTCTTCAACTTCTTTAACAAATTTATCCGTAACTTTTTGAACTTCTTCCTCAGCTTGTCTTAATTCATCTTCACTGATTTCTTTATCTTTTTCCATTTTTTTTAATTTATCAATTCCATCACGTCTTAAATTTCTAATAGCAATTTTTGCATTTTCAGCATATCCCTTAACAACTTTAACTAACTCTTTTCTTCTATCTTCAGTTAATGCAGGGAAAGGTAATCTTATTACTTTTCCATCATTTGATGGAGTTATGCCTAGATTTGATGCTAAAAGAACTTTTTCTATTGGAGCTATCAAAGAAGCATCCCATGGTTGAATAACTAATAATCTTGCTTCCGGAACAGAAATTGATGCAACTTGTTTAATTGGTGTATCCGTTCCATAATAATTAACAGAAAATTGATCTAATATAGCTGGATTTGCTCTACCAGCTCTTACTGTTGTTAATTCTGTCTCATAAGATTCTATTGATTTTGTCATTTTTCTTTCTAATTCTTTAATTATCTCTTTATACATTTTATTTCCCCCTTACAATTGTTCCTACTTTTTCTCCTCTTGCAACTGCAACTAAATTTTCAGGATTATCAATTCCAAATACAATAAGTGGAATATCATTATCCATACAAAGAGAAGTAGCAGTAGCATCCATTATACCTAATCCTCTATTTAAAATTTCTATATA
Source organism: Parvimonas oralis (assembly GCF_047608425.1). NCBI lineage: Bacteria > Bacillati > Bacillota > Tissierellia > Tissierellales > Peptoniphilaceae > Parvimonas > Parvimonas oralis. The sequence continues at coordinate 547,115 of NZ_JBLKRS010000001.1, forward strand.
AGATAACTCTTCAAATTTCTTGGCATCTTTAAACTTATTAGGATCTTTATCATAAATACCATCTGTTCCCGTTTTTCCAAGTAAAATTACATCTGCATGCATTTCAGCGGCTCTTAAAGCTGCTGTTGTATCTGTTGAAAAATATGGCATACCAGTACCTGCTCCAAAAATAACTATTCGACCTTTTTCAAGATGACGTTCAGCCTTTCTCTTTATAAAAGGTTCTGCAACTTCATGAACATTAATTGCAGTTTGAACTCTCGTTGGAATACCCATATTTTCAAGTGTAGCTTGTAATCTTAAGGAATTTATTATAGTTGCAAGCATACCCATATGGTCAGAAGTTGAACGTTCTATCTTTTCACTTGAACGACCTCTCCAAAAATTACCACCACCAACTACAATACAAATTTGAATACCTAAATCATATACATCTTTAACTGATTTACAAATTTTTTCAATTGTTTCATCATCAAGTCCATGTCCGATTCCACCTGATAAAGCTTCTCCACTTAGTTTAATAACTACTCTTTTTAAATTTAAATCCATAAGATAGTCTTTCTCCTTTAATTTTATACACAATAAGTGTATCATTTTTTTAAAAATTTTTCAATATTTAAAATATATTTATAAATATATACACTTCAAAAAATATATTAAAATTAAATTTTGAATTTAAGTAATATAAAAAAGATTGAAATATAATTCCAATCTTATCTTATTTTTTTATCAATAAAATATTTTATTTTTTATCTTTTTTCATTTCTCGCTCTATTTCATCTTTAACTTTTGGAGAAAGTTCATCTTTATTATTCTCCATACCTTTAACTGTATTTTTATATTGATTAACTAAATCCTTAGCTTCTTTATAAGCATTTATATATTCGTTGTCATCACTCTCTATTCCATATTTACTCAAATTATCAACATATTCTATCCCCAAAAGTGTATCTAAAATCGTAAATTCATCTTTGATTTCAAATCTATAATTTGGATAAAACTTACTATCAGAATTTATATATTTTTTCCCGTTCCTTACTTCTATTTTTAGGTTAAAGGCTTCAAAGAAGGCTTCTTCTCTGTTTGGTTTTTTAAAAACTTCTCCATTCTTATCAACTATAACACCTGAATTTTTGTTCCAACAATAGTCAGGATATTTTATATTAACTTTATCCATATGAAATACAATACGTCCATTGTCATTTGCTAAAAATACTTTATTTCTAAATTTTTCTATACTAACATTAGAACTTTTACAAGAAGAAAAAAGAATTAAAAAGCAAAAATTAAAAATTAAAATTTTAAAAAATCTTTTCATCATTTTTATATCTCCATAATTTTCTCCTAAAAGTTGGTGCAACTCTACCATAAAGTTTTCCCTTATAAAGAGCATATTTCTTTCCCCTTTTATTTATTATTTTTATAAAATACAAATATCCACTATAGGAAATTCCATTTCTGTATTCGGTTTTCCAAAATTTATCTACCGGATTCTTAATATATAAACTATATCTGATAGTAGCAGAAGATATTATATCGACATCATTAAATTCAGCAATTTGATTTTGAAAAACTAGATTTTCCTCAATAGCACTAGTTCTAATAGAATTCATACTAAAAAGCAAAAAAGAAAATGTTGCCAATAATACTTTAAAATTAAAAAAGTTTAATTTTTTTACTCATAATAACCACCACCATATTTTTTCTTTTATTATATCACATTAAATAAATGAATTCAATAATCATTACTATAAATTATATAAAAAAAGACAAACAATAATGTTTATCTTAATTCATAATTATATTTTTACTTAGATTTTGGATAAACTCGTCAACATTTCTTTTTACAACTTGATTTTCTTCTTTGTCAAAATTAAAATCATCCTTCAAAATCTCATCAACATATTTTATAGCAGATTTTAAAAGCTCATAATCTTTTTGGATATTTAAAATTTTAAATCTGGCTTCTCCTGATTGACGATATCCAAGTATATCGCCATATCCTCTTAGTAAAAAATCTTGTTCAGAAATATAAAAACCATCATTTGATGAACACATTATATCCATTCTCTTTTTTACATTTGTACTTTTATTATTACTAACTAAAATGCAAAAACTTTCATAATTTCCTCTTCCTATTCTTCCTCTTAGTTGATGTAATTGACTAAGACCAAATCTTTCTGCATTGTAAATTACCATTATATTTGAATTAGGAACATTAATTCCAACTTCTATTACAGTAGTTGCAACTAGAACTTTTATTTTTCGGTTTTCAAAATTTTTCATTATCCTATCTTTGTCAACGGGTTTTATCTTCCCATGTATAAACTCAATTCCAACGTCTTGAAAATATCTTTCTTTTAGACGTTCATATAAATTTATAACTGACTGTAATTCCAATGTATCGCTCTCATCGACAAGTGGACAAATAATATATGCCTGACGTCCTTCTGATATATGTTTTTTTATAAAATTCATATATCTTTCTTCATAATTTTCATCCACAAAATAAGTATTTACCTTTCCTCTACCACTAGGCAATTCATCAATAGTAGAAATATCCAAATCACAGAACATAACAAGACCAACAGTCCTAGGTATAGGAGTTGCACTCATTACTAATATATCCGGATTTTTTGATTTTTTAGAAAGTAAAAGTCTTTGTTTAACACCAAATCTATGTTGTTCATCCGTAATAACAAAACCTAAATTCTTGTAAACAACTTTTTCTTGAAAAACAGCATGTGTACCAATTATAATATCAACTGCTCCATTTTCAATCTTTTCTCTAATAACTTTCTTTTCCGATTCTTTTAAACTTCCAACTAACAACTCAACTTTTATATTATATTTTGAAAAAAGTTTTTTGGCACTTTCATAATGCTGTCTAGCTAAAATTTCAGTCGGAGCCATTAAAACTGATTGAAATCCATTTTTTATAACATTAAACATAGCAATAAAAGATATAATTGTTTTTCCACAACCTACATCTCCTTGAACTAATCTATTCATTTGCTTATCGCTAGTCATATCTCTAAAAATATCATCTAAAACTTTATTTTGTGAATTTGTCAATTTAAAACTCAATGATTTTATAAAACCAAATGTTTCATCTTTTATCTCAAATTTAATAGCATCCTCATTATTTCTCTTTAATTTTTTCATAGAGAGTTGAAAGTAAAAAATCTCATCAAATGAAAGCCTTCTTTTTGCTCTAATAAAACTTTCATTATCTTTTGGAAAATGAATATTTCTAATTGCAGTATCATAACTTTCCAATTTCAATTCTTTTAAAATATTATTCGGTAACTTTTCTTCAAAAAAAGAATTACTATTTAATAAATTTTTTATAATCTTTACAATGTCTAAGTTAGAAATTCCTTTACACAGATGATATTGAGGAATTATACTTCCAACAACATTCGTTTTATTTTGCATTGTAGGAGCTTGAATTTCCACATTTTTTCCAAGCAACTTTACTCTACCATACATTTCATATACATTATTAATCTTTAAATTTTTTGAAATAAAAATATTATTAAAATATACAATTGTGCAATAATTCATTTCTTCATCCATTGCTAAAAATTTTGTAACTCTAATATTTCTTTTCTTTCTATTTTCCATTAAAGAAATAATTTTTAATCTAAATGAGTAACTTCCTTCATCTGTAATTTCAGAAATTTTTTTAAATCTTGTAGTATCAATATAAGAATATGGATAATACTCTAATAAATTATTTACTGTAAAAATTCCAAGTTTATTTAAAAGAGATAATTTTTTCTCTCCTATACCTTTAATATCTTTTAATTCCATAATTATCCTTACAAAAAAAGTCCTTACGGACTTTTCTTTATTCAACTGAAATTAAATAATAATACAATGGCTGACCACCATATACCAATTCAACTTCAACATCTTCATATTTTTCTTCAACAATTTTTGCTAATTTATTAGCATCTTCTTCTTTTACATCTTCCCCATAATAAATACTTACTATAGAAGAATCTTCATCAACAAGTTGATCAATAAGTTTTTCAAAAGTATCTTCTATTTTCTTTTCAGAAATTGTAATTTTATTTTCATTCAATCCCATGAAATCATCTTTTTCAATCCTAACACCTTCAATTTCAGTATCTCTAAGAGCATAAGTAATTTGTCCTACTTTTACATTTGAAATTGCTTCAGTCATAAGTTCAATATTTTCTTCAACAGATAAAGATTCATCAAAATTAAATAATGAACTAAATGCTTGAGGGATTTGTTTTGTCTTTATCACATGAAGTCTTTTTGTAGAGATTTTTGCAGCTTGTTCAGAAACAAGTATTATATTACTATTATTTGGAAAAACAAAAATATCATCAGCATTAATCTTTTCAACTGCATTTAAAATATCTTCAGTTGAAGGATTCATAGTTTGTCCACCTGTAATAATTTCATCTACACCCATACTCTTAAATATTTCATCAATTCCTTCTCCTGTTGAAATAGAAATAAAACCATATTTTTTATGTTCTTTAACTTCTTCAGAATGTTTAGCTTCTGCAACTTCCTTATCAGTATGATGTAAATGATTATGTTGTCTTCTCATATTATCAATTTTTAAGTCATGTAAAGGTCCAAATTCTAAAGCCCATTCAATAGCTTGACCAGGATGATTTGTGTGAACATGAACTTTTATAATATTATCACCTTTAACAACAATTAAAGAATCTCCAATACTTGCTAGTTTATCTCTTAAAATTTCATATTCTTCTGAATCACTAGTAACCATAAATTCAGTACAATATCCAAATTTTATATCTTCATCTTGTTGAGCAGCTAAATGTTCAATTCTTGCAGGCTTATTGAATTCATAATTATTTTTAATTTCAACAATTTCATCACCTAAAGCACCTTCTAAAAGATACATTAATCCACGACCACCAGCATCAACTACTTCTGCCTCTTTTAAAATAGGTAGTATTTCAGGAGTTTTTTCTAAACTTCTAAAACCCTCTTTTAAAATTTCTCTGCAAAATTCAATTTCATCGTCATAATTTGTATAATTAGCCTCAGCAAATTCTCCCATTTCTCTTATAACAGTAAGAATTGTTCCTTCAGTAGGTTTAATAACTGATTTATATGCTACTTTATACGCATTTACAAAACAATCTTTAATTGTTTCTACATCAAAGGTAACACTTTCTTTGCTTCCTAAATAAAAGCCTCTCAAAATTTGAGATAAGATTACTCCTGAATTTCCTCTTGCACCCATCAATGCTCCATCACTAATTGCTTTTGTAACATCAGCACAAGTATTAATTTTTGAATTTTCTAAATTTTTTATTGCTGATTTCATAGTCAAAGACATATTAGTACCTGTATCTCCATCTGGAACCGGAAATACATTTAAGCTATTAACTATCTCTTTATTTGATTCAAGATAATTACGAGCTCTTACAAATGTCATTTGTAACTGTTCACTATTTATCATAAATTCCTCCTAATTATCTTCTAATTTAATTCCATGTACATTAACATTAACTTTTTTAACTGTTAGTCCTGTCAAATTTTCAACATTATATTTTACATTTTCTATTATATTTTCACAAACTGTTGATATTTTTATTCCGTATTGAATAACAATATGTAAATCTATAAAAATATTATTTTCTTTAATTACAACATTAACACCCTTACCTAAATTATCCCAACCTAAAAGTTGATAAATTCCATCTTTAGGAGAAACATTAGCCAATCCGCTAACTCCATAACTTTCTCTTAACACATTAGCTACGATTGTTTTAATCACAGTGGGATTAATAGAAACTTTACCTAATTCATTATTAAATTCCATAAAATACCTCCTAATTTATACATAAGTATATAGATTACTATATCAAATTTTATCAAAAAAATCAAGATTTTTATATATCTTTAATTGCAGATTCCCATTTTACTTTCATAACAAAAAAGAAAAATATAAATGCTGCCATACAGTTTGAAAATAAATTTCCCCAAAAAATAGAATATACTCCTAAATACTTTTCAGTAAAAATAATAAAAACATATCTTAGTAACCAAACTCTCATTATTCCAGTTAATAATGGCATTTTTGTTCGTCCAAGACCAATAAAAACTCCTTGTTCAACTGTAAATATCCCAAAACCTATTACTGAATACATATAAATTGTTAATGCCTTATTAGTTATAGTAGTAATTTCCGGATTTTTTTGGAATAATTCTACAATATAAGGATTTAAAGGTGTAAAAATAATAATTATTGCAAAAACAATTATTAAAGAAAATAAAATACCATAATAAAATATCTTTTTTGCATTCTTTGAATTTCCATTTCCTATATTCATACTTATCATTGTAGTAACTGTAGTTCCTACACTTGTTGGTAATACGAAGTATATTGAATTTATATTTGATGCAATTGTAGAAGCATTAAGTGCAATAGATCCATATTTTACAACTTCTTTATTAATTAAAAAGAATCCTATATAAACTAAAATATATGATAAAACACTTGGAATAGCTAAATTCATCGTCTTTTTAATAAAATTTAAATCAAATTTAAAATTTTTCATAGAAAGTTGCATATCCGACTTTTTTATAAATAAATCATAATACATCCAAATACCAATTAAAAAGTAAGACATAAAAGATGCAGAAACTGCTCCAAAAACTCCCAAATTCAAAATTGATAAAAAGACAGTATTAAAAATTATCTTAAAAACTAATAAAATTATCATACGTAAAAATGGAGCTTCAGGATGTCCAGTTCCATTTTTTATAGAATTAAAAATAGATGCCATAAATAAAAAAGGTAAAACAAAAGAATAAAGTCCCAAATATTGAAAAACATGTGCAGAAAGTTCCGCATTAACTCCTCTTGATATTACATACGATAAAATAATACATAAAGGTGAAAGTAATAGTCCTATCACAAAAGATAAAACTAAAATTTGGACTGATGCTTGTTTAGTTTTCTCAATATCTCCTTTTCCATACATTTGCCCTATTATTGCCGAAGCAGCAACACTTAATCCTTGTGAAAAAGCATTTAATATATTTATTACAGACTGTGAAAAACCAATTGCTCCTGCAATAACATAACCAGCTTTATTATTTAAAAATAATCCGTCTGTAATTGGAATTAAAGATTGCACTACTCCCATCATAAATATAGGAATAGTCAAAATAAAAATTGTTTTCATAACATTTTCACTTAAAATCATATTTCGACGTTCTTCAGAACTTTTATTTAAAAATTTTATATTCATAATAATCACTCCAATTAGATTATATACCTTAATATATATTTTTTCAATCCACAATGCTTATCATCCAATAGGAAATACAAAAAAATTTTTTTCATTAAAAATAGCTGTCGATTTTTCGACAGCTATTGAAAATTAATATTCAAATTTTTATAATTCGATATCAAGTAAAGCACCAATTGAGTTATCTAATTCTTGATTTTCAAATTTTGTTTCTTCTTGTTCTTCTTCAACAACAGCTTCTTGTTCTTGTTGTTCTTCTTCAACAGTTTCTACAACCGGCTTTTCAAGAAGTTCTTTTATAGATAAAGATATTTTTTGATTTTCTTCATCAATGTTGATGATTTTTACTTCAACTTCATCTCCAATATTTAATACATCTGATGCTTTTTCAATATGATCATGAGAGATTTGTGAAATATGAACTAAACCCTCAACATTTTCTTTCAATTTAACAAACGCACCAAAATCAACAAGATTTATAACTGTTCCAGTTACAACATCTCCAACAGAATTATTTTCTAAGAATAATTCAAATGGTTTCTTTGTCAATTGTTTTAAACCTAAAGAAATTCTATTTCTTTCTCTATTAAGTTTTAAAATAACAACTTCAACTTCATCTCCAACAGATAAAATATCAGAAGGTTTTTTAATTCTATTCCAAGAAATATCTGAAACATGAATTAAACCGTCAACATCACCTAAGTTAACGAATGCTCCAAAGTCAGTTAATTTTCTAACAGTTCCTGTTAAAACATCATCAACTGATAATTTACTCCAAGCCAAGTCTAATTTTTCTTGTAATTCTTTTTCTTCAACTTCTCTTCTTGAAAGAACAACTTTTTTCTTTCTTTCATCAATATTTATTATTGCACATTCTAATTTCTTACCAATATATGGTGTAAAATCTTTTACGAAGCTAGTTGTAATATGACTTGCAGGAATAAAAGCATTAATACCATCAACAGTAGCTAATAGGCCTCCTTTAACTTCTTTTACTACTTCAGCTTCTACCAACTCTTTATTATTGAATTTTTCAACAAGATTTTGCCAATCTTTCAGTGATTCTACTCTTCTAGTTGATAAAACTACATTACCTTCTCCGTCATCAAGTTTAATTACATAAACGTCAATTTCTTGTCCTTCATGAAATAAATCTTTAGGTTTTTTAGTAATGTCAGAAGATAACTCATCAAGTTTAATAATCCCATCACTTCTATAACCGATATTTACCATAACTTCAGTTTCAGTAACATAAATTATAGTTCCTTTAACTACGTCTCTTGGATAAATTTTCTTAATACTCCCTTCTATTTGTTCCATAAATTCATCCTTGCTTAAAATTTCCATACCTTCAACTACCTCCTCTATTAACCAATCCGGAGTTGAAGCGCCGGCGGTTAATCCTATTTTCTTATATTTTACCATATCTTTCAATGGTAAATCTAAAAATGTTTCAATCCTATATACATATTTACAATGCTTTTTAGCTACATCATAAAGTTTATTTGTATTTGAGCTACTGTATCCCCCAATAACAATCATACAATCTACTTTTTTAGAAATTTCTTCGCAAGAATTTTGTCTTTTTGAAGTTGCATCACAAATTGTATTTTCAATTATAACATTTTCATTCCTATCCTTTATTATATCAGAAAATTGAAAAAATTTCTCTACTAAATTGGTCGTTTGTGAAATAATATATAAATTTTTTTTGTTTTTTATCATTTCTGCTTCTTCTTTTGTGTTTATTACACAATATTTTTCACCACAATACCCAACCATAGCTTTAATTTCCGGATGATTTTTATCTCCGATAATTATAATTTCATATCCATTTTCAACTTTTTTTTCAATTTTTCTATATATATTCAACAGAACAGGACAAGTACAATCAATACATTTATGTCCATATTCTATCATTTTTTTCTTAATACTTGGATGTATTCCATGAGAACGCAAAACAATAGTTCCTTTTGTTTCTTTCTCAAAATCATCTATTACCTTAAGCCCCTTTTTATCAAATCTTTCCACAACTTGTGGATTGTGAATTAATTCTCCATAGGAATACACTTTTTCATCATTTTGTTTTTCATTTAAAGTATTTTCAGCCAATTTTACAGCCCTTTTAACTCCAAAACAAAAACCCGCATTATTTGCTACATAAATCTCCATATCTTCCTTGATAAATCTTATAGAATAATTCCTCCGTTAATTTATCAATAGCCTCCGAATCCTCCATATTTTCAAAATTACTAATTTCAATCATAGGATAAATATCAACAGTTATTTTAGAAAAAATTTTGTATGTTCCCTCAATATGAATTGGCAAAATATTTACTTTATTTTTTAAAGCAATTAAGGCAACCCCTTTTTTCATATTTTTTATATCAATAGTTTTAACTCTTGTTCCTTCAGGAAAAATTCCTAAAATATTTCCTGATCTAATAACTCTAAAACAAGATTTTATAGCTTTTAAATCAGTATTTTCTCTATCTATAGGTATAACTCCTAATTTAGTAAAAAATTTTGCTGATAATTTTTTTTCAAAAATTTCTTTTTTCGAAAGAAAAAATATTTGTTTCTTAGTTAATGTTGCTAGAATAACAGGATCAAAAATATGAGTATGATTCGCACTTATTATAATCGGCTTATCATCTTTTAAATTTTCAATTCCATTTACTCTTACTCTATAAATTATTTTTATTAGAACAGAAACAATAGCAAGTAAAAATTTATACATTATTTTCTCCTCTAATATATGATAAAAATTCTAAAATTGTTTCTTTAAGTGTCTTATCTGTAGAATCTATTTCAATAGCATCCTTTGCCTTTTTTAAAGGAGAAGCTTCCCTATTCATATCATCAAAATCTCTTTTTTCGATACTTTCTCTAACTTGTTCCAAATTAAGACCTTTTTTTCTTTCACTTTGCAAAAATCTTCTTTTTGCTCTCTCTTTTGAAGATGCTGTCAAATAAAATTTAAAATCTGCCTTTGGAAATATTATAGTTCCAACATCCCTACCATCAAGAACACAACTACCTTCCATTCCTATTTTTCTTTGTATAGCTACCAAATGATTTCTAACATAATCATAACTTGAAACTAAAGAAGCCCCTTTTGAAATTTCATCAGTTCTAATTTCTTTTCCTAATTTTACACCATCTACATAAAGATAATTTGATTTGTAAGTAAAGTCTGTATTTTCAAGAATTTCTTTAATTTTTTCATGATTATCTAAAGGAATATTATTAGAAATTAGTTTATAAGCAATTGCTCTATACATTGCTCCAGTATCTATATAATTAATCTTTAAAATCTTAGAAAGTTTTTTTGCGATGGTACTCTTTCCAACTCCTGAAGGTCCATCTATTGCTATAATATAATCCATAATTACTCTCCTTCTATACAAGAAACTCCGGCTAAATGCCCGGTTGAAAATGCAATGGTTAAGTTATATCCTCCAGTATTAGCATCAACATCTAAAAGTTCCCCTACAATATATAAATTTTTTATTAGCTTACTTTCCATAGTAGAAGCATTAACTTCCTTTACTGAAACTCCCCCAATAGTAATAATAGCTTCACTTAGCGGTCTTAAGCTCTTAAAATTAAACTCTAAATTTTTAATTGTTTCAACCAGTTTTTTTCTATCTTCTTTACTTAATTGATTAACTTGAATTTCACCATTAACTTCGGATTTTTCTAAAACAAGTTCAACCATTGAGCCAATTAACACATTTAAAAGTACATTTTTTAAATTTTTATTTTTATTTTGATCAAATTCTCTTAATAATCTAAGATCTAAGGTATGTTGATCAAGTTTTGGTTTTAAATCAATAGAAACTATATAATCTTTTGAATTATCAAAATACTTACTTGATTTTAAAACAATTGGTCCACTAAAACCTGTATGTGTAAAAAGCATTTCTCCAAACTCAGAATGTATCAATTTTCTATTAGTATTATTAATCTTGAAATCTACAAATTTTAAACTTACTCCTGAATATTTTCTAATATTATCTTTTACATCAATTCCTACAAGACCGGCTTTTAAATCTGTAATTGTATGCCCTAATTTTTTTAAAATCTCATGTCCTTTCCCTCTTGAACCTGTAAAAGGATATGATTTTCCTCCTGTCGCAAATACAACTTTATCAAAAAGACCATAATCTTTATTGCAAACTAATTGAAATTTATCACCAATAAGTTTAACGTCTTCTATTTCAGTATTTAAAATAATCTTAACACCTTTAACATTTAGTGCTTTTTCTAATGCTTTTATAACATCACTTGATTTATCCGAAAGAGGAAAAACTCTTCCTCCACGTTCAACTTTTGTCTTTAACCCATATTCGTCAAAAAATTTTAGTATATCTTCATTAGTATATGAATATAAACTGCTATATAAAAAGTTTTTATTTCTATTTATTTCATCAAAAAATTCATAAATTTCTTTTGAATTTGTAATATTACATCTTCCTTTTCCAGAAATATAAATTTTTTTCCCAATTTTTTCATTTCCATCAAATAAGAATACATCGTTATTCTCATTTTTTGAAAAAATGGCACTCATAATGCCAGATGCACCTGCACCAATAACTGCTATTTTTATAAAATCACTACCTCAAACTTAATAATTTACCTCATATAAGTATAAAATATTTTTTGCAATTAGTCAAATATTTTTATTAATATTTTTGAGTTTGTTTATTTAAAACAATATTATTTAAATGTAATAATAAGTTATATATATTATATTAAATTTCTCATATAAAATCTTTTAGTAAAATAATACAAAAAAATAGGAAGATAAATATCTTCCTAAAAATTTTATAAATAATTATTCAGCTGAAGTAAATGAAGGTCTTTCAACAAAACCACTCTTCAAACATGTAGTACAAACATTAATTCTCTTTACAGAACCGTCAACAACAACTCTAACTTTTCTAATATTTGCTCCCCATGATCTACTGCTCTTTCTATGTGAGAAAGTTACTTTATTTCCAAATAATTTAGTTTTATCGCAAATTGCACATCTTTTTGACATTTTCATACCTCCTTTTACAAACTCAAATTTAGCATAAGTATTATACCATAGATGACTTGCATTTGCAAGTCTTAAAAAAATTATTTAGTCATAATATTTGTTTTCAATATACAAATTATTATCCTTATAAACAAGTTCTATTGGCTCATTATACATTTTTGCTATTTTTCTAAGTCTATCTGAAAAAACTTCTATTCCACTAAACCTATTTACATTTATAAAATTATCAACCATATATTGTACTTTTTTATCATCTGATATATTAAAAAAATCTATCGAACTGTTAATTTTTTTACCAAATCCATTGAAAATTTCCGAAACTTTTTTACCTATATAGTTATCTTTATCAATAATATTCTTTACATCATCATAATGTTCACCATATATATTTTTATATTCTCTAGATTCAAATTCTATATTTTTAATATGTTCATTAAAATATTCTAAATTAACATTTTCAATAAATAAAATTTTTAAAAATAAAGAAAAAGAATAATTATATAGCGCTAACCTATATGCTCCAAAAATTCTATTAATTTCAAAAATTTTTTCATTTAGACTCATTTTTTTATTATTTACAAAAAAATCTTTTATTTTCCATTTATAAAATGAAATATCTTTAATCGAATTTCTATAAATTTCATTAATCATTATAACTTCAGAATTTCTAAATATTTGGTTATCATAATTATAATAAAAATCTTTTAAACTTTTTAATAGAATATCTGAATCTGCTTTAAGTTGTGATATTTTATCCTGTTCTAAAAAATTTAATATTTCTTTTTGAGTCCTTTGAATAGTATCCAATTTTTTATCAATACACTTTAAAACAATTGCTACTATTATCATTGTATAATTTATATTTGATGGAATTAATCTAGCCTGTTCTACAATTTTACCATCCTTTAAAACAGACCCATAAAATCCGCCTTCTTTTGCTTTCATCAATTCCCCACCAGATTTCATAGTAACTCTAAATAGCCCTTTTTCTCTTATTGAAGAAGCAATAATACCGGCTATTGATACATCACTTAGAGAAATCTTTGAGTATTTCCCAACATCAAAATATTTGTTTTCTTCTTCTGAAAACTTTTTAATATCTAGCAAAACTTTTGTAATTTCGTTTTTGTTATTTTCATCCATAATAACCCTCCCTATTTTTATCTTATCTTCTCCAAAAATATTTCAAGTTCATCTTCTGATATTATATTAATTCCAAGCTCTTGAGCTTTTTTTAATTTTGAACCAGCCTTTTCTCCAACAACTAAAAAGTCTGTCGATTTGGCTACTGCAGATTGAACTATGAGTCCATTTTGAGAAAAGATATCTTCCAAATCTTTTCTCTTGTAATTTTCAAAAGTTCCTGTTATTACTATTTTCTTATCAGTAAATTCACTTTTTGAAATTTCTTCATAAGGAATTACTTCTATTCCTTTTTCAAGTAATATATCCAAAGCATCTTTGCTATATTCATCATTAAAAAATTCAAAAATAGAATTTGCCACAATTTCTCCTACATCATTAATCTGTAGTAGTTCTTCAATAGTTGCTTTTCTTAAATTATCTAAATTTTTATACTTTTTAGCTAAATCTTTTGCAGTTTTAATACCAACATTTTTAATTCCAAGTGCATAAATAAAATTTTCAATATTAACTTTTTTACTATGTTCTATTGAATTTAACAAATTATTTGCCTTTTTTTCTTTGAATTTATCTAATGTTAGAAGTTCATCATATTTTAAGTCATATATTTTATAGACTTTATCTACTCCTAATTTATCAAACAATGATTCAATAGTCTTTTCACTTAGTCCTTCTATATTCATTGCATTTTTGCTTGAAAAATGAACAAGTGAAGAAGTTAATTGTGGCGTACAGGCAAGTGTATTTGTGCAGAAAAAATGTACTCCATCTCTAATTAATTCACTATTACAATAAGGACAATGTGTTGGCATTTTTATTTCCATCTCATTTTCATTATTCTCATCCATTGTTCCAAGAATTTCAGGAATAACATCATTTGAACGTCTTATCAAAACTCTCGAATTAATTTTTACTCTTTTTCTTAAAATATCATCATAATTATTTAAAGTTGCCCTTTGAACAGTTACATCACCTATTTCAACTGGTTCTAAAATTGCCGTTGGAGTGACTTTTCCCGTTCTACCTACATTCCATATAACTTCTTTTAAAATTGTACTATATTCTTCGGCTTCAAATTTATAAGCTATTGCAAATCTAGGAAATTTATTTGTATATCCAAAATACTCTCTAAGTTCAAAATCATTAACTTTAATTACAACCCCATCAGTTAAGTAATCAACTTTTTTTCTTAATATATCTATTTCGTTTATTTTATCTTTAATTTCATTCATATTATGACATTTTTTTTCATATCCATTAACTTTAAATTTATTATCTTTTAAAAATGAAATCATTTCTTCTTGAGTTTTGAATTGTTCATCAGACTTAAATCCAACATTATAGATAAAAGCATCTAAATTTCTACTTGCAGTTTTTTTAGGGTCCAAATTTCTAATCGCTCCTGCTGCAGCGTTTCTAGCATTCTTTAAAGGTACTTCTGCAGTCTCATTATATTTTGATAGAGCAGAAAGAGGCATAATAGCTTCTCCTTGAATTTCAACTAAACCTTTATAGTCAATTTCAAGGGGGATACTTTTTATTGTCTTTACTTGTTCAAAAACTTCTTCTCCATATACTCCATTACCTCTAGTAGATGCAGAAACTAAAATTCCTTTATCATAAGTCAAATTTATAGTTAATCCATCAAATTTAAATTCAACATAATACTCCAAAGTCTTTTTCGTGTTATTTATAGAATTGTATTCATTCAAAAGTTTTTTGCATCTATTATGAAACTCTTCAAGCTCTTCAAAACTTTGAGCCTTTTGTAAACTATAAAGTTCTTTTAAATGTGTATGTTTTTCAAATTTTTCTAAAACTTCTCCACCTACTCTTTGAGTTGGAGAATTTGGTAAAATTACGCCTGCTTCTTTTTCTAATTTTAGAAGTTCATCATAGAGTTTATCATACTCAGCATCACTTACAATAGGTTCGTCTAAAGTGTAATACTGATATGCCCAAAGATTTAATTTTTCTACAATTTCTTTCATTTTATCCATAATTAAGCCCTCTTTATACGCTTGTCTTTCTTTAAATCAAACAATTTAATTCCTTCTCCATCAAACGCAACCATAAGCATTACTTTTGTTCCAGCCTTTTCACATTTTATAACAGTTCCCATACCATATTTTTCGTGTATAATCTTTTCTCCAACTTTATAAATATCTTTAGATGAAGTTTTAGTTGGTTTTTGATAATGATTTAATGGTTTGTCCAGTTTTGTTCTGCCTAAATCTGAATTAGAAACATAAGTTCTGGAATAATCTGTATAAGCATCATTTCTAATTTTTGAAGTAGCAACTCTTTCTTCGTCAAAATTGAATTCAAGATTAATACTTTTGTCATCAACATAATTTATTATTTCATCAACAAAACTTGAAACTCTATAAAGATTTAATTTTCCATACATAGTCATACTCTTTGTAGATGAAATAAAAAGTTTTTCCTTTGCTCTAGTTATAGCAACATAAAATAAACGTCTTTCCTCTTCAAGTCCATCATCTCTCTCTTTAACCGACCTTTCACTCGGAAATATTCCTTCATTCATTCCGATAATAAATACAACCTTATATTCAAGTCCCTTTGCAGAATGAATTGTAGTTAAAGTAACAGTTTCATCTACATCTTCTGTCTTATCTATATCTGATAAAAGGCTATTTGTTTCAAGATATTCTAGTAATTTAACTCCTTTATAGTTATTAGAAATTTCTTCTAAAAACAAATTTATATTTTCTGACTTTTTTTCAAAGTCTTTTTTTTCATTATCTCTTAAATAATCTAAAAACTTAATAGTATCTAAAAGCTCTTTAACTAAGATTTCTATATCTGTATCTTCAACACAGGTGATAAAACCAAAAATCATATCTCTAAAATCTTCGAATTCTGTTCTTAATTTTTTACTTATAGATTCTAAAAATTCATTTCTAAAAAGTCCATCAAAAAGACTTATATTTTCTAAATTGCAATAATCCTCCAATTTTTGTAAACTCACATTCCCTATAGAACGCTTAGGATAATTGATTATCCTTCTAAAAGCATTATCATCTTTGGGATTTGCAATTAGCTTTAAATAAGCTAAAATATCTTTTATTTCTTTTCTGTCATAAAACTTAAGTCCACCGACCATTTTATATGCAATTGAATTTTTTCTTAGAGCATTTTCAATGGCAAAAGATTGAAAATTTGCACGATATAAAACTGCGATATCTGATAAATTATAACCTTCAAAAATCAAATTTGAAATATTTTGCGCAACTTCTATTGCCTCATAATTTTCGTTTTGATAGCTTTTATAAATTATTTCATCTCCGCCCTCTTTTTTAGTCCAAAGATTTTTTTCTTTTCTATTCACATTATTCTTTATAAGTTCATTAGCACAATCTAGAATCTTCTGTGTTGAACGATAATTTTCTTCAAGTAAAATTATTTTTGAATTAGGAAAGTCATTTTCGAAATTCAAAATATTTGAAATATTTGCACCTCTCCAACCATAAATTGATTGATCAATATCTCCAACAGCACAAACATTTTTATATTTTGATGCTAAAAGTTTTATAATTTCATATTGAGCATCATTTGTATCTTGATATTCATCAACATAAATATGTTTAAACTTCTCAGAATAGTAATCTAAAACTTCAGGACATTTTTTGAAAAGTTCAATTGTTTTAAAAATAAGATCATCAAAATCCAAAGCATTATTTTTAATTAAAATCTCTTCATATTTTTTATAAATCTTTTCCACTACATCAGTACTATTTCCAAAAGAAAAATACTTTGTAAAATCACCAGGTTTAACATTTTTCCCTTTAGCATCGCTTATAATTCCAATAACAGCATTTTTAAATTCTCCAAGAACATTTTCCCAAATAGGATTTTGTTTAAAAATTTCCTTCAAAACTAATTTTTGATCATCTCTATCATAAATTGTAAAATTATTTGAATATCCAATTTTTTCTATATTAAACCTTAAAATTTTAGAGCAAATTGAGTGAAATGTTCCAATCCACATGTTTGAAATATCTCTTTGAAAGATATTTTCTATTCTCTCTTTCATTTCTTTTCCCGCTTTATTTGTAAATGTAATTGCTAAAATTTCATATTCACTTACATTTTTTTCCAAAACCGCATAAGCAATTTTCGTAGTCAGCACTTTTGTCTTTCCACTTCCAGCACCTGCAAGTACCAATAACGGAGAACCGAAATGCTCTACTGCTTCTAATTGCCTATTATTTAAACCTTTTAATAAATCCATACATAACCTCATTAATATCTTTAAAAAAGCAATGGAATTACCATTGCTTTTTTAAAATTTATTTTTCAATAGCTTGAACAATATCATTTGAAATTTTTACAATTTCTATATTTTCAATATTTTTAGCTTTTATTTGAACATTTTTTCCAATATCATCTTTTTTTATCGAAACATAAAGTTCTATTAAATCTGCACTAAGATTTGCTAAATCTGATTCATAACCTTTTACAGTAACTTTAACTTTATCTTGTAAACCTTTTAAAATAACAGCTTTTCCAGTTTCATTTTCTATTACTATATTTGAAGTATCTACTTCTATTGTCTTTTCAATCTTTTTGTCTACATCAATATTAATAACTACTCGAAGATCATTATTTACTAATGTAACATCTGAAGGCAATTCCAAATTAAGACTATATGAACCAGATTCCTTTATTTGTGATAAATCAAAAGGTTTAGTATTTATCTCTGAAATTTGTTCTAAACTTGTTAAATTTCCAACTATGGAAACTACATTAGGAACAATATTCTTTTTTAAAATTTTGACATCACTAGGTGCTGAATTTATCTCAACTAATTTTATTGGCACTTCTTTAAAGTTCTTAAATCCAATAGAGACATTTGTGTCGGTTTTACTAATATGAACTTTTTTAACTTCCTGATTTGACTCATCTACAGGAATAATTTTAGATTGAACGACTTCATCACTATCCTTATTGGTAACATCAACGACACAAACAACTTTTTTTACTTTATTTACATAACTTACAGGTCCACTAACAGTAACTTCAGAATCCGCAGGTTCTTTTATAGCAACTACTTGATTTTTATTTTTTATCTGCCCTACAGTTTCAACCTCAACTTTATAAGTCTTATTTATTTCTTCGTCCAATGTTACAAGTAAATCATTCTCTGAAGCAGATTTAAACTGAACATTATACGGAACTTTATAATTAATTGAAAGTCTATGAGATCCTGAATAAATTGCATTTTGCATATTAACTTCAGCAACAATATCACTTTTATTTACAGAATAAACATCACTTCTTTTTCCTGTTATTGTAACTGTAACTGTCGGATTTTCAGGACTAATTCTAACAAGTTTTTTGGAATCCGGGACAGATTGATTTTTAAAACTTATAGGAACATCATTAAATTGTCTCGTAACCACAGGATTAACTCCTCCAATAACGAGAAACCACATAACAACTCCAACCGCCAATGAAATCAATTTTAACTTAAAATCTTTTTTTATTGATTCTGCTATACTCTTTATATTAATCTTTTTTAACAATTTTATCACCTTGATTTTCAACAATTTCACTAACTTCTTCTTTTATATCTTCAATAATTTCTTTTTTAACTTCTTCTTTAAGTTCTTCCTTATTTACTACATCTTCTGTTATTTCTTTGTTTTCAAATAAATTTTGGAAGATTTCTTTAAAAGTACTAGTATTTTTTTCTTCAATAACAAAATTTTCAACTAAATAGTTCATCAAATACTCTTTTGAAACATCTCTTTTAATCTTAGCTTTTTCACAGATAGAAACATATCCAGTTTCTTCACTTACAACTATTACAATAGCATCAGATTTTTCAGAAATACCAATTCCAGCTCTATGCCTAGTTCCAAGCTCCATTGAAATTTCTTTATTATCTGTTAATGGTAAAAAACAAGAAGCTGCAATAATATGATCATGACTAATAACTACGGCTCCATCGTGTAATGGAGTATTAGGAATAAATATGTTCATAAGTAATTCATAAGAAATATCAGAATTAATAGAAATACCTGTTTCAATTATATCTCTAAGTCCTGTTTTTCTCTCCAATACCATCAATGCACCAATTTTCTTATCCGATAAAGAATAAGTAGCCTTGACAATTTCTTCAATTACATTGACATTACTACTTGAAACTTCAAAATTTACCGGTTTTAATAACTTATTATTTCCAATATGTTCCAAAACTCTTCTAAGTTCAGGTTGAAATACTATTAAAATAGCTATAAAACCAACAGTAACGGCATTATTCAAAATCCAACTTATTGTATAAAGTTTAAAAAACTCACTAAGTTTTGATGCTATAAAAATAAATAAAATTCCTCTTATAAGTTGAGTTGCCCTTGTTCCTCTTATCAAAGAGAATAACTTATAAAACATAAAACTTACTAAAAATATATCAATAATATCTGTTATCCTTATAGTTGATAACAAAAAAAACATTTTGTCTAAACCCATAAAATCACATCTTTCTAATTTTTATAATTTCCATATTAATTATAATATAATATTAACTAAAATTCAACTTTTCAATAATATTAAAAAATTAGCTAAAGAAACTTCTAATAAGAACCCCTCCATTCCACGATGCTTCGCATCGGGTGGGATCCGGGAACCTTGTTGTTTCACAATAAAAAAACTTTCAATTAATTTGAAAGTTTTTGTAATTCATATTCTATAAAAACATAATCTCCAATATTTTTCTCTTTTCCTGTATTTAATTCTATGACTTTTAAAATTTTTTCATTATTTCCCTTTAATTTTAATTGATATTCTATAAATGCTCCTCTAAATTGTTTTGCAAAAATCTCAGCAGGATTTTCAGTTTCATATTCAACTATTTTTATTTTTTCAGGTCTTATGAAATTATCATCGTCTATTTTATTTGAATTTCCAATAAAGGAGAGTGAAAACTCACTATTAGGAGAATTGTATAATTCAGTAGCTGTTGAATTTTGAATTATTTGTCCATCATTCATTAAAATAACTTTATCAGCCATTGTAAAAGCATCTTCTTGGTCATGGGTTACCAATATTGTGGTCATTTTAAAATATTTTACAAGTTTCTTTATCTCATTTCTCATTGTAATTCTTAAGTTTTTATCAAGATTTGAAAATGGTTCATCAAGCAAAATTAATCTTGGACTTATTACTAAACTTCTAGCAAGTGCAACTCTTTGCCTTTGCCCACCAGAAAGTTCATGAATTTTTCTGAATTCATATCCTTCAAGTCCAACTATTTTTAAAATTTCCATAGACTGTTTTACTCTATCATATTTTTTTACATTTCTAAATTTTAAACCATAAGCTACATTTTCTAAAACATTTTTATTACTAAAAAGTCCATAGGACTGAAAAACAGTTGAAACATTTCTCACTTCAGGATTTAATGAACTTATATCTTCTCCATTTAAAATTATTTGACCGGAATCATTTTTAATAAATCCTCCAATTGAATTTAAAATTGTAGTTTTCCCACAACCCGAAGGACCTAATATACATAGAATACTACCTTCATCAAGTGAAAAGTTTACATCTTTTAAAACTTGTTTTTCCCCATATGTTTTACATAAATTTTTTACTTCTAAAAACATAAAAATCTCCTATTTTATTTAAAATATAATTAATCAACACAAATAGCAAACTAAAGCTTAAACAAATCATAATTATCAATAGAGCCATTACTGAGGCTATATTATATTTACCACTGTTTATAACATCAAACATAACAAGAGTTAAAACCTTTTGTGCTGGATAAACTATAAAAATAATAGAACCTACAGTAGTCATTGTGCTGTTAAATCCATTTATCATACTTATAACAAAATTATTTCTAGTATGAGGTAAAATAACATCTTTAAAAATAAAGAACTCATTTGCACCTAAATCTTTTGCACTTAAAATTTGATTTTTATCTATTATTTCCAAACTTGAACTAAATACTTTTGTAGAAAAAGGAAGTTGTTTAAATGTAACATTTAATATTACAATTAAAGCGGTTCCCGTAATATAAATTGGATAATTATTAAAAGCTAATATATATCCTATACCAAAAAATGTTCCAGGTAACATATATGGCATTGTTGCTATAAAATCAAATATTTTTAAAAATCTTACTTCTCTAATATGAATATAATATTGAAGTAATAATCCAATTAAACTTCCAAAAAATGCAGATATTAAAGAATAATAAATACTTCTAAAAACTGTTTTATCTATATGATTCTTTATTTCAAAAAAATGTTCAAAAGTAAAATATATTTTTCCTTTTGAATAATCTGTAAAAGCAGATAATATTATTGAACCATACTGTAAAATTAATAAAGCCAAGAATAGTGTT
This sequence comes from Parvimonas oralis, assembly GCF_047608425.1. Classification (NCBI taxonomy): domain Bacteria; kingdom Bacillati; phylum Bacillota; class Tissierellia; order Tissierellales; family Peptoniphilaceae; genus Parvimonas; species Parvimonas oralis. The sequence goes on from NZ_JBLKRS010000001.1 coordinate 568,956, forward strand.
GATAATAAAATAGTAAAAGAATATATAACTCCTTTTTTATCAATATTTACTTCAGATATATTTGAGCCAAAATTCGTATTTGAAATTATTTTTGAATTTTTAATGTAAAATATAAATGTAAATATAACCGGAATACAAAGTATTATATTCATAGCTCCTGCCTGAACAATATTTCCATCAGAAATAAAAACATTATAGGATTTCGAAGCTAAAGTTTCAAAAGAACCACCTATAATTAAAGGTGTTGAAAAATCCGCAATACTTCTTATAAAACTTAAAATTGCAACAACTTTAATACTTGGTAATAGTTGAGGTAAAATTATATCCAAAATTATACTATTTGTCTTTGCTCCAAGTGACCTTGCACTATTTATCTGTTCCTTATCAATGTTATCAAGTGTAGAAATAATCATTAGAGCACTTAAAGAAATAAGCCCAATACTTTGCATTAGAATAATTCCAAAAGGTCCATATGCATTCAATGACAAATTAAAAATATCATGTGTTATAAATCCTCTACGTCCAAATAGTTTTATATAAGCTAGAGATGAAACAAAAGGTGGTGATATCATTGTAATCATTAAAATAAATGAAATCAATCTTTTAATACTCTTTTTTATGCTAAAACAAAATACTCCTATAGAAACTGATACAATTGTTGTAAGTATAGTAGCAAAAAATGCTACAAATAATGAATTATATAAAAGTTTACTCTGTGTTCTTAAAAAAATAAATCCTTCTAAAGAAAATTTTCCACCAATAAAAAAAGTAGAAATAAAAACTTTTAAAAAAGGAAACAAAATAAAAGTAAATAAACAAAAAACCAAAGTAAGAATAATAAATATATCTATAAATTTAAAATATTTTTTCATAACTATAATTAATTAAAAAGGGAGATTTCTCTCCCATTTTTATTGTAAAATAACATGCCTCCTTATACTAATAAGATGTAAAGTATATTAGAATCTTATTTTCCTTGTGTTAACTCTGCCCATCTCTTAAGAATAGCATCTCTTTGTTTACCAAAACTTTCAATATCTTCTTTAATAAATTTATCCTTTGGTAAACCAAGTTCATATCCTTTAGTTCCATCAATAACCATTTGTCCACCATCTTTACCATCAAGCTCAGCAATCATTTGTTGAATTTCAGGTCTCAAAATAAAGTCTTCAAAAGCTTTTGCAACTTCAAGATTTGGACTGTTTTTAAATATTGCAACTCCTTCAGGAACCCAGCATAAACCATCTTCAGGATAAATTGCTGTTAAATTATTTTTTTCAGCAACATCAAATGATGATTTATCAATTGGAATTATACCAATTCCAAATTCTCCGGCAACAGTTTTTTCTTGAGGATCTTTTCCTCTTTTTCCATAAAACTTAACATTATCATTTAATTTTTTGAAATAATCCCATGCTTTTTCTTCGCCATATAGGTCAATGAGTCCTTTTACATTAGCAAAACTTGTTCCTGAAACTGCAGGGTTTGCCATTATTATTTCATCTTTATATTTAGGATCTACAATTTCAGCCCAAGTTTTTGGAACTGTAAGTCCTTTTTCTTGTAAAATTTTATTATTTACTAAAAATCCAACAACTGTAACTCCCTTTGAAATCCAATATCCTTCATTATCCTTAAAGCCTTCTTTAATCTTATCAAATCCTTCAGGTTTATACATTTCTAAAAGCCCATCTGTTTTTGCTTTCATAAAAGCATCTATTCCACCACCGAACCATACGTCAGCACTTGGTTTTCCACCTTCAGCTTTTATCTTAGCAATAACTTGCCCACTTGACATTGAAAGAAATTCAACTTTAGCTTTTGTTTCTTCTGAAAACTTATCAAAAAGTTTTTTATACTTTTCAGATGTCGCAACTACATTTAATGTTTTTCCTTCAAAGTTCTTAGTAGTTTCTACTTTTGTTTGTTCTTTTTTATCTTCTGGTTTTTTAGCTTGACAACCAACTAATACTAATCCAGCAAGCATTAAAGATAAAATTCTTGATTTTTTCATATCTTCCTCCTAAATTTATAGTCACCATAATTTACAAAAATTATGGAATAAATAAATGCAACTTTATAACAAAGTATAAAGCTATATATATTATAGCATATATTTTAAATTTATCATAATTTTTTAACAATAAAATTTAAACTTATTATAATAAAAATAATACTACTTTTTAAAGATTATTCAGAAAGATATTAATTATGTAAAAAATTGTTTTAGATAACAAAACTTTATAAAATTATAAATTTTATCTATATTATATAATAATCATTGTTAAAATATAATATAACAATACTATTTAATTGATAATATTTTTAAAGCCTTTATTTATTAATATTTTTTTAATATTTATGTTTTAATTTAGTGTTTTTGTGGAATAAAATAAAAGTATGTATTTCATTACGGGAGGTGTTGTATGAAAAAAGAAAGAAGTGAAATGATTTTACATGGAAATATTTACAAAATTATTGCAATTATATCTATCCCAATTATTTTAAATAATTTTATTCAGCAATTATACTCTCTTGCAGATGCATTTTGGCTTGGAAAATTAGGAACTGCTGAATTTGCTTCAACAAGTTTTACTTGGCCTGTTATATTTTTATTTAATTCAATTGGTATCGGTCTTTCAATAGCTGCAATATCATTAATTTCATAATTATTGGGAAGAAAAGATTTTTTACACGCACAAAAATATGCAGATACTTTGATAAATATTTCTTTATTATTCTCAATCGTATTTATGTTATTGGGATATTTTAGTGCTAATTTAATAGTAAATCTTATGGGTGCTAGTGGAGATCTTGCAAAATACAGTATAATATATTTAAAATATAGCTATTTTGGAATTCCATTTATATTTTTATATTATATATATTCATCAATTTTATCCGCTCAAGGAAAAAATACCATTCCTACTATGATTAGTACAGTCTGTGTTATATTAAATATGATTTTAAATCCATTTTTTATTTTTGATGTAATTCCATTTACTTCTCTTACAGGACTTGGTCTTGGAGTAAAAGGTGCAGCTTTAGCAACTGTATTAACACAAGGAATTATGTGTTTAGTTGGTTTACTTCACTTAAGAATAAATAAAGATTTAATAAAATTAAATTTAAATAGCTTAGTTTACATAAAATGGGAAAAATCAATTTTAAAAAGAATCTACAGAATTACATTACCTTCAGTAATTGGACAAGTTGGTTCAGCTATAGGTTTCATGATAATGAACTCATTTATTCAAAGCTATGGAACTGAAACTGTAGCTGCTTATGGAATGGTTAATAGAATTAGTGGATTACTAAATATTCCACCTGGTGGAGTTGGTACTGCCATAACTTCAATAATTGGACAAAATATTGGAAATAATAATATAAAAAGAGTAAAAGAAACATTTAAAAAAGCATCCATCATAATAATTATAATGTCATTGATTATTGCATTTATAAGCTTTATATTTAGATATGAAATATTGTCATTCTTTATAAGTGCCCCAAAAGATTCAGTTCTTATGGTTCAAGCAAATAGCTATATGTTCTATACATTAATAACACTTGTAATGCTAAATATGTTTTTCGTATATCAAGGACTTTTCCAAGGTTCAGGAAACAGCAAATATTCAATGGCAATTGATATGATAAGACTTTGGATAATAAGACTTCCTTTAATACTTTTCTTCAAGTATTTAACAGGATATGGAGCAACCGGAATTTGGCTTGCAATGGCAATTTCTAATGTTTTGGTTAGCATAATTGCTCATTTTATATATTTAAAAGGTGGATGGCAACAAGGCTCATTCTACAGATAAAAAAATTAGGTTGGAAAATTTCCAACCTAATTTTTTTATCATAATTTTTATTAAAATTTCTAAATTACAAAAAAGACAGCGATTAATCACTGTCTTAAAAAATATTTTTATAATCCCATTTGTTTTGCAACTTCTTCAGCAAAGTTTTCTTCTTTCTTTTCTAATCCTTCGCCTACTTCGAATCTAGTGTATTCTACTATTTCAATATTTCCACCTAATTCTTTTGCTTTATCATTAACAGCTTCTAAAACTGTTTTACTATCATCTAATACATATTGTTGACTGAATAAAGCATATTGTTGATCAATCAAAGTATTATCTTGAATAAATCTTTCGATTTGTCCAGGTAAAATTTTATCCCAAATTTTTTCAGGTTTTCCTTGTTTCTTCAATTCTTCTTTTAATAATTCTTCTTCAGCTCTTAAAACTTCATCAGTTATTTGAGACATTGAAGCAAACTTCGGAATTCTCTTTAATTGTTTTCCAAGTCTAACTAATTCTTCATTTTCTTTTTCAATTGAACCTTTAAGAGCTAGATATTCTTTTTCAACAAATTCTGAATCTAAATCTTTATAACTTAAAAATTGTGGTTTCATTGCTGAAATATGCATACAAATGTTTTGTAATAAATCTTTTGCGCCTGCTTTTGTAGCTTCACTATCACATTTAGCTTTAAGGATAACACCTACTTTTTTATTAAAGTGAACATATCCACAAACTATACTATTTTCACAGCATGCTTTAGCAAATGCTAATCTTCTAACAACAATATTTTCTCCAATTGAAGAAATTTGTAATTTTAAAAATTCTTCAAAATTAGTTCCATCAATATTTGATGCATTTAATTCTTCTATATTTTTTAATTCATTATCAAATACATGTTCAGTAACTTTTTTAGTTAATGCTACAAAGTTTTCGTTTTTAGCAACGAAATCTGTTTGTGAATTTACTTCTGTAAGAGCAGCTTTAGTATTATTTTCATCAATAACTAAAGTAATTAAACCTTCAGCAGCAACTTTGCTAGCTTTTTTAGCAGCTTTAGCTAACCCTTTTTCTCTTAAAAATTCAATAGCCTTTTCCATATCTCCATTAACTTCTTGTAATGCCTTTTTACATTCCATCATTCCGGCACCGGTAGTTTCTCTTAACTCTTTTACCAATTTTGCAGTAATTTCCATAAAACCCTCCTATAATATATAATCTATAAAAAACAAGGTAAGGATAAATATTAAAAATTTGAATCCTTACCCCTTTAAATTCCACTTTCTAATTATTCAGCTACTTCTTCAGAAACTTCTTCTACTTCTACTGTAACTTCTTCAACTACAACTTCTTCTGCTTCAACTTGTTCTCCTTGTTTAGCTTCAACAATAGCATTAGCAATTGTACCTGTTAATAATTTTACAGCTCTAATAGCATCGTCATTTCCTGGAATAGCTATATCAACTTCATCTGGATCACAGTTAGTATCAACAACTCCTATAACAGGAATACCTAATATTTTTGCTTCATTTACAGCAATTTTTTCGTTCTTTGGATCTATAACGAAAAGAACATCTGGAAGTTTTTCCATTTCTTTAATTCCGCCTAAGAATTTTTCTAACTTTTCAGCTTCTCTTCTTAATTTAATTACTTCTTTCTTAGGTAATCTTTGGAAAGTTCCATCTTCTTCCATAAGTTCTAATTTCTTTAATCTTTCAATTCTCTTTCTTATAGTCTTATAGTTAGTTAACATTCCACCTAACCATCTATGACTAACATAGAATTGTCCACTTCTTTTTGCTTCTGTTTCAACAGCTTCTTGAGCTTGTTTTTTAGTTCCAACAAAAAGAACTCTTCCACCATCAGCAACAATTTCTCTTACGAAATCATATGCTTGTTCAATTTGTTTTACAGTTTTTTGCAAATCTATAATATAGATTCCATTTCTTTCTGTAAAAATAAATCTTGACATTTTTGGATTCCATCTTCTAGTTTGATGTCCAAAATGTACCCCTGCTTCTAATAAATTTTTCATCAAAATTACTTGTGACATTTTCTTACCTCCTGTTTTTTAGCCACCCATATTCATCAACTTGACAAGAACCTCTTTAGGCAACACTTGTTCAATCCGAATATGTGATTTTTCACCAAGATATTATAACATATTATATATTATTTTTCAATACATATATATATTTTTTTACAAAAAAATCAGACTCAAGGTCTGATTTTTTCATTCATCATCAAAATTATTTATTTACAATTTCTTTAAGTGATTTTCCAGCTTTGAATACTGGTGCTTTTGATGCTGGAATTTTAATAACTTCTTTAGGGTTTCTTGGGTTTCTTCCACTTCTTGCTTTTCTTTCTCTAGCTTCGAAAGTTCCAAATCCAACTAATTGAACTTTTTCCCCTTTAACTAATGTTTCTTCAACAGTTTGAATAAAAGCGTTTAATGCTCTTTCAGCATCAACTTTTGTAATTTTTCCTTTTTCAGCCATACTAGCTAATAATTCAGATTTGTTCATTAAAATTTCCTCCTAAATACACTATTATATTTAATAATTGCCTATAAAAATGGTATCTTAACCATTGTGCAATATTATTATATATTAATTTTCAAAAAATATCAAGCAATTTAGCCGATTATTTGAAATTTTTTATTGGTAAATAGCTAACTTCTTTTTGAATCTTTTCAAATTCAGTCTTAAATTTTTCTGACATGATAGTTTTTTTCAATCCTTGCTTAATACGTGACTTACTTTCATCAGAAAATTTATCATATTCTTCAACTATTTCATTTAATTTTATTATATGGTATCCAAATTTACTCTTAACAGGTTCACTAATTTCTCCAACTTTCAATTTAGCTGCAGCATCATAAAATTCTTGTACCATAACTCCCTTAGTGAAAGTTCCCAAAAGACCTTTATTTTTCTTAGCAGATGGATCTTTTGAAACTTCAACGGCTACATCTTCAAATTTTTCTCCGGCTTCTAAACGGCTCTTAACTTTTTTAGCATCTTCTTCATTTTCAACTAAAATATGACTTGCATTAATTTGTGGACCGTCAAAGTTACTTCCCTTATATTTTTCCATAATTTCTTCATCAGTTGGTTCGAAATTTTCAGAAAACCAAGTTTGGAATTTTGTAGAATATAGATTATCTTCAATCTTATATTTTAATTCATCTTCAGTAAGTTTAGCCTTTTCAAGTTGTTCATTAAACTTGTCGCCTAATTGCTCTTTAACTTTATTAAAATTATCTTCAATTTCTTCTTTTGTTACAGTTACTTTAGCAATTTCTTCTTCAGATTTTCCCTCATCTTTATATTCTTTTTCTAATTTAGCAAATTTTTGTTTAACAACTTCAATATTAGAGAACATTTCTAAGATGTTTTGTTTTAGATTTAAAGAAGCTTTTTTGCCCTCATCAGTTGATTCATCATATTTTGCCTTTTGCTCATCTGTATAAGATGCAATTACTCTGTCATATTCTTTTTGAATTTGTTCCTCAGTAATATACTTATCCCCAATTTTTACCATAGCTCCTCTTGGCGCTTTAGCACAAGCAGTAAAAAGCATAGCTGAAAGTACTATTACACTTGCAAATTTTATTAATCTATTTTTCATACTTCTCTCCTTTTTGACTAATATTTTAATCTTTTGATATTATACATCATTTTTTTAATAATGTCAAAGTTTTTTTAACAATTTTGCTTTAAAAATAGCAAATTTTCAACAAAATCAATACTTTCTTCTAATTTTTTCTTATCATAATTATAAATCAATTCAGCATCTTCATTAAAATTAAACTCTATTTTTCTAAATAATGAATCAGAAATTCTGCCGATTAACTCTAAAATACCTCTATCTGTCTGTCCAAACTTAAATACAACTGATTTTTCTCTCTCAATTATTTTAATAAAATTCAACTCTGTAGAAATACTTTTCAAATATGACACATTCATAACATTTAATACTGTTTTTGGAACATCTCCAAATCTGTCAGTTAACTCAGCATAGATTTCATTAAAATCTTCTTTCGATGTTATTCCTGCAATTTTTCTATACATATCGATTTTTTGATTACTGTCTCCTATATAATTTGAAGGAATATATGCATCAACTGAAAGTTCTATTGTTGTTTGATTTTTAATTTGTAATTTTTCTCCCTTAACAGTTTTTATACTTTCTTCAAGCATTCTTACATACATTTCATAACCAATTGTTTCTATATGTCCGGATTGACATTCACCCAAGATATTTCCTGCCCCTCTAAGTTCTAAATCTCTCATAGCTATTTTAAAACCTGAACCAAATTCAGAAAAATCTCTTATAGCCATAAGTCTTTTTTCTGAAATTTCAGTTAAAACTTTATCCTTTTCATAAGTGAAATATGCATAAGCTCTTCTAGTTGATCGTCCTATTCTTCCCTTTAACTGATAAAGTTGAGATAATCCCATTTTATCAGCATCATATATAATCATAGTATTACAATTTTTTATATCCATACCTGTTTCAATAATTGTAGTACATAATAATATATCATATTCTCCTTCTTGAAAATCATACATAATATTTTCTAACTCTTTGTTGGATAATTTACTATGTGCCATTGCAATTCTTGCATCAGGAACAAGCTTTGACAATTCAACATACATCTTATCCATATCTTTAATTCTATTATATACAAAATAGACTTGTCCACCCCTATCTATTTCTTTATAAATAGCTTCACGAATTACAGAATCATTATATTCTAAAACAAATGTAGCGATTGTTACTCTTTCCTCAGGTGCATCATCTAAAATACTCATATCCCTAATTCCAACTAAACTCATTTGCATAGTTCTTGGAATAGGTGTTGCAGATAGTGATAAGACATCAATATTTTCTTTAATTTTTTTTAATGATTCTTTATGTTTAACACCAAATCTTTGTTCTTCATCTATTATTAGAAGTCCTAAATCTTTAAATTCTAAATTCTTTGATAATAATTTATGTGTACCTATTAGTAAATTCACTTTCCCGTTTTTTACATTTTTTAAAATTTCTTTTTGTTTTATAGGACTTCTAAATCTGCTGAGCATTTCTATTTCAACAGGAAAATCTCCAATTCTTTCAATGGCAGTATTATAATGCTGTTGAGCAAGTATTGTAGTAGGAACTAAAAATGCAACCTGTTTATCATCCATCATAGCTTTAAAAGCTGCTCTTAAAGCTACTTCAGTCTTGCCGTAACCTACATCTCCACAAAGCAATCTATCCATAGGTTTAAATTGCTCCATATCTCTCTTGATTTCATTAATTGCCCTAAGCTGTGAATATGTTTCTTCATAAATAAAACTGTCTTCAAATTCTTTTTGCCATGTTGTATCTTCTGAAAATGCAAATCCTCTTATTTTATCCCTTTTCGCATATAGTTGAACTAAATCTATTGCAATTTCATCTAAAACTTTTTTAGCACGAGTTTTTGTTTTAACCCAATCATTAGAGCCCAATCTATTTAATTTTGGTCTATATCCGTCTTTTCCGATATATTTTTGAATTAAATTCATTTGATCTGTCGGAATATATAATTTATCATTTCCTTTATATAAAATTAAGATGTGATCCTTTACAATACCATCAACTTCTATCTGTTGAATTCCTCTATATTCTCCAATTCCATGATTTTCATGAACAACAAAATCTCCGACATTTAAGTCAGTGTAATCTAGTAAGGTATCTTTACTTTTCTTTTTTACTTTTTTAGAAGTCTTTTTTACAGTACCATAAATTTCTTTATGTGTTAAAAAAAGAACTTTTTGAATAGGATATTCAAATCCAGATTCTAAATTTAATGTAGAAATCCCTAAAATAGAGCTTTTTAATTCAAATTCTAATCCTTGAAATATATTTGAATTTATATTCTCAGCAAATAAAATTTCCTTTAGGTTATTCGCTTTTTCAAATGAACCGGCAAAAATTACAATTTTATATCCTCTCTGCAATTTATATTTCAAACTCTGAAATAGCATATCAAATTTTCTATTGAATATTTCAGACTCAATAGTTTTTAAATTTACTATACTTTTAGGATTTATTATTTTTGTTCTTTTCAAAAGTTGTGTAAAATTTATTACGCTAAATTCTTTAATTCTTCTTAAGATATTTTCAAAAGGAATTAAAATATCCTTATGAGAATCTAAAATCTCTGCGTTTTCAATAGAAAAAAGTACATTTTCATGAAATAAATTTTCTATTTCCAAATTTCTGTCATAAATTTTTAAAATATCTTCTGTGCAAACTATAGAATCTTGATCCAAATAATCTAAAAGTGTCGAATAACTACCTTTTCTTATATAAGGTGAAATTAAATCCATATTTGAAATATGATAATTTTCCTTTAAATCATTATAAATTTGATAAAATTTTTCTGTTGCTTTTTCAATATCTTTTCCAAATAATTTTAACTTTTGTAACTTCTCAATATCTTTATTCAAACCGTTTAAAATATTTTCAACATCTGCTTTTGATAATACCATTTCTTTTGCAGGTATTATTTCTACCTTCTGCAACTTTTCAACTGATCTTTGACTGTTTATGTCAAAAACACGTATAGAATCAACATCATCTCCAAATAACTCTATTCTTATTGGATTTTTAAAATTTACAGGAAATATATCAAAAATAGATCCTCTTATTGAAAATTGTCCCTTTGCTTCAACAAAATCAACTCTATCATAATGCATTTTAATTAAATTTTCTGTTAATTCTTTAAGATTTACTTCCGAATTTTCGTTAATGTAAATATAATGTGATTTAAAAAAATTTGGTGTACTTATCTTCTTTGACAAAGCACCTGCAGTTGTAATTATTATGAATTTTTCTTTAGAAATAAGTCTATTCATTATCTCTATTCTAATATTTTCAAGATTTGTTTCTAAACTATTTATATTGTGAAATCTTATCTCAAAATTAGGATAAACTACAACTTTATCCCCTACTAAATTTTTTAATTCATCACAAAGTTCGTTAGCTCTATTATCATTTTCGACCAATAAAACTAAATTTTTATTTGGCAAATCGTTGAAAATAGAATACACTAAATGGAACAAACTCTCTTTTATAAGTCCATTACAATAAATAGGAACATTATTTGATTTTAAATTTGAAATCATATCCAAGTATGATTCATTATTCTTTAAAAAATCAATTAAAAAATTCATAAATAACCCCTTGTTCACAAAAAATATAGAGGAATATTATTCCTCTATACACATTCCATTAAATTTACACATTGCTTTGTCAACATCACTTTTTATTATTTCCTCAACTGCATCTGCGGAAATTTCTAATACTTTTTTCAAAATTTTCTCCTCTGAAGATGAAAATTTACTTAAAACAAAATCTTTTAAATCCATATAATCCGGACATTTTCCAACACTTACCCTTATTCTAGGAAAATTTTCTGTTTCCAAATGATAAATTATTGATCTTAAGCCATTATGTGTCCCAGCACTTCCCTTTTTTTTAATTCTAACAGTACCAAAGGGAATATCTATATCGTCTAATATAACTATAATATTTTCCGGCTTTATTTTGAAATAATTTACTGCATCTATAACTGCTTCTCCGGACAAATTCATATAAGTAAGTGGTTTTAAAAAAATACATTTTTTACCAAACATATTTATTTGACCGAAAAAAGATTTAAATTTTTCTTTATTCATATTGATACTATACTTTTCAGCTAATATATCAACAACTCCATAGCCTACATTATGTCTGGTTCCAACATAATTTTTGCCTGGGTTTCCAAGACCAACTATTAAATATACATTATCTTCCATCAAATAGCATACTCACCGGTCTGTTGTTATTTATTCTATCAATAGCCTTTGCAAAATATTGTGCAACCGATACAACTTCAATTTTTCCGCCTAAATTCTTTTCTTGAGGAATAGTATCTGTTACAACACATTTTTCAACTTTTGAATTAGCAATATTTTCAATTGCTTTCCCCGAAAATACTCCATGACTTGCAGTAATATAAACTTTCTTTGCTCCCTTTGCTATTAATGCATTTGCAGCATTTGTAATAGTTCCTGCAGTATCTATAATATCATCAACTATTATACAAGTTTTTCCTTCAATATCGCCTATAACATTCATTACTTCTGAAACATTTGGACGTGGTCTTCTCTTTTCCAAAATTGCTATAGGTAAATCTAAATAATTAGAGAAATTTCTAGCTCTTGTAACTCCACCTAAATCAGGAGAAACTACAACCATATCATTTTTATCTTCATCTTTTAATTCATCCTTGAAGAAATCTGCTAGTGGTTTAATAGCAGAAAGATGATCTACAGGAATATCAAAATATCCTTGAATTTGTCCCGCATGTAAATCCATAGTTATAACTCTATCAGCACCTGATTTTTCAATCAAATTAGCAACCAACTTTGCAGTTATCGGTTCTCTGGCTTTTGTCTTTCTGTCTTGTCTTGCATATCCATAATAAGGGATAACAACATTAATTCTTCCTGCTGAAGCTCTTTTAAAAGCATCAACCATAATTAACACTTCCATAAGATTGTCATTAGTAGGATTGCAAGTAGGTTGAATAATATAAACATCATAACCTCTTACAGTCTCTTCAACTGAAAGATTAATTTCACCATCACTAAATTTCCCGATATTTATTTCCCCCAATGGCATATCAAGACATTTACAAATATCTTCTGCAAACTTTCTATTTGCAGTTCCTGAAAAAATTTTCATAGGTCCAGTATAAGCTAACATAATTCCTCCTAAAATACTACTTTTTTATTTTTAAATTCTTTTTATAAACCCAATTTTCTTTTTCAAAAGTTTCACTACGTCCGATTATTAATGAGCCTTCATTTTCTATATCTGAAACAACAGTTGTACCGGCAGCAATAAAAGTATCATTTGCAATTTTTACCGGAGAAACTATATTAGAATTACTACCTACAAAACAGCCATCTCCGATTTCAGAAATGTGTTTATTTTTCCCATCGTAATTTACTAAAATAGAACCACAACCCATATTTACATCTTTACCAACAATCGCATCTCCAATATAGGATAAATGACCAGCTTTAGTATTTTCTCCAACTGTTGAATTTTTAACTTCAACAAAATTTCCTATATGAACTTCATTTTTTAAAATACTCTTTGGTCTAAGATGAGCAAAAGGTCCCATAGTTACAGAATCTCCAACAGTACTATCCTCTATGTAAGAACTTCTAATTACAACATCATTTCCTATAACAGAATTTTCTATAAAAGAATCTCCTGTTATATATACATTTTCTCCTATGCTGGTATTTCCAAAAATTCTGGCACCACTTCCAATAAATGTATCTATTCCTATACTTATTCCCTTTTCAATAACAGTATTTTCTGGATTTTCCATTACTACACCATTTTTCATATATTCTGAATTTATCCTATAACGCATGATTTTTTCAGCTTCAAATAGTTGAAGTTTAGAATTTATACCATAAATTTCTTCAATGTCATCAAGTTTATACGTTGAAACAAGCTCTCCATCTTGAACTAAAACTTTAATTGCATCTGTAAGATATAACTCATTTTGAACATTATTTTGATCTATCTTTGTTATTGAATTTTTTAATGCTTTCCCATTAAAAACATAAATTCCTGAATTTATTTCTTTAACTCTCTTTTCTTCAATAGTAGCATCCTTATCTTCGACTATTTTTAAAAATTTACCATTATTGTCCTTTATAATATGACCATATCCTGTAGTATCATTGATAAATGCCGTAAGAACAGTTGCTTTTAAGTTCATAGCAATATGTTCTTCTAACAACTTTTGCAAAGTTTCCCCTTTTATTAAAGGAGTATCTCCACTTAAAATTAAAACACTATCGTCATCACGGATTTCATCTACAGCAAGTTGAACTGCATAACCTGTTCCATAAGGGTATTCTTTACCGATTTTTTGTTCCTTATATAATACCTTATCTCCAAATTTTTCTTCAACTTCAATTTTATTTTTTCCAACAATAATTATAGTTTTATCACTACCTGCATCACAACTAGCATCATAAACATAATCAATCAAAGTTCGATTAACAATTTTATGTAAAACCTTTGATTTCTTACTTTTCATTCTAGTTCCTTCACCTGCGGCTAATATGATTGTAATATTCATACTCTAACTCCTAACTATATAAAATCTATATCACAAATTATAATATGCAATTAAATAAGTATCTTTATTTATAATTAATATATCATATTTCACTTTTTTAGACATTTTCTTATTGTAAAATATGATGAAATTTTATTTTTAATTCTTTTCAGAATTATAAATAAAATTATAGTTTATCACAAGGCATAAAACTTTTAAATTATATCGTAATTCCTTTTTGATTATTTTTTTGGTAATTACGATGAAATTAATATAGTTTTATCACAAGGCATAAAACTTTTAATTATATCGTAATTCTCTTTTGATTATCTTTTTATGGTAATTACGATGAAATTAATATAGTTTTATCACAAGGCATAAAACTTTTAAATTATATCGTAATTCCTTTTTGGTTATTTTTTTTGGTAATTACGATGAAATTAATATAGTTTTATCACAAGGCATAAAACTATATTAATTATAACACATATACTTAAAAAAAACAAAAGAGATATACGCAAAATATATCTCTTAAAATCTTTATTTTTCCAAATTTTTAAATTTTTTTAAAATGTTTTTTCAAAATTTTATTTCCGATTACAACTCCAAGTCCACCCAGTATAAATACAATCAAAAGGTTAATTAATCCATATGTTCCAGTTGAAAATTTTATCATCTCATTTATAGCACTCTCTGTAACTCCATTTTTTCCTACCCAAGTTTTCTTAAACGATTCTAAGAAGAAATTTACCGGTATTATTTGTCCACATTCACTTCCTACTTGAATCAATCCAAAAGCTATAAATTGAGCAATTTTATTTTGATAACCCATATATGAAAGTATAACTTCTCCTATAATAAAGGAAACCGTATATGAAATAATCCACGGAAGGTAAAATCCTGCGCCAGCCATTGCAATCAAATAAACACCTGAAAACAGCAAAAAACTCCCCTTTTTCCCAACTTTATTACACATAAATACAAAAACTGCACCTGCAAATAATCCTGCAATTCCCGGACTTATACAATGAGCATATGGCCCCAATGGGAATAATGCAAATGTTACAATCATTGAAACAACTAAATTTAACGCTCCTAAAATAGCAACTAAAACTAAATCTTTAATTTTCATTTTCTTTTCCTCCTTTTATTTTTTGAAAAATATTAGTTAGTTGATTTTTTTCTTTTAAAATAAAGTC
Source organism: Parvimonas oralis (assembly GCF_047608425.1). Taxonomy (NCBI): domain Bacteria; kingdom Bacillati; phylum Bacillota; class Tissierellia; order Tissierellales; family Peptoniphilaceae; genus Parvimonas; species Parvimonas oralis. The sequence continues at coordinate 584,129 of NZ_JBLKRS010000001.1, forward strand.
TTCTGTGATTTTTCCATTTTCAAGAAATATCACTCTATCTACAACTCTCGACAACAATTCATAGTCATGAGAAATTAATATTATTGCTTTATCTTTTGCTAATTTTTTTATAATATCAGAAATAATAGTCATATTGTTAAAATCTAAACCGCTAGTCGGCTCATCTAAAATTAAAATATCAGAATCACTTTTTGCACAAATTCCCATAAGCAATCTTTGTTTTTCTCCCCCGGAAAGCGAAAATGGATGACAATTTCTTTTTTCATATAGATTAATAACTTTTAATATTTCCAAAACTTCATCATCAGTCAAGTCTTTCTTTGATAAGAAAAATTCTGAAAACACGCTTTCTGAAAATAATTGGTAATCTACATCCTGCATCAAGACAAATGGTAAACTTTTACTTGAAATTTTTCCTGAAGTTTTGTTATATATTCCAGAAATCAACTTAGAAATTGTAGATTTTCCAACGCCGTTTTTTCCTACAAGTCCAACTATTTCACCTCTATAAACATCAAAAGAAATATCTTTTATAATATCTTTAAATTTAAGATTTCTTATTTCTAATATTTTCTCTTCTCTGCTACATTTATTAATCATCGTTAATTCTCTATCAAATGGATTTAAACTTCTCAGATCTTCTGCACTATAATTTAAAGCATCTTTTCTATCTAAATTTACAATAAGTTTCCCTTTATTTATATGAATTAACCTATCAAAAATTTCTTTTAAATAAAAAATTCTATGTTCAACAACGACAATGGTATATCCATTTTTCTTTAATTTTAGAAAAATTTCTTTCAACAGCTCAATTCCTAAGTAATCCAAATTTGCAGAAGGCTCATCAAATATTAAAGTTTTTGCATCTAATATTGAAACGCATGCAATAGAGATTTTTTGCTTTTCGCCACCAGAAATTTCTAAAACATTTTTATTTAAAATATTTGAAATACAGAAGAAATTCGAAATATTTTCTATTTTTTTTACAATTTCTTTAACTTCATATCCCAAATTTTCCAAAGTAAATGCCAATTCAGAAGTGGTATTATCAGTAAAAAATTGTCCTCTCGGATTTTGAGAAACCGAACCTATTATTTTGCACAGCTCATAATTCTCACAATCCTTCGTATTTTTATCATCAATAAAAATATTTCCTAAAAGTTCACCGTCATAAATATGTGGAATTAGTCCATTTATACATTTGTATATCGTAGATTTACCGGAACCGGAAGCTCCTGTTATTAACACCAACTCTCCTTTATTTATTTCAAAACTTATATCTTCTAAGGCTTTTTTATCAGAATCTTCATAAGTAAAACTTACATTTTCAAATTTTATCAATAAATCCACCTCCCCAAGAAGCAACTAGTAAAATCAACATAACAATAAGAATAAAATCTACCATATCAAACTTTTTATAGTATATTGAATTCATATTATCAGTGCACATCGCACATCTTGTATATGCTGACTCCGTCATTTCATTTGCAATATTCGATGCTCTAAAAAGAGTCGGTACAATATAATATTCAAATCGTTTAATAGGTTTAGTAAATGAAACATCTATTCCTCTAAGTTTTAAAGCATTTTTTATAATTCTTTTTTCTGCAAAATAAATAGGAATAAATTTTAAAGTAATTGTACATGCAAATCTGATTTTTTTACCAAATCCCAATTTTCCTAAAACATAAATCAATTCACTTGTTCTTATATCTAAAACAATAAAACTCGCTATCATGTATGTTGGACACATCTTTACATTTGAATAACTGATAAAACCTATGAAGGAGAAAAATGAATCATCAGGCAACTTTATATAAAAAACTATATACAAACAAATAAGATAAAAAATTAGAAATTTTATAAATCTTTTAGTTTTTCCACTATAAATTAAAATTAAAGAACAAATACAAAAATAAATCATATCTAATTTGAAATTATTCCACACTAAAATCAACGTTCCAAAAATCAAATTCATAAAAATTAAGACAAATAAATTTATTCTACGTTGCTCTATCAAATAAATTCCCCCAATCGATTAAAAATTAATAAGAACCCAACCCTTCCTCGATGCTTTGCATCGGGTGGGTACCCGGGAACCTTGTTGTTTCACAATAACAACCCCACCCTTCCTCGATGCTTTGCATCGGGTGGGTACCCGGAAACCTTGTTGTTTCACAATATAAAGCGCTGTAAAAACAGCGCTCATATATTAATAACTATAATTTTCAGCTAAACTAGAATTTTTAACCATAGTATTATAAACTTTAGATTTTTCTAAAAGTTCATTGTGATTTCCTTGAGATTCTATTTTCCCATTTTCCATTACTATTATTTTATTTGCATTTTCTATAGACTTCATCCTATGTGAAATTACTAATACAGTTTTATTTTTAATAAGTTTATTTAAACTTTCTTGTATTTTCATTTCATTTTCGACATCAAGACTTGCACTAATTTCGTCAAGTAAAATTATTGGAGCATTCTTTAAAAATGCACGTGCAATCGAAATTCTCTGTCTTTCTCCTCCTGATAACTTACTTCCATTTTCTCCGATTAAGGTATTATATTTCTCAGGTAATTTTTCAATAAATTCTTCACAATTAGCAAGTCTTGCAGCTTCTTTAACTTGTTCATCAGTTGCATTTTTATTTCCAAATCTGATATTTTCTAAAATTGAAGTATTAAACAATGTAACTTCTTGAAAAACTATTGAAATATTTTCAAAAAGACTCTCTGTTTCAATACCCTTTATATCATTTCCATCTATAATTATCTTTCCGCTATCATAGTCATACAATCTTGACATCAATCTCAGAACTGTTGTTTTTCCACAACCTGAAGGTCCAACTAATGCGGTAACTTCACCTTGTTTTGCAACAAATGAAATATCATTAATTACTTTATTTTCTCCATATCCGAACTCAACATTTTTGAATTCTATATCAAAATTATGAAGTTCCTTAGCTTCTCCAGTTTGGATTTTGGTGCTTTTTAATTCTCTAATTCTTTGTAAATTTCCATCCAAATACATAAGTTCCGCAAAATTTGAAAGCATTCCATTTACAGCGTCAATAATCTTTGAAGCACACATTATATAACCTATTAGATAAAGAATAGACGCCTCACCCTTTAAATATAAAGCCGTTCCAAATAAAATCGTAGCTCCTAAAGTTAAATTTTGTATATTTGTTGAAATACTCAATGGAAGCACCATTTTCCCTTCAGCCTTTATATGAATTTTTTCTGAATAGTCAATATCATCATATATTTTTTTAGTAATTTTATCTACTTGTCCATAACTTTTTATCTCTTGTTGTAATTCAATAGATTCTTGGAAATCTTCTGAAATACCTCTCATAACATTATAATATTTTTTATTTCCGTTAACTTGTATTTTTTTTGTAATTAATATGAACCCAGTTGCCAAAATAATAGGAATTAAAATACAAAGAGCAAGTTTGAAATTATAAATTAATAACATTATTACTATTAATATTAAATAAAATATAAGTCCTATAGCCTTTGGAATAGCATGACTTATTGCATGTTCAATAACTGAAACATCTTTCATAATTGTTTGAGACAAATCTGAAACATCATGCTTTGAAAAAAATGAAAGCGGTAATTTTCTTAAAATCTCTGCTATTTCTATTCTAATATTTGCACTTTCTTTATATGTTTCGTTATATAAACAGTCATATTCTATTGACATAAGAATATACATCACAACTAGCATAATCAATATTCCTATTACAAAGAAGGTAATACTATTTTCCTTTCCTTCGATAACATTTTGAACAAAAAACATAAGTAAAATCATAGGAATCATTAAACTACAATATGAAAAGAATGATGCTATTGATGCCTTTACGATTCCGGCAGTTCCCTTGTCAGTTAGTTGAAACATTCTTTTAAGCATTTTCATAATTACATCCTCCATTCATTAGCTTGAGAGAATAAATCTTGTAAAAATTTATATCTTCCACCAATTTCCATAAGCTCTTTATCTGTTCCTCTTTCAATAATTTTCCCATTATCAACAACCAATATTTCATCAACATTTCTAATTGAACTCAATCTATGCGCAATCATAATTACAGTCTTATTATTCATTAAATTTGAAAATGCTAATTGTATCTCATGTTCATTTTCCGGATCAGATGCTGCTGAAGCCTCATCTAAAATTATAATCTTAGCATCTTTTAAAATTGCTCTGGCTATTGCAATTCTCTGAATTTCTCCACCTGAAAGATGAACTCCCTTTGATCCTATTACAGTATTTTCTCGAGTTTCAAATTTATCTAAAATATCTCCACATCTTGCTAATTTTAAAGCATTCATAACTTCTTCATAACTAGCATTTTCATTTCCAATCTTTACATTTTCAAAAATTGTCGTCTTAAAAAGTTTTGAATTTTGAAAAACAAACGAGATATTATTCATAAGAGCTTCCCTTGAATAAGTAGAAATATTCTTTCCTCCAATTAAAATTTCTCCTTCATTAATATTATAAAAACCGGAAATTAATTTTGCGATTGTTGACTTACCACCACCTGATGAACCAACCAAAGCATAAGTTTTGTTTTCTTCAAGTCTAAAACTTAAATTTTCCAAAATATTAGCAGTATCATATTTAAAACTAACATTTCTAAATTCTATATCATAACCAGAAAACTCTTTATTATTTCCAAACTTAATATCATTTGCTTCCATTTCCGTAAAAAGATTTTCTAATTTTTCTACTGCTTGCGTTGCCATATATTGATGCATTCCAACATACATAATTCTCATAAGGCAACTAAACAAAGTTCCAATAAAACATGTGAAAAAAATTAATTTAATCATTATTACTACATTATTTTCTGTACCCTTTGAAAACATGATTGCAAATGGAATTACGAAAGCAGCTGCTCCAAGTAAAACAATTTGAAATATAACATAAGGCTGTTTACAGCTTTTACTATACTCATAAGCAGTTTTGGAGTAGTCAACGATAGAATCATAAAATGATTTAAAAGAAAATATTGAAGCTTTAAATATCTTTAAAACTTGCATACCCCTAACATATTCAACTACCTCACTATTAACTCTTTCAAGTGCTTTATTATATTGTTCCATAAACTTAATATCACCATACATAAGTTTAGTAAAAATAGCAGATAAAATAGTTAAAATAACGGTAGCAATTCCCAAATAGACATCTACAGAAAACATTATTACAAATAAAAGTATAGGCGTTACTATAGCAACAGTAATATCAGGAATTAAATGTGCAACTATCATATGAGTATCACTGGCGTTATCATCGATTATTTTTCTGATTCTCCCTGATTCATTGACATCAAAAAAAGAAAATGAAGCCTTCATTAAATGACTTATTCCTGCTTTTCTAAGATTTGTTTCCAATCTAAAAGCAAATAAATGAGTAAATCCTACTGAAATAAAATAAATCAAAGACTGTAAAAGCATTATTACAAAAATTGTAATTGCATAATTTTTAGCTTGAGTAAAATCTTTTTTCAATAAAAATTCATTCAAAAATTTATACAAATACCAATATGGTAAAATTGAAAGTGCTGATGAAATAACACTCATAAAAATTGCAATATAAACTAGATGCTTTTTATCAGGCACATATTTAAATAATTTTTTATAGATATTCATTAAATCCTCCTATTTTTTTTGATTTTCAAGTGATACTTGATAAAATTTTTTAAAACGACGTTTTCGTCGTTAAAAACATTATAGCACTTTTGATATTACTTTTCAATATATTTAATATTGATTTTTATTTTTATTTATAAAAAAAAATTATCTCACAAAAAGATAATCTTTAAACATTATAAGTAAAAAAGACACCTTTCGGTGTCTAAATTTATTAATTATTCTCCTAATTTAGTAGAAGCTAATTTAATTCCAGGTCCCATTGTTGTAGCAACAGAAACTGATCTTAAATATTTTCCTTTAGCTGCAGCCGGTTTAGCTTTTATAATAGCAGAAATTAAAGTTCTTAAATTTTCTTCTATTTTTTCAGCTCCGAAAGAAACTTTTCCTACAGGACAGTGAACGATATTAGCTTTATCAACTCTGTATTCAACCTTACCTGCTTTAATTTCTTTAACAGCATTAGCGATGTCAAATGTAACAGTTCCTGATTTAGGGTTTGGCATTAAACCTTTAGGTCCTAAAACTTTACCAATTCTACCAACAACACCCATCATGTCCGGAGTTGCAACTATTACATCAAAATCAAACCAGTTTTCAGTTTGAATTTTTTGAATGTAATCTTCTGCTCCAACATAATCAGCTCCGGCATCTTTAGCTTCTTGAACTTTGTTTTCTTTACATAAAACTAAAACTCTTAAAGTTTTACCAGTTCCGTGAGGTAATACTACAGTACCTCTAACTTGTTGATCAGCATGTCTTGAGTCAACACCCAACTTAACGTGTAATTCAACTGTTTCATCAAATTTTGCAGTTGAAGTTTTAACAGCTAATTCGCATGCTTCTTTTAAATCATATAAGTTTGTTTTATCAATTAATTTTAAACTTTCTAAATATTTTTTACCTTTTTTCATTTATATCCTCCTTGTGGTGTTCGCTTTTTTGCTCCCACTTAATATTACTCTTCTACAGTTACTCCCATGCTTCTAGCAGTACCTTTAACCATGCTTATAGCAGCTTCAATTGTTGCAGCATTTAAGTCAGGCATTTTTAATTCAGCAATTTCTCTAACTTGTTCTTTAGTTAAATTACCAACTTTTGACTTATTTGGTACTTTTGATCCTGATTCGATACCTAATTTTTTCTTAATTAACACCGGTACCGGTGGAGTCTTAGTAATGAATGTAAATGATCTATCTTGGTAAACAGTCAATACTACCGGAATAATTAAACCAGCTTGATCTGCTGTTCTTGCGTTAAATTCTTTTGTAAATTGCATTATGTTAACACCGTGAGGTCCAAGTGCAGTACCTACTGGTGGAGCAGGTGTTGCCTTTCCTGCTGGAATTTGTAATTTTACTAATGCTTGTACTTTTTTAGCCATTTTATAGTTCCTCCTTAAAAACTAATGTGGTTTTTCGGGTGCTAACCCCCTCCCACTCTCGTATATCTCTGTTTTGAATATTTTTTCAAATTATTTTCAAATTTAATTTTTTATTACGTCACTAAAATCTAATTCAGCAAGCGTATCTCTTCCAAATAAAGAAACGAAAGCTTTTAATTTACCATTTTCTTGAGATACTTCTATTACTTTAGCAGTTAAGTCTTTAAATGCTCCATCTATAATTGTAATAGAATCTCCTTCTTTAATATCCACATCATTATATGGTTTTGTTGAAACACCTAATGCTTCAACTTCTTTTTCTGATAAAGGTACAGGTTTATTTCCTGAGCCTACAAATCCGGTTACTCCTCTAGTATTTCTAACTAAATACCATGAAATATCCGTAATTATCATTTTAACTAAAACATATCCCGGAAATAATTGTTTTTCTTTAATTTTTCCAGTTTCTGTTTCTTCTTTAACCGTTGGAACAACAACTTCAAATATATCAATGTCATTTCCACGATTAACAACTAACTTTTCAATATTAGCCTTAACTTTGTTTTCGTGCCCTGAATATGTATGAACTACATACCATTTAGCTTCTTTTTCTTTAATATCCTTTAATTCTTCTGTTGTCATATAAGCGGACTAAAGTCCTTCCCTCCTTAATAATTAATGGATGATTAAACCTAACAATTTTTTTAATACATTATCCAATCCCCAAATCATAGTTGAACTGATTATAGAAATTGCAACTACTGCAAGGCTGTAATAAAAAACACTTTTTTTAGAAGGCCATATTATTTTTTTAAACTCATGACGTACACCACGCATAAAGCTGTTCTTCTTTTGTTTTTGATCAGTAGTTTTTGCCACCATACTACTCTCCTCCAATCTCTAACTATTTTGTTTCTCTGTGAAGAGTGTGTTTTTTACAAAACTTACAATACTTATTTAATTCAATTCTGTTAGTTGTAACTTTTTTGTTCTTTTTAGTATTGTAATTTCTATTCTTACATTCTGTACATGCCAACACAACTTTATCTCTCATAGAAACACCTCCTTGAAAGCTAAATTTGAACATAATTATACATTATATTACTCATAAAATAATAACATAAAGTAAAATGATTGTCAAGCAATTTAAAACATTTATTATAAACTTTATTATAAAAATATTATAATTTTTTTAATTAAAAATTTATGAATTCTATCTGTTCTCTCTATCTTTTTTAATAAGATTTCTAAGAGCAAGTATTGCTGTTTTTATCGCTCTATCTGTATCTTCTATTACATTATTAGAAAGATTTTGTTTAACTCTTTCTTGATTGTTTACAACCAAAAATATTGAACCTGCTCTAGTATTCAAATAACTTGATACTATAAATAGTGCTGCTGATTCCATTTCACTTGCCTTTGTATGAAGTCTTTTCCAAGCTTCCCATTTATTTAATAATTCATAGCTTACTGGTTTAGTTTCAGGTTGATGTTGCCCATAGAATGCATCTTTACATTGAACAACTCCAACATGATATTTTTGTTTTGTTTCAATACAAGCATTTGTAAGCTCATTTACGATATTAAAATCAGCAACAGCAGGAAATTCTATTGGTGCATATTCTTTTGAAGTTCCTTCCATTCTGATAGCTCCAGTCGCTACTACCAAATCTCCAGCTTCAACATCTAATTCAATTCCACCACAAGTACCAACTCTTATAAATGTATCTGCACCGATTTTATGCAATTCTTCAACAGCTATTGATGTACTTGCTCCACCAATTCCTGTACTTGTTACAGAAACTTTTTCTCCTTCTAAAAATCCTGTGTATGTTACATATTCTCTATTATCTGCAACTAAAACCGCATCATCAAAATATTTTGCGATTAATTTACATCTTTTTGGATCTCCTGGTAAAATTACATATCTTCCAACATCTCCCGCTTTCATATCAATATGATATTGTTTTTCTTTTAATAATTGTTGTGACATCTATTTTTCCTCCTCGTTTTCTAAATTCAATACTAATTCATACGCTTCATTTTTTGAAATATTAAAACTATTTTTTAACATTTTTACAATGTCCTTATTGCTATATCCATCATCTTTTAAATTTAATATCTCTTTTTTAATATCAACATCCTCTTTCTCTTCAGATATTTTTTCTATTATGAGGACTATCTCTCCTTTTACCCCTTTTTCAGAATAATATGAAATAATTTCTTCTAAACATCCTCTTTTATACTCTTCAAATAGCTTTGTTAATTCTCTACATACACAGACATTTATATTCCCAAATAGGGAATATAAAAATTTTAATGTTTTTAAAAGTCTATGTGGACTTTCATAGAATATTCCTGTAACATTCATATTTTTAAAACTTTGAAAATATTTTTTACGTTCTGAATCCGTTTTAGGAACAAATCCCATATATACAAAACTTGTCGCATCAAATCCGCTACCGCAAATTCCATTTATCAACGCACATGCTCCGGGTAAAATTTCATAAGATATATCTCTTTTTATAACTTCTTGTAAAATCACAAAACCGGGATCATTTATTATCGGCATTCCTGCATCTGAAATTACAGAAACTATTTTTCCGTCTTCTATATTATTTATTATTTCTTCAACTCTCTCGCTCTCATTAAATTTATGATATGATACTAATTTAGTATTTATATTATGAAATTTTAATAAGTTTAAGCTGTTTCTAGTATCTTCACAGTAAATTATATCACTTTTCGCTAAAACTTCCAATGCTCTAAGTGTAATATCTTTCATATTACCAATAGGTGTTGGAACAAAATAAATATTAGAAATTCTGTCCATAATATATCTCCTTAATTTTATCAGTATATTCTCCTTTTTTATTATAAATATAAATATTATCTTCAACCAATAAATTACTATTTCCGTTTTTAACTAGCTCAACCATAAACAGATGTGGCTTTTTATCTATATTTGTAGAGATAAATTGTATTCTTTTAGGCTCTAATCTAAATTTTCTCGATTCACTTAAAACATCAACCAAACGTTCCATACTGTAAATCAAAAAAACTTTTCCTGAAGATTTTAGTTTTTTATATGAAAAATCTAAAATATCTTCAAGTTTAAGTGCATATTCATATCTTGAAATCAAAAAATTCTCATCTTCATTTAATATTCCAGTATTCATTTTTTTATATGGAGGATTTGACACAATATAATCAACAGATGAATTTTCAAAATCGTTATAACATTCTTTTAAATCTTTATTTAAAAGTACAACATTATTCAATTTATTTTCAACAATACTATACTCAATAAGCTTTGCATTTTCATTTTGTATTTCTATAAGATATGCAGTTTTTAAATTATTTAGAAAATTAATTCTAAAACCTATTATTCCAGTTCCTGCTCCGATATCAATTAATATCTTATCTTTTTTAACTTTTGAAAAATAGGATAGCAAAATTGAATCAATGCTGAAAGAAAATTTATTCTTATTTGCAAATATAACACCTTTGGTGTTAGGAATATAGTGTTTGTCCATATAATAACCTCCGACCTATATATTTTACCATAAATACGCTTTAAAAGGAATTATTTTTATGATAGAATATACTAAGGTGATTATATGAAATTTACAAGTCAACAAGTTGATGCCATTAAACATTTTGAAGGTCCTGCTTTAATTTTAGCAGTTCCGGGTTCAGGCAAGACAACTGTATTATTAAATAGAATTTTAAATTTAATTAAAAATCATAATATAGATCCAAGTGAAATAATTTCGATAACTTTCAGCAAATCTCAAGGAATTGATATGGAAAAGAGATTTTTAGCTCAAAATCCTGAATTTAGAGGAAAAATTACTTTTAAAACTATTCACGCTTTTTGCTATGAGATAGTTAGAAATTATATGAAATTAAAAAACATCAAAAAAACTTTAATTGAAGGAAATAACGAATTCAATAGAATTTTAATTTTAAAAAGAGTATATTATCAAAAAAATTATAAAAAACTATCTGATGAAGAAATTAATGACTTCTTTTCAATTTATGACTATACAAAAAATAAGATGTATGATTTTGAAGGATATTTAAGAAAAAATCATTTTATTTCAAATCGTTCTTTAATGTTAAAATTGTATAATTTGTATGATGAAATAAAAATTCAAAATAATTTTATGGATTTTAATGATTTACTAATTTTGGCTAATGAATATATTTCAACGGATAAAAAACTTTTAAAAGCTTTAAAAAATAGATATAAGTTTTTCCAAATTGATGAAGGACAAGATACTTCAACTTTACAATTTGAAATAATAAGAAAGATTGTATTTCCAGAAAATAATGTATTCATAGTAGCAGATGATGACCAATCAATCTATAGTTTTAGAGGCGCAAGTCCTGAAAACTTATTAAATTTTAAAAATATTTATCCAAATTCTAAAATATTTTTTATGGATAAAAATTTTCGTTCCACTAAAAATATAATAAAAATAAGTAATAAAATAATTCAAGGAAATAAAATCAGATATGAAAAATCTTCAAAACATACAACCGAAGAAAACTCGCAAATAATGTTATTTAAAGTTAAAAATTCAACTATTCAAGCAAGAGAATTAGTAAATAAAATTTCTGAAATAAATCCTAACGAAACTATTGGAGTTTTGTATCGTAACAATATATCTTCTCTATATATAGCAGAAATGTTGAAAAATAATGATATTGATTTTTTTGTAAAAGAAAATAAATTCGATTTTTATTCTAACAGAATATTAAATGATGTAAAAAATATTCTTTTATTTTCTGAAGATACAACAGACCTAGAAGTTTTTAAAAGAATTTATTTTAAACTTAATGCCTATATAAAAAAGGACTTCATAACTAAATTGGAATACAAGCCCTATAATCAATGTGTACTAGAGAGTTTACTAGATTTGTACGAATTAAATGATTTTTATCTAAACAAATTTACATCCTTAAGAAATGATTTTAAAAGATTAAAAAGGATGAAAATGGAAGATAAAATTGACTGTATTCTCTATGAGCTAGGATATGGAGATTATTTGGATAATTTTAATGACTTTTCCAATTTAAATTATAATCTAATTTTTGACTTGATTAAATATTTATCCAAAGATTTAAAAACTTTCGATGAATTTATTGAAAAATTGGACAATTTAAAAGAATTACTTAAAAATGCTTCAAGTTCAAAATCCAATATATCAATTTCAACAATACATTCTGCAAAAGGTTTAGAATATGATAATGTATTTATAATGGACCTAATTGATGGAGAATTCCCACAAAAAAGCATATTAAATTCTTTTGATGAAAAATTATTAGAAGAAGAGAGAAGATTATTCTATGTTGCAATGACAAGAGCGAGAAAAAGACTATTTTTGTATACAATAAAAGAAAGAAACAACTTACCTGTTGAACCTTCAATTTTCTACAATGAATTAAAAAACAAATGTTAAAAAAGGAGCAAAGCTCCTTTTTTGTGTATAAATTATTTGTTTTTCGCTGCATTTGTTCCTGCAATAATTCCAAAAACTGTTATATCAGTAATTGATACAGAACCAAGTCTGTTATTTCCATGAATACCGCCTGTTGTTTCTCCCGCAGCATATAATCCCTTTATTATTTTTCCATTTTTATCCAATACATTTGCATCTTTATTTATCTTAAGTCCACCCATTGTATGATGAACAGCAGGAACGGCTTTTAAACAGTAGAAAGGTGCTTTCTCTATTTTAAAACCTAATCTTCTAAGATTAAATAATGTATCTTTTCCATTTTCAGAATCTTCATTAAATTTATTGATTGTAGCTTTTAAATTTTCTTTATCTATTCCAAAAAAGTCTGCCAATTCATCAATTGAATTAACCTTACAAAGTTTTTTACCTTCTATCAAATTGTTATATTCAACTTCATGAGTAGGTAAAATATTAGATTTTTTCATAGATTCTTCATCCCATATTTGATATGCAATATTATCTGTTTGAGACTTAATTCCCATTGAAATTTCTCTTCTGGTACCTAATTCCTCAACAAATCTTTTTCCTTCTTTGTTTACGAGTATTGCACCTCCAACAAGTCTTGTATCTCCGGTATATAAAAGTTTACCTGTCTCAACATCACAAACCGGATATAACTGAATTTTATCTAAATCTACGACATCAGCTCCAATGGCTTGAGCCATTTTTATTCCATCGCCTGTAGAACCTGCAGAATTTGTTGAAAGAATTTTATCATCAATTTCTTTATCATTATTGTATAGCATTTTTTTGTTTGCTCCAAAACCTCCTGTTGTTAAAACAACAGATTTTGCATTTACAATCAATTCTCCAGTCTTTATTTTAGCTTTAACCCCTGTAACAGCATTATCTTTTGTAATAAGTTCATAGGCATTAGTCTCTGTTAAGATTTCTATTCCCAATTCTTCGGCTTTTGCGTGTAATTTATTTATCAATTCTTTTCCGGATTGTCCTTTAGGAATTAAAGATCTCTTTACTGAATGACCTCCAAAGAACATAAGTTCATCTGTCCATTCAACTTTGATATCATCTCTTAACCATTTTGCACCGTCAAGTGCATTATTAGCTAAAACATCTATAAGTTCTTTATTTCCTCCAGCTTTTTCAACATCTTTTTTAAATAAGTCAATACTGTCCTTTATATTTTCCTTTTCCTGTAACCAGTTCATAGGAGCGGCATATTCAGAACCTGAAATTAAAGTATTTCCTCCAATCAATGGCAATTTTTCTAAAACTACAACATTAGCTCCTGCTTGTTTAGCTTTAATTGCAGCAATTAATCCTGCTCCGCCCGAACCGACAACAACTACATCTACATTCATTTCTTTAGTTTCAAACTTTTCATTCATTGTAGGATTGTTTTTAAGAATTTTTTTATAATCAAGTCCGGACTTTTTTATAGCATCTGCAAGAGCATTTATAAAAGCTTTTGAAGAATATGTTGCTCCCGTTACTTCATCCAAATTAAAATCTCCTGAATTAACTTTTTCAATCAATTTTTCAATAGCAAGTTTTCCTACATCCTCCGTTTCAACACTTTCTTTTAATGATACTTTTTTTATTTTATTATTTTCGAAACTTACATCAATAACAACATCTCCATTATGTCCTCTAGCTTTCCCCTCGTAAGTTCCATTAACTGCCGATTTACAGGAAGTTAAAAACAATACAAAAACAAGTAAAAATGATAAAACTCTAAATAATTTTTTCATAATATCCTCCAAATCTTACAAAATTAATTATATTGAGATTAAATTTCTCTTTATGTATATTGTAATTTTAATTAAAATTATTTTTATATTCATTTAATACATCAAAAATTTCATCAATATCAGTTAAAGTATTTATAGTATTTTTCACCTTGTTTGAATCTTTAAAACCTTTCAAATACCACAAAATATTTTTTCTCATTTCTCTTATTGCTATTCTTTCCGGTTTAAATTCCAATTCCAGTTTATAATGCCTTTTTATAGTATCAATAACCTCTTCCAAAGTTGGAGAAGAGTATTTTTTTGTTAAATTATAATCTTTAATTTGCTTAAAAATAAATGGATTTCCAAGAGCATGACGTCCGATTGCAACTGCATCAGCTCCGGTTTCTTCTTTCATTCTTACATAATCTTCAACGCTACAAACATCTCCATTTCCAACTACTTTTATAGGAACATGATTTTTCAAAGTTTTTATAGCATTCCAATCAGCCTTTCCTGAGTAAAACATTTCTCTTGTTCTGGCATGTAATGTAATCATATATGCTCCTGCTTCAACAATGGCATCTGCAACTTCCAAAAAGTTTTTATTGTTGTCATCAAAACCAAGTCTGATTTTTACACTTACAGGAACTTTAGAATTTTTTACCATAGCTGAAACTATAGTTTTAACTTTTTTAGAATCTTTCATTAAATAACTGCCTTCGTGATTTTTTACAATTTTTGGAGCAGGGCATCCCAAATTCAAATCAAGTTGATATATATCATCTCTTTTATTGAATCTATTTTGTATTATTTCCGCCATAATATTTTCATCGCTTCCGAAAACTTGTAATCCTACAGGACCTTCCCTCTTATCAATATAAGTTATAATTGAAGTATTTTCATTATCATAATATAGTCCCTTTACAGAAACCATCTCCGTAAAAGTTAAACTTGCACCCATTTCGCTTGCTAAAATTCTAAAAGCAACATCGCTAACTCCTGCAAGTGGAGCTAAAAAAATATCTCCGCCCAGCATATTATAACCCCTTTTTCATCTTATAAATTTCAAGCATTCCATCAAGAGTAAGTTTTTTATCTATAATATTAATTTTGTCTATATCTTTAGAAATTAAACTGGAATATCCACCTGTTGCAACAATTTTCAACTTTGAAACATCAAAATTCATCTCTTTTACTATCTCATCAATCAACTTTTCAATAAGTCCGATATATCCGACAACCATACCAACTCTAATATTATCCATTGTATTTTTAGCAACAATTCTTTCAGGTTTAAAAAGCTCAACTCTTGGAAGTTTTGCAGTTTTTAAGAATAGTGCTTCAGATGAAATTCCAATACCCGGAATGATAGCTCCCCCTTGATAAACCGAACTTTCATCAACTACATCAAAAGTAATAGCAGTGCCAATATCTATAATTATCAAAGGAACTCCATATTTTTTAATTCCAGCAACTGAATTTACAATTCTATCTGCCCCTATAGTTTTAGGATTATCATGATTTATTTTAATTCCCAAAGCACAATTATCGTCAATAATTATTGGTTTTAAATTAAAATATTTTTTTATAGCATTTTCAATTGAATGCATTACATCAGGAACAACAGAAGCTACAATAACATCTTCTATTTCAGATTTTTTAATATCATTAGCATGTAATATCTCTGTAATTGACATTGCATACTCATCACTTGTTTTATTTTTTATCGTATTAAGTCTAAAATCACAAATTAGTGAATATCCTTCATAAACACCTAATACGATATTTGTATTACCAACATCTATAACTAATAACATATTTTTCTCCAAATCATTAATAATTTTTTTCAATTACTTATTTCAATCTAATTTTAACATTTTTTATATTTTATTACAATTATTTTATATATAAATTTTCAATTCCTGGTCTATTTCAACAAAAAAACGATTAAGAAGAAATCTTAATCGTCAAAATCTTATAAAATAAATATTAAATTACAATCCACGTTTGAAGAATTTACGGAATTCAGAAACTTCAGCAACACTTTGTGAAATTGATACTTTATATTTTGCACCGTTTACAAATCCCGGCTCAAAGGTAATAGGTTCAAATTGATAATGTACATTTTCTTTATCAGCAACACAATAACCTACAAATGTTTTTATTGTTGCTCCATTTTCTTTATTAAAGAATTCAGGTTCTCCATATTCTGTTAATGTAGCATTAACATTAATTATAACAACTTCTCCCTCTTTATATCCTACAATAAAATTACTATGTTTTGTAACTTTTACAACAACAGCATTAGTCTCATTTTGCATATGACAGTAAATTAACTTATATTCGTCGCCGTTTTCTACACAAGAATTGAAAATTTCACGCATCCTTGCCTTATTTTTTCTGTTATCCTCATCACTTGCTCCTGTTATAGCTTTTTTAACAATATCAAATAATCCCACTATTATTTCCTCCTATATTAATATCATTATTAAAAATTTTTTCACTAAAATTATATCATTTTACAAAACACATGTCTATATTATCATATAAAAAAGTAAGGAACAAATATAAATCTGTTTCTTACTTAATATTAACTACTTATTTTTATTTTTTATAGATGCCTTTATAAAACCGTCAAATAATGGATGAACTTTATTTGGTCTTGATTTGAATTCAGGGTGGAATTGACAAGCAACAAAATAATCACTTCCTGTAAATTCTATAATTTCTACTAAATCAAGTTCAGGATTTATCCCGGAGAAAATAACACCGGCCTTTTCTAGTTCTTCTCTGTATTTATTATTAAATTCATATCTATGTCTATGTCTTTCTTGAATTATTTCAGAATTGTAAAGTTCTCTTGCTTTAGAATTCTTTAGAAGTTTACAATCATAATTACCAAGTCTTAAAGTTCCACCAATATTTTCAACATCAAATTGATTTTCCATCAAATCTATAACAGGATATTTTGTAGTATCATCTTTTTCGGTTGAATCTGCTCCTTCTAGATTTGCAACATTTCTAGCTATATCTATAATTGCAATTTGCATTCCAAGACAAATACCAAAATAAGGAATATTATTTTCTCTTGCATATTTACTTGTTGCAATCATTCCTTCGATACCTCTGCCTCCAAATCCACCCGGAACAATAATTCCATCAAGCCCTTTAAATACTTCTTTAGCATTTTCTTCATTAACTTCTTCGGAATTTATCCAACGAATATTAATCTTATGAGCATTTTTGTAACCAGCATCTATCAATGCTTGAGAAACAGAAAGATAAGCATCATGAAGTTGAACATATTTTCCAACAAGTCCAATTTCTAATTCTGTTTTTACATTTTTATAAGAATCAATCATTTCTTTCCAATCATTTTTTACAATTGGTTTTCCTTCAAGAGATAGTTTATGTAAAACATACTCATCTAAACCTTGTTCTTGTAATTTAACCGGAACTTCATATATAAAATCTACATTTTCTGATTGTACTATAGCACCCTTTGGAACATCACAGAAAAGACTGATTTTATTTTTTATTTCATCAGAAATTCTTTCAGGACTTCTAACAACTATTATATTTGTCTTTATTCCTTGACTCATAAGCTCTTTAAAAGAATGTTGTGTAGGCTTAGTCTTTAATTCATTAGATCCAGGTATTGTAGGTACTAAAGTAATATGAATAAATAAAACATCCTCTTTTTTGTTTTCCGCATGAATTTGTCTAATAGCTTCAATAAAAGGAAGTGATTCAATATCTCCAACAGTTCCTCCAATTTCAGTTATGATTATGTCAGCTTTACTTTCTTCTGCAGCCTTATAAACATATCCCTTTATTCTATCAGTAATATGAGGAATTACTTGAACAGTCGCTCCATTATAATCTCCTCTACGTTCTTTTTGGATTACTTCACTATAAATTCTTCCTGTAGTAACATTACTTCTTTGAGTAAGCTCTTCATCAATAAATCTTTCATAATGCCCTAAGTCTAAATCAGTTTCTGCTCCATCTTTTGTTACAAAAACTTCACCATGTTGATAAGGACTCATAGTACCAGGATCAACATTTATATAAGGATCAAATTTTTGCATAAATACACTAAATCCTCTATCCTTTAAAAGTCTTCCTAAACTTGCCCCACAGATTCCTTTCCCTATTCCAGAAACAACTCCTCCGGTAATAAAAATAAATTTACTCATCATATCCTCCTAAAAAAAATTGGTCTTTTTTTATCTCTAAATAGAGAAAAAAAAAACCAATTTACCAAAATTTAATTTATTCTATTATACTTTATTTTTCTTATACTAATATGATAAAATATTTTTTAAATTATGTCAAGTACAAAAACAAATTATTTAATAAATTATATTCTTGATCTCAATTTTAATATCTTATAAAGTCTTAGTACTGAATAAATATAAGAAGCTAACCTCATTGTTACACCATATTCATCTTTTATATTCATTATTTCATTATATGCTAATAACATTTTATATTCTACTTTATTTAAAACATCATCTTCTGTCATATCAATACCGGAAATATTTTGAACCCATTCAAAATATGAAGCAATTACTCCACCTGAATTTGCTAAAATATCAGGAATTACTCCAATATCCTTTTGCCTTAAAATTCCATCGGCAATATAATCAACAGGACCATTAGCACCTTCAACAATTAATTTTGCTCTAATTTTTTTGGCTTCTTCTTCTGTAATTGCATTTTCTAAAGCGCAAGGAATAAGCACATCTACATCTAAAGAATAAAATTGATCAATTGAAATATGTTTAGCATTTTCATAGTTAATTAAAGTATTATATTTTGCAAAATGAGAAATCAACTCTGAAATATTAAAACCGTCTTCATTATAAATTGTATAGATGCCGTATTCACTATCATACTCTGAAATTGACAAAATATTACCACCCATTCTTGCTAAATGTTTTGCAGTATTAGATCCTACATTACCAAAACCTTGAATTGCAATCTTTGAATCCTTAATATTAACACCAATTTTCTTTAGTGATTCTCTTGTAATAACAGCAACTCCTACACCTGTAGCCTCTTTTCTACCATAAGAACCACCAAAACCTAATGCCTTACCTGTAAAAGTAGCAAGTGTATTATTACCGGTTAATTTTATATATTCATCTAACATCCAAGCCATAATTTTTTCATTAGTATTTACATCAGGAGCAGGAATATCAAATCTGTCTCCAATATATTTATAAAGTTCTTTTACATAACCTCTTGAAAGTTTTTCAAGTTCATTTTCAGATAATTCATCTACATCTACAATTATTCCACCTTTTCCGCCACCGAAAGGAAGATGAGTAGCTGAACATTTTAAACTCATCCAAATAGAGAGAGCTTTAACTTCATCGCCATTTACAGAAGGATGAAATCTGATACCCCCTTTATATGGCCCCATAACATCACAATGTTGTGAACGATAGCCTTTAAAAATCCTGAATTTTCCATTATCCATTTTAACAGGAATATTTATTTCAATAGTTCTTTCAGGTTCTTTTAAAAGTTCATATAAACTACCATCTAAATTTAAAATTTCACAAGATTTTTTTAAAATCATTTGGACATTTTCTAACGGATTTACACTATGCATACAATTCTCCTATAAATAATTTTCCCATTCTAAATATAAATTTTCCTTTTCTTTTATCAACTTAGATAAATCTTCGCTAATTTTTAAAAATTTATCTTTATTATTAAAAATTTCAGGATTTTGAATATCTTTGTTTAAAAGTTCAATTTTATCTTCAATTTCAAAAATTTTATTTTCAATTTCCTGTAATTTTTGTTTTTTAGCTCTTTCTTGTCTTTCAATTTCTCTTTTTTTCTTCTTCTCTTTTTCAACTTCTGTTTTTGAAATTACCTTTTCTTCTACTTCATTTTTTTCATTTAACTTTTCTAAAAAATAGTCATAATTTCCATAAAATTCAGTTATTCTTTCGTCTTCCAAATACCAAATCTTATTGACTACCTTATTCAAAAAATATCTATCATGTGAAATTGTTAATACAGTTCCTGAATAATCAACAATTGCTTTTTCTAAAATCTCTTTGCTTTCGATATCCAAATGGTTTGTAGGTTCATCTAAAAGCAAAAAATTAGATTTGGATAACATAAGTTTCAAAAGTTCAAGTCTTGCTCTTTCTCCACCACTCAGTTCTCCAACTGACTTAAACAAATCCTCATCATAAAAGTTAAATTTTGCAAGATGACTTCTAACTTCAAAATTATTCATTCTTGGATAAGCATCCCAAAATTCTTCCATAACAGAATTTTGATTATTCAAAGTTTTTTGTTCCTGATCATAGTATCCAAGTGTAACTCTGGCACCTAAATCACAACTACCTTTAATTGGCTTTAAATCTTTACAGATAATTTTAAATAGAGTTGTCTTTCCGACTCCATTTTTACCAACTAAACCAATCTTATCACCTTTATAGACATTCAAATTTATATCATCAAATAAATTTTTATCAACAAATCCCATTGATAAGTCTGAAATTGTCAAAACATCTTTTCCAGACTCAACTTCCGGAACAAGTTTTAATTTCATAGAATTTTTATAAATTTCAGGATTTTCAACTAAATCAATTTTTTCAAGTAATTTACGTCTTGAACTTGCCTGTTTTATAAATCTATTATTTCCATAATTTTCAAATCTTTGGATAATTTCTTTCTGTCTTGAAATCTCTTTTTGCTGCTTTTCATAAAGATGTCTATTTATTTCAAACTCTTTTTCACGTCTTGAAACAAATTCATCATAACCACAATTAAAACTTTTCAATTTCCTATTTTCTATCGAAAAAATCCTATTACAAACAGAATTTAAAAAATATCTATCATGTGAGATTATTAGACAACTTCCCTTGTAATCTCTAAGATAAGATTCTAAAAACTGAATTGACTCTATATCTAAATGGTTAGTAGGTTCATCGAGTAAAATCATATTTGACGGTTTAAGTAAAATTTTAGCTAGATGCAATCTACTCTTTTGTCCACCACTCAAATTATTTACAGATTTTGAAAAATCCGACTCTAAAAAACCAAGTCCGAACAAAACTCCTCTAACCTTTGAGTTATATGAATATCCGCTATTCTCTTCAAAATAATGTCTTTTACTTTCATAAATATCAAAAAGTTTATGAATTTCATCTTCACTTAAATTTTTATTTCCCATTTCAATTTCTAATTCTCTAATTTCTTTTTCAAGTAAAATTATATCTTCAAAAACTTCCAAACATTCATCATAAACTGTTTTATCGCTTGTATATGAAATATTTTGCCTTAAAATAGATAAATTTACATTTTTAGCAAAATTTATATCTCCACTATCAAAAGATAAATCTTTAGTTAAAATATTAAATAAAGTAGTTTTACCACTTCCATTATCTCCAACAATTCCAACCTTATCTTTATCAGAAATTGAAAATGTCAAATCTTCTAGTATATTCTCATTCAAAAACGACTTAGTTAAGCCATTTACACTTAAAATAATCATAAAGCACCCTTTTGGAAAATGAACTTGGATTCAAAAGAACTAACCTTTCCAACCGCAAGTAAAACACTAAAATAAATATATGCAGTTTGATGCCAAAGTATTGTAACATCCAACATACCATGTAAAATAACAACAACTGTTAAAGCAAGTACAAGTCTAAATAAATTTCTTTTTCTTATACTATATACTAACTTAAATATTCCAATAAAAAGTGGAGTAATTACTAAAATACCGACAATTCCGAAATTTATAAGTATATCTAATACAATATTATGAGCATGATTAGCAGGATGAGTTACCCAACTTGTATTTTGATATGCCATAGGACCACTTCCAAACAAATAAGTTTGTTTAAATAATTTTATTGCATTTTCCCAAATCTCTTTTCTTGTTCCTAAAGAATTACCAATAAATTCATATCTAGGAAAAATCCTGTTTGAAAAAATCATTAGGATAACTATAACTACTGTAAATACTCCAAGAAATGCAAATACTTTTTTATTATTTTTTGTTAAAGAAAGTACCAATGTTGCAATCAAAATTGTCGGTAAAGCAGTTCTATTTTCAGTTAAAAAGAGAACAATGAATGCAAGTGTACTTACACACAAAAAATACAATCTATTATTTTTATCCTTATTAGATAAAAAGTAATACATCGCTATTATAATTATAAATTCACATATTGTCGCATAATAATTTGTATTAAAAAACGATGATATAGGTCTATGCAAAGACATATATTCTATAAATTCATACATCTTTAAATCCATACTTAATTTCTTGTATAAAACTGATAAAATAGTTAAAATAAAACAAAATATCGAAACAAGCATATATAAATTTATAATTTTTGAAAATAATTTTCTATTTATAATTGTTCTATAATACATAAAAAACATAGAGAATTCAAATATAATAATTGAAACTCCTATACCATATAAATTTTGTTTTAAAACAGATACAATAAATATAAGACCTGTAAATGCTAAAATATTCTTAACATAAGGAGTTCCTTTTAATACAGGAATAATTTTTCCGGTTACTAATAAATAGAAAAATAGAGCATTAAACGAAAAAACTAAAAAATAAAAAGGTAAAAATACCGTAAATGAAACTATTAAAATTAAAAGTTCATCTATATTAAGCTCATACTTTTCTAATATTTCATTAATATAATTCATATATTTTAAGCCTCTCATAAGCTATCTAACAATATTTTTAAGTTGTAATTATTAACAACTTTTATTAATAATAAAATTTTAATCTAATATAAGTTTTATATATAAATTTTCTCAAAAAACAAATACAATTATTGTACTTTTCATTAAATTGATAATCTTTAAAACACTAAAATTTTTAATAAAACTTATTCCAATTATAGCATAAAAACAAAAAAAATAAAACTCTTTAAAAAGAGTTTTATCCTATAATTATAAAGCATCAAGTTTTATAGAAATAACTTAATAAAAATATTCAACATAACTTATCTTACACCAGGATAATCTTTTAGACTATTCATATAATATGTAAGAGTCAATAGGCTTCCATCTAAATGTACATTTTCCAAAACAACATTTTTTGGTAATTTTAAGTCAATAGGTGCAAAGTTCCAAATTCCCTTTATACCACAAGCAACTAATTTATCTGTAATTTCTTGTGCAGGTCTAGCAGGAATTGCCAAAATAGCAATATCAACTTTTTCTTTAGTAACAACTTCTTCCAACTCTGAAATATCTTTTACAACAACGTCATTTTGTTTGCTTCCGATGATTTCTGGAGAATTATCAAAAATTCCTACAACCTTAAAGCCTTTTTTTCTAAATCCACTATAATTTAACAATGCACTTCCGATATTTCCAAATCCAATAATAACTACATTATAAGGTTTATCAACACCCATAATTTTTTCTAATTCAATTTTTAACTCTTCAACATTGTATCCATAACCTTGTTGTCCAAATGCTCCAAAATGATTCAAATCTTGTCTAATTTGTGAAGCAGTCAAACCTGTAATTTTACTTAATTCTTGGGAAGATACTCTAATTATTCCCTTATCTCCAATAAGTTCAAGGTATCTATAATATTTAGGTAAACGTTTTATAACTGCAACAGAAATTTTCTCATCTAACATAATAGCCTCCTACCATCTTTTTCTTTTTTAATTAATTTTTTTAATATGTAAATTTAAAAACGTACTCCCGTTTTAAGTATTATAACACCTATTCAAATTTATTGCAATATTTTTTACAATGTTTTTTACAATACATAACTAATTTCTTCAATCTTTGTCAGTTTATTCCTACTATAATAAAAATTTTTTAATACTTTTTAAACAAAATATCTTGAAAAATGTAAATAAAAGTTTTAAAATATAGTTAATATATTTTAGGAGGTAAACTTGAATAACTTTGAAATAATAAAAGAATGTCCAATTTTTGAAAATTTTACAATAGATGAAATAATGGAAATATTTTCAGTAGTTTCCTTTTACGAAAAACAATACAAAAAAAATGATATAATTCTAGCTGAAAATACGAAAATAGAATATTTTGGAATAATTACAAATGGAAAAATAGCTGTGTCAAATTTTGACTACTTTGGAAATAGAAACATACTTAATGTTTTTGAAAAAGGAGATTCATTTGCTGAAGCCTTAGTTTCATTAGAAATGCAAATCCCTCATGAAGTGATTTCTCTTACAAATTCATCTGTAATCTGGACTAAATATAAAAGTCTTTGTAAATCTCAAAATTACCAAAAAATTCTAAATAATTTTTTGACTATAATTTCTACAAAAAATTTAATTTTAAATAAAAAATTGCATATTTTATCAAAAAGAACTACAAGAGAAAAAATTTTAGAATATCTTTCTAATCAAAAAAAGCTTCTATCATTAGATAGTAACTTTGAAATAAATCTAAATAGAAATGAAATGGCAGATTACCTAGCACTAGATAGGAGTAATCTTTCAAGAGAGCTTGGAAAATTAAAAAAAGAAGGAATAATAGACTTTGAAAAAAACAAATTTAAACTACTATAAAAACATTGTATATTAATAAATTAAAACTGACTTTAATAAATTTAAAATAATTTTTTGAAGGTCAGTTTTTAAATATAAAAATAATAGAAAAATTATTCTGTGAAAACATATAGGAAATAATGACTGTTATAAGTAAAAATGAATACTATAAAACTATATGTAAATGTGTTATAATGATAAAAACATTCTTTTAATTGTGTTTATTTAATTGATTGAGAATTGCTTATATGGTGGTGTATGATGAATAAAAAAGAAAAAATAATTCAACTATGGTTTGATATGTGGATAAAACAAAAAGATTTAGGAATAGATGAAATTTTTACAGAAGATGTTATTTACACAGAAAGTTGGAGCCCCAAATATGAAAATCGTGAAACAGTAAAATTATGGTTTAATGAATGGAATAATCGTGGAATGGTAATAGATTGGACAATTAAACAATTTTTTCATAAAGGTAATCAAACTATTGTAGAATGGTATTTTAAGAATAAAATGAATAATGGAAGTATCGAAGATTTTGACGGAATTTCTCTTATTGTATGGACTGATGATAATAAAATAAAAGAATTAAAAGAATTCGGCTGTAATCGAAACAACTATAATCCTTATCAAAATGGAAAAATACCAAAATTTAGGGATGAAAAAACAAATTGGTTTTAATCATTTCCGACTCAAATAATTAAGAATAATTTAAAAGGAATGTCTCTTATTAATTATGGATTACATTCCTTTAATAATTTTTGTATTTTTAAATCCAGTTCAATTAAATGACTGTATTTTTTTATTTTAAGTATCAAAAGCATACATACTATAATTCTTTAACTTTTTCAATCCATTTATTAAAGTTTGTTTTAAATATTATTGCCTTACTATATGGAAGACATAGTTCTGCCTTCCCAATATATTCTTTAAGTGTGTTAAGAGTTGTCTTAACATTAGTAGATCCAGATGTTGAAAAAGGAACCACCTTTTTACCATTTAAATTATAATTCTTTAAATAATCTAATACAATCATTGGTGGTTTACTAAACCAAATTGGATATCCCACTAAAACAACATCAATATCAGAAATATCTACAACTGGTGCTACATATTTAGCTGTTATATCCTTCTTTTTTTCATCTCTCGCTCTTCCAATAGCTTTAAAATATGAACCATAAGAAACTTCAGGTTCAATACTTATAATATCACAACCAAGATTTTTTTGGATTTTCATTGCAACATTTTTAGTCTTACCACTATTTGAATAGTAGAAAATAATAGCTTTCATATTTTTCACCCTACTTTCTGTTAAAATCATTTGTTTATAGAAAAATTTTTCATTTTTTTCTTATATATAAATGTAATGAATTTATACCCAAAATAATAATGATATTATTCAATTAGTAATTTAAAAATTAGTTTATTATTTAATAGTTCCTTCTATAACTCTTCTATAATTTTCCGGATCAGTATCTCCTTCTGTATTAATCAAAAGAATAACAGAATTTTCATCTATTTTCATTTTTTTCTTCATCTCTTCCATAGAAGGTTCTGCCAAAACTCCAAGTAATGCACCCATTGTTGAAGCACCTGATTCTCCAGAAATAATTTTTAAATCTTCTCCTTTATTAAAGGCGTAGGCTCTCATTCCATCAACTGCCATTTCATCAGAACCGGAAATGTAAAAATCAGTATAATTCCATATAATTGGCCAAATAAGACTACAAGTTGTTCCACAATTCAATCCTGCCATAATAGTCGTTGGTGCGCCTCCAACAGAATAAGATTTCCCATCGCTTATCTCAGCAGAACGATAAATACAATCGGCAACATTTGACTCCACAATAATAAATATAGGTTTGTTATTTTTATAATGTTCTACAAAATATGCAATCATTCCTCCAGCCATTGAGCCAACTCCTGCCTGTAAAAAAATATGTGTAGGAATGACATTTAAGTTTTCTAACTCTTCAGTAATTTCATAAGCCATTGTGAGATACCCTTGAATAATCCATGTCGGAATTTTCTCATATCCATCCCAAGAAGTATCTTGAATTAATATCCAACCATACTTTTTACTCATTTCTAAAGCATATTTTACTGTATCATCATAACTTAAATCTATAATCTCTACCTCAGCAGGTCCAACTTTACGAATTGCTTCTGCACGAACTTCCGCTGTTCCATAAGGCATATATACATGAGCTTTACATCCAAATAATCCTGATGCCCAAGACACACCTCTTCCATGATTTCCGTCAGTACATGTTACAAATTCAATCTGTTCAAGCCTTTTTTTATACTTTTCAGATAATAAATCATTTAAAGTTGTAGTATCCGGATTAAGATTTAATTCATCACATAAAATTCTAAACATCGCATAACTTCCACCAAGTCCTTTAAATGCATTTAGTGAAAAACGCTTTGACTCATCTTTTACATAGATTGCACCAACATTCCACTTTGAAGCTAAATTATGAAGACAAACGAGTGGAGTTTTTTTATATTCCTCAATTTGTTTATGAAATTTCAATACAGCATTCGCCTGTTCATCACCATATAATTTTATATTCAATTCTTTTTTTGTATTTGAACTCTCAAGAACTTTTATCTTTTCAAATTTACTATCCATTTTAAAATCTCCTTTCAAATTGACTGCAAAACTATAAAACTAAAATTTAATATTCATCATCTATTTCATCTAATTCATCCTCAGTACATTTTCTTAAAATATGTTTTACTTTATTAAGTGGATAAGGAACATATTTTTCCTTATAATATTCTACACTTTTAACTTCCACTATTTCCACTTTGTTTTTATCTCCTGCAGGAACTAAAACATAATCTCCCTCACTGATGGAATCATCTGTAGTTATATAATAATAGTATTTATATGAATTTCTAAATTCAACTTTGCAATAAATTAATTCTCCATACTCACGTCTTGGCTTATCATAAAAATCCTTACTTAAAACTTCAATTTTATAAAAATATATCATAAAACTCTTAATTTCTTCAATTATATCTTTCCATTCATAAGGAAGTCCTTCCTTATCATAAGAGCCTTTAATAACTTTTCTAGGAGATTTTTTAAAATCTACAATCATCTCATAATCTCTTTTTTCGTTAGAAATTTCAACAAAATTATCATTTTGTTCTCTAGTCTCAAGCATATTTGGATTATATAAATCCTCTAATAAATCTTTAAAATGTTTATTTACATTTAATTTCATATAATAATTTACATTATCGCTTATCTGAGTATGTTCAATAGAATTGCTATCCCTATCTAAAATTAGTTCTTCAATATATACTATGTCCTTATTATTTACATTTTTAACTTTTTTATAATTCAACTGAATTCTATTAATTTTATCATATTCATAATTATCAAATAAAAGTAAATTATCGTAATTCAATATTTCTCTAATTTTTTCGGAAAGACTTTCTCCATCAACTCTTATATTATATCTTAAATTACCTTCATATCTATAACTTTCATAATCTGAATCTGTAAGTTCCATTTGCCAATATCCAATTTCTTTTGAATGTTCTAAACTGTAATAAACGTAATTATCTTCTAAAAATTTAGAAATCAGCTTAAAAATTTTCTTTACTTTTTTATCATCAATTTTAAAATTCTTTATACTTGTACTTTCATTTTGCTTTTTCCAATAATAATAATTTGAAACACAGACATCTCCATTAATATTTATAAAAATATTCTGTTCAATCTCTTTAAGCTCTTCATTTGGAAATCTATAACCTACATTATTTGAAGTTATTTTTATTTCATTTATTTTCTTTCCAATTGAAAAAGGATTCATCTTTAAAACATTAAGAATATGAGTAAACATACAATCAATACATAAGCGATATTCCTTTATATCTCTACAATATTTAAAACCTTTAAATTTAATTAGTAAAATTGATGTAAGAGCAGCTAAATCTAAATAATACTCTATAACATATTTTAATTTAATATGAGATTTAATTTTTCTAAAGAAATTCTTTGAAAAACGCAAACCAGAATTTTCAAAAATATCTAACTTTCGATATTCTTCAAACATCCTATTAAAATTTTTCTTAAATTCATAATCACTTACATTAGTAATATAATCTTTCCACTTATTTATAAATTGATAAAGACCTAAATTATCCATAATTACTCCATTAAAATGTTAATTATTCTCTAAATACTTACTATTAATTATTACATAATCTATCAATTACTTTTTCAATAGCTTTAGATGCAGTATGTTGATTTATTAAACCTTCTTTAGCATACGAAAAAATTGAAATGATATCATTGTTCCACAATATAAAGACAATAGCTGAGTTTTTGTTAGCAACACCCGCAGGAACTTTAATCACATAATAATATTTTTTATAATTCTCCTCTAAAATTTTTCCTAATCCTATTAATTTATCTCTCAAATTAAGAAATGAAAGATTATTTACAATTAAACTTATTTCAATAATCTTATTTTCTCTAATTTTTATGTAATCATTAATCTTTGTAATTATCTCTGATTTTTCCATAAAAACTCCTATTCAATATTTATATTATCTATTCTTTCAAAATTATCTGCAATACTCTCTAAGACTTCCCTCAAACAAATAGCTATTTGTTCTTCATTTAAAGATACACATTTTCTATTCTTAGTTTCATTTTTTATAATTTCTGTCAATATTTTCTTTGCAAACTTATTCCTATCATCACTTTCAAACATATCTTTTAGAAGTTTATCATTTAATTTTTCACAAAGCTTATCAACCGACTTTTCAGCTTCTTTTTGATTCAACAAATAATCTTGTGCTAAATTTTCAAACTCAGTTTGCAATATATTTACCATTTCATTTGCATCATCTTCAATAAAATTACTAAGAACAGCATTTGAAACCTTGCTTACAGCACCTCCTGCAGTAACAGAGCCTACTAATCCGCCAATTACAGTTCCAACTCCTGGTAGAACAGTAGAACCTACTGCTGAACCAACGAGCCATCCTCCTATGCTTCCTGTAACTGTAGTAGATGTATTAGTTAAATTTTTAAATAATTGTTTTCTTGATATTCTACCTCTAAATACATTTGCAATATCAAATGATGAAAGTAGAACAACTGTCACTCCTGCAGTTATAGCATTGCCACGTAACAGTTTTGATGCGCTTTTCATTGCAGCTGCTCCATATATATTACTACCATTTCTGAATGCATTTATTAGAGCTACTGATGCTTTAGGTCCCATAATAGAAATAATCATTTCT
The DNA here is from genome assembly GCF_047608425.1 of Parvimonas oralis. Taxonomy (NCBI): domain Bacteria; kingdom Bacillati; phylum Bacillota; class Tissierellia; order Tissierellales; family Peptoniphilaceae; genus Parvimonas; species Parvimonas oralis. The sequence continues at coordinate 614,220 of NZ_JBLKRS010000001.1, forward strand.
GAACTCCCTACCAATGCACTATTTAATCCAGCTTTAGCTAGTTGACTTGCAATTATAGTTGTAACAAATACTGTTCCTCCAACCTTTAATCCTGAATATGTTGCTAATTTTAAAGATTTATCAAAGTCTTCTCCATTCCATAAATTAGTAGCTAAAGTAATTAATGCTGTTACTCCGATTGATGAAGATGCAATTACTACACCATTTACTGCATCATATGTTAAAGATTCAACAGTTCCTGCTTTTGCAATATTTTTTGCTTGTTCATAAGTAAAATGACCTTTCCTAATAATATTTTTTGCTTCACTTTGATTATTAATATTTGGAACTTTTCCTTCACGTATTTTTTCTGCCATAGCTTGTACTGCCACATCAAATTTATCTGATGGAACCTCTATCTGCATTGGTTTTCCATCAACAATATATCTATACATACCATCTTTACCAAAACATTCATTAATGCAAGCTTTGCCAGTCTTACAATACTTTGACTGAATCATTACTCCATCAATAATACGATCGGCTCCATTTTTGATATTATCATCGCCAACAATTTTTGTATCTTTTCCTAACAATTTATCATATAAAGAATTTGCTCTTTCAGCTGCAAATCCATGTCCCTGCTTTGCATGAAATTTTTCTTCATCATATAATTTATTTACTTGACCATAAATTCCTGTTGATATACCTCCTGATGTTGCTCCAAAAATATCTACTTTATCTAATTTAATACTTTTAAAACTTGAATCTTCATATTTATTATTATATCTGATAATTTCATTTAGAAACTCACATAAAGGAGTCTTATTTATGAGATTATCATTCAATATTATTTCTGTTCCATCAAATAAATTAATTTTTATCTTATTTAAGTTATCTTTTTCAGAAGTATTAATTATTTCTACAGATTTAATATCATCATACCATATCTTATTCTTTTTAAATACTTGACTAAAATAAATTTTTGTATCAGTAAAAATATATCCTCGTTTACCATTTCCTATTAGACTAGTATCATAAAAACCAATAATAGTATTTTTATCTAATCCTTTAGCAAATTTATTTATTGCATTTCCAATATTCTTAAAAGGTAAATCATCCTTTAAATAATATTTATAATTTGTATTCATTTTAAATAAATATTTTCTCATTATTTCATTTTTTCCATCATTTTTATTCATATTTACCTCTCCTAGTAAAAATATATACATTTTTACAAACCTTAACCTTATATAATACAAATTTTAATTTTTTCTAAATTTATTTTTAGCTTGATAAATTTTCCTTTTACATATTGACTAATCATTATTAATAATTCTATTCATTTTGTTCTTCATTTTATTGCCTCTAATAATAATGCATGCACAAATGTTAACAATATAAGATTCTACTAATTCTTTAGAATTTAATTCGGAAAATTTACCATCATCACAAACTTTTAACGTAACTAAATCTATGATTTTATTATTTTTAATTATACAGTCATCAAAATAGTTTTCATTATACAACAATTCATTATAGTATTTTCCAAAATTGTTGTAATACTCTTTATATTTACTATCATTTATATTAAAACAAGAATCATAAAGATATTTATCAAATCTTTCCCATTGTTGACCTCCAATATAACTTCTATGATAAGAATGAAGAGAATTTGCTGATAATTTTCCTCTACCTTTTTTAGGTACTGGAATAAAATTACCAATTGTATAACATAATCTAGCTAATATTTTTAGATAATCTTTTTTAACACCTATTCTTTCAAATTCATCTAAAAGTTTTTCTTTAGGAAAACTAAATATAACATCTCCACTAACCTTCCCCCAATCTTTTGATGTCCATTCGGCAGTATAATAATTATATTTTGTTTTTCTACTAATCTTTATAGATAACACGTTTTTCCAACAATTCTTATATATTTGAATTAATTCATCTGGAGTATAGTTAGTAGAAAATCCCAATGAGCCGTCTACATCATATTTAAGTGTTTTAACAACATTTATTGGATTTATATTTGCATCTAAACTGTCCAAATAACAGGCTGGAATAAATGAAAATCTTTCACAAATATATTTATAAGCCTCTTCAGTATATTCTTTAATATTATTAGATAAACTAACTATATTATTAGTTTTCCATTTGTTATTCACTTATCATAGCACTTCCTCTCAATTTCAAAAATCTTTATTTTAAATACATTTCTCAATCTCAACTACCACTTCACAATGTGCTGTTTTACTAAACATATCACATAGTTTTACTTTCTTTAATTCAAATCCACCTTCTATAAAAAGTTTTAAATCCCTAGTAAGTGTCGCTCCGTTACAACTTACATATACAACTTTTCTAATATTACTTTTGATAATAGTATCTACAACCTTTTTATCAAGTCCTTTTCGTGGAGGATCTACGGAAATTATATCTATATTATTGTTTTTTAGTATTTCTTCAATTTTTTCTTCACTTTTGCCATATAAAAACTCAACATTTTTAACATCATTTAGTTTTAAATTTTCTTTAGCGTCTTTTACTGCATCTTTTACAACTTCTACACCGATTACCTTTTTAAAATTTTCTGAAAAATATATACTTGTTGTTCCTATTCCAGAATATAAATCCAATAAATTTTTATCTTTGTTTTCTCCTAAAAAATCTTTGGCTATTTTATATAAATTTTCAGTTTGAAATCTATTTACTTGGAAAAAGCTCTTTGGGGAAATATTAAATTCATATTTTCCTATTTTATCAGTAAAATTTTTCTTTAAGAATATTAATTTACTTTCTTGTCCCATAATTATACTTGCTTTTTTAGGGTTTATATTTATATATCCACTTACTAATTTTTCATATTCATTTAAACTTTTTACAAAATTTTGAGCTTCTACTATATTTTCTTTTACAACAACTGTAATCATAATTTCAGAATTGTAATTTGACCTTATGCTGATATTTTTTAAAATTCCATCATCAGTATTTACATCATAGGACTTAACCTTAAATTCTTTTAATTTTTCTTGTAAAAACGGAAGAAATTTATTTATACTATCATAACTTAATGGACAATTTTCAAGTTTTATTTTACTTTCCCCATTATCAACACAGTAACAAAGTTCAAAATTTTCATTTATCTTTAATTCAATTTTATTTCTATAATTTAAGTTATTTTTATTCTCTAAAATTTCAACATCTTCTAATTCTATGCCTGTATTTTTTCTAAGGCTGTCTAAAAACATCTTTTTCTTTAATTCGAGTTCTTTTTCATATTTTAAATTTATAAAATGATAGATATCTGTTAGTTTTTCATCGTATAGATTTTCTCTGTATTCACTATATTTCAAATATTTTTTTACATATCCGTTAGAAAAATTTTTCTTTTTTTGAGTTATTTCAACATTGACAATATCTCCTACAAGTCCACCTTTTACAAAAACTATTCCCTCTTCACTTTTTGCAACTCCAAGTCCCTCATTGGTATTGTCAATTATTTCTAAATTTTTTAATTCCATTATTTTCCTCTTTGTCTTGTAATTTCATATAATCCAAGTTTTGTAAATCCATGAAAATTCCAAATCTTATTATCAAAAATTTGTATTTCCTTAATTTTTTCTTCCAAAATTTCTTTTTCTTTTGTTTTCATATTTATAAAATCTACTATAATTATTCCAGAAATATCTCTAAAAGAAATCTGTCTTATGATTTCTTCAATTGATATTAAATTTACAGATAATGCATTTTTACTTTTATTTATTTCATTTGTTTTTTTCATTGAATTTACATCTATTACTGTAAGTGCTTCCGTTTCCTCTATAACTATATTTATATCCTCAACTTCAACTGTTTTTTTATTTAATCCCTCAAGATATACTCCGATATTATAATCATATTTTGGAGAATATTCTTCATCATACATCAATTCATTTTTCAAAAATTTATTATTTTTAAAACTTTTATAAAGTTCTTTATCATTTAATACACAGGAATATTTTTCATTTTCAAATAAAAAATCCTCTAAAAAATTCTCCTTTTTGTAGATTAATTTCGGAACTGGTAAATTATTTAAAATATCTACTATTTCTTGCATTTTTTCTACATTTTTTCTTATATCATTCAATAAAGTGTCTTCATCACAATCGACACTTTTTGTTCTCAACTTTACTGAAAAATTTGATTTTATATTTTTTATCTTCTCCAAATTAAAATTATGTTCTTTTAATTTTTTTGAAATCAAAATATCTTCTCTGTTTTTGTAAGATATAACTGAAAACATTGAAGAAATTGAGAAATTCATCGAAACATTAGGTGCTTTTTCTCCCGCATTTATTTTGTAAATCTCAACAAATATTACATCTCCAACTTTTACTTCGCCAATGGTATCTTTAAAGTCTAAAAATCCATTTTTTCCATTTTTAAGTTCTACAAAAAAGCATTGTAATGCATCAACTTTTTTTACAACTCTTACTCTGTAAATATCTCCAATTTCAAAATCACTAAATGCTTTTACAAAATAGGAGTTTAATTTTGAATTTAAAACTTTTCCATATTCAATTTTTTCTTCATCTTTGTATATAAATAAATAATCTTTCAAAACTTTCTCCTATTCAACATATTCAAAATTATTCTTTTTATATAGAATTTTTTTCAACAACCCACAAAAATATACACAAAAAATATAATTAAGCTGTGCAAGATTATAATTATACTCTAAAATTAAATTTCTGTCTTCTCTTATATTTTTCTCTTCACTTAATATCTTCAATTTTTTAAAAATCTTATTAAATTGATAATAATAAAAACTTTGATGTATCACTAAAATAGAAATACTAATTAAAAACATAATATTAAAAAATAATTTAATCATAAAAACTCCATAAAAAAAGAACTTGGTTTATCCAAGTTCTATTTTACCATAAATCTAATTATAAGTTAACTACTTTCTACATATAACCCATTCCAGGATTCATTCCGCCAGGCATTTGTCCCATTGGTTCATCTTTAGTTACATCAGCAACAGCAGCTTCTGTTGTTAAAACCATTGATGCAACACTTGATGCATTTTGGAGTGCTGATCTAGTAACTTTTGTAGGATCAACAATTCCATTTTCAAGCATATTTACATATTTTTCACTTAAAGCATCAAAACCAATTCCAACTTCAGCATTCTTAACATTTTCAACGATAACTGAACCTTCTAAACCTGCATTGATTGCAATTTGTCTAACCGGTTCTTCAAGTGCTTTAACAATTATATTAACACCTGTTCTTTCGTCTCCATTAGTTCCTTCAAGAAGTGCTTTAACTTTTGGAATTACATTTAATAATACAGTTCCACCGCCAGGAACAATACCTTCTTCTACTGCTGCTCTTGTAGCTGCAAGTGCATCTTCTATTCTTAACTTTCTTTCTTTAAGTTCTGTTTCAGTAGCTGCACCAACTTGAATTACTGCAACTCCTCCAGCAAGTTTAGCAAGTCTTTCTTGTAATTTATCTCTATCATATTCAGAATCACTTATTTCTATTTGATTTCTAATTAAAGCAACTCTTTCTTCAATAGCTGATTGTTCTCCAGCACCATTTACGATAACAGTAAGTTCTTTTCCAACAGTTACTCTTCTTGCTTTACCTAACATTTCAATAGAAGTTTCTTTTAATTCATATCCTAAATCTTCTGAAATAACTGTACCACCTGTTAAAATTGCAATATCTTGTAGCATATCTTTTCTTCTATCTCCAAATGCAGGTGCTTTTACAGCTACACAGTTAAATGTTCCTCTTAATTTATTAACAACAAGAGTTGCCATTGCTTCGCCTTCTACATCGTCAGCAATAATTAAAAGTGGTTTTCCTTGTTGAACAATTTGTTCTAATACAGGTAAAACTTCTTGAATATTAGTAATCTTTTTATCAGTAATTAAAATATATGGATCTTCAAGTTCAGCTTCCATTTTTTCAGTATTAGTTACCATATAAGGAGAAACATATCCTCTATCAAATTGCATACCTTCAACAACTTCTAAAGTTGTTCCCATACTTCTAGATTCTTCAACAGTGATAACACCGTCTTTTCCAACTTTTTCCATTGCATCAGAAATTAATTTTCCAACTTCTTCATCAGCTGCAGAAATTGATGCTACTTGAGCAATACTTTCTTTTGTTTCAACAGGTTTTGAAAATTCTTTAATTCCTTCAACAGCCTTATCAACTGCTTTTTTAATTCCCTTTTGAATAATCATTGGATTTGCTCCTGCTGCAACATTCTTTAAACCTTCTCTAATAATTGCTTGAGCTAATAGTGTTGCTGTAGTTGTACCATCACCTGCAACATCATTAGTCTTAGTTGCAACTTCTTTAACAAGTTGAGCTCCCATATTTTCATAAGGATCTTCCAATTCAATTTCTCTTGCAATAGTAACACCGTCATTTGTAATAAGTGGTGAACCGAATTTTTTATCTAAAACTACATTTCTTCCCTTTGGTCCAAGAGTAACTTTAACTGTATTTGAAAGTTTATTAATACCAGATTCCATTCCTTTTCTTGCGTCTTCATTAAATTTAATTTCTTTAGCCATTTAAAAACCTCCTAATCTTCAACAACTGCTAAAACATCAGCAATTTTTACAACAATATATTCTTTTTTATCAAGTTTAACTTCAGTTCCTGCATATTTTGAGAAAATTATTTTATCTCCAACTTTAATTAAATCTTTTTTATCTTCATCCTTTAAAATTTCATCACCAATTGCTAAAACTTTTGCTACACTTGGTGCTTCTTTAGCAGAAGTAGGAAGTACTATTCCAGAACTTGTCTTTTCTTCTACCTCAACCATTTCTATAACTAATTTATCTCCTATTGGTTTTAATTTCATAATATCCCTCCTATTAAAGTTATTAGCAGTCTATTAACTTGAGTGCTAATTGATTACAAATATATTATACCACATAAAACATAATTTATAAACATATTTAGAAAAAAGTTTTTTAAAATATTTTATTATCTGATTTTATTTTTTTCTTTAATAACTAATTCAATAATTTTCCTCGCAATCTATGATAATTTTGATAACAACATCTAAAGAAATATCATCAATTTATTCACATATAATATTTAATATAACAGAAATCTTAACCCAATTAGTGTGAGATCTCCAGTACAATTATATCTAAAGATATAATTGTTCCGTCAGACCTACTATTGTTTACAAGTAAACAAAGTTAGGACTAGATTAGCTTCGGTCGAGATGACGTATTGTTGGATTTTCATTTCAAAGAAAAGTGACGTGAAATATTTTTTACATTCTAACTTGTAAACTATAAGTAACTTTTAGTATCAAAAAATCACTCAATTAGATTTTACTCTATTTGAGTGATTTTAAATTTAGAAGATTAATTAAATTGTAATATTATTTCTTCTCATTTTCCTTTTCTTCTGATTTTTTTTGATTTTCAGTTTTTGATTTTTCTTCTACTTTCTTTTCTTCAACTTTTTTATCTAAATTATTAAGCTCTTTATTTTCTACAATATCTTTATTTGAATCTTCCTTTATATTATTTTTTTCTTCTGATTTTAGAGATTTACCCTTATTTGAGTTTTTATCATCTTTATTTTCATCAGCTTTTTTATCCTCAAAATTAGGAATGTAATTATTATCTTCTTCATCTTCATCATCTGAAACAGCTTTTTTTGGTGCTTCAGGTAATTTCTTTTTATATCTAATCTCTCCATTTACTTTTTCAAAATCAGCTAAACTAAATGTTAATGTCTCATCATTTATATAAACATAAGCAATATCTCCAATAATATTTACATCTGTTTCATCTTCAAGATTATAAACTTTCATAAGATATTTCACTACTTCTTGTCTATCAACAGTTATTTTAGACTCAATTTCTGCATTTGGATTTTCAATTATATATTTTAGAGCAGATACTATTTCTTTTGCAGTACAATCTCCATATTGACCTGCTTTAGCATTTTGAATAATTTGCTTTATAGTTATTGCATGATAGTGATTCCCATGTAACCAATAAAAAATTCCTTTAGTTTCCCCGTTTGAGCCGTAAACAGCTAATGTTGTATTTAAATCTCCATAATGTCTCATTGCTCTAAGATTACTGTCAAGATATGGAATTACTTTATCTTTTATTTCCGCTTTTACACTTTCATAAGTAAATAATTCATTTTCATCTACACCAATATCAGAATGGTCACTTCCTTCTTTGATATATTCTGCATCAGGATAATGACTTCTTGGGTTTTCGTGAACAACTCCAACTTCCTTATCTCCAATATATAAATGCCAATGATCTCCATGATCTACAATTTTTGTTACACCTTTCGGCCATTCAAATGGTTTTTTATTTTCATCTCCGTGATTACCTTGATATTCTCCAAATTCAGCTTCAGGATAAAGTGATTTTGGATTAGTATATGTGATTCCTTCATTCCCCTTTGAATCATAAATATGATAATGGTCTCCGTGTTTTAAAATCTTTACTATATCATATCTATCAACAGGATTTTTTCCCAAAACATTTACTATGTTTAGATTCTTTCTAGCTTCAAATAATTTTTCACTAGCACTTGGAACATTTGGTTTTTCATTTTCTGTATTATCTTGGGAATCTGAATGATTTCCTTTATATTCTCCAACTTCTGCATTTGGATATTTTGAAGTAGGATCAGTATAACTAATATACTCTTTACCACTTTCAGTATAAATATGCCAATGATCTCCATGTCTTAAAATTTTTACAACTCTATCTTTTTTCTCTTCAATAATATTTGCATGTGAATAGTTATTTGAATTTCCTCTATTCCTACTAGAACTATGTGAGCCTACATAAGTTCCAACAGTAATATTAGGAAACATACTAGATGGATTTTCATAAGTTAAATATTCTTTTCCATCTGCTGTATAAACATGCCAATGGTCCCCGTGTTTTAAAATTGATGTTACATTTAATCCTCTCAACTTACTCTTTGAAACAACACTAACAAGAGAAAGTGAATTTCCATCACCTAATTTTGAAGGATCTGTATAAGTAATATGTTCTTTACCGTCTTTAGTAAAAACATGCCAATGGTCTCCGTGCTTATATGACCTAACTATATCTTCTTTTTTTATTTCCGCATCAATTAAAACTTCTGTAGTTTCATCTTTTTTATAATTCGTTTCTTTTTCTACAAATTCAAATTTTTTAGTAGAACTTTTTTCCTTTTCTTCCTGTTTTTTTGAACAGCTTGTAAGTAAAATTGCACTACAAACTAAAATCAAATTCATTTTATAAATTTTATTCTTTAAATTTTTACTCATAATTTCTCCCTATTCACTAAAAGATTTAACTAAAGCATTTAAATTTAATTCCATTAATTTTAAATATCCCATTTCAATTTCTTCATCTGTCAAATTTTCCATTGTATATAAAGTATCTGTTTTTGTATTAGTATTTTTAGCAAGAGTTTCTGCTACTTTTGGAGTTGCTTTTCCTTCAAAGAAAATTGTATTTATTTTATATTTCTTAACAAAGTCTGCAATTTTTTGAAGTTGCTTTGCTGATGGTTCATCTTCCGGTGATATACCTGTTACTGCAACTTGCTTTAATCCATAATCATTTGCTAAATAGTTGAAAGCAGCGTGACTTACAACAAAATATTTTTGTTTACTTGTAACTTTTGAAAGCTCTGTTTCAAATTTTTTGTCTAAAGCTCTAAATTCATCTTGTGCTTTTTTTAGATTTTCCTTGTAATAAGCTTCATTTTCAGGATCTATAGAAGAAACTTTTTTATAAATAGTATCAAGTTGAATAATTGCATTTTTTACGCTAAGCCAAGTATGTGGATTTATTTTATCATGTCCATGGCTATCTTCTTTTTCATCGCCATGATTATGTTCTTCTTCCAATCCATCGCCACTTTCAAGCAAAGTCAATCCTTGTGATAGATTTAAAAACTTGTTTTTATCTTTAACAGTATCTTCAATAGCAGAAATAAAAGACTCCATATTCGCACCATTATAGATAATCAAATCTGCTTTTATTATTTCCTGCATATCTCCCGCTTTAAGTTCAAAGGAATGTGGTTCTTGATTTCCTTTTATTATTGTTTTAACTTCCATTTTATCCCCGACAATTCTCTTTGTAAGATCAGTTACAGGGAAAAAAGTAGTATAAATAACTTTTTTGTTTCCTTTTTGTTCAGTGGTTTTTTGTTCTTTAGTTTTTTCGTCTTTATTGGATGAACAAGCAACTAAAAACATACAACTAATCATAATAATTGAAATAATTTTTTTAAATTTTGTATTCATAAAAATCCCCTTTATTTTTTAATGCAAATAATTCTTATTTGTGTTAATATTATACTACTTATTTTTTATTTTTTCAATAGTTAAAATCAAAATTTTTACAAAAAAAAATACTACTTAATTGAAAAATCAATTAAGTAGTTTTTAAATTTTATAAATCGTCTAAATCATCATCTATTACACTTGATTTTGAATAAGCTGAAGGTTTTGCTTCAAAGAAATCTGTCTTTATTACATTTGGATCAGAATATTCACTAACCCACTTCATACTTTCAGGTTCTTCATCATAACCATCATAAAGTTTTCCAAAATTTAAAGCTGTACTTCTTAAATTCCCAAGATATTTTATATAATCTTCAACCATTTGCATTGTAAGACCGGGAATATTTTCTCCCAACACGTATTTTCCCCAAGCTATTTCTTGTTCTACACCTGTTTTAATCATATCTTTATATACAGCAACTTTTTCTTCTGTAAATAATTCAGGTTCTTCGTTTTGTAATTCTAAAAGCATTTTTTTGAATAACCAAAGATGAGTATTTTCATCTCTATTTATATATCTAATTTCTTGTACTGAACCAGGCATTTTTCCATTTCTTCCTAAGTTATAGAAGAACATAAATCCTGAATAGAAGTAAACCCCCTCAAGAATATAATTTGCAACCATTGTCTTTACTAAACTGTATGGATCTTTATTTTCTTGGAACTCATTATATAAATCTCCAATGAATTTATTTCTTGCAAGAAGATGTTCATCATCTCTCCATTGATATAAGATATTTGTTCTTTCTTCAGGAGAACATATACTATCTAACATATATCCATAACTTTGTGAATGGATAGCTTCTTGATAAGCTTGGATAGTAAGACAAAGGTTGATTTCATTTGCTGTTATATACTCTCCAATATATGGAAGATTTGCAGTTTGAATACTGTCTAAAAATATTAGAAAACTTAAAACTTTATCAAAAGCAGTTTTTTCATATTCATCCAATATTTTATAATCTTTTAAATCTTGGAATAAATTGATTTCTTCCGGAATCCAGAAATTATTCATGGCATTACGGTACCATTCAGTAGTCCAAGTATATTTCACATTGTTAAAATCATTTAAATTTGTTGTATTTCCATTTATCATTTTTCTTTTTGATAATTCAATATCTCCATTTTCATTAAATAGAGCTTTTTTATTTAATTCCATAATATCTCCTTCCTATGCAGAACAGCTATCGCATTCTTCAATATCTAAACTCTTACTTCTTATATAATAAATACTCTTTAAACCAACTTCACAAGATAAAATCAAAAGATTTAAAATTTGACTCATCTTATAGTCTGTTGTGATATAAAGATTTAAACTTTGTCCTTGATCAATATGTCTTTGTCTAACTCCACCAGCTTTTATAGACCAAGTTTGATCCACTTCGTGTGCATTTTCATAAAGCCAAAATGTTTCAGGAGTTAAATCAGGAGCAACTCTCGGAATAATTGAACCTTTTTTCTCTTCAAGGAAATATCTCATCATAACAGGATCTACACCCGCTGTAGTTCCTGCAATAATTGAAGTTGAACCTGTTGGAGCTACTGCTAAAAGATAAGCATTTCTAAGTCCGTTTTTAGCAACTTTTTCTTTAAGTTCAATCCATTCTTTAGAATTATATTCTCTTTTTTCAAAATATTTTCCATTTTGCCATTCTGAACCTTCAAAATATTTATAACTTCCTTTTTCTTCAGCAATCTTTGAACTTTCTTTAATAGCAAAATAATTTATTTTTTCATAAACTTTATCCATAAATTCTAAATGTTCTTCTGTTTGCCACATAATTTTATTTTTTACAAGAGCATGATGATACCCACTTGTTCCAAGCCCAATTGCTCTGTATTTTGCATTAGTTATTTTTGCAAAAGGCGTTGGGTAGTAGTTTAAATCAATTACATTATCTAATGCTCTAATCATTGTAGAAACTACAAATTCCATTTCTTCGTCATTTTGTAAATCAATATTTCCAAGAACTAAACTCGCAAGATTACAAACTACAAAATCTCCAGCTTTAACATCAGTTACAACATGATCTTCTCCATCAATTTGTAAAATTTTATCTTCAACATCTAAAATTTCTTTCATATTTTGCATTATTTCAGTACAAAGATTTGAAGAGTAAATCATTCCCTTATGTGAATTTGGATTTGCATTATTTGCATTATCTCTATTAAAAATAAATGGAGTTCCGGTTTCAACTTGACTCTTAAGAATTAATTTAACTAAATCTTTTACAGTTAAAATTCTTTTATCAAGTCTTGGCTCTTTAATACAAAGTCTGTATTTTTCTTCCCACTCTTCTCCATAAAAATCTTCTAAACAAAAGCCCATTACTTCCTTTACTTCGTGCGGACAGAACAAATACCAATTAGAATTGATATTTTCCTTTGCTAAACGCCAGAATAAATTAGGGAAACAAATAGCAGGAAAAACATCGTGAGCTTTCATTCTGTCATCTCCATTATTTGTTCTAAGATTTAAGAACTCCGGAATATCTCTATGCCATACATCTAAATATACAGCACAAGAACCTTGTCTAACTCCTAGTTGATCAACAGCAACAGCTGTGTCATTTGCAAGTTTAATCCATCTGATAACACCACCTGCAACACCCTTAAATCCACGAATATCTGAACCATTGGCACGAACTTTTCCAAAATATAATCCCATTCCGCCACCATGTTTAGAAACTTGAGCAAAATTATCTATACTTCTATAAATTCCTTTTAAAGTATCAGGAACTGTATCTATGAAACAAGAAGAAAGTTGATGGAATGGCTTTCTCGCATTTGACATTGTAGGAGTCGCCACAGTTGCCTTTAAATTACTAAGCACATCATAAACTTTTTTAGCAAAGGAAACTCTATCTTTTTCAGGAATTGCAAGATGCATAGCAATACCCATAAACATTTCCTGCATTGTTTCAATTACTTTTTTATGCGAATCACAAATTAAATATCTCTTATATACTAAATCTAAAGATGAATAAGTAAATAACTCATCTCTACTGTTATCTATATACTTTTCAAGCTCATCAATATCATCATTTGAATAATTTTCTAAAATATACTCCCCATATAAATTAGCTTTTGTTAAAACTTGTATCTTTGATTTAAAATCAACAATATGCCATTCTTTTTCATAATTTGAAATCTCTTTATGAATTTTATAAGCATAAATTCTAGCAGAAATATATTCCCAATTTGGATTTTCCTTTGAAGTTAGTTCTGAAGATGCCTTTATTAAAAGCTCAACTTTTTCGTTCAAAGTTGAACTCGGTTTAACAAAGGATAAGAACTTTCTACATAATCTGTCAAGCTCATAACCCTCTGTTGAAAAATCTTTTTGAATTTTTGCAAGCACTTCAATCAAACTTTCATCTTCAATATATTCTCTAAAAGAATTTAATTCTTTTCTTAGTGAATTTCTCTTTTCTCTATATAAGATATAACTTTTTAAAGTTTCATAATGATTATTTTTAGTTAATGTTTTTTCAACATAATCTTGAATTTCTTCTACAGTTATATTTGAACTTTCATCTTTATCTTTAAGAATAATCTCTAAAACTTCTTCTGCCAATTGTTTTGAAAGTACCTTTTTATCTTCATCACTAACACTAATAAATGCTTTATAAATTGCATTTTCTATTTTAGAAATATCAAATGATACTTCTGATAAATCTCTCTTTATAATCCTCAACAAAATCACCTCCGCAAATTTATACCCATTATAAAACAAAATATATATAGAAATCAAGTTTTATTTTTTACTATATATAGTATGTTTAACGGTATTTATAAAAATATTTTGGTGTATATAAAAATATCACTACAAGTAGTAAAAAATTTTTTAAATTTTTCTTAAACTAAGAATATAATAAAAAAATATGATATAATATTTGTAATGATAAAAATTTTTTATGAAAGGAAAATTATGAGACTTAGAAAAAAATGGTGGGCTGTTCCGGAAATGAAAGAAAATGCCCAAGTAATATTTAATGCAGAGAACTTAAAAGGAAAATGGAATGAAGAATTTAAAAATAACAATCCAATAAATCTTGAACTTGGTTGTGGAAAAGGAAAATTTATAAGTGAAATTGCTGATGTAAACAAAGATATTAATTATTGTATATTGGACTTGGATACAAATGCAATTGTATATGCAACCAGAAAAATTAGAGATTTGGAATTATCAAATGTTCGTGCAATTCCTACAAATATTGAAAAAATTGATGAGTTTTTTAACGAAAATTCTATATCCAGAATTTACATAAATTTCTGTAACCCTTGGCCAAAGAAAAGACATCATAAAAGAAGATTAACCCATCCTAACTTTTTAGCAAAATATAATAAATTACTCATTGAAGAAGGAGAAATCCACTTCAAAACAGATGATGATGATTTGTTCGAAGCAAGTTTGGAATACTTTAACGAAAATGGATTTGAAGTAATACTAATTACATATGACTTAGCAAACTTTGACTATCCACAAAACATAGAAACAGAATACGAAAATAAATTCAAATCATTAGGAATAAAAATAAAATTCTTAATAGCCAAGAAGAAATAATTATAAAAACAAACAAAAAGACAGCAATTCATACAATTGTTGTCTTTTTAATTTATAAACATTCAAATTATAAAGTTTTTAACTTTTCAATTAAATCTTCAAAACTTCCTTTTTCACAATTTACTTTACATTCAGGATAAGTATAAAGATAATCCGTTACTAAATAACAATTCATCCCTGCACTACTCGCAGCAAATATATCTTGTTTTTCATCATTTCCAATCATCAAACAGTCTTTCGGTTCAACATCCAATTTTTCACATAAATCTAAATAATACTTTGGATTTGGCTTTGAAAAAGAACTATTACTATAATGAGTAACATAATCGAAGTCATCAATATCTAGTCCTGTCCATTTCAATCTAACTAATGCATCTATAGGAAAAACCGGATTAGTAGCAAGAACAACTTTTTTTCCATTCTTCTTTGCAAGTTCAACGGCAACTTTTGCCAAACTATTTTCAGTTGAACACTTTTTTAACTTAGTAAAAAACTCATTTGCATAAAACTTTTTCAATACTTCTTTAACATTAGATAAATCAATATTTATATTACTATTAAACTTATCCCAAAAGGCCTCTTCATTAGTTCTCTTTCCATCATTTTTAATTATTTCATGAGTTGCAGTCCAAATAGTTTCAACAAGCTTCTTACTATCAATATTATACTCTGAAAAAACTTTTGACAATTCCGCAAAATAAATATCAACAAATAATTTCTCATCTAAAGGAAGCAAAGTTCCATCCAAATCAAAAAATATAGCTTTCATTTTTCCTCCAAATATATTACTAATTACATCAAAAATTATATAAAAAGTAATATTAATTCAAAATTTAAAGTATTTTAAAGAATAAATATATTATAACCTATTTTTTTACAAATTAGCAAATGAATAAAATAAATATATTAAACATTAAAAATTTTCCCAAAATAATGTATTGTTAATAATTGATTGATATTTTCCTTTTCCTTAACATTAACATTACAGTATGTTTCTATTTAAACATCTTTTTACTACTCGCTTTTATAACTTTCATTTTTATTTACATTACAGTATGTTTCTATTTAAACATGAATAGTTTTGTAAACACTATAAAAACTAGACAATTTACATTACAGTATGTTTCTATTTAAACCAACCTCTTTTTCTTTCATAAAGAAAGATTGTTTTTTATTTACATTACAGTATGTTTCTATTTAAACAAATAATTTCTTATAGTTAAACCTTCTATATTATGAGATTTACATTACAGTATGTTTCTATTTAAACTTTAATCGGCGATACATTTAAAATAACAGCAAGA
The DNA here is from genome assembly GCF_047608425.1 of Parvimonas oralis. Lineage (NCBI taxonomy): Bacteria > Bacillati > Bacillota > Tissierellia > Tissierellales > Peptoniphilaceae > Parvimonas > Parvimonas oralis. Next base: position 630,430 of record NZ_JBLKRS010000001.1, read on the forward strand.
AAATTTACATTACAGTATGTTTCTATTTAAACATATTCCCAAAGTTTGTATTGTGCAAGTTTATGAAGATTTACATTACAGTATGTTTCTATTTAAACAGCAGCAGAAGTTGACAACGAACTTGAAGTCGAAAATTTACATTACAGTATGTTTCTATTTAAACTTTAAAAACATTGTTTCCTAGATGCAATATTAATTCAATATTTACATTACAGTATGTTTCTATTTAAACTCTATAGATCTTTCTGTTAGAATTGTTCCTAAACTATTTACATTACAGTATGTTTCTATTTAAACTATTATTATCCGTTTTTGTGCTATAATATGTTTTAAATTTACATTACAGTATGTTTCTATTTAAACGTTATTTAAACTTAAATTTATATCATCTTGTGGAAGTGATTTACATTACAGTATGTTTCTATTTAAACATATCTTATAATTGATACTGTTATGACGTATTGTCAATTTACATTACAGTATGTTTCTATTTAAACGACGACGGAACAATGTTTGACGGATATTTCATAGTATTTACATTACATTATGTTTCCATCTATACAAAAAGTTCGGTGTTAATGAAATTTATCAAATATATTTATTTACATTAATGGAATAATTACCGTTAAAATGAATGCTAAAAGAATACTTGCAACACAAAATATAATAAGCTTATTCATTTGACTTTTCGTATTGAATCCAAAGTTGTCATATCCCTTCGCTCCGGCAGTTTCAGGGTAAATCTTTGCAGGCAACTTTAACTTTGTAAGCATAAGATAATCAAAAAATATGATATCAAATAATTTATATCCTTCAGTGATAATGAAAAATCTGATGAATGCACCAAAAAAAGACATATCAGTTTTTACCGTATCAACCATAGCCCATATAAAAACCGCTATTACTCCAACAAATCCGACTATCATAATACATACACCAATTATATTCACCCAAGAAGCTCTGTCCGGTATCTTCTCCATCATTTCCTTTATATCATCAGGTGCACCAAAATGTTTAGAGCCGAACTTCGGAATCACAATAATAAAGTCCATCATCATAAATATAGCTAATAGACACACCAGTCCCAACATAATAAGCGTCTTAATCATCTAAATTATTTCTCCTATAGTTTAATTTTATTCTTACAAAAATATTTTCAGTTTATATGCATATTCTTTCGGATACTCGTGCAAAAATTGTCCGTGTCACATACTTTCAAAAACTTCTGTTGAAATTTTAGGCAGATATCCTTTCAATTTCTTTTCACCCTTAGCTGAAATAGATTCTTCACTTCCACGTCAAAACAAGACCGGGTTAGAAAATTTTCTTAAATTATCTATAGTTTTTTGAATTATGGTAAAAAAATTTTTTCCTATATCCCCTTATCTAATCAATCCTTAAAGTGGAATAATTTAAAAATTCTTTTAGTTTCTTTTTGAACAGTTTATCTTTCAGAAGCACTTCAAGCAATGTCGCAATTTACATTACAGTATGTTTCTATTTAAACTAACTAATGTATTTAAAGAATTATTAAAGAAAGAAATTACATTACATCCTTTTGTAAAATAATGGATTCATAATTTTTCAATTTACATCCAATAATATTTGCGCTTTATATTACTATTATATTTTTTAAAAAACTATCAATAATATTTAATCTTGTTCTAATCATAAAAGTATATCTTTTCTATGATCTTATTGATTCAGTTTAAAACAAACTATTCATTATATACTGCCAAATAATTTAATATATAAGTACAATGATTTTAGCTAAAATTAAAGCCACTAAAAATAAAACAGGAATAAAAATAATTCTCTTTTTAATTACATCTAAAACACTAGGTATATATTCACTATCCTCTATGCCTTTGATTTTTAAATTTTTGCTGTTCTTAGTCCATAAAATATCCATAACCGCTCCATCAAAGATATTCCAAGATTGAAGAAAAATATTTAATTGAATAAATGCCTGTTTAAAATCATTGATTTTATTCCACAATCCAACAATTAGTATCAAACTTCCAAACATTAAAATAATAAATAAAGAATAAAATATAACCTTATTTCTTTTAACTGTTTTATAATCTGTATAACTAAATTCAACAACCTTATCTATAACGGATTTAGGATAAAAATATACAATATTAATCGCATTACCTCTATATGACAAAGCCACTAATAATGTGAATAATAGACAATATAAAACTACTTGTAAAAATAAAATATCCATTTTAATATAGCCCCTCCTATATATGTTAAACTACTTAGTGCAATCAAAAAATATAGTTGCTCCTATAGTACACCCTGCTCTAATTCCAAACTTAATTTATTTAACCTTTAATAAATGACTCTTTTATTTCAGACAACATTTTTAGTTTTTTTTCAAATACTGTTTCATTCATCCCATTTTTAATTGCAATCTCATAATAATCATTGAATTCAGGATGATTATTTTCTTTTACAACTGCTAAAAGTTCTGCAAAATATCCCCAAGCATTATTGAAACTTTTTGTTGAACTATAATCTTCTCTTTTTGGCATCCACTGTAGCTTTACAAAGAATTTATTCAGTATCTTACTCCAAGTCTCTACATCATTATCATAACAAAAAAACTTTATCTCAAACAGACTGCCAAAACGCCTGTCCCAAAATTTTACATTGTCAGGCAAATACCATATATCACGGCATATCAATTCCTTTATTATTCTTTCAAGTATTTCAGCAGGAAAACCACCTACACAATCATAACTTCCAGCAACTGAAGTCTGTGTAGCTTCCTCTTTAAGTTCTTCATAAGCTGTACTGCTATCAAGTAATAATAAAGCAATTTTAGCCCTATGTCCAAATGCTTTTCCCGCACTTAGTATTTTGTACTTATTAAATTCGTTCATAAGACAGACCCCCTAAAACTTTACCATTCCAATGTGTCAAATAATAAATACGAAATAATTTATATAATTAGTTTTGTATATTTTTTTATATTATAGCATAATTGCTAATCAAAATACAGAAATAACTCTATTAGGATTAGCAATATAGTAATGACATTTTCACTACTCACAAACAAGACTTGAATCGCCATCTCAATGTCAAAAATATGACTATCCTACGAAATTACAGTATGTTTCTATTTAAACTCATATCACGCAAACGGGCTAGACTATGTACCACATGAATTTACATTACAGTATGTTTCTATTTAAACAATTCAAACTTTCTAAAAAAGCTCGTTATACGTTTGTATTTACATTACAGTATGTTTCTATTTAAACTGAAATTTAGAAATAAAATTTTAACAATCGCATTAATATTTACATTACAGTATGTTTCTATTTAAACTTAAATCCTTTGACGTTGAAAAACTAAAAAAATTAACATTTACATTACAGTATGTTTCTATTTAAACACAAAGCTCAAGAACTTATGCGAAAAGCGGAATATATTTACATTACAGTATGTTGCTATTTAAACGATAAAATATGCTCAAAAATTTAATAATATGACGATATTTACATTACAGTATGTTTCTATTTAAACTTGTTCAGCTTTCACTATGCGAGTTTATAAAAAAATATTTACATTACAGTATGTTTCTATTTAAACCAAACTTAACCGATGAAAACTTTGCAGGTAACTCTTCATTTACATTACAGTGTGTTTCTATTTAAACAACATCCTTAATATTTTTTAGAGACTTAAGAAGTTTTTATTTACATTACAGTATGTTTCTATTTAAACGATGCTTGATATAGTTGTTACAAAAACTGGAGCCACATTTACATTACAGTATGTTTCTATTTAAACTTTAAGTGAGTATGTATTTTATGTATTTAAAATAATATTTCAATTCCAATAGATTTATATTTAAACTCTTAAATTATTTGCTAACTGTATATATTATATCATATTTGCATTACAGTATGTTTCTATTTAAACGGCGAATGGATTTATAAAGAAACAATAGCACCAGATTTACATTACAGTATGTTTCTATTTAAACTAAACCAGACCCTAAGAAAGAAGTTAACATTGACAATTTACATTACAGTATGTTTCTATTTAAACTAAAAATTTACATATTTTATCTACTTTATCCATTCTATTTACATTACAGTATGTTTCTTTTTAAACTGAAATTGTTGAAGTAGATGAGAAAGCAAAACAATTATTTACATTACAGTATGTTTCTTTTTAAACACGATGAAAACGGGTTAATATATGGAACTACAAAATTTACATTACAGTATGTTTCTATTTAAACAATGGATAAAAAAACAAAGTTATCCATTAACATTTAATTTACATTACAGTATGTTTCTATTTAAACGTATTAATGCTAATTGTAAACATTTTAGCAGGTCTATTTACATTACAGTATGTTTCTATTTAAACGTAAGTATGAAAATTAAGTATGATGTTTTGTGTCATTTACATTACAGTATGTTTCTATTTAAACTTTTTGATAAAGATAAATCGTGTGTATTTATTGATAAATTTGCATTACAGTATGTTTCTATTTAAACAAAGTAAAGAAGATATAGAAAACAATACTTTCTTTAAAATTTACATTACAGTATGTTTCTATTTAAACATACCACACATCACGAAAAAAAACAAGTAAATAGCAAATTTACATTACAGTATGTTTCTATTTAAACGAAATGGTGAATATGTTTTAGTTCAAGACATGATTAATGATTTACATTACAGTATGTTTCTATTTAAACAAAAGCAAAACGCCACAAAAAGAAAGCTCGTGATAAAAATTTACATTACAGTATGTTTCTATTTAAACCTAATAGATTGGAAATCAATTGAAAATGCTTCTTTATTTACATTACAGTATGTTTCTATTTAAACTTGAAAAACAAAACTTGAAGTTACAATAAATAAAAAATTTACATTACAGTATGTTTCTATTTAAACTTGACTCGGAATTAGTAACAGATTTAATTAACAAAGTAAAATTTACATTACAGTATGTTTCTATTTAAACTTTGTTCGGCTCTTTTTCTTTCTTTCTCTAGCTTCATTTACATTACAGTATGTTTCTATTTAAACTTAGTGAGAGAGTAACTCTAAGACCTGATCAGATTTTTAATTTACATTACAGTATGTTTCTATTTAAACAAAAAAGAAAAATAAATCATTAGACACGATGTCTAAATTTACATTACAGTATGTTTCTATTTAAACGAAGATATAGAAGAAAAAGAAAACAATATATTTTTTAGATTTACATTACAGTATGTTTCTATTTAAACATTTAGAGGTTTATCTTCTAAAACCACTGTCAACAAAATTTACATTACAGTATGTTTCTATTTAAACGAAATTTTTCTAAGCCACAAATCATTTACAACTCTATTTACATTACAGTATGTTTCTATTTAAACTTTAGGTTTTGAAGAAGAAGAATATTTGCTTAATACATTTACATTACAGTATGTTTCTATTTAAACAATAATAAAAGAAAAAAGACTTACACCTAAATTATTATTTACATTACAGTATGTTTCTATTTAAACAAGATGTTTAGTTTTCCATTAGACATCGTGTCTAAATTTACATTACAGTATGTTTCTATTTAAACATTAAATAATAGCCTTTATAATTATATAAAATTTCATTTACATTACAGTATGTTTCTATTTAAACAGGTAGTTCTATACATATTGAAAATACTACCATTAATAAGTCAATTCTGTCTATATATAAAATTTTTTTGAAATTTTCCACTAAATTTTTTAATTGAAACAGAATTATTTGAAATTTTAACATTTTTTAATCTGTCGAACCTCCAGTAATTTTTATATACTGAAGGTTGACAAATCATCTTTTTTAATAATTTTATTATTTTTTATAAATATTTTCAATTTCCAATTTTTAGTTTTACAAGTCCATATGGAAGATATTTTTCGCCTCCGATATCACATAAATAAAATCCACTTTTAATATCATCAATATTTATTTCACCATTAAGAGAATTTATTTTCCCTTTAAAGCCCCCTAAAAATAAAATGTATTCATCATCATTTATATTGTTTAATTCAGAATTTATATTATTTATAATCTTCATTAATTCTTTAGATATTTCTAAATTAAATTCATAATTTACATTAGTTTTGTTATCAGTAATCTTTTTTATTACTATTTCTAACTTACTCATATAATTATTTAATTTTTCTTTTGTTTTACTTTTTAGGTCTGTTAAAATGCTCTCAAAAGCTATATTTTCTTTTAAATTAATATAAAAACCATAAGATTTACCATTTTGTAAAGTTTCAATTCCTACATTTTCGAAAAATTTTTCAAATTTAATTTTAGCAGTTTCAGAATCTAAATATTGATATTTAAATAAATTTTCTAATGATATATCTGTTGGATTAATATTTATATCATTAAATAAAAGTGTTCTTTTTATATCATCTTCTTTTATACAGCTTAAAATAGCTCCTTTTAAAGATGAGGCTGGAATATAATATTTAATATTTTCAATATTATTTTCCATTAATAAAGCTCTATTTGTATAGCTATAAAAAGGATATATCATATTAACTTCTTTTGAAATTTCTTTTCCATGATTATAATTTAGAAATGAATAATCTATATCTTTATATAAAGCTCCAGAATCTCTAGGTGATAATATTACTTTTGATATAGTGGTAAGTTTTAAATCTATTTTTTTCATATTATCCCTCCAATGTTTCTAAATATGAATTTCCGAATACGATTGCTTTATCATACATCAAATTATATTCATTAAGAATACACTTGCTCATACAAGTATATTCTGATTTTTCCTTAAGACTCAATACACTTCCTGCATTTAAAAATGAAATAAATGTATTAACTCCATCTGATAATTCAAATGGTTTTCGATGAGATGTAAATAATTCTAAGTATGATTTTTCAATATTAATTTTATCAAGATTAGGAAGTAACATTCCTAAATTTAAAAATTTTTCGTTTTTAGGATATTTTAAGACATCTTTTTGCTTTTTATCTTTCTTTTGCTTACTAAATTCTATATCTTTAATAACATAAGTATTATATCCATAACTAGCCTTATGCCCTAAATGACAATCTATATTTAATAAATTATCTCTGTTATTCAAATAATCAAATAAAATATTTCCTTTTTCAAGTTTTATAAGAAAACTATAATCTGATATAATATTTCCAACATTATCTTGATATTTTACAATTGGGATAGAATATGCAATATTAGGAAATCCTGAAAGTTCTCTAACTTGACTTTCTATTTTAAATTTTTGAATAAAAGTATCTTCTTTTTTTATATAATTATAATTATCTAAATTTATGTTGTCGATATTTGTAGTATTATTTTTAGTTGAGTTTATTAATTTTTTTAAATCTTCCCTTTTTATAAACTCTATATTCTTAATTTTTTCATACAACTTTTTATCATAAATACCAATTTTTAATTTATCTAAAACATAAGATTTCGGCATAGGTCTATAGTCTGTTGGAAATAGATTAGATATCATACATATACATTCATTTCTTTCTACAGATTCAACAAACTCTCCTATTTTCTCTTCTGAATAAAACTCCTTTAATTTTCCCATTAAAAATCCAAATAATTTTTGAGAATCCGGTAATAAGGTAATCTCACCTATTCTTTTTAGTTTAATTTCAAAAATATACATTTTTTGCTCCTTTAGTCATTTTCTATATCAACTTCTATTATTCCATATCCTCTTGATTTAGAATTTCCTATTCTATAGTATCCTTCATTAAATTTTTCTAAATAAGACTTTATTTCATCTTTTATTTTTTCATCACAAGTATCTGTTTTAAGAATAATATTCCCTTCAAATTTTATGCCAGGCTTTACAACTTTATATGTTCTTGGATTAGATATAAGTTCTCCATTAATCTCTTCAATAGATGTTTTGGTATCTATTAAAAAATAATCTTCTGTTTCTAAATCAATAACTCTTAAATCAGAAAAAAACAGACGAGGAGTATCATTTAATCCTTCAATTCCAAAAATATATTCGGCTTTAACATCATTTAACAAATTTGAAATTTTAGTAATTATCTTTTTTATAGATTCTATATTTTTTGAAGATTTTTCATCCATTTGTTTTAATAATTTGGAATATTTATCTTTTTCTTTTTTTAAAAAATCTACAATAAACTTCTCTATGATATCATTTTTTTTACACTCTTTTCTAAAGATATTTCTCAAAGCTCCTTTCATTGCAGAGCCATGAATTATTGGTTTTCCATTTTCGTCAAGAGTTGTGCATTGATCTACTCCTCCTATTGAAAATGCACTTGTTTGATTACCTATTAAACAATTAGATTTAGTTGTTACAGTATATTTAATTTTCATAATTATTTTCCTCACTTTTATTTATCAGTTTTTTCTTTGTTTTTTCATTTTGTCCTGAAATTATCCTATATAGTATTCTTTGTTGGTCATATTTATAAAATAATATTATTCTATCTAACCATTCTGTTCCATTAATATTATAAAACTCTCTATTAAATTTATCTTTATTAAATTTCAATCTATAGTTTATAAAATGTTCTTCTTTTTGTATATCATTATCTTTTTCATCCTCTTTTTCTTTTGTTTCTATTAATTCAGCATAATTTGCAAATAAAGTTTTAACCTTTTCTTTTTTTCCAATTTCTATTAAATTCTTAGCCTTAAAAAGCATAGATAAATGAAATGGAACTTTCTTAAATGTATTAAAACCTTTATCAGTAGTATTTAATATAAAACATTTTTCTATAGAATCTCCAGAATTGCAAATATATTTTAGAGGCTTTATAAACATATTAGAATTCAAAAAATCTCTTGTTTCATCATTCTTTTCAAATACTATATACCTAAACTGATTTAATCTAATATTAGAGATGTATTTTTCATCAGTTAATAATAAAATCAATTTTAATTTTGAAATTACATTTTTAAAATTACTTTTATCATATACTATTTGATTTTCATCTTCATTTTCCTTTTTATTTTTCATAAACATCTTCATAAAGTAATTCTTTAAATATAATTCCTTAGGAATAACTTTTGATTCCACATTCCTTATATCAGGGCACAGAAAATATAAAAAAGTGTTTACGAATTTTTTAATATTATCTTCATTATTTTTATTAGAAATATCAATATTTTCTAAAGCATATAAAAAATTATGAATGAATGTATTTGTATAGATATTTTTATTTTTCAATTGTATTAATTCTAAAATTTCCGTTTTAAATTTGAAAAAACAATCTTTTTCTCTTTTTCTTTGTTCTTCCAAATAACTATAAAACATATTTCCTGCAATAGATGTTCCAAGTATAGCTTTTATTTCTTTTGAATTTTTTTCTTTAGTAAATTTTTTTGCATTATGCAATTCTCTTTCAACTATTTCTCTATAATATCTTATTGGTTGATGATTATTTGTAAATTCTACTCCAACAGATATTACAAGTTTATTCAATTTACTACTTTTATCATTACTCAAGCTATTGATTTTTTTATTAATTTCATCATTAATATCATCTATAAGATTTCTTAAAATCAAAATTGAATCCAAAACTGACTCTATTTTTACAGCAAAAAATATATCATCTCCCGCAATATACAGAGGAAAAATTTTATTAGTTAGATTATTATTTTTTGATATTAGTTTTCCTAGATAATTTACTGTAATTTTATTTTCTAAAATTAAACTTAATTTCATATACGTATCATAATCAGTAATATCAGAGAAAATTTGTCCTATATTATTTATATCTGCTTTTACAATAGCTATTTTACCATTAGTTCCTTCTTTATCATCAGATATTAATTCATCCATATTTTTAATATATACACCTGTATAATCAATAAAATTTTTATCACAATTTATATCACAATTTATATCACAATTTAAAATATTAACTTCTTCTTGAAAAGAAAATAAAATCTCATTATTTTCTACAATAATTCTTCTTTTTGTATCATTAGATTTTAAATAAAAATTTACTTTATCTATAATCTCCTTATTATTAAGATTTAATTTTTCTAAATATACATAATTTATAAGAAGTGTTCCGGAATATTTCAAATAAATATCTTTAAATAAATTTTCCAACTTTTCTTTTATTTTATCTTCTATATACTCAACCTCAAAAATATATTTTCCTGAAATCCATAATATTTTTTTGCTTATATCAAATAATTTTTCAATATCTTTAGAAATTGTACTGGAAACTGTATTTGATGCTTTTATAACTTCTTTTAAAGTGTGTTCATCTTTTTGTATCTCTGACCTATTATCATCTAAAGTTTGATAAATATATTTTTGAATTTTTTCAACAGAAATTCCAACTATAAATGACATATTATTCTCCTTTATTTGTATTTTTATTAAACATATCTACATAAGCCTTATGTGGAAAAAACATAGGATTATTTATCATCATAAGCATTTGATTAAATTGAAAAATAAATGAAAGCAATGAATATTCTTCTTTTCCTTTGTGTATAACATAGTCAGATATTTTTCTGTTTACTAGTGTCTCTGATTTAAGTTTCTTATCTTCTTTTAAATTTCCTAATTCTTTTTTATCAGCCTGATTATAATTTTTTAGGACATCTAATAAATTTTCATCACTAAAATTTATTTTTAAATTACCATTATATTCAGTATTATTTTGAGTTTGCTCTTTACTTGATTTGCTTTTTTGATATGCCTCAATAACAATATCGAAATAATGCCTACCATAAGTATAATCGTTAGATGTCTCATTTGTAGGTATATGACATAATATCTTAATAGGCTTAGTTGCCGTTTGAATGGCATCACATCTGCTTTCTTTACCAACATGAATATATGTAGCTAATCTAACTATTGAATCATTTGAAGTTTGTAAATTATTAATAGAGTTTGTCCAATTTAATAAGTCGTCCCTATCTAATGATCTACTTTTACATTGAACAACTGCTGCTACAGCTTCAATTGGTATAAATTTTATCAACCCATAATTAAAAATATAAGGTGTATATTGTTCATCATATATTGCTATATCTACCTCATTAGAAATATTCTCTTTTGAGTCTATTATAAATACCGAACGTGCAATATTAAATTTTTTAGGTATTATCCTTCTGAAAAAATCTGCCCAAATTTCTTCTCGATATGTCCCTGCAGTTAATTGATGGTTGGTAACATCATAATTTAACTGAGTTACCAATTCCCTTTCCATTTTTAAATAATTTTCTTTAATGTCATTAATGAAATCACACATACAATAAACCTCCTCTAATACAAAATTTTAAAATATATATCGACTAAAAGCTATAACAGATATTTTAAATAAAATTATCTGTAGCTCCGTTGTCAATGCCTAGGATTTCTTTTTCAAGCCATTTTTCGTCTCTACTATTAAATATTATTAGTGAATCCCTATCTTTTCTTATTGTTTTGGCTAATGATTTTTTCAAGGTAAATAATTGGGATTTAGTTAATTCTCCTTCAAATACCGAATTTTGCACATGAGAGAGATATTTTTTACAAGTTTTGAATGTATCTCTCCACACTTTTGCACCTTTTTCATCAAGCACTATATCATAAACTAATATTATATACATTTCTACCACCAAAGTTTAAAGCTTTCATATTCTTTTTCATTCATTAGATGTTTTACAAGTTTATATGCCTCTAATCTAATTAAATATTTGTAACTTACACTTTTTCCTAAAGTTTTATGCTTTATAGTTTTATTTAATCTATCTTCATATTCTTTTAAAACTATCTGAGAACCTTGTTTTGTAAATTGAAGATAATTTAATCCTTCTATGAAGTGCTTTTCTGTAATTTGCTTTTTATTTAAGAGTGAAAAAATCATTCTATCCCCTATAAGAGGTTTAAATATCTCTGCTATATCAAGCGCAAGTGAAAATCTTCTATCTCCGGGAGAATGTAGATAACTAACAGTAGGATTTAATTGTGTTATGTATATTTGTGAAAGTACAGTCGTATAAATTAATGTATTTACAAATGAAATTAAAGTATTTATTAAATTATCCGGTGGACGCTTTACTCTTTTTTCGAAATTTATTTCTTTATCGATAATTGTATTCCATGAGTCATAATAAACTTTATGAATATTTCCTTCTATCCCCATAAGTTCAGAAATATTGGTTTGTAAATCAATATGTCTTTTTAAATTTGAAATAATCTCAATAAATTCTTTTACATTTTTCCCTCTTTCATTATAGTACCTTAAGTTTCTTAAAATTCCCTCTGTTGCTCCCTTAACAAATTCTTTTGCTAGAACAAGTCTTTTATCGTCATTAGAAAAGTATTCTACCTGTTTTACGAGTAATTTACCTGAAATATTTTGTTCTTTTGGATAAAAACTGCCTGTATAAAAATTATAATAGTTAAAAAAATGTACAGATATTCCGTATTTTGAAAGTATATTTATCAAACTCGTATTGAAACCCATTTCAGTCATAACATAAATATCTGAAACAGTTTCTATTGGAATATCTTTTTTATTTCCGTTGTTCATACAAATTTGTAAAGTATTATCTTTTCGTTTTAAATCTGATTCAGAATATATAAAATAGCTTTTTTTCATAACTCCTCCCTATATTAGGCATATATCACAATATGCACAATTTTTACATAATTTTATCTTTTTAAATTCAGGGGGCTTTTCACTTTCAACCAAAGTTCTTATTTCTTCCAGAATTTTTGGTATTTTTTCAAAATCTTCCAATTCCAATTTAATTTTTTTACTCTTTCTTAGAAGAGGATAGTCCAAAACTCCCGTAATGTCTTTAACTCCTTCATTATGTAAAATCCAAAGATAATATTTTATCTGTTCAATAGAGGCTTCCTCCATTACTTTACTCTTTTTTACTTCATGAATTACATTTTCATCTTTTATATAATCTATATTTATAATATTTTTTACATTAATATGCTTTTCTTCTCCACTATAAAACTCTTCATCAATGGATTTCCCTATCGAAACATCTTCATTTGTATGCTCCATTGTAATCCCATTATAAAAATACCAAAGTTTCCTTTTGCAAACAAAATTGTAATAAATCATTATTCCCGTAATTTCTCTATCCATAAAATCACCTATATAAAACTGTCGTATTCATATTCATAGTCTTTTTTATCGACATCAATTATTTTTTTAAATCCTGTACTGTCTAACAACTTTCCTTCTTCAGAAGTCAATCTGATAAATCCTTTTTCGTCATATTTACAATATACTTTGTATAAGTTTATATTTTTTGATATTTCAATTTTTTCTTTTAAATATTTAGTATCATATAAACCGACAGATACAGTATATTTCATAAGTTCATCTAACTTTTTGGTAAATTCTAACTTTAATTCTATTTTTTCATCTTCGGATTTGCTACAAAGTAATTTGCTCTTTATATCTTTAAGTTCATTTAATATTGAATTTATCTCATTTTCATTTAAAAGTCCTCTTTCAATATCTACCGGAAAAACATTAAATGATATTATATCTCTAAATGTCTGTTTGTCTTTATTTTCTATTCCTCGTTCTCTTAATGATATATTAATATAATTATATCTTTCCTTATATTCTTCCAAAAATTTAGAAGACTTCTTTATTTTTTCGAAAGTAAAAAATTCTTTTATTAAATTCTGTTTGTCCTTTTCAGTTAAAATTCCATCACCTTTTTGTTTAATTGCCTCTTTACTTAAATCATAAATTTCTTTATAAATAAATCCTTTTTTTGAATCTTTATTATCTTTTAATAAATTTTTATTTATTTCTGTAAAAACATAGCAGTTGTAATCATTAACTTCTTTTTTCCCTTTCCTGTTAACTCTACCAAGCCTTTGAAATAAACCATTTAAATCTGAAAGTTCGGTAAATAACAAATCAAAATCTATGTCTAAACTGGCCTCTACTATTTGCGTTGATATCCAAATTTCATTTCCTATATTTTCAGTTTTTCCAACTTCTATTATCTTATTTTCTTTTTCATTTCTTTCTTTTTTTATAAATTTACTGTGTAAAATATTTACATTTTCTAATCCCTTTTGTTTTAAGTCTGCAAAAACCTCTTGAGATTTTTTTATTGTATTACAAACAACTAAATATTTTTTGCTTTTTGAATCGTTTTTTACATAATGATTACAAATATATTCCGCATTAAGTTCATCTTCTAATATTTTTAAATTGTGTCTTTTCATATCATTTGTAAATTCTTTAGTAATAAATTTATATTTTTGCTCCTGTTCGTTCAAATAATCTAAATTTTCCGTAAGCAACAAGTCTTTTATGAAAGGTGGAAAAGTTGCTGTAATTATGCAAACTTTCCCACCTATTTCAATTATATCCTGTATTCCACGAATAAGAGTTGCAAGAAGCTCAGGACTATATGCCTGTATTTCATCTATAACAACTTTTGAATAACTCATCATAGCATTTTTAAATTCAAATCCTTTACTTCTAAAAACAAAATCAAAAATCTGATCAGGTGTTGTTATATTTAAAGGAATAGAAAACTTTTTACTATTTTCGTAATAGGATAAAATTTTATCATTATCTTCACCATCAAAATTCTCAAGATACATATTCAAAGTATCGCTATGCAATAATGCTACCTTTTCTTCGATTTCTTCACCATTACAAATATTATTTATAATCCTGTTATAAATAGAATTTATAGCTGTTTTTAAAGGCAACACAAAAAAGCCTTTGGTATCACCAATCCAATGTAATCCCGCTTCGGTCTTTCCCATTCCGGTCTGTGCAATTACTATTAAATTTTCTTTTTTATTTTCCTTACAAAAATTTTGTAATTCATTCCAATTAGCTTTGTCATCTTCTTTTTTCCAAGTATTTAATAAATTATCCAATCCATTTTCCAAAAAATTAGGATAAAATTCAGCAGGAATATGAGCACTTGCAGAATAATCACATTTATTAAGTAATCCTAAAATTTTTATAAAGTCCATTTGATTTTCTTCATATAAATCTTCAATGTTTCCCAAGTTGCTATCTAATTTTTCTATTTGTTTTTTGTCTAAATTCGAATAAATATTTAAAAGTCTCTCTAATATCAACTTTCTATTGTCTTCGCAAGTTATATATTCAAAATTATCTATATAATGATGATGATTAAAAATTGCATAAGATGCCAAATTATTCTCATTAAGAAAACTATTAGAAAAATTATTTAATTCAATATACATCATATAGTATGACAATATATTATGAGGAACCTCTTTAAACTTATCAAATTTAGTATTATTTTTAAGCCTTTCAGTAAATAAAAAATCAGACTTTCCAACGTCATGGTATATAATTGCTCTTTCTAAAATTTTACTATCTTCAGTATCTACATAATTCAAACTTATAAGTAATTCTAAACTTTTTAATAAGTTTTCTGTATGCTCTTCAATAGTTTCATCCGGTTTTGCAAGCGAATCTGCTATAGAGCTATTTTTAAAAATTTCCATTTAATCTCCTAAACTAAACTAACAATATAACCATCTTCATCCAAATAAATATTTTTATCTGTGGACTTATTATATTCTTTTAATTCATCAAAATTTATTTTATATTCAGATAAATAACCAACTCTATACTTTTTAAATATTCTTTTGCCTTTTTCTATTTTATAATTTTTATTAATATAATAATTAGTTCCTTTAGTTTTTATCTTATTAACTTTTTTTCTGATATTTTTAAAAGTTACAATTCCTTTCTCTATTGCTTCAGTATAAACATATCCACTATTATATATAAATTCAATATCATTCGGATTATCTTCATAAATATTTACAAATTTAACTTCTTTTATCTCAACAAAATCTTCGCTTCTTCCTAGTGATGTAAAATTTATTATATTTCTTATAATCTCATCTAATATGCTTTTGTCTGCTCGAATGTGAATTACTAAATCAATATCATATAAAACTTCATAATATTTAATAGAATTAACAAGAATTTTATAGATAGAATCAAAATTATAAGAATCCATCTCTTTATTTGAATTATCTTTTCCCAAATTCAAACCAGAATTATCACTATAATCAAATGGTATATTTACTCGTTTTATTGATTCGTTTTTTTCCAAGTTAAGTTCAGAAATTCTTCCGTTTATAGCTTCTTCAAATTTGTCAAAATCTTTAGTTTTTTTCCCACTTAACTTGTATAACCTAATATATTCTTTAACTTCATCAATATCGAATATATCTATTCTTAGTTTTTTATCAGATTTATTTTTGGATTTATTTTTTGAACTTTCTATTCTAGTTATCATTGTATATACATCATTAAGTATATGTGGGTTTTTTATTTTAACTAAAACATTCCTATCATGTTCAATCTTATTTAAAAATGCTTGATCTCGATACATTTCTTTCCCTAAGGATTGAAACCTACCCTGAATACTTATATCCATATCTTTGTATTCTTTATAGTTACAAGCATTGTGAATTGCACCGATTATGGTTGAATAAGGTGGAAGTGGATAAGTCATTTTATTTTCTGAAGTTTCCTCTTTTTTATAATTAGCTTTATTTTGATGTAACTTTATCCTTAAAAGTTTATCCTTCATAATATTTTTTTACATCCCCTTTTAACTTTTCAAAAAATTCAGTAACACTTATAGGATTTAACTTTTCTTTTATTTCCTTTTCATTTACAAAGTTTCCACCTTCAATAAATGCTATTTTATAATCTTCTTTATTTAGCCTTTCAATCAATTCATCAGTTATTTTTAGTGTGCTTTTTGTAACATTCACGACATTATCAAAATAGTGAGTTTTACAGTTTCCAATTCCTCCAAATATCATTAGAGGTTCTGCATTATCAAGATTCCCTTTAACGACTAATGATAAGTTTTCTATTGTTTCCAATATTAAATTTACTCTTTCAATTTTTTCAGAAACTTCCGCCTCTGCATTAAAATTTTCATCAACACCCACTTTGTCTAAATCAAATGTTATACTGTATTTCTTTAGTGACTTATCAAATTCATATTGATATGGCATAAGTCCTGATTCTCCTGCTTTTTCTTGTAAATTTATTCCATTATCTCTTGCATAAGTTGATGCTAAACATAAATTGTTGTGAAATCTTGTTTCATTAACAAATTCATCACACGCAACTGCATCTGTTAAATAAAATGAACTTTTTCTTATAACTGTTAAATTGTTAGTATTCATATATCCGCCTTCAAGCGCTCTACAATTTGATGCATTCAATTTTTCAGTAACTTCTTTTTGGGTTACTTTTTTATCAACTACAACCTTCAAATCATCATACATTCCACTTTGAGTCATAATTGCATTTTTCATACTTTCTCTACTTCTTGTAGCATAAATTTTACCATTTTTAAAAACTTTTTGTACAGATGATGCATTCCCCAAAGTTTCTCCATAATTTGAAGTAATATTACATACAACAGTAAGTGTTAATCCTAAATTTTTCTTTTCTTTATTTTCCATTTTTTAAACCCTCCTACTTATTTTCATTATTTCCATTTTTATTATTATCTTCTTTAACACATAATGCATTTACAAATGTATATGCTACATTTTTATTTTTTTCAAAATCTTTAAACAAATAATATGCAAAATCAAATGTTACAGAACTATAAGATGAAAGTTGAAGTAACGTTACTGAAAACTTTTCATAATCTTTAAAAGTCAAACAGGAAATTAATTTATTCCTATATGCATCGATTTTTCTAGGCGTATCTTTTAATTTAAAAACGACTTTTTCTGCACTTTCTCTGGCATTAAACAAATTAAAATTCATTTGTTTCTCTTCCTTTTCCAATTGCTCTTTTTCTTTTTTGTTATTCACCATAATATCAACTCCTTCATATATTTTTTGGTTTATTCTAATTAATTGACTAATTAAAAAACTATGGTTATCTATTTTGTTTTCTTTGTTATCTTTATTTTTTGGCTTACTGCCATCTCTAAGGAGCTTATCAATTAGATAATCCAAATACTTAGTATATAGGATACAATCAATGACTTCATCTAAAATCGGTTCATATTCATCCGTCCTTAATTTGCAAGGACTGTTTATTGCTTTAAAAATATTATCATCTTTTATATCTGAAATTTTTCCAAAAATTTTAATAGCAGAATTTCGTAAAAACATTGTTTCAAAATAATCATTTTTTTTCTCTTTAGTTATTATTTCAACTTCATAATCTAAAAACCTTGAAACATTTTTTATGTCAAAAAACAAATTCAACTTAAAGTTTTTAAAAATCCCCACTGAATTTTTTTCATCTAAATCCAAATTTTTATCTGTTAAATAATCATTTGATTTTAATAACATATCGGTTGAAAAATTATTATTAATAAAAAATGAACTATCTCCTTTTGAAAACGCAAAAGGAATATAATCAAACTCACAATAATCCTCATATACATAAGTATTATAGTCCCAATTGAATGATAAAGATTTTGTCTTTCTCCCTTGATCAACATAATATCCCAATAACCTACATATTTTTTGTTTTTCTTTTCCCATACAACTTGGATTACAAAATTTCGAATACATTGATTTTGCCCCTTCAAATGTCTTTTTTATTAATTCAAGCTTATTATCAGATATTTTCAATAAAATATTATCCTTGTTTTTTATAGAAATTTCATCATTTTTAAATGTATTTTTCATTATTGTATTCCAAAAACTTTTTAAATTTTTAACTTTTTCTTCATCAAAATCTTCAGAATTTAAAAGATTTTCCAACCTTTTATGATGCATTTTATCTTTAAAATATTCTTCTGCAAAATCATAATATTTCTCTTCATTTTTTGATATATCTATATCATCAAAATTATATAAAAGCACATCACTTCTTCCATTATATTCTGTTGAATAATTGAGTTTATGATATTTTAGATACCTTATAATTCCAACTGCAGCTGCTGAAAATCTCCAATCAGAAAATTCTAATTTTCTATCATATCCGTTAAAATTACCTTTATCTTCTATCATTAAATCATCTCCCAAGAATCTATAAGCTGTAATAGTCCGAAACCTGATGCATTTTTACTTCCGACAGACGAAATCAGCATTTCGTTTAATAAGCTATTATCGGCATTAATTATAATTACTCCTAAACTAGCATCAATATACAATCCATAAAAAAGTACAACGGCTTTTTTCATTTCAGAAATATCCATCTTCATATCATCAATAGCGTTGGAATAATTTGGAAAATGAATTTTTAAATTTTCTTTAAATTTATCAAAGAAATCCTCATCTTCAACAGTTATATGTCTATCTGTATTATCTTCTCTATTATGTTCACGAATTACAAGAGGAGAACAAAATTTAAATCTTGCACAATTTCCAACAATCTTTTTTTCATTTACAATTTTAGCATCTGTTAAAACTATAAAATTATTTTTAGAAATTTTAAATTCCTTGTCTTTATATTCTAAAAACGAATTGAAAAAGATAGTTCCAACATCAGTTTTTGGAGATTTAAAAGTAATCTCAAAATTATTTTCTCCAACTTCAATTCTGTTGGAAAAAAATTTGGGTTTAAAAAATTTGACCGCCCACGAATATTTTTTTTCATCACTTTTAATATAATCATCCCCAAAAAACTTTTCAAAAAATTCACCATTAGAATAATTTGATACCGCTGTTTTAAAAAATTTAATACAGAAACGATGATAATCTTTAGGGATGAAATTATTATCTGTTTTAAATTTTAAAACGATTTTCATAACAAACACCTCTCTTTATATTAATTTATTATTTATTATCTTATTTTAATTTCAAATTTTAATACTTTAATCAAATTTCTTAGGTTCATAAATTTTATAATATTTTCCTTTGTACTTTATTATATTTTCAATCTTTTCATATTCATTTGTGGCTGAATTTTTGACCTCTGCTTCGTATAAGTCAGATTTTATTAATAGCTTTCCTTTTTGGTCATATAATTCAATTTTTTTGTCTCTCATTTTAGAGATATTTTTTATTTCACTCTTAAAAATTTCTTCAAGAATAGATTTTTCTTTTAGTTCTTTAAAATCACTTAATCCGTTTTCAATCACGATTGTATATGAAATGTTATAAATATTTTTTGTAGTTTCATGAGTATCAAGACTCTTTATTTCAAAAAGTAATATTATTACTATAGAAACTAAACTTATAATATGTTTTATTTTTTCAGATTTCTTTGATATTATGATGAAAAAAATGTCTTCTAACAAAGCCAAAACCCAAACAAATAATGCTATAACTACCAAATCTATAATAAAAAAGAGTATAATTCCTAAAGTAGCAATAATAAAATGAAATAATCCATAAAATTTTAAAATCTTTTCAGGATTTTTCATTTTAAGATTTCTCATTAAAATATTATATGCTTCAGAAACATACTCCTTATTTCTAATCTTATAGAACATAATTCCTATATATACATATCTTGTCAAAATTAAAACCATTAAACCATAAAAAAACAAGTATCTCATTGTTATCCTCCTAGTAATCTTATTAATTTATAACTTAAGATGATTATAACAAATTAAACCAATATATTCAACAATTTAATGAAAATATTTTCATAAAAAAATAGCGAAGTTTTTCTTCGCTATTTTTTACATTTTTTATTAATTAGAATAATTCTTTTTTTATTTTTTCATAAACTGCATCAACTGTAAATCCAAATTTTTCAAATAATAAATTTGCAGGTGCTGATGCTCCAAATGTATCAAGACCTATTGAAATTCCATCTAATCCTACATATTTGCCCCAACCAAATGTTGATAGAGCTTCAATGCTGACTCTCTTTCTGATGTTATTAGGTAATACACTTTCTTTATATTCTTTACTTTGTTTTTCAAACTCTTCCATACATGGCATTGATACAAGTCTTGTGCAAATATTTTCTTCTAAAAGTTTTTCACAAACTTTGTAAGCCAAGCCAACTTCTGAACCTGATGCAATAATAATCATTTCAAAGTCTTTTCCAAAGTCTTTTAGGACATATCCGCCTTTTAGTGCTTCAGATGAAGTTACTTCTAAATTTGTCAACTTTTGTCTTGTAAGAGCTAGACAGCTTGGAGTTTTTCTGTTCTTTAATGCAGATATCCAAGCATAAGCAGTTTCTTTTGCATCACAAGGTCTATACATTGAAACATTTGGTGTAGATCTGAACATTGCCAAATGTTCAATTGGTTCATGTGTAGGTCCGTCTTCTCCAACTCCAATGCTATCGTGAGTTAAAACATAGATAACGCCTTGATTCATAAGTGCAGAAAGTCTTACAGCAGGTTTTAAATAATCACTGAAAACAAAGAATGTTGCACAATATGGTAAAAGTCCTCCATGTAATGAAATCCCGTTACAGATTGCAGCCATTGCATGTTCTCTTACTCCAAAGTGAATATTTTTACCGCTTCTGTTTTCAGGTGAATAGTAGTCAAATTCTTTCATTGTTGATTTGTTTGAAGGTCCTAAATCCGCTGAACCTCCAAAAAGATTTGGTAATAATCTAGAAAATCTGTTTAATACAATTCCACTTGATTCTCTTGATGCCATATCTTTATCAAATTCAGTAATTGATGAATCGTTTAAGATTTCTTCGTCAATTTCTTCTTTCATAAATTTTCTGAATAAATTATATTTTTCAGGATATTTAACTTTGTATTCTTCAAATTGTTTTTCCCATTCATCAACAAAAGTATTCTTTCTTTCAACAACTTCTTTCATATATTTTTTAACTTCTTCCGGAACATAAAAACTTTCTTCATATTCCCAACCAATATTTTTCTTAAATGTTGGAATATTATCTTCTCCTAAAGGTTCTCCATGTGCTGAAGCACTTCCCTCTTTGGTTGAACCGTATCCAATTTTTGTCTTTATTTCGATTAATGAAGGCTTATCAGTTAGCTTTGCTCTTTCTATTGCTTCTTTAATTTCATTGATATTATTACCATCTGCAACAAAATAAGTATCCCAACCTAGAGCTTCATATCTAGCTCTTACATTTTCACTAAAAGCAGTTGAAGTATCACCTTCGATAGTAATATTATTACTATCATATAAAACTATAAGTTTTCCTAATTTTAATGTGCCTGCAAGTGAAGATGCTTCATTGCTGATACCTTCCATAAGACAACCATCTCCAACGATTGAATAAGTATAGTGATCTACTATTTTACAATCGTCAGTATTGAAAATTGAAGCTAAATGACTTTCCGCAAGTGCCATACCAACAGCCATTGAAACACCTTGTCCAAGTGGTCCTGTTGTTGCATCTATTCCAGCAGTATGTCCATATTCAGGATGTCCCGGAGTCAAGCTGTCAATTTGTCTAAAATTCTTTATATCTTCAATACTAACACCATAATCAAATAAATGAAGTAATGAATATAAAAGCATAGAACCATGTCCTGCTGATAAAATAAATCTATCTCTGTCAAACCAATTTGGATTTTTAGGAGAAATCTTCATACAATCATTAAATAAAGTAAATGCCATTGGTGATGCTCCAAGTGGAAGTCCGGGATGTCCTGACTTTGCTTTTTGAATAGCATCAGCACTTAATGTTCTCATAGTATTAATACATAAATTCTTAATTTCCATATCATTCCCTCACTTAAATATATTATTTTTTTAAATAAACTTAACGAACTTATTATATCAATAAATACATTTTTTTTCAATAGAAAAGGTAGTGCATCACACACTACCTTTTAGCATTTTTTATTCTATTTATTTTCGTCTTCATCAACTACTTCATAGTCAGCGTCAACTACATCATCTTTCTTTGGTTCTGCTCCTTGTCCTTGTGGGTTAGCATTTTGATATAATTTTTCTGAAATTTTATAGAATTCTTGAGTTAAAGCGTCATTCTTTGCTTTAATGTCTTCTACATTGTCAGTTGTTATTGCTGATTTTAAATCTTCTAATTTTGCATTAACTGCAGATTTTTCATCTTCTGAGATTTTTCCTTCTAAATCTTTCAAAGTTTTTTCAGTTTGATAGATTAAGGATTCAGCATTATTTTTAGTTTCTACAACTTCTTTTTTCTTCTTATCTTCTTGAGCAAATTGTTCTGCTTCTCTAACTTTCTTATTAATTTCATCTTCAGATAATTTTGTTGATGCAGTAATTGTAATCTTTTGTTCATTTCCTGATCCTAAATCTTTAGCACTAACATTTACAATTCCGTTAGCATCTATATCAAAAGTAACTTCAATTTGTGGAACTCCTCTTGGAGCAGCAGGAATACCTGTTAATTGGAATCTTCCTAATGTTGTATTATCATGAGCAAATTCTCTTTCACCTTGTAAAACATGGATATCTACTGCTGTTTGTCCATCTGCAGCAGTTGAGAAAATTTGACTTTTTTTAGCAGGAATAGTTGTATTTCTTTCGATTAATCTTGTCATTACACCACCCATTGTTTCGATACCTAATGACAATGGAGTTACGTCTAATAATAATAAATCTTTAACTTCTCCTGTTAAAACACCACCTTGAATTGCAGCACCGATAGCAACACATTCATCAGGGTTAATATCTTTTTGTGGTTCTTTTCCAATTAATTTTTTAACAGCTTCTTGTACAGCTGGAATTCTTGTTGAACCACCAACTAGAAGAACTTTATCAATTTCAGATGCAGTAAGTCCAGCATCACTTAATGCTTCTCTAACTGGAACTAATGTTTTATCAATTAAGTCTGAAGATAATTCTTCAAATTTTGCTCTCTTAATATCCATATTCATATGAACAGGAGCTCCATCAATAGCTGTAATAAATGGTAAGTTTACATTTGTAGTCATTGTTGTTGAAAGTTCTTTTTTAGCTTTTTCTGCAGCATCTTTTAATCTTTGCATTGCTGTTACATCTTTACTTAAGTCAATACCATTTTCTTTTTTGAATTCTGAAATCATATATTTCATTAAAACTTCGTCAAAATCATCTCCACCAAGTCTATTGTTACCTCTTGTAGCTAAAACTTCAAATACTCCGTCTCCGATTTCCAAAATAGAAACGTCAAATGTACCACCACCAAGGTCAAATACCATTATCTTATGTTGTTCAGTATCTTTGTCCATTCCATAAGCAAGGGCTGCAGCAGTTGGTTCGTTTATAATTCTCTTAACATCTAAACCTGCAATTTTTCCGGCATCTTTTGTAGCTTGTCTTTGGCTATCTGTAAAGTAAGCAGGAACAGTTATTACAGCTTCTGTAACAGTTTCTCCTAAATAACTTTCAACATCTGATTTAATCTTTTGTAAAATCATTGCAGAAATTTCTTGTGGGCTATATTCTTTATCATCAATCTTTACTTTATAATCTGTACCCATTTCTCTCTTAATAGAAGTTATTGTTCTTGCTGCATTTGTAATTGCTTGTCTTTTAGCAGTTTCTCCTACTAATCTTTCTCCATTTTTTGTAAAAGCAACAACTGAAGGAGTAGTTCTATTTCCTTCTACGTTTGCTATAATTGTTGGTTCTCCACCTTCCATAACAGCTACTGCTGAGTTTGTTGTACCTAAATCAATACCTATAATTTTTGACATAATCTTTTCCTCCTTATTATTCACTAACTTTAACCATACTTGGTCTAATTACTTTATCTTTAATTTTATATCCTTTTTCAAAAGTTTCCAATACGATACCACTTTCTACTCCATCTTTACTTTCAGTCATAACTGCATTATGCAAATTTGGATCAAAAACGGCTCCATCACTCTCTATTTCCTCAACCGTTTCAGACTTTAAAACTGATTCAAATTGATCTTTAATCATAACAAAACCTTTAATTGTATCATCCTCTAAATTAGCATGAGTAAAAGCTCTATTAAAATTATCTAAAACAGGTAATAATTTTAAAATTAAACTTTCATTTGCAAGTATAATAGAATTTGATTTTTCTCTTTCAGTTCTGTTCTTATAATTTATAAAATCAGCTTGAAGCCTTAAAAGTTGATTTTTTAATTCTTCAATTTCTGAATTTAATTTTTTTTCAACTTCATCAGAAGAGTTTTGTTCTAAAGCTTTTTCTTCCACTTTTTCAGTAGTTTCTTCTTTAATCTCATCTTCTAATTCTTTTTTATCTTTTTTCAACTATTTCGCCTCCCGTCATTTTAAAATATCTCTAAATCTATCATTTAAACTTAACATAGTCGATATTATCTTTTCATAATCCATTCTTGTTGGACCAATAACTGCAATTTTCCCTTTACTTCCATCTCCAAGATCATAAGATGTAGCAACTATTGTATTTTCATTTAAAAAGTCTTTATTATTTTCACGACCTATGCTCACATATATTTCATCTCCGCTATAACTCAAGAACAAATTCTCCAATTCACTTTTATCCTCTAAGAAATGTATAAGCTCTTTAGCTTTATTCAAATCCCTGTATTCCGGAAAATTAAATATATTGGAAATTCCTTCTAATTCAATACTGGATTTTTCAGTCTTTGAAATCTCATTACCTATTAAATCTGAAATGTCTGTTATAAAAGGAATCTTTGAAACAAAAGTAAGCTTCAAGTATTCCAGTCTTTCGCTTAAATCAGATACTTTAACATTTATTAAATACTTCTTTAAATAAAATATTAAATCTTGTAAAATTTCTCCACTAAGTTCTGTTTTTGAATCAAAAACTGTATTAATTACTTTTCCATTATCGAAAACTAATACTAAAACATAACAATTTCCGCTAATATTTATAACATCGATACTCTTAACTGAACAATCCATATAATCTGTAATCATTGTTGCCGTTATACATTCCGTTACCTCCGAGATAATTTTTGCGGATTCTTTAAAAATTTTACTTTTTTCATTGATATGTTTTGATAAAATGTCAATTCCATATGTATTTTTAGAAATCTCATCAAAATGCGAAGATAATAAATAATTAACATAATGTCTGTAAGCCTTATCTGATGGAATTCTTCCGGAAGATGAATAAGCCTTATTTAAAAAACCAAGTTCTTCTAAATCGCTCATCTCATTCCTTACCGTTGCTGAACTAACCCCCATATCATATTGTTTAGAAATTGTTCGAGACCCAATAGGCTCAGATGTATTGATATAACTATCTATTATGGCATATAAAATCTTCAATTTTCTATCATCAAGCATTTTATCACCTCTTTTTAGCACTCAATCTATTAGACTGCTAACAATATTATATTACTATTATTCCCCTATGTCAAGTTTTAAAACATTTTTATTAAAAATTTTTTTATTAGCTGTTTATCAAAAATTTTAAAGCTGATATACAGGTTTTTTTGTAAAAAAATTAATTCGTCATATAACATATAATGTAAAAAGTTTTTTGAACAGTTGACAAATTTTGATAATATTGTTATTATTATCTTGTAGAAATTGTTAATTAAATTTAAAATACTTATTTTAGATTTAATTATGATTTAATATTGTATTATATTAATAGTACAATAAAATTTTACTTTATTAGTTAAAATTTAAGGAGGACTTTTAAATGAAAGTAGCAGTTGTATATTGGTCAGGTACAGGTAATACTGAAAAAATGGCTGATTGTATCGCCGAAGGAATTGAAAATGCAGGTTCTGAAGTTGAAGTAATCTTCTGTGACGATTTTGGAGCAGATATGTTAAATGATTATGATTTAGTTGCATTCGGTTGTCCGGCAATGGGAGATGAAGTTCTTGAAGAATCAAGCTTTGAACCAATGTTCGAAGAAGTTGAAGAAGAATTAAATGGAAGAAAAATCGCTTTATTCGGATCTTATGAATGGAATGAAGGACAAAAATGGATGAAAGACTGGAAAGTTAGATGTGAAGGCGTTGGAGCTAAAATCGTAGCTGAACCACTTTGCGTATATGATTGTCCTACACCTGAAGACGAAGATGACTGTGTAGCATTTGGAGAAAAAATCGCTAAGGCATAATTCATTAAAAAACAAAAAGTAGCCGATGAGCTACTTTTTTTTATGTTCTTAATATCAAAAATTTTAAATTATAAAGTTGTTACATCAGCTTTTAACTTATAAATAACATCTTTTCTCTCTACGATTATATTTACTTTTTTTGAAAGTTCTTCATCGTTTTTTATTCTTTGCAATAATTTGTTTGACGGATTAATTGTATAAGCATTACCGAATCTTCTAAGCATTGATAAGTCTCCGGTTGTATCTCCATAGGCATAAGACTTTTCGATGTCTATATTATATTTTTCAATGATTTCATTACAGACTTCATCCTTTCCTTCGCTATGCCACATCGGTACAATTTCTCCTGTGAATTTTCCATCTTCATCAAATAAATATTTTGTTGCTCTAAATTCTGTAACACCATATTTTTCAGCCATTTCCTTAACCAAAAAATCAGGGCTTCCTGAAATAAAAAATATTAAATGCCCATTAGCTTTATGAAATTCTAACTGATTTCTTGAAAATACATAAACTCTTTCAAATACTTTTCTTATAGATTGCTCTGCAATAAATTTATTATATTGGATATCAAAGCCTTTTAAGTCACTTCTATATTTTTCTGAAAGTGCTTCAATATAGGCATCATATGCCCCATATCTATTAACATATTCCATATATAACTGCTTTACATCATCAACCCAAACACTTTCATCTAAGATTTCATATTTTATAAGTCTTTTAAAATGTTCAATCATAAGAGATTCTCTTGCTATAGTTCCGTCAATATCAAAAAATGCGGCTATATTAGACATACAAACACCTACTTTCTCTTAAAATTCATAAGAATTAAAACAAAAAACAGCGAAACCACTCCACTTGTCCCGATAATCATTGAATAATAAAGCGAATTAATTCCTCTTGCAGTCAAAATATTTGTCCATCCGTCTGCTAAAAATACCGTTCCAACAACAATTAAAATAAATGCAGGAATGAATTTAATAAATCTATTTTTCAATAAACTAAGTAAATATGTTAAGAGCATTGCAACAAATATTGCAAGTAAGACGATACCGACTGACAATCTCTTTTTCACTAAAATTTCAAACAATTCTTTCATACTAACTCCTATTTTTTAATTCTTCTTTAAGTTCAGGTAAAGATTTAAGACAAATTTCTCCTTCGCTTATTCCCAACAAATTCAAAACTTCACACAAATCATCATAATTGGAAACTTCAATTTCCATATATGGATAAGGATAAACTTCTTTATCCCATATATCAATGTCAATATGAGCATTTCTTAATTTATATGATGTTCTGAATTTTCTCTCTATATCCAGTTTATCATAGCCTAAAAAATTTAATATTTTTAACATTTCTTCACTATTTTCTAAAGAAACATTATATTCATTAAACTCTTTTAAAATTTCATTTTCTTTATGCTCTTTATATGTTAATTCTGAATTAATTTCCTTTCCATCTCTATCTAAAAGTTTTCTAATTCTTAAAAAGCTTCCATTTGGAATACAATCCAATTTTGAAGATGTAAGTCTAATGTTTTCCTGATTTTCACTTTTTAAAAACTTCGCACCTAAATTTTTCAATTTAGTTTTTATTTCTTCAACATCTATATTTAAAATTTTAACTTCTAATTCTTTTTTCATTTTATCTCCTAATAAGTCTTGGGATAAATTTTAAGTAGTCTGCAGAAATACAATGAAATTCTATTCCATCCACCACTTCATCTACAACATTATTCAAAGAATATGCATGAAGATGTCCATATAAAGCTATCTTTATATTATGTTCCTTAACAAATAGTCCAAAGTCATTTAAAGTTCTATCTTTTTCTACAGGTGGATAATGAAAAAGGCAAATTATTTCTTTTTCTTTATTTTTTACAGAATCATAACTTAATTTTAATCTCATAAGCTCTCTGTTATATATCTTTCTGTCTGTATCTTCTGAGAATTCGGATGATTTTGGAGAAACCCATCCCCTAGTTCCAATAAATACATATCTTTCCGTTTCAAAACTATTATTTTGTAAAAAGAACATATTTTTCAAATTTAAACCATTTACCTTACTTAGACTACTCCACCATAAATCATGATTACCTTTTAAAAAAATTTTCTTTCCGGGAAGACTTTCAATTCTCTTTAAATCATTATATGCTTCTTCAATTTTTAAAGCCCAAGAAATATCTCCGGGAACGACTACATAATCATCCTCTTTTACGATTTCTCTCCAAGACTTAAACATTCTTTCTTCATAATTTTCCCACGCGGAGCCGAAAACCTCCATTGACTTATCTCCAGTATAATCTAAATGCAAATCAGATAAACCGTATATCATTCTAACTCCTAAACAAATTTTTTAACCTTTTCAATACTTTGACTTGCAACCATATATCCTTCCTTATACAAATCAATAACATCTTCCATATTAGTTGTAAAAGATTTGAATTTTAAAGGATTAACCGGTGCAAAAACTAATGCTTTTTCTTCCCTTTCAAGTTTATCTACTAAATCCATAGTTTCATTATATTTATTTTTTTCATTTTCCATTGATTCAATAAATTTAGGATAATCTTTATATGCATACCTTACTATATCACTAATTTCTGAATTTTCTCTTCTATATCCTCTATTTTTTGCAAGCAAAACTACAAATTTATCATAACCTTTTTCAATTGCTCTCTCAAGTGGATTAGTATTGTACATTCCTCCATCAAAATATGGAAATCCATCAATCATTACACATTTTGCCATATCCGGAAGTGATGATGAAGCTATTATTTTATCAACCATATCCGAAGTGTTCTTTGCATCCTTTGATGAAAAGAATTTATAACTACCATCAAGCAATGAAGTTACTCCTGCTTCAAACTCTCCTTCTAAATTCTTATCGAATTCAGGAAAATCATATAAACTATTAACCATTGATACTAAATCAATCGGCTCTGAAGAATTCTTCAACATTTCCATATTTTTTAAAAATTCTTGAAATAATTTATTAACATCAAATTTTATTCCACTAAAAAACTCAAATCCTGTAATAGCTCCGGCAGATACTCCAACAACATAAGGAAACTTTATTCCATTCTCTTTAAAACAATCTAAAACACCTTTTAAAAAAGCTCCCCTCATTGCTCCGCCTTCAATTACCAATGCAACTTTATTTTCCATAAAATACCTCACGTCTTATTAATTATATTTATTATTTTACCATAAATTGCAAAAATATACAAAAAAAGTAAGTCTACGAAATTTAATTAATTTTTCAATTAATCAAAACATTTATATACATTTAAAATTTCTTTTACATAATTTAAAACAGGTAGCTCTCTATTCAAAATAAGCTTCCCCAGTTTTGTATTTGAACATTTTTTATACTCTTTTATAGCATCTTCAAATGTCAATTTAAGTGTTGATAATTTAAAACTCTCAATTTCTTCAATTGTCAAATTTCTGTCTCCAAACGATTCTATTTTACAAAAATAGTAATTATTAATATTATGTCTATGGATAAGATTATAATAGTCACTTACAACACCTATTTTACAAATAATTTCAACTTCTACTCCTAATTCTTCCTTTAGTTCTCTTCTGATAGCAGATTCTAAATTTTCATTTAATTCAACTCCACCACCTGCAGTTTCAATAAGAGTAGCTTTCCCAAAGTCATCATCTCTATGAACTCTAACAAAGTAAAAATAATTTAAGTCATCAACAACAATTGCTCTGACAATTTGTCTATTGTGATCAATATATTCCTTATTCCATTCATCATCTTGAAGTTCTAAATCCAATTCTGGTATATCTATATTTATTTTATACTTCACTTTCAAACCTCCTTGATTAAATAAAATTTTTAAACATATCAATTATATTACATAAATTATAACAAAAAAAGATATGCAATTAAATACATATCTTTCTTTTATTACTATTTAACAACTATATTACAAATTTTTCCCGGAACAAAAATTTCTTTTACAACAGTTTTTCCTTCTATAAATTTTTTAACATTTTCGTTATCATAAAGTGCTTCTTTAAAATCTTCAAATTTTACATCTTTTGGAATCATTAATGTTGTTCTTACTTTTCCATTTATTTGAATAGGCATTTCAACTTCAGAATCAATTGTTTTAGCTTCATCATATTTTGGCCAAGTTTGTTCAAAGATATATCCACCAAAATTCATTTCTTGCCATATTTCTTCAGTAATATGTGGGGAAACCGGATTTAATAAAACCAAGAATATTCTTAAATCCTCTCTTGAAATTTCTTTTGCTGAATAAAATTCATTAATTAAAGTCATAAGAGCAGCTATTGCAGTATTAAATTTAAGACTTTCAAAATCTTCTGATACTTTTTTAATTGTCTTATGAATTGATTTTTCTAATGATTTCGTCATTTCTTCAGATGAATTTGTAATTTCTTGTAATTTCCAAACTCTGTCTAAGAATTTTCTACAACCGTTAATTCCACCATCAGACCAAGACGCACTTCTTTCAAAATCTCCCAAGAACATTTCATAACATCTTAATGCATCTGCTCCGTATTTATCAATCATTTCATCAGGATTTACAACATTTCCTCTTGATTTAGACATTTTTTCCCCATTTTCTCCAAGAATCATTCCATGTGATGTTCTCTTAAAATATGGTTCTTTTGTATTAACAACACCTATATCATAAAGGAATTTATGCCAAAATCTTGAGTACAATAAGTGCAATGTAGTATGTTCCATACCACCATTATACCAGTCAACTTGATTGAAATATTTTAAGGCATCTTTTCCAACAAGATTTTCTTTATTATTAGGATCCATATATCTTAAATAATACCATGAAGAACCAGCCCATTGTGGCATTGTATCAGTTTCTCTCTTTGCCTTTCCTCCACATTTAGGACAAGTACAATTTACAAATTCATCAATCTTGGAAAGTGGAGATTCTCCTGTTTCTGTAGGTTCAAATGATTCAAGTTCAGGAAGTCTTAAAGGTAATTCTTCTTCCGGAATTGCAACCCAACCACATTTTTCACAATTTACTAAAGGAATCGGTTCTCCCCAATATCTTTGTCTTGAGAAAACCCAATCACGAAGTTTAAAGTTTGTCTTTTTATTTCCGATACCAAGTTTTGATAGATATTCAAAAATCTTTTCTTTTGCTTCTTTAACTGAAAGTCCGTTTAGAAAATCTGAATTAACCAAAATTCCGCTATTAGTATCTGTATATGCTTTTTCTTGCACATTTTCCCCGCCACTAACAACTTCAACAATGTCTAAACCAAATTTTTTAGCAAAATCAAAATCTCTCGTATCATGTGCAGGTACTGCCATAATTGCTCCGCTTCCATAAGTCATTAGAACATAGTCAGAAATAAATACAGGAATTTCTTTTTTAGTACAAGGATTAATTGCAGTTATTCCGTCAATTTTAACCCCTGTTTTGTCTTTATTCATTTCAGTTCTTTCAAATTCTGATTTCTTTTGAACTTCTAAAATGTATTTTTCAATTTCTTCTTTATTCTTTATTCTATCTTCATATTTTTTTAGTAATGGATGCTCACAAGATATAACCATATAAGTTGCACCAAAAATTGTATCGGGTCTTGTAGTATATACCAAAATAGTATCATCAATATCTTTAATTTGGAATTTAACTTCCATACCATAACTTCTGCCAATCCAATTGATTTGTTGTGTTTTAACTCTGTCAATAAAGTCAACTTCTTCAAGGTCATCTATAAGTCTGTCTGCATATTCAGTTATTTTTAACATCCATTGATTTTTAACTTTATGAATAACTTCACTACCACATCTTTCACAACAGCCACCGACAACTTCTTCATTTGATAAACCTACTTTACAAGAAGTACAGAAGTTTATCGGCATTTCCATTTTATATGCAAGTCCTTTTTCAAACATCTTCATAAAAATCCATTGAGTCCATTTGTAATACTCAGGATCTGTCGTATTTATTTCTCTATCCCAATCAAAAGAAAATCCGATACTCTTTAGTTGTTTTTTAAAATTTTCAATATTATTTTTTGTTACAACTTCAGGATGAATTTTATTTTTCATCGCATAGTTTTCAGTCGGCAAACCGAAAGCATCCCAACCCATTGTAAATAATACATTTTGTCCTTCAAGTCTTCTTTTTCTACTTACAACATCCATTGCAGTATATGGTCTTGGATGTCCTACATGAAGTCCTTGACCTGATGGATATGGAAATTCTATTAAAGGATAGAATTTTTCTTTATCATTAATTTCACATTTAAAAGGTTTCTTTTCATCCCAAATATCTTGCCATTTTTTTTCGATATTTTTTGGATTATAATTTTTCATAACATTCCTCCATTCGTAATAAAGTAATAAAAAAACTTCCGCCTCATAAAGAGACGAAAGTATAAATTCCGTGGTACCACTCTAATTAGTATTAAACTCACTCTAAGATTATAACGTAATCAACGGCATTTGCATTTTATGAACAAGTTCAATACATCAAAATATTATTTTCCACCAAACAATAACTCTCTAAAAATTTGAATATATTTACTACTTTCAATCAAAAATTTTATAAAATATAACAAAAATATAATACCATATTTTTTATTTTTTTTCAATACATTATAATTTAAAATCAAAGTTTTCCCTTATAAATTTCTTAAAAAAAATATAATTTAATATTCCTTTTAAAAAGGTACAAAAAGAAATTACAGCCCAAATATAAGTTATATCCAATTTTAGATAAAAAACCAAATAAGCTAAAGGAATTCTTAATGCATTTGAAAAAGTGCTTATTATAGTTGGTGTTTTTGTATTCTTAAGCCCGTTAAACATTCCTGAAATTCCAATTTCAAGTGCTAAAAATATCTCTGAAAAGGCTAAAACTTTTAAATAACTAACACCCATTCTAATTGTATTTAAGTCATCTCTTATAAATAATTTGATTATATAATCTGATGAAAAAAACAGAAAGAATGAACAGAAAACTCCAATCCATAAAATTATTTTAAGCCCTTTTTTATATCCATTGACAATATTATCATAATTTTTTGCTCCATAATTTTGTGCTATCAAAGCACAAAGTGCAATGGAAAAGCCTTCAACAGTCATCCAGTTTATAGCTTCAATTTGTACTGCAACATTCTCAGCAGCAACTGCATTTTCACCCCAATTAGCTATTATTCTAAGTAAAATAGTTGAGATAAAAGCAAATATACAGGATTTAAAAGCTGTTGGAACACCTAGTCTTAAAACTTCCTTAAAGGTTGGATTGTTAAAATTTTTAACTAAATTTATTCCTTTAAGGATTCTTCCGTCTAAAATTGAAAATATCATAAAAATACTTGTAACAATAATTTGAGATAGAGTAGTAGCAATTGCAGCTCCACTAACCCCAAACTCAGGTAATCCAAAGAATCCATAAATCAAAATCGGATCTAGAATTATATTTACAATAAGACCGATTGAATTTGCTATAAAAGGAACTTTACTATTTCCTGAACCATTAAAAACTCCTGAAAATAGCGGATTTAAAAAAGTAAAAGGCAGTCCTAATAGAACAATCTTTAAATAGCTATTTGCAAGTGAAATTACTACTTCGCTTTTTATATTGAAAAATTTAATTATATCGAGTCTAAAAATATATAATAATATTCCAAATGTTATAGACATAAATAAATTTATGGCAACGGAAGTGTCGATATATTTTCTAAATTGTTTATCATCCCTAGAACCTACACTATACGCAACCCCTATTTCTATTCCTGTCTTTGAAACTAAAACCAAAGAATTTGCAAACCACATAATAAATGCGACTATTCCAACTCCTGCAATTGCTTCAGTCCCAAGTTTTCCAACCCAAAATGTATCCATTAGAGTGTAAGACATTTGAATAAAGGAAGTTGTCATTATTGGAATAGACAACATTACTAAATTTCTATAAATCCTATTATCTAATAAATTAATTTTTTTCATAAGTAATTCCTACAATTTTTTTAATAAATTTTTAATATGTTCAACACTTTTCTTGTACTTTTTATCACAAAAATTACAAGAAATTTCTATATCTTTTCCATCTTCTACTATATCATTAAGCTCTTTTTTACCTAAACCCAATAACATATTATCTATTTTTTCATCACTACAATTACATTTATAATGAATAATCTTCTCTTCAATAATTCTTATATTAAAGATTTTCAAAATAGAACAAATATAATCATAAAAACTCATATCATCAGTTTTTGAAGCAAGATAATTTTCCAATTCAATCTTAAACATATCTGAATAGATTTTAAATTGTGATAAATCTTTTTCAGTATAATTTGGCAAAAGCTCCATCATAAATCCAAAAGAAATATAACTATCTTCAAGCTTTTTTACTTGTAAATCAATAGAAGTTACAGTTTGAT
The DNA here is from genome assembly GCF_047608425.1 of Parvimonas oralis. Classification (NCBI taxonomy): domain Bacteria; kingdom Bacillati; phylum Bacillota; class Tissierellia; order Tissierellales; family Peptoniphilaceae; genus Parvimonas; species Parvimonas oralis. The sequence goes on from NZ_JBLKRS010000001.1 coordinate 665,764, forward strand.
TTGATGCACTAAAATAATTAGTAAAATTTTCACTAATATCTGAAGAAATTATACTTGTTTGTCCAATATAAGGAGCTTTAAGTCCTAAGTCCTTTATCAAAACAAGTATTCCCTTATCTCCTATAAAGTCCTTTGAAGATTTTCCTTTTTCATAAATTTTATCATATTTACTTAAATTTTTATTTTCCAAATATCCTGTTATAAAAGAATTATTATACAATTTTGAAATTATAAGACCACATTCTCCATTTGTCTTTAACTTCAAATCAATTGTATCTGTATCATTTTTTAAATCAGAATAAAGCAACGCATTCATCGTTAAAACTTTTCCCATCTCAATATTTGCACTTACAGAACTCTTTTGTAATTTTTCAAAATCATTTACTATATCATCTGTAAAGGCAAAGAAAAATCTCATTGAATTATGCTCATCAATACATCTTAATATTTTTGCCATAAAAACTCCTTAATATTAATTATATATAAAAATTATATACTAAAATTTTAAAGAAATCAATTAATAAATTAATATATTTTTCCGTATTTTTTCTTCGCAATTTCAGTATATTTTTTAATAAATTCTCCTTTTGATTCTGTATAAGCATCTCGATTATGTTCAAATTTTTTCCACAGAGATAATTTTAGTCTTTCATACTCTTTTGCAATTTCAGAATTTTCAAATAAATAATCTCTAAAATACAATTCATCATTATCTCCTGCTAATCTTATATGCAAATGAAATACTTTTTTAGCAAATCCTTTTTCAGTATAGCCTTTATTCATAGAAATTCTCTTTTCATCTTCACTCATACAAAGCCAATTATTTTTTAATAATATCTCTTTTACAAACTTTAAATCTTCATTATTCTTAATCTCTAAAAGAATATCTACAATGTTTTTTGCCCATATTGTAGGAATATATGTACTTCCTATATGTGAAATTCTGTAAATTTTTTCGCTTGGAATTAAAGATAAAATATTTAGTTTTTCATCTTCATACCAAGTTTTCCATTCATCATTATGTTCAACTAGAAATATTGGAAAAATTTCCCATAATTCCTCTAAACTCATTTCATTTAATTTTTTACTCATAAAATTTCCTTTTGTTTGAATTTAAAAAATCTCCTAAAAAAAGGAGATTTTACTTCTTGATTAATATTAATATCATAACATACAAAAGTATGTAGAAATTGAATTTTCATTTAAGAAAAAACAATCTTATAATTTAACAACACCAGAAGCTTGAGGACCTTTAGCGCCATCAACTATTTCAAATTCAACAGCTTGTCCTTCATCTAAAGTTCTAAATTCACCAGTTTCTTCTAATGCTGAATAATGTACAAATACATCTTCTCCATTTTCAGTAGAAATAAATCCAAATCCTTTAGCTGCATTGAACCACTTTACAGTTCCTTTCATATCCTTTAATCCTCCAATACTATATAGGAAATATGTAGTAATAATACTACCTTCATACTATAACACAATTAATAGAATAAAGCAAGTAATTTTTATTCATCTTCAAGCATACTTAATTGATTTTCCATTTGCTTTCTAATTTTTTCTTTTTCATAATAACATTTTCTGCAAAGAGGCTCATAACTTTCTGAAGCTCCAAGTTTTATTCTTTCATCATCATGTGTCTTTCTATAACTAACCCAAGCATCAACTCCGCAATTCGCACAAACTGCATGATGTTTATATAGATAATCTGCTCTTGGCATTAACTCTTTTACCAACTCAAAAGGCTCTGCTTTAAAGTCCATATCAAGACCTGCAAGAACAACTGTAAATTCATTTTCTAAAAATAAATTTAAAGTTTCAACTATCTTATTTATATCACCCTTAATGAATTGTACTTCATCAATACCTATAATACTTGCGGTACTGGTTTTCATATATTCAATAATTTCGTCAATATCTTCAACAGGGATTGCCCTCATCTTAGTATTATCATGAGTAACTATTTCTTTATCTGCATATCTGTTATCAAACTTCGGTTTAAATACCACAGTTTCATATTTTGCAATTTCAAATCTATTTAAGTCTTTCCATAAACTTGAAGTCTTTCCCGAGAACATACTACCTGTATGTAAAATTAATTTACCTTTATATTGATGCATAATTAACCCTCAAAAACTTTTTCTTCAATTGATAAAATTACAATATCTTCTACCGGCTTGTCGTTTGAACAATAAGTATTTGCGATTTCATCAACTACTTCCATTCCCTTAAATACTTGACCAAAAACAGTATGTTTAAAGTCTAACCAGAATGCTCCTCCAAGTTTCTCATAAGTTTCTACAACTTCATCAGGATACACTTTTTTATCTGAATTTTTTAAATAATTTACATAATCATCAGAAATTTTACTGTTTTGAACTATAAAAAATTGACTTCCATTAGTATTAGGACCGGCATTTGCCATTGACAAAGCTCCTCTAAAGTTTCTAAACTCACCATCAAATTCATCTTCAAAAGATTCTCCCCAGATACTTTCTCCACCCATTCCTGTACCTGTTGGATCTCCACCTTGAATCATAAAATCTCTTATAACTCTATGGAAAATAACTCCATTATAATATCCTCTTTTAGCCAATGTAATAAAATTTTCACAAGTCTTAGGAGCAACTTCATTGAATAATCTTAAAGAAATTTCTCCTACATTTGTCTTCATTATATAAACTTTTTCTCCAATTTTAGGCATTTCCAATTGTTTCATAATCTTACTCTCCTTTAAATAATTTTTTCTTAAAATTGCTCTATATATTAATGTTATATATCGTCCCTTTAAAAATTGTTCATCTTCAAATTCACCCTCAACTTTAAGTCCACATTTTTCCATCACTTTTCCAGAAGCAATGTTTTCTTTAATATGCATTGCACAAACTCTATTAACTTTTAAGGTATTAAAAGCATAGTCAAGCATAAAATTTAAAGTCTCTGTCATATAACCTTTGTTCCAAAAATTCTTATTTAAAACATATCCGAAGGATAAGGAATTATTTTTTATATCCGCTTTGTATTCAAAAGAACCGATACATTTATTAGAAATTTTTTCAACTATTGCAAAACAATATTTATTTTTCATAAAACAATCAGTAATTACTTTTTCAGTTTCCAAAATATTTTTGTGTTTATCCCAAGTAACGAATTTACAAGTTTCATCATCACTTCCAAACTCAAAAACATCATCTATATCATCTAAACTGAATTTTCTAAAAATTAATCTTTCACTTTGCATAATAACTCCTTATTAAATTCCAATCCTGTTTTATTTAAAATGCTAAAAAAATATTCATCAGGTAAAACAGTAAAACTTAAGTTTTCCTTTGTAATTGGATGTAAAAACTCAAGATAATAGGAATGTAACATCTGTCCATTAGCCTTTATCTTTTCATTTTTGTTTCCATAAGTTTCATCTCCTATGATAGGATGATTAAGGCTACTGAAATGAACTCTTATCTGATGAGTTCGTCCCGTATGAAGAGTTACATCAACTAATGAATATTTTAAATTTGAAGTTAAAATATTGTATTCTGTAAGAGCTTCTTTTCCTGACTTGCTTTTTATGCTCATCTTCTTCCTATCTTTTCCATCTCTACCAATAGGTTTATCTATAAGTCCGTTCTCTTTTGAAAAACTTCCATTACAGATTGCTAAATATTTTTTATTAATTTCTCTATTGGCAAACATTTCAACCAATTTTAAATGGGTTTCGTCGTCCTTTGCACAAATTATAAGACCTGTTGTATCTTTATCAAGTCTGTGAACAATTCCAGGTCTTTCGGAATTAATCATTGATAATTTACAATGATTTAAAAGAGCATTAACCAAAGTATGTTCTTCATTTCCCACAGCCGGATGAACAACCATATTTCTAGGTTTATTTATAATTATGATATAATCATCTTCATATACAATATCTAAATCTATATCTTCAGCAACTAATGTAATTTCTTTCTTCTCAGGAATAGAAACTGTAATTTCATCTCCTATTTCTAAAATTACATTCGGCTTTATATTTTTATTATTTACAAAAACTAATTTATCTTTTATCAATTTTTGAATTGAAGTCCTTGATAAATTAGAAATTTTTTCGGATAAAAAAACATCACATCTAATTTTTTTATCACTAATATATTTTAATTCTGTCAAAAATTACACTCTCCAATCTATCGGTTTAACTCCCTTGCTAATCAAAAATTCATTAGCCTTAGAAAATGGCTTGCTTCCAAAAAATCCTCGATGAGCAGAAAAAGGAGAAGGATGTGTACTTGTAATTATAAAATTATTTTCATCTTTTTTTATCAAATTACTCTTTGAAATAGCAAAGCTACCCCAAAGAATAAAAACTTTAGGATAATCAAAATTTGAAATTATTTCAATTACTCTGTCTGTGAAAATTTGCCAACCTATATCTTTATGTGAATTTGGCTTTGCCTTCTCAACAGTTAGTGTAGCATTTAATAAAAATACACCTTGTTCAACCCAAGCAGTTAAATCCCCATGATTTGGAGGAGTTATCCCTAAATCTGAATTTAATTCAAGATATATATTTCGAAGTGAAGGAGGTATTTTCTCTCCTCTATTTACTGAAAAACTCATTCCATTAGCCTGATTTACACCATGATATGGATCTTGTCCTATGATAATAACCTTGATGTCTTTTGGAGATATTTTATCAAAAATAGTAAAAACACATTTATTAGGTGGAAATATAGTTTTATTTTTATATTCCTCATTTAAAAAGTTTTTCATCTTAACAAAATAGTCTTTTTTAAATTCATCCTTTAAATATTCATTCCAAGCTCCATAATTAGACATCATCTTAATTCTCCTTTTTAGTAAATGATAAAACTATAAGTAAGAAACAGGCTACACAAATATAAATATCTGCAAAATTAAAAACCGGAAAATCATATAGCCCACCAAATCTTGTATGAATAAAATCCACAACAAAAGAATATCTAATTCTATCTATACAATTTCCCAATGCTCCACAAGCAATTAAAGCAAATAGGATTTGTTCAACTTTAGACATTTTTTCTTTATTTTTACTTATATAAAATAAAATTCCAAAAAATGCAACCAAAGAAATAAAAACAAAGAAATATTTATATCCTTTAAAACTACCAAAAGCTACTCCTGTATTTTCTACATAAGTAAATTCTAGCCAATTTTTAATTAAAACTACAGAATCAGCACCTTTTAAATTGGCTACTGTAATATATTTTGTAAGTTGGTCTAAAATTAATCCAACAATTATAATTACGTATATCATATAGAATACCTCTTAATATTGACAACAAATTTATTCTTTTTAGTTAAGCCTCCAAAATTATCGACTTTGAATTTTCCTTCTTTTCTTATTGAAATAATATCATTTTCGTTTATCTTCTTGTCAAAGTCTTTACATTCCTCATAATTCAAATTTACATATCCAGCTTTAATGTATTTTTGAGAAATCTCTCTTGAAGTTCTAGCAAGTTCTTTAACAAAACAGTCCAATCTCAAACCGGAAACTATTATTTTTTCATCCTCATATTTTTTAAAATTAGATGGAATAAAATTATTATTCAAAATTTCCAATTTTAAATCTTGCCCCGCAAATTTTAATCCATTAGAAAATAAAAATGTTCCTATCGGTTTCAAACAATAAATATACCAATATCCGTCAACTTTTATTATTTCTCCGACTTTTTCACGATTTATTCCCAAATGGAGAATACTTCCCAAAATATTCCTATGTTCTATTCCTGAAATATCTTTAAATTTCAAAGTTTCTAAATAATCATTTAAGGAATAGTTTTCTCTATAAAAAATTAAAATTTTTCTCTCATAATCTTCTTCACTAAAGATAATATCAAAATTCAAATCTATATTTTTTAAAATTCTCTCTACATATTTAAACTCCAATGGTGTAAAAAAATTAGAGACAAATACATCTTTATAGTTTTTTTCCATAGAAACAAGACCATCTAAAAATTTATTGATGGTCTTTTTTATTTCTAAATTATTAATATTATCTAATATCTTTATTTTATCAAATGATTTCATTTAATTATATTTGATAAAATCCGTTGTTTTCAATTTGATCTTTAACTTTTCCGTCGATATCAATTCCCTTAGGAGCTAAGATAAAAATATCTTTTGTAACTTTTTGGATTTTTCCTGATAGAGAATAAATTCCTCCGCTTACAAAATCAAAAATTTGTCTTTTCTTATCAACTTCCAACATTTCTAAATTTAAAACAACAACTTTTCCTTTTAAAACATCGTCTAAAACTTGTGTTCCATCATCGAAAGTAATTGGTTCTCTAATAGAAATCAAAAATCTGCTAATATTTGGCATTGTAACTATATTAGATTTTTCCTTTTCAAAAGCTAATTTACTACTAGCACTTCTAGCATAACTTTCTCCTACTGATTTAGCTTGTTTTTCTACAACTTCCTCTTCTTCATAATCTTCATATTCGTCATCTAAGTCATCACTTCCAACAAATTTTTTAATTTTGTCCATAAAACCTGCCATAATATTCCTCCTCATTTTTTTATATTTTTTATAACAAATGAAAATTTAAAATTTTCTAATTGTAAGCTTTCTTATTTTTTATTTCGAAGCAACAAGGTTCCCAGGTACCACCCGATGCGAAGCATCGTGGAAGGGTGGAGTCTTATTTGGAAACCACTCCATAATCTCTTTTTCCGAAAATTGAAGTTCCAATCCTAATAAGAGTTGCTCCTTCTTCTATGGCAACAGTATAATCATTACTCATTCCCATAGATAATATCTTCATATCTATATTTTTTAAATTAAGTTTTGAAATTTCATCAAATAATGATTTCATCTTTTTAAAATAAACTCTAGTATATTCCACATTTTCACAATATGGAGCAACTGTCATAAGTCCATTTACAAAAACATTATCTCTTATCGAAACTTCTTTTACAAAATCAAGAACATCTTCTTCAAAAATTCCTGATTTACTTTCCTCTTTTCCAATATTAACTTCAACTAAACAATTTACAACAATTCCTTTATTTTTAGCTTCCGCTTCCAATTTGTCTAAAAGAGAAATTCTATCTAAAGAATGTATTAATTCAACTTTATCAATAATAGATTTAACCTTATTGGTTTGAAGATGTCCAATCATATGAAATTTAATTTTTCCTTCAAAATATTCATATTTTTTTAAAATTTCTTGAACTTTATTTTCTCCAAAAGTATTAAAGCCTAAGTCTATAGCTTCTTCAATTTTTTTAACATCAACTGTCTTTGAAACAGGTAATAAAAATATTTCATTTTCATCTCTATTTGAATTTTTACAAGCTAGAGATATTTTTTCTCGTATATTATTTATATTTGCTTTCATTACTTTAAAATTGCACCTTCTTTAAATTTACTTGCATCTTTCAATATATTAGAAAAAATTCCAACTGAACCATTTTTCGAATCAATATAAACTTTTGAATTTACCTTATCAATAAAATTAACTTTAACCTTTACTCTTGTTATATTATTAAAAGAATCTACAGTCAAAACATAGTACTCATCATCTTGAGATATAAGAGCAGTTATTGGAAGTTCATAAGAACTATAAACTGTCTTTATTACATTTAAGTCAATAAATCTCTTATCTGAAATTTCATTGAAAGCTGATGAAAATTCAGCAACTATTAAATCATATTCTTCGCCTGTCTTTAGCCTTTTAATTATTCCTGTAGCAACCGAATCTCCTATATTGACCTTTATTTTCTTTTCCACATCTATATCTTCCAAAGTCCCTTTTTTAACTCTAATACATAAATAATATTTCAAATTATCTACAATTTTTATTCCATCAATACTTGAAATACTATTAGAACTATCAAAGTTAAAATCTTTTTCATCTATAGATTCTATAACAGAAAAATCATATACATTCTCCAGGCCGTCGATTTTATTTAATACAACTCCGGAATTTTTAGAAACAATTTTTCCTGTATTGATAGTATCATTTATTAATGAATATCTGAAAAGTTTATCTGAGCTATATTTTTTCCCAAAAGCAATTTTACTCTGTTCACTTGAAAGTATTTCAAAGGTCTTTGCAAAATCTTTATCTCTAACAAATTTTAAAATATTTTCTAAATCAATTTTTTCCACTTTAGAATCTTTATTATCCGCTTGGTTTTTTAATGACTGAACTTTTTCGGATAAATAATCTTTAAAATTTTGATCAATTTGTGAAACATCAACTTCGCCTATTTCTTTGTTAACACCAATTTTTGAACTATCAACTTCTATATTGCTTTTCCCAATGTAATATAGGTACTCATCCTTTATAACTAATGCTTTAGATAAAATGTTTAAATCATAAGTCTTAGGATTTTCTAAAACCATTATATCATTATTTAGATTTTTACTAAAAAAAATATTTTTTATTAAAAACAAACTTACAAATATAATTATAATGACAAAACCAAAATGTTCCTTAGCATTAGGTAAAATTCCTTTGCGTTTCTTCATATAATACCCATTAGTTCTAATTTATAATATTATAGATTACTATTCTTATAAATTATATCCTCTCTCTTTGGACCATTAGAAATCATTTTAACAGGAACTTCCAATTCTTTTTCGATAAATTCTATATATTCTCTACATTCAATCGGTAGCTCTTCATAATTTTTAATTCCTCTAATGTCTCTATTCCAACCTTTTAAAACTTTCCATACCGGTTTTGCCTTTTCAAGCTTATCAGTTGTTGGGAAGTCTCTAGTAATTTCACCATCAATTTCATAGCCAATACAAATTGGAATTTCTTCCAAGTATCCCAAAGCGTCAATAACAGTCAATACTGCTTCAGTACTTCCTTGAACTCTACATCCATATCTTGAAGCTACTGCATCAAAATATCCCACACGTCTTGGTCTTCCTGTTGTAGCACCATATTCACCCTTATCTCCGCCACGTTTTCGTAGTTCTTCAGCTTCTTCTCCAAAAATTTCACTAACAAAAGCACCTGCTCCTACAGCACTTGAATATGCTTTAACAACAGTAACAATATCTGTAATTGCATAAGGTGGAATTCCCGCACCGATTGCTCCATATCCTGCTAAAGTAGATGAAGAAGTAACCATTGGATATATTCCATGATCTGTATCTTTTAATGAACCAAGTTGTCCTTCAAGTAAAATCTTCTTTCCTGATTTTATAGCATCATTTAAGAATTTTGATACGTCACATACATAAGGCTTGATTGCATCTCTCCAAACAAGCATAAGTTCATATAACTCTTTTGCATCAATTTTTTCTTTATGATATAAATTTTCTAAAATTACATTCTTGTATTCCACTACCCTTTGAACCTTTTCAAATAAATTATCTCCAAATAATTCATTAACTTGAAAACCGATTTTTGCATATTTATCTGAATAACAAGGTGCAATTCCTGATTTTGTAGAACCGAATGAATTTTTTCCAAGTCTTTCTTCTTCATAAGCATCAAAATCAATATGATAAGGCATTACAAGTTGTGCTCTATCTGAAACTAAAATATTAAGATCAGGAACATTTTTTTCCTTCAAATACTCAATTTCTTTAAGTAAATAAGGTATATTAAGTGCTACACCATTACCTATTACTGATGTCGTATGTTTGTAAAAAACTCCTGAAGGCAATAAATGTAAGGCAAATCTTCCATATTCATTTATGATAGTATGTCCCGCATTGGAACCACCTTGAAATCTAACAATAATATCAGCATTTTCAGCTAACATATCTGTTATTTTTCCCTTTCCTTCATCTCCCCAGTTTGCTCCTACTACTGCTTTAACCATAGTTCCTCCTAATATTAAAATAAAAATTTATAATAAAATCCAATATTATATAAATATATTGTCCAGCTAAAAAACACAAGTCCTACTAAAGAACCAAGAACAACATCCGAAAACCAATGTACTCCTACAATAATTCTACTTATTGCAATACTTAGTCCAAATAAAATACCGACAGCCAACCAAAAAGGTAATGAACTGTGTCCTTTAAATAAAACATACATAACTGAAGGATAAAAACTCAATCCTATGCAAGAATGTCCACTTGGGAAACTATATCCCCAGTATTTTATATCAGAATTTGAAACCGGACGTTCTCTTCTAAATAAAAATTTAAAAGAGTTTAAAAATATCATATTAAAGAGTGACGAATTTAAAATCGCACTGGCTAGTACATAATTTTTTTCAGAAACAGAATAGAAAAAAATCGGAAAAATAATAATAAGTGAAGTTACAACATCACCCATTGATGTTATATGTTTCATTGAAGTTTTTAAAAATCTTAAATTATTATTTTGAAAAAATTCTTTTAATTTTAAATCTATTATAAAATTCTGTTTCTTTAATTTATTTCCAACTACTGATGTAAAAGCAAATACAACAATAGTAAAGATAATCAAATATAACATTAAACCCTCCAAAAATTAAGATATAGAAATTTTGCTAAATTATAACAAAAATATCCTAATATAAGTCCTAAAATAACATCAGTTGGCCAATGAACCCCTAAAATCACTCTACTTATAGCAATCGAAAGTATCAAAATATAAATAAAAATATTTATAATTTTACTTTTAATTTTATCAGCTAATAAGTATCTCAAAGTTAAATAAAAAGCTGATATATTCATAGAATGTCCACTAGGATAACTAAAGCCACCCATATTTATAACAAAAAATTCAACAGGCCTTTTTCTTGATACAATATATTTTATTAACTCATTTAAAGCATATACAACCAATAATGTAATAATTAGAAACAAAAACGCTTTTTTTAAATTATTATAATAAAAATATATTCCAAATGGAACAAACAAGATAATACAAGTTTTTCCATCTCCCAAAGATGTTATAAATTTAGTAAAATTCAGGAGAATAGCATTTTTAATAAAAATATTATTATTTTGAACTGAAGTCATTATTTTATAATCAATACTTTCAGTTAATTCAATACTCTTTAAATAAAAACCAAATAAAATACTACCTAATATAATTACAGAAAATAAAACAACAAATTGTCTTAATTTTATTTTTTCCATTTTTCCTCCTAAATCAGACTAATTATATCATAAATTGACTTATTAATCAAAAATTTTAACATTTTTAATAAAAAAACTACTATAAAATTACAAAAATTTAACAGTAGTTTATTTTAAAATTAATCATTCAAAAAAATTTTTTAAATCTTATAAAAAAAGGTTCAGCTCATATTGAGCTGAACCAATAATTTTTTAATTTAATATTATAATCCTAATACTTTTGATAATTCAGCTTTGTCAAAGCCAACCATTTCTACATCATCAACACAAATTACAGGAACACCCATATGTCCTTTTGCCATTAATTCTTTTCTGGCTTCTAAATCTGTTGAAACATTTTTTTCAACATATTCTACATTATTTGCCTTTAAAAATTCCTTTGCTTGTTTACAATAAGTACAAGAATCACTTGAATATACCACTACTTTTGCCATTTTAATTTCCCCCTAATAGATTTTTTTAATTTATAAAATATTTCCAATATTTTTACAGTAAATTTATACCCTTTGATTTTTTATTTAAACAAAGCATAAATTATTTTTATCTTATAAAAGCATAAATAATTCTAATTTTAGTTTTAATCAGCTATAAGTTTTCATACTCTCTTGCAATGTTTTTAAAATCTTCGAGTGATAATTTTTCTGCTCTTGTCCTAGTATCTATATTTAGATTTTCTAAAACCTTAATAATTTTCTCTTTTTCAATACCGGATTTACAAAAAGAATTTAAAATAGTCTTTCTTCTATTTTCAAATCCATTTTTAATAAGTTTGAACATTGTTTTTTCATACTCAAATCTTTCCTTTTTAAGTTTCATATTTACAACTGCACTATCTACATTAGGTGCAGGAACGAATACATTTCTTGAAACATTAAAAGCTATATTTGCATCAGCATAATATTTTACAAACATACTAATACTTGAATTATCTTTGCTATTTTCATCTGCAACAAGTCTTTGAGCGACTTCTTTTTGAACCATTATAGTTATGGATTCCAAATCTAAATCACTTTCTAAAAGTTTTGTTATTATTGGCGTAGTTACATAATATGGTAAGTTTGCAACCACAACTATTTTCTTTTGGGTGAATTTTTCTTCAATAAGCTTTTTCAAATCTATTTTTAGAGCATCGGATTGAACGAATTCAAAATTATCATATTCACTAAGTGTATAGTCTAAAACTTCTTTCAATCTTGTATCAATCTCTATTGAAACAACTTTTCCTGCTTTTTCAAGTAAAAATTTTGTAAGAACTCCAAAACCCGGACCTATTTCTATTACTCCATATTCTTTATCCACAGCAGAAACTTCAACTATCTTTTCCAAAATATTTCTATCCATTAAAAAATTCTGTCCAAAATTTTTAGAAAAGGAAAAACCAAATTTATCACAGATTTCCTTTATTACCGATAATTTATATAAATCCATTTTAAACTTCCTTTCCAAAAATTTTTTCAACAGCTGTAATTAATTCACTTTCAGTTATTCCAAAACTATTTAGTCTATTAATAAATTGCTTTGAATTGCAATATCCAATTTTAAAATAATCACAAAGTTTTTCTCTAAGCTCTTTACTATTTCCCATACCACTAATGCCTAGAGAAGTTAAAAGGCTTAAATCTATTTCATCTTTTCTTTCAAAAACAGTTACTTTTACATTTTCAATTGCTTCAATAATATCTTCAACCTTTGCATTTTCAACCCCGACATTGTCACCTTTAAGTGCAAGGTTTCGACTTAAAAATGCATTTTTACAGTTTGGTATTACTCTATTTATATTTTTTCTAATCTTTTCTCCTGCATAGTCGGGATCGGTAAAAACTATTATTCCACACTTTTCATTTGCTTCTTTTAATTTTTTAAGCAAATTTTTAGAAAAATGAGTTCCATTTGTTGCAATAACATCACAATCAAAGGCGGATTTTACTTTTGAAATATCATCTTTTCCCTCAACTACTATTATTTCTTTAATTTTTTTCATTTTAATCCTCTATTGAAAAAAGATTTCTAACATTGCTATTAGTATTATAAATTAAATCATTTAATTCCATTTCTTTAAGTTCAGCAACTTTTTCAGCAGTGAATCTTACAAATTTCGGCTCATTTCTCTTTCCACGATTTGGTTCAGGAGTTAAATATGGACTGTCAGTTTCCACAAGTAAATTATCAAGTGGAATAGTTTTTACCATATCTCTAACATTAACTGCATTTTTAAAAGTTACAGCCCCTGAAATTGAAATATAATAACCGAGCTCCATAAATCTTTTTGCCATCTCGCTTGAACCTGTATAGCAATGCATTACACCTATGACTTTGCCTTTAAATTCAGATAGAATGTCATAAGTATCTCCCATTGCATCCCTTGTATGAATTATAACAGGAAGATTTCTTTTCTCAGCAATTTCTAGCTGTTTTCTAAAGATTTCTTTTTGTTTTTCTCTTGGGGAATTGTCATAATAGTAATCAAGACCAATCTCTCCAATAGCAACTATTTTATCATTAAAAGACATTTCATAAACTTTTTCCAAATCTTCATCAGTTACATCTTCAACTTCATGAGGATGAATTCCTACTGCTCCATATACTTTATCATATTTTTTTACAATTTCAATGATTTTTTCACTTGATGCAATATCAGAAGCAGGATCGACTATAAAGTCGATTCCATCCTCTTCAAAATTAGAAATAATAGTATCTCTATCAAAATCAAATTTTTCGTCATCAATATGACAATGACTATCTACTATTCTCATTATGATACCTTTGATCCTTCTTTAACATCATTTAAAACAGTTAATACGCTTAAATTTTCATCATCAGAAGCAGCAAGTATCATTCCATTACTTTCAACTCCTCTTAAATTAACCGGTTTTAAATTTGTAACAACAATAACTTTTTTCCCTATAAGATCTTTTTCGTTGTAGAACTTTCTTATTCCAGAAACAATAGTTCTTACCTCATCACCAATATCTATCTTAGAAACTAAAAGTCTATCAGCCTTTGGATGAGGCTCGCATTCTAAAATTTTTCCTACTTTAAGTTCAACTTTTGCAAAGTCATCAATTGTTATAAGTTCATTTTCTTCAACAGTTTCTTTCACTTCATCAGCTCCTGAATTTTTCTTTTTTCTAAATTCAATTAATTCAGAATTCTTTTGAATAATTATATCTAATTCTTTATCAACATCAAGTCTGTCAAATAAATTTTTACCTTTACAAACTTTTGTTCCAACCTTAAGTAATCCAAATTTAGTTAAGTCTTCATAAGAATAATTAGAATAACCTATTTGTTCATTTATTTTAGATGAAGTTTCTTTCATAAAAGGCTTAATTAATCCTGAAATAATTCTAATACTTTCAAGTAAATTATAAATTACAGTTTTAAGTCTTTCTTCTTTTTGTTCTTTAATCAAAGTCCAAGGAGTTGTTTCATCAATATATTTATTTGTTCTTCTTACTAATTTCCATATTTCTTCAAGAGCCATTGAGAAATTAAGTTTATCCATCAACTCTGCAACTCTATCTCTTGTAGTTATAGCAATTTCGATTAAATCATTATCAAGTTCTGTTAATTCTGTCTGAGAAGGAACAATACCACCAAAATATTTTTCACACATTGCTACAGATCTTGAAACTAAATTACCTAAATCATTTACAAGGTCTGAATTAATTCTATTTAACATTTTTGTATAAGTAAAATTACCGTCTTGTCCAAAAGTAAATTCTCTTAGCATAAAATATCTTAATGCGTCCATTCCATATCTTTCTATAATCGGTTCAGCATAAACAATATTCCCTTTACTTTTACTCATCTTATCATCGTCAAATAAAATCCAACCATGTCCAAAAATTTTCTTTGGAAGAGGTAAATCTAATGCCATTAAAATTGCAGGCCAAATAATTGCATGGAAACGCATGATTTCCTTACCAATTAAATGAACATCACAAGGCCAAAATTTATTGAACTTTTCTTCATCTGTTCCATAACCAATACCAGTTAAATAACAACTTAAGGCATCTATCCAAACGTAAACAACATGCTTTTCATCAAAGGGAACTTTAACACCCCAATCAAAACTTGAACGTGTAACGGATAAATCAGTTAACCCTTCATTAATGAAACTTATCATCTCATTTTTTCTTGATTCCGGTTGAATGAAATCAGGATTTTCTTCATATAATTTTAAAAGTCTATCTTGATATTTAGAAAGTCTAAAGAAATATGTTTCTTCTTCACTTGGAGAAACTTCTCTACCACAGTCAGGGCATTTATTTCCTTCAACAAGTTGGCTTTCAGTCCAAAAGGCTTCACAAGGAACACAGTACATTCCCTTATAACTTCCTTTATAAATTTCTCCTTTTTCATAAAGTTTTGTAAAAATTTCACTAACATTTTTTTCGTGAATTTTATCTGTACTTCTAACAAAAGCATCAAAATCAATATCTAAAGTTTTCCAAAGTTCCTTTGCACTTTCAACTATCGGATCAATATACTCTAAAGGTTTTTTTCCTGCCTTAATAGCAGATTCTTGTAATTTTTGACCATGTTCATCAGTTCCTGTTGTAAAAAATACATCAAAACCTTGAGCTTGTTTATATTTCTTTAAAACATCTGCAACAATTGTTGTATAAGTATGACCCAAATGTAAATTACTATTTGGATAATAAATCGGTGTTGTCAAATAAAAGTTTTTCTTTTCCAAAATAAGCCTCCTAAATTTTAAATCTTTATTTTACTTGCTAATCCGAAAATTTCTTCTCCTTCAATAGAAATGCCATTGCAATAAACAACTTTATTTTTCATGTTTTCGTTAAATGGAGCAGAAAATCTTATATAATTTCTTGTATAACCTACAAGTTTATTTCCATTAATATTTTCTTCAAATAAAACTTCATGTTTTTCTGAAAGTTCTTTTTTCAAAAATTCTGTCGTCATTTCCTTTGATAATAGGATTAATTCATTACTTCTAAATTTCTTCACATTTCCATCAACCTGATCTTTAAAATCATAAGCAGGAGTTCCTTTTCTCTTTGAATATTTAAAAACATGAATTTTAGAAAATCCTATTTCTTTTACAAAATTTAATGTCTCTTGAAAATCATCATCATTTTCTCCGGGAAATCCTACAATTATATCAGTTGTTAATGCAACATTCGGAAAAATTTCCTTAATCATTAAAACTTTTTTTCTATACATATCAGTTGTATATCTTCTATTCATAAGTTTTAAAATTTTATCACAACCGCTTTGTAAAGACAGATGAAAATGCTCACAAACTTTTTTACAATTCTTTAATCTAATTAAAAAATCTTTAGAAATAATTCCTGCTTCTATGGAGCTAAGTCTTATTCTGTCAAGATTTTCTATTGTAGATAATTTTTCTATAACATCAATAAGTCTAGTATCATTTCCTAAATCAAGTCCGTAAGAACCGACGTGAATTCCTGTAATAATAACTTCCTTATATCCATTATTTGCAAGCTTCACAGCTTCTTCATATATATCATCAATTAGTCTTGACTTGATAGGTCCTCTTGCATAAGGAATTATACAGTATGTACAAAACATATTACAACCCTCTTGAATTTTTATATATGCTCTTGTTTTGCTCTCTTGATTTTCTATTGACAATACATCAAAACCACAGTCCTTTGTAAGTTCTGAAACGATATTAAACTTTAAATTTGACTTCTTTGATTCTTCACATAAATCGACTATTTTAGCTCTATTTTTAGTTCCGATTATTACATCTACATCCTCAATCCCAGAAATTTCATCAGGAGCAACCTGTGAATAACAACCTACAACGGCTAAAATAGCATTTTTATTTAATTTTTTTGCTCTGGAAATAAATTGTCTTGATTTCCTATCACTCAAATTTGTAACGGTACAGGTATTTATAACATAGACATCGGATATATCATCCTCATTACAAATCTCATACCCTCGTTTCTTAAATAACTCCTGCATAGCCTCAGTTTCATACTGATTAACTTTGCAACCTAGAGTTAAAAAACTAACTTTATTCATAAACCTCCTACATAAATTCATATTGTAAAATTGAAAGTAAATTTATGCCTGCAGTTTCCGTTCTTAAAATCCTAGCTCCAAGTCCAATACTGAAAGCTCCATTATTTGTTAAAAATTCAATTTCTTCTCTTTCAAAACCGCCCTCTGAGCCAATTAAAATAAATATATCTTTACCGGAATTTTCTGATTTTATTTTCATAATTACATCCCTTAAAGAAATATTTTTATCCTCTTCATAAGCTACAAGTAAGTAATTATCTCCTACAAAATTTATAATATTCTTAAATTGAATTAATTCATTAATTTTAGGAACAATTAATCTCTTTGATTGCTTTGATGCCTCATAAGAAATTTTTTGCAATCTTTCAATTTTTTTATTCTCTTTTTTCTCATCAATTTTTACGATACATCTTTTAGAATTTACCAAAGTTATATCATAAACTCCAAGTTCAACCGCTTTTTGAACTATTAAATCCATTTTTTCACTCTTTGCTAAACATTGCAATAGATGAATTTTAACTTTTGATTCAGTATTTTCTGAAATTTTTTCCAAATTATATACAGAAATATACTTATCACAAATCTCTATATTCCCAATATAAAGCTCTCCTAAAACTACTACCTCAATTTTTTCATCCTCTGTAATTCTAAGAACTTTCTTTATATGATTATAGTCATCTCCATATATTTTAACTTTACCATCCAATATAGGCTCATCAGTAAAAAATCTATGCATTTTTTCTCCTTGCAATAACACAAACCCAATCTTTGTTTTTGTTTACTTCCAAAATTTCAAAATTATTTTTTAACAAGGCATTTTCAACATCGGAATACTTTTCTTCAATTATTCCTGAACCAATGAAAATTCCTTCAGTTTTTATAAATTTACTTATATCATCTAATAATTTTACTAAAATATGTGCAAGAATATTAGCAACTATTACATCCGCTTTTGAATTTAATTTTTCACACAAATCTCCATGATGAACTACAATTCTATCCTCAACTTTATTTAGTTTAGCATTTTCTAAAGTTGCCTCAACACCTAAAATATCAATGTCAACAGCTTCTACCTTTTTTGCTCCAAGTTTCAAAGCTCCAACAGATAAAATTCCACTTCCGGAGCCTATATCAAAAACTATTTTATCTTTTAAATCTATCTTTTCAAGAGCTTCTAAACATAAAGCTGTAGTTTCATGAGTTCCAGTTCCAAAAGCCATTCCCGGATCTAATTCAATCATAGCTTCATTTTCAGATAAATTATAATCTTCCCAAGTTGGCTTTATAATGAAATTCTTGCCAACTTTTGTAGGTTTATAGTACTTTTTCCACTCATTTGCCCAATCTTCAGTTTTTATTTTAGAGTCTATTTTCAAAATGACTTTTTCGTTGTATTCTCTTTCAAATTCTGAAATTCTCTCTTGTAAAATCTTTAGATTTTCTTCAATTTCATCATCATTTTTTAAATAAGTCTTAACAGTGATAAAATCACTTTTTTCAAAATCTTCCTCATCTAAAACTACCCAATAAGGCTTTTCTTTTGCAAACTCTTCATAATCTCTTGAATCTTTTATATTTATTCCATCAATATCAAATAAATAAAGTATTCCAACTATATTGTCTTCAAATTTATTTTTTACTACAACCTCAATTTCAGTCCAATCCATTATTCAAATAGCTCCTTTACCTTTTCAAAAAAGTTTTTCTTATGCTCTGTCAAATGTTCTTCTCTCTCATTAGAAAATTCTCTTAAAATTTCCTTTTGTCTATCTGTTAAATTTTTCGGTGTAATGATTTTAACTCTAAAAGTTAAATTTCCCTTTCCATATCCATTTACATCAGAAATTCCCCTATCTTTCAAAGTAAATTCAGTGCCGGTCTCTGTTCCCTCCGGAATAGTATATTTTTCTTTTCCCTCTAGAGTTGGTATTTCTACTTCTGCCCCTAAAGTTGCCTCTGTAAAAGAAATCGGTAATTCATAGAAAACATTATTTCCATTTCTAACAAATAATTCGTGAGATTTTACCTTAAAAATAACATAAACATCTCCATTAGGACCACCATTTTCGCCACAATTACCTTGTCCTTTTAAAGTCATTATATTATTTGTATTTACACCCTTTGGAGCTTTAACAGTAAATTTCTTTCTGACTAAAACATACTTTTTACCCTTACATTTTTCGCATTTTTCTTCAACAATTTCTCCTGTACCATTACATTCATTACATAATTCTTCAGAAACTACTGTTCCAAAAAAACTTTGCCTTTGAACTCTAATACTTCCACGTCCATTACATTTTTTACAAGTAACTTTTTTAGTTCCAGGTTTAGCTCCACTACCTGAACAGCTATTACAAACAGTTTTTACATTTACAAAAAATTCTTTTTCTACACCATTTACTGCTTCAAAGAAATCTAAATCCAAATAAAATTCAATATCTTCTCCTTTTCTTGGTCGATTTGAATTTCTTGCAGAAGATCCGAAGCCTCCAAATCCACCGAAGCCTCCAAAATTTCCAAAAATACTTTCAAAAATATCTTCCATATCAGAGAAGCCTCCAAAGCCTCCACCTCCTGCTGCATTTGCATTAAAGCTTGCTTCGCCATAAGTATCATATTTTTGTCTTCTATTATCATCACTTAAAATTTCATAAGCGAAATTTACTTCTTTAAAATTTTCTTCTGCTTCTTTATTACCAGGATTAACATCCGGATGATATTTTTTTGCAAGTTTTCTATATGCAGATTTTAACTCTGCTTTACTACAATTTTTTTCAACCCCTAAAATTTCATATAAATCTCTCATACTCTCTCCTAAAATAATTAATTTATAATAACTCAATATATTATTTTACCATAAAATGAACTTTCTTTCCAGTATTTTAATTGAAATTTAAACAATTTAACTAAAATAAAAACAAAAAAAGATTGGGAAAAACCCAATCTAAAATTAATGAATTTTAAATATTATAAATTAAATTATTATTAAAAATTTTCTAAAATTAATCTTGCAAGTTTATCTTCATTATGTCTTGAGTATCCTGAAGATTTACTAATTAAACTATCCTCTAAAACTCTTATTTTTAATCTTTTTAAATATTCTCTCTCTTCATCACTTAATAACAGTTGACTTGCACTTTTTCTTTTATATTTTATATCTACATCTTCTGGAATTATTTCATTATTTACAACAATTGTATCAATTTTAATTCCTTCACAATGCTTATAAATTGCGTTTAAATGATCAGTAACCTTATAATCGAAGGTTTCTGTTGATTGATTAACAACATTTAAAATAAAGCAAATTTTTGCCTTTGTATTAGTTAATGCTTCACTTATTTCAGAAATTAACAAATTAGGAATTACAGAAGTGTATAAACTTCCGGGACCTATTAAAATTACATCTGAATTATAAATTTCGTGTACAACTTCATTAAGTGGTTTAGCATATTTTGGAGAAATGAAAACTCTATTTATTCTGCTGCTATTTTCATCTTCCAAATTTAAAGCTGTTATATTACTTTCACCCTCAATTATTTCTCCGTTTTCAAGTTCTGCAAATAATTTTATATTATCCAAAGTAACAGGTAAAACTTTACCGGTTATTGCTAAAATATTTGAAGTTTCTTGTATTCCAAGAATAAAATCCTTATATATATCAGCCATTGCAACTAAGAATAAATTACCAAAACTTTGTCCCTTTAGCTTTCCCTCTTTAAATCTATATTTCATCAATCTTTCCATTGATTTTTCAGTATTTGCAAGAGAAATCAAACAAGCTCTGATATCTCCCGGTGGAATAACACCTAAATCATCTCTAAGCATTCCGGAACTTCCACCGTCATCAGCGACGGTTACAATTGCAGTAATATCTTTAAAATACTTTTTCAAACCTTTAAGAATAGTAGAACTTCCAGTTCCTCCTCCTATGGTTACAATTCTAGTATCATCTACCATAGTCTTTCATCCCTGTGAGAAATATTAACATTAGAATGTTCTTTTTTAAGTTCTGAATAAATTTTTTCAGCCAAACAAACAGAACGATGCTTTCCACCGGTACAGCCAACTCCGATAGTCAACATATTTTTTCCTTCAGCTCTATATTTAGGTATTAAGAACTCCAATAAATCAACAACCTTATTTAAAAATATCTTTGAGTCATCAAAATCCATAACATAATTTTGGATTTCATCATCTTTTCCGTTAAGTTCTTTTAGTTCTTCAATATAGTATGGATTAGGTAAAAATCTAACATCAAAAACCAAATCAGCTTCAACTAAAATACCATTTTTAAATCCGAAGGACTCTATATTTATAACCAAATCTTTTTTATTCCCATTAAAAAATAATGTATTTAATTTATTTTTAAAGCTACTTGCAGAAAGTCTTGTAGTGTCGATGATAATATCAGAATTATCCTTTATCTCACTGAGCATTTCTCTTTCCAATTCTATAGAATCTGACAAGGCTCCATTTGGATTTACCGGATGAGGACGTCTTAATTCCTTATATCTATTTATTAAAGTTCTATTACTTGCATCTAAAAATAAAACTTTTAATTCACAATCCATTTTTTTCAAATTTTGAATTGTTTCTGATAAGTCTTCAAAAAATCTTGCTCTAACATCAATAACTATCGCTAACTTTTCTATAGACTTTGTAGAATTATTAATTAATTCAACAAAATCTACAATAAATTTTGGAGGAAGATTTTCCATACAATAATAACCCATATCTTCAAAATGGTTTAATGCCAATGTCTTTCCTGCTCCACTCATTCCTGTAATTATAACTGCTTCCATAACCTAATCCTTTAAAATTCTTACTTCCATTTCCAATTTAACACCGAATTTTTCAAAAACAACTTTTTGAACATACTCTATAAGTTCCATGACCTCTTTAAAACTCGCATTTCCTTTATTAAC
Source organism: Parvimonas oralis (assembly GCF_047608425.1). Lineage (NCBI taxonomy): Bacteria > Bacillati > Bacillota > Tissierellia > Tissierellales > Peptoniphilaceae > Parvimonas > Parvimonas oralis. The sequence continues at coordinate 687,799 of NZ_JBLKRS010000001.1, forward strand.
TATAAAACCTGAATGTTTTTCTGAAACCCAAGCATCATTTATATGATAGCCTTTAAGACCGGCATCTTCAATTAGTTTAGATGCAAAATGTCCTTCAGGCCTTTTGAATGTACTTCCCGCAGAACCAAAATTCAAAGGTTGTTTTGAATTTCGTCTATCTCTTAAATCTTCATAGACAGCATTTATTTCTTCTTTATTTCCCTTTTTTAATTTTAATTTTATGCTTGTAACGATATAATTTTTTCTTTGAATTATACTTTTTCTGTAAGAAAAATCTAAATCTTCGTTCTTTAATTCTTTCAATTCAAAATTATCTAAATCCAAAACTTCAACAGATTTAACGATATCTTTCATTTCACCGCCATAGGCTCCTGCATTCATATAGATTGCTCCACCTATTGTTCCCGGAATTCCTGAAGCAAATTCAAAACCTGTTAAAGAATTTTCATAAGCCACCGGATAAACTTCGGATAATTTTGCTCCCGATTTAACTATTAAAGATTCCCCTTCAACTTTAATCATTGAAAATTCACTCTTTAATTTTATTATAACTCCATTATAACCTTCGTCCGGAACAAGTAAATTTGATCCATTTCCAATTACAAAGAATTTAATATTATTTTCTCTACATATTTTTATAGCTTCAATAATATCGGAAACTTCTCTAGGCTCAATTAAAGCTATACAATTACCGCCTATTTTAAATGTTGTATGATTTTTTAAAGGTTCTTCATATCTTACAACACAATTTAATTTACTAAATAACATTTTTACCACCTATTTTGATTTATTTTTTATCTCTTCCATTATTCGTCTATTCAATTCCTCTGCAGCATTATATCCATACATCTTTTGACGCATATTTCTTGCTGCAACCTCAACAATTAAAGCTATATTTCTACCCGGTTTTACCGGAATTACAATATATGGAAGTTCAATTCCCAATATATTTTTAAAATTATCATCAAGACCTAATCTGTCATATTCCTTATCTTCTACCCAATTCTCAAGTTCAATTACAAAATCAATTTCAGTAGATCTCTTTATTGCTCCAGAACCATATAATCTTTCAATATCTAAAATTCCAAGCCCTCTTATCTCCAGGAAATGTCGAATGTTTTCAGGAGATTCTCCATAGAGCTTATTGTCTATTTTTATTATATCGACAGCATCATCCGCGACCAATCTATGTCCATTAGAAATAAGTTCCAAAGCTGTTTCACTCTTTCCTATACTGCTCTTTCCAATTATTAAAATTCCCATACCGAATACTTCAAGTAATCCGCCGTGAATTCTAATTTCCTCACTTAAAGCAAATTCCAAAAAAACATTCATATTAGAGATCAACTTTGTAGTTCCATAATCTACTCTTAAAAGCGTTCTATTATGTTTTTTTGCCAAAGAATAAACTTCATAAGGTATGCTAATTCCATAACTGTAAATCAAAGCAGGAATTGAATAAGAAAAAATTTTATCAAAAATATTTCTTCTTTCGTCAAATGGTAAATATTTATTATAATATTCATGCTCCGGCTGACCGATTATTTGAATTCTTTTATATGCGAAATTATCAAAAAAGCCACATAACTGAAGACCGGGTCTGTTAACTTCATTAAAATCAATTTCTATCTTATCGTAATCATCACTCTTATAAACAATCTCTATCCCAAGTTTTTCAACCAGATCTTTTAATAGAACACTTTTTTTCATATTATCCCTCATTATTAAAAAATTCAAAAATATTTTTAGCAGTTTTATTATCCATTTTATCAACCATAAGAAGCTCTTCTATACTTGCCTTTTTTATTGCAGAAATGCTTCCAAAATGGGATAATAGTTTAATCTTTTTCACTTCTCCGACTCCCTTTATCTCATCAAGAACAGAATTTTGTAATTTTTTATTCTGTAAACTTCTATGATAGTTTATAGCAAATCTATGAACCTCTTCTTGAATGTCAAATAAAAACCTATATATATTAGTATTTATATCCAACTCGATATAATTATCTTCAAAAATTATTCCTTTAGTCCTATGTTTGTCATTTTTAACAAGTCCTATAACCGGAACATCTAAATTTTTCTCCAAAAGAACTTCCTTTGCTACATTTACATGTCCCTTTCCACCGTCCATTAAAATTAAATCAGGCATTTCAGAAAAACTGATTCCAACGGAATTTATTTTTTCATCTAAAAATCTGTTAAATCTTCTTGTTAGCATTTCTCTATGACTTGAGTAGTCATCTTGCCCTATAACTGTCTTTATCTTAAATTTTCTATAATCTTTAGAACTCTTAAAACCATTTTTATAGACTACCATACTTCCGACATTAAAATCTCCAGAAATATTTGAAATATCATAACATTCAATTCTATTTAAATTGTCAATTTCTAAAATATTTTTAAGATAATTAATAGCTTCTAAATATTTTATATTGATATTTTTACTGTCAAAAATATGTTTTATTAAAATTTCATTTGCATTTTTTTGCAAAATCTTCATTTGATCAAATTTTACACCTTTTTTTGGATTTTTTACAGAAATTGTATTTTCAGAGAAAATATTTGATAAAAATAATGAAATTTCATTTAGAAATTTTTCCTCTGAATAGTCAATATAAATTTCCTTAACCTTATTATGATGAATTATGTAAAATTGTCTTATAACATTTGAAAACAGCTCATCAAACTCCAAGTCCAAAATATTTTCAACTATAAAATGTTTTCTATCAACTACAAGTCCATCATTTACAATAAAAATTGCAACAACCAAAATATTCTCAGCATAAGCATAAGAAATCAAATGATATTCCTTAAATTTCTTGATATTAAAAATCTGCTTAGTAAATAAATAATCAATTTCATTTAAGAAATCTCTATATTTCATCGCAAGTTCATATTCTTCTTTAGCTGATGACTGTTTCATTCTATTTAGTAAAATTTCTTTTATCTCAGTTGTATCTCCTGAAAGAAACTTAATAACTCTTTTAACATCATTATTATAATTTTCTCTATCTATATTTTGAGTACATGGTGCTGAGCATCTTCCCAAATAATAACTCATACAAGGTCTTTGTAAAAACTTTCCTTTATCAAAGTTCAACTTACAATCTCTTATATTGTAAATCAATATTGATAATTCCATCAATTTTTCTAAGTCTGAAATTGTAGGAAAAGGCCCAAAATATTGAGCCTTATCTTCCTTAACATCTCTAACTTTTAAAATTTTAGGAAATTTTTCATTTGTAATTTTTATATAAGGATACTGTTTGTCGTCCTTTAAATTTATATTATACTTAGGTCTATTTTTCTTAATCAGATTTGCTTCTAAAACTAAACTTTCAGTTTCATTATTTACAATAATATATTCAAATCTGTGAATATGTTCTACCATAGATTGAACTTTTTTGTATTTGTGATTTGTAGTAAAATATGACCTAACTCTATTCTTTAAAGAAACGGACTTTCCAACATAGATAACATTATCATCCTTATCATACATTATATAAACTCCCGGTAAATCGGGTAGTTTTTTTAATTCATAATTTATATCAAATTCTCTTAAATTTCCTTGCATTGTTCTCTTAAGTATTCTAAATCATGTCCACTTAAATATGGAGATAATTTTTCATAACACATCTTATTATAATCATTTAACCAAGTAATTTCTTCTTCACTCATTAATGATTTATCAACAGGTCTTGTATCAATAGGTACAACTGTTAAATTGTCAAATTTTAAGAATTGACCAAATTCAGTCATTTCATCTTTAACACAAACCATTATACTTTCAATTCTAATTCCATGGCTACCGCTAATGTAGATGCCCGGTTCGTCAGAAGTTACCATTCCAACTTCCATTGGATATTCATTTCCGGCAGTACCTATTCTTTGAGGTCCTTCATGAACATTTAGTACATGACCAACACCATGTCCTGTTCCATGATTGAAGTTAATTCTTTGTTTCCATAGATTATATCTGGTAAAAGCATCTAAATATCCACCATTTGTTCCTTCTAAGAACTTAGCTTCCATTAAAGCAATATGTGCCTTTAAAACCAAAGTATAGTGATAAATTTCTTCCGGTTTTAATTCTCCAAGCGCAACAGTTCTAGTAATATCTGTTGTTCCGTCTAAATAGTGACCACCACTGTCTATTAAATATAATCCTCTTGGTTCAACCTTTACAGGATGTTCGTGACTTGGTTTATAATGTGGCATTGAAGCATTTGCACCATAAGCGGAAATTGACTCAAAGCTGTCTTCAATAAATAAATCTTGTTGTTTTCTGAATTCCAATAATTTTTCAGAAGCAATCATTTCTGTTATTGTTCCCGTTGAAACTCCTGTTTCCAACCAATTTAAGTATCTAACCAATGCAACACCATCCTTGATAAATGCATTTTTAGTATTTTTTATTTCAACTTCATTTTTATGACATTTCATTATTGAAGTAAGATTTAATCCTGAAACAACATTTACTCCTCTAACTATTGATGAATAAACTGCAACATTTGTCTTTCTGTTTTCTAAATATAAAGTTTTCTTTACTTCAATATCGGAAATATCTCTTGCTATAACTTCGTAAGCCTTAATTGAAACATTATTTTCTTTTAAGTAGTTTGCAACTTCTTCTGATAATTTAGATTTATCAATATATAAATTACATGAATTTTCAGAAACCAATAAATATGAAATTACAACAGGATTGCATTGAACATCATTTGCTCTAATATTCAAAAGATAAGCAATATCATCAAGTGATCCTATAAAATGATAATCTATTCCTCTTGACTTCATCATTTCTCTAAGTCTTGCTATTCTATCTGAAGTTGATTCTCCTGAATATTTTTCATCAAAAATATAAACTTTACTATCAGGTTTTGCAGGACGTCCTTCTTCATTCCAAATTTCTCCAACATAATCAACATCAGTTATAAATTCAAAATTAGGTAATTTTTTTATTAAATTTTCATATTCTGCAACAGAAGTATTATTACCGTCAAAAGCAATTCTTCCTCTATTTGGAAATTCTTGTAATAAAAATTCTTCAATAGAAATTGATTCAGGAACACCCATTTTATAAAGTTCTACTTCTCCTACAGCCAATTCTTTTGCTGCTTGAATAAAATATCTTCCATCAGTCCATAATCCTGACTTTTTATTAGTAATAACAGCAGTTCCTGCAGAACCTGTAAAACCAGTTATAAACTCTCTAGTTTTATAATAATCTGCTAAATATTCAGATTGATGAGGATCTGAGCTAGGTACAATATAGGCATCTATATTTCTTTTAGCCATCATTTTTCTCAACTTACTTATTCTTTCATTAATCATAATAATTACCCCCTTAAAAATTTAATTTTAACAATTATATTATAGCATTGTAAATTTAATATTTCAATAAATTTTAAAAACAATAATAAAAATCTTTTTAAAAGCAAAAAAATAGATACTATTTTAAAATAGTATCTATTAAAACTAAATATAATTACTTCTTACCCTTTAAATCTTTAGCAATTAATGCATCAAGAACTAACTCATAACCTTCTGCACCGAATTGCAATGATCTATTTACTCTACTAATTGTAGCTGTTGATGCTCCTGTTTCAAGTTCTATTTCATTGTAAGTTTTTCTAATCTTTAAAAGTTTAGCAACTTCCAATCTTTGAGAAATAGAATTTAATTCACGCAAAGTACAAACGTCTTCAAAGAAAGCATAACAATCATCCTTAGTTTTCAACATTAATATTGCTTCAAAAAACTCATCCAATTGTTTTGATTGTAATTTTTTTAAATTTGACATAACATACCTCCACTTTTTTATTTATTTCTTTACTTAATTATACTTCATTATATAATTATAGTCAAGTGCTAAATTAAATTTTATAAAAATAAAATTGGCGGGAATATGTGGGAATCGAACCCACCTAAGAAGCTACAAACTCCTTATGCTGGTTTTGAAGACCAGAGAGCACACCAGAACTCATCTACTCCCATAAAACAACATTAAGTATTATACATTATTTAATTAAAAAAATCAACCTTTTTACAAAAATTTTTCATAAATAAGTTGATTTGAATTCTAAATAGTATATTAAATAAAAATTTTTATTTTTCTGAAAATTCTCCTATTTTTTCTGTTATCTCGTTAATTTTACTAACTCTATCAAATTTAACTCTCTTGATAGATTTGGAAAATATTGCAGAAATCAAAACCCCAATCGCTATAGAGCCTGCATGTGCAACAGTGCTTATTCCACTATCTAAAGCTAATAAATACTGATTCTTTGCAAAATATTCCATAGTATGATACATTCTATATCCGGGAACCAACATTACAATTCCAATATACATAAATACCGTAGAGGGCATTTTCAATTTTACAGAAAAATACTCTGCAAAAAGTCCAACAACTACAGATGCAATTAAATTACTGACTGAATTACCCAAATGTTTACTACAAAAATAATAAACAATCCAACTAATAGTTCCTGTGATTGTGCAATAAATTATTGCTTTTTTTGGAACTATAAAAAAAATTGAAAACGCAATACTCGAAACAACAGCACAAATAATATTTAAAAATAAATCCATAAAACCACCTATCCAAAAAGTCTAAGAACTAAAACAACCCCTACTGCAATAGAAACTGCTGTAAATATTGCAGACATTATACCTATTATTCCGGACAAAATATCTCCTGATAAAATATCTCTCATTGAATTAGTTATCTGTATTCCGGGAAAAAGCGGAACAATTGATGCAATCATAATACTTGATAAATTTTCTATATGAACAAGTCTTGACATAGTCATAACAAAAAGAGCTACTGCACTTGCAGATAAAAAAGTTGCTATAAATGAAGGCAATCTATATTTTTCAATATAAATTATAAACGACATCTCAACAAGCATAGCAATACATGCAGGAATAAAATCACCTAAAGTTCCACCAAAAATAAATGCTAAAAACGGAGCGGATAAAGTAATTAACAAAACAGTAGCTACATTACTGTAAGAACTCCTATTTTTAATATTTTTTAATTCTATAAAAGCTTCATCAATATCAACTTTACCTGAAACAATATTTCTGGATAAATCATTTAATAAAGCTATTTTTTCTAAATTCTTTCCCGAATCATTTAATCTTCTCATACTTGTATAATTTGTTCCATTATACACAAAAGAAATCATTACCATATTACTTAAAGCAAAAGTATTTACAGCCTTAATATTTTTAAAAGATTTACAAATTCTATTTATACTATCCTCCACTCTATAAACTTCTCCTCCATTGTAAAGCAAATAGTAAGAAAATTTAATACTAAAATTTAATAATCTCTTTGCTTCATAATCGTTATTTATAGAATTAATCTTCATCGTTGTAGTCATCATTAATACGTTCTTCCATTTCTTTTAAAAATTTCCTTTTTGAACGGACAACATAAAAAATCAACAAAAACAAAATACCGGGAACAATCAACATAACAGGATTTTTTACAAAATCTGAAATAGCTTCCATTCTTTTCTTATGATCTTCTTCGGATTTTTCATTAACTGCTTCTATTCTTTGTTTTTTTTCTTCTTCTGTCAATTCATCATAGTTTTTACTAAAATCATCTTTAGGCTTAGTATATTTATTGGCTTCCAATCTTTTATTTTTTTCAATTTCATCAAGATTGGGAACATACTCTCCTTTATTTATCATATTTTGAAATAATTTAACCTCAGCATTATGGGGATCTTTGTCATTTGCTAAAAATAGAGTCTCATAATTTCCGGAAGTAGCTTTAAAAATCCATGTTAAATCTAAAGTATTATCTTTTTTTAAAATACCAACAAAATAATCTCCTTTTGCAGGAACTAATCTACTATAACTATATTCTTTAAATTTTGGAACTTCTATTTCATCAAGATTTTCTCCTAAAAATATTGTAGTAACTTTAACTTTAAATTTCCCATTTGAATCTTCAACAATATTTCCTATAAAAAAGCTTCTATAGTCCATATCATAAATCCTATTTGCCCTGTCAAAATTATCATCTGCAAAAGAATTTTTAGAAACAAAGTTAAAACTTAAAACTGTAATTAAAAATACAATTAAAACTCTTTCTATGATATATTTTATATTTAAAAATTTATTCTTCATAAAATCACCTCTAGATATATTTTACCATAAACTTTTAATAAAAAATAGAGAAGGAATGAATTCTTCTCTATTTTTATAAATTTTAAGCTTTTTATTAAATAATTAAAAAGAATTTAGTTAATTTACTCTATAACTATAAATTACTTAACTTCTTTTTTTGTTTTAGTATAAATAAACATTATAATTGGTAAAACAACATAACCAACTACCATAGATATAATTGCTTTAACATTTGTTACAAGTTCACCTGTACTATCCTTAACTGAAAATTGTCCTTTCCAATTAAATTTCACAAGAAGTAAAATAGAAAGTAATAATGCTATTAAAGGAATAATAACATCAGTAACCATACTCTTCTTTGTATCTAAAACAGTTTCCTTTGATTTTCCAAAGTAGAAAATTACAACAGCTAAAGGCACAATTAAAAATTGAACAAAACGTGAAATTGAACTTATAATTGCTATTCCTGTTGAATCATATCTAAAACTTAATGGAATAATTATTGCAAATATAGCTGTAAATAAAAATGCAGGTAATGGTAAATCATTTGATAATCTCTTTGCAAAAATTTCAGGAACTTGTTTTTCTTTAGCCATAGCTTCTAAAACACGTGGTGTATGGAAAGATGCAGCTACATTTATACCGAACATTGAAACTAAAGCTCCTAAAACTACAACTTTTTCTAATATAGGATTAGTGAAAATTGAAGCTAAAACAACAACTTCTTTTGATTGAACTAAAGCAACCGGATTAACATGCATACCTACTAAAACTATTCCAAAGTAAATAGCAGCAATAATACCAATTGCTAAAGGAATTGCTTTTGGTAAATTCTTTTCCGGTTCTTCCATATCTTGTGAACCACTTGCAACTGATTCAAATCCTGTAAAAGCATAGAAAGCAGCAATTACAGCAGTTACAAAAGTAGTAGTTGTCATTTCTTTAATCAAAGGAGTTCCATCTTTAGCTTTTAATAAACTTAATTCAGACAAATGTGATTCTCCAGTATAAATTAAAATTGCAACACCGGCTATAATAGTAACTACTAAAGCTAAAACTTTTCCTATTGTAGAGATATCACTAATTAATGTTAAAAGTTTAGTACCAAAAATATTAATTAATAATAGAATTGACATTAAAACTAAAAAACCTATTGTAACATAAGTTAAATTAGCAGAATCTAATCCAAATATTTTTAAAGTAGTTCTAACAACGAATGTTCCCATTGTTCCCCAAGCTATACTTGCAGCAATAACTCTTGTAACACCTACATATTGTCCTATAGTATTTCCAAAAGCTGCTTTAGAATAAGCATAAGCTGCTCCACTTTTTGAAACATATTTTGCAGCAGAAGCAAAAGTAATAGCCAGCATAGAAGTAAAAACAGCAGCTACTAAATAAATCATTGGAGCCTGAGTACCGGCTGATTTAGCAACACTACCAGGTGATAAAAATATACCTGTTCCAATTATTGAATTTATAGTCAAAAGAACTATTGACCAAAATCCCATTTTTTTCTTATCCATTAAATAATTCCTCCTTCATAGTTTTAACATTATTAAAACTATTTATTTTTTCTTTTTTCAACATTTTTTACAAATTCATCAAAAATTCTTTGAGAATCTAAATGTTTTACTGACAACATTTCCGGATGCCATTGTACTCCTACTACAAAACAATCTTCTGTAATTTTTTCAATAGATTCAACCACTCCATCATCACTCTTTGCAACAACCTTAAATCCAGGAGCAACATCTTTTAATATTTGATGATGGAAACTATTTACTTTATATTTTTCACCTAAAATATTTCTTAAGAAAGTTCCTTCTTCAAATTTTACAAAATGAGTAGCTTGAGCAGGATTATCCCCTTGATTATGCTTAATTTTAACAAAGTCTGCATAAGATAAATCTTGATACAAAGTTCCTCCATTTATAACATTAATCATTTGATATCCTCTACAGATACCAAAAACAGGTTTCTTTAGACTTACAGCTGTCTTATAGATCTCCATATCAAAAACATCTCTTTCCGGAAATACTTCGCCAATTTTTAGTAGTGGTTCTTCTCCATAATTATATGGATCTATATCATGTCCACCGGATAAAATAATACCATCAACATTTTGAACCATTTCTCTTATACTTTCCAAATCTTCGTTAAATGGAATTATAAAAGGAATACCACCGGCTCTTAATATAGCTTCAACATAATCTTGATTTACATATGATCTTCTATAACCTGAAAAAGTATTACCTTTACTAATTAAAATACTTCCTGAAATACCAATTACTGGTTTCATAAAATCGCCTCCTTAAATAATGTCCTAACAATTATACCATTAAAGCTAAAAAAATTCAATATAAAATGACATTAATTCATAATTTGATATGTATAAATTTTATCATATAAAGACCTAGGACTTAAAGTAGAATTTAATGATAGCATTACATATAATAAAATAAAAAAGCAAATTCTATATCAAATAATAGATAATCATTGTTAGTTTATATATTATACCCACATTTTAGTATAAGAACTTAAAAAATATATAAAAAATAAAATAATATGGAAAATTATTTCTTCACAATAAAAAAAGAACCAAATAATTTGATTCTTTTTTTAACATTTTGTAATTACTTAAATATAATTACTCTATTTGGCGTGCCATAGAGGATTCGAACCCCTGGCCTTTTGGTCCGTAGCCAAACGCTCTATCCAGCTGAGCTAATGGCACATAATAGAAAACTCAGAATAAATTCTGAGTTCTTGGAGCGGAAGACGAGATTCGAACTCGCGACCCTCGCCTTGGCAAGGCGATGCTCTACCACTGAGCCACTCCCGCATATATGGAGCTGGTGGGAGGACTTGAACCCCTAACCTACTGATTACAAGTCAGTTGCTCTACCAATTGAGCTACACCAGCATAATAATTGGCGACCTGGATGGGACTCGAACCCACGACCTCTAGCGTGACAGGCTAGCATTCTAACCAACTGAACTACCAGGCCGTATTTGGTGGGCACAATAGGGCTCGAACCTATGACCCCCTGCTTGTAAGGCAGATGCTCTCCCAACTGAGCTATGCGCCCAAATCTAAACCCAATAAAAAAATGGTAGCGGAGAAGGGATTTGAACCCCTGACACTGCGGGTATGAACCGCATGCTCTAGCCAACTGAGCTACTCCGCCACATAAAATTAAATGGTGACCCCACCGGGATTCGAACCCGGGTTACCGCCGTGAAAGGGCGATGTCTTAACCGCTTGACCATGGGGCCTTAAACTGGTGCCGAGGACCGGAATCGAACCGGTACGATGAGTTAACATCGCAGAATTTTAAGTCCTGTGCGTCTGCCAGTTCCGCCACCCCGGCATAATTGGCTCCCAGGGTGGGGTTCGAACCCACAACCTACCGGTTAACAGCCGGGTGCTCCACCATTGAGCTACCTAGGAGTTTGGCTGTTTTCTATTCTCCCAATACGAGATGTACTAGTACCTTCGACGTTTAAGAACTTAACTTCTGTGTTCGAGATGGGAACAGGTGTATCCTCTTAGCTATCACAGCCATACTTATTTTGTTTTTATGGTGTTAATCTCTACGAGCTTTCACAATAAAAAAATCATTTTAAATAAACAAAAAACCATTCTTTCGAGTGGTTTGTTTGGCTGTTTTCTATTCTCCCAATACGAGATGTACTAGTACCTTCGACGTTTAAGAGCTTAACTTCTGTGTTCGAGATGGGAACAGGTGTATCCTCCTAGCCATCACAGCCATACTTATTTATTTGTTTGTTTACTTTTTCTTTTTCAATATATTTCTGTTTAAACCCTTTCAATTAAAGAGTATATATTTCTGGTCAAGCTTTCGATTTATTAGTATCAGTTAGCTTTGATGTTGCCACCTTTACACCTCTGACCTATCTACGACATTTTCTGTATCGAATCTCTCTTGCATTTCTGCAAC